>NZ_SJES01000004.1:0-346503 GCF_004762015.1 Halostella pelagica
AACTCCGAATGGTCACCACTGGTGTATCGGTTGTCCGAAAGGGCACGTACCGAGCAGCCACGTGACACGGGGTAAGAGCTGAACGCATCTAAGCTCGAAACCCACCTGAAAAAGAGGTACCACTGAGGTCACCCGTAGAAGACGGGTTCGATAGACTCGGGATGTACGCGCCAAGGCAACGAGGCGTTCAGTCCGCGAGCACTAACAGACCAATGCCACACACTCATCGCACTGTACCCACGAACGGGTCCAGGCGTTACCTGGATTGCACGTACATTACGGTTTCATGCCACCGATATCGGTATACCACCACGGTTCGACTCCGTGGGTCGGCGTTACGGCGGCCATAGCAGTGGGGTTCCACCCGTACCCATCCCGAACACGGTCGTTAAGCCCACTAGCGTTCCGGCGAGTACTGGAGTACGCGAGTCTCTGGGAAATCCGGTTCGCCGCCACCCATTCATACTACCAGCCCGTCCGGCCCTGCCGGATGGGCTTTTTTCATATCGACCGCGAGCGACGGCCACACCGCACGCGGGCGGCATTGCATCATCATTTTAGTACCCGAGAGCGACGCCGTCTTTCCGTGGTTCGGTCGCTCCCGAGAGCGTCCCCCGGTCGTTCCTGACGATCTGCGCGCCGCCGAACAGCGACGGTTCGAGGATCGACACGTCGTGGCCTTTCCGCGCGAGTTTGGTCGGGACGGTGTCAGTCATCCGTTCCTCGACGGCGAGACTGCCGACCTCGCGGTACCGAAACCGTGGTCGGTCGAGCGCCGCCTGAAGCGGGAGGTCGTAGTCGACGAGGTTTGAGATGATTTGCACGTGCCCCTGCGGTTGCATGAACCCGCCCATGACGCCGAAGGCGGCCCAATCGTCTTCGTCGAACTTCGCGACGGCGGGAACGAGCGTGTGGAACGGTCGCTTCCCGGGTTCGAGGTGATTGGGATGATCGGGATCGAGCGAGAACGACGCGCCGCGATTCTGCAGCGCGATACCGGTGTCTCCCGCGACGAGTCCGCTGCCGAACCCGGCGAACCGGGAGTTGATGAAGGCGACGAGGTTCCCGTCGTCGTCGGCCACAGTGAGCAGTACGGTGTCGGCGTCCTCGGCGTTGGCGTTCGGTACGCCGACGTCGATGTCCGAAAGCGCCGTCTCGCCGACCGCGGTCGCGCGTTCCGCGGCGTACGCCTTGCTGTGTAGGGGCGGAACAATCTCGTACTCCGGGTCGGTAATGTAGCGGTGACCGTCGTGGAAGGCGAGTTTCAGCGCCTCGGTGAAGTAGTGAACGCGGTCCGGGGAGTCGATTGGATGGTCGCCTGCACCGAGTTCCTCGGCGATGTTGAGCGCTTCGAGGGCGATGAGGCCCTGGTTGTTCGGGGGGAGTTCGTACACCTGAGTCCCGCAGTACGTCGTGCTGATGGGGTCGACGAACTCCGGTTCGAACGTGGCGAGGTCCTCCCGCGTGAGGAGGCCGCCGCGTGTCCGGACTTCCTCGACGATAGCGTCGGCGATGTCTCCCTCGTACACCGCATCGGCACCGCGGTCGGCGATGCGCTCCATCGAACGCCCGAGTTGCGGTAGTCGGACGGTGTCTCCCACGGTCGGCGCGTCGCCGTCGAAGAGATAGGCCTCGCGCGCGTTCGCGTGATCAAAAACGTCCTCGGCGGCCGCCCAGTGATGGGCGATCACTACCGTCACCGGATAGCCGTCGAGGGCGTACCGGATCGCCGGACGGAGCGCCTCGGTGAGGGAGATAGTGCCGAGTTCGTCCAGCGTCGCCTCCCACCCGCGGGCGGTTCCGGGGACCGTCACCGTGTGCGGACCGCGTTCCGGCATCGCCGCATCAGCCGGTTCGACGGATTCGGTTTCGGCGACCGCCGACCGAACGGCTTCGATAGTGGCATCGCCGGGCGCGCCGCCGCAGCTGCGCATCGCCCCGACATCGTCGTCCGCCGTGCGGTACAGAGCGAACACGTCGCCGCCGAGGCCAGTGCTCGTGGGTTCGACGACGTTGAAGACGGCTGCGGTCGCCACCGCGGCATCGAAGGCGTTGCCGCCGTCCCGGAGCGTCGCGACACCCGCTTGGGCGGCGAGCGGCTGGCTGGTCGCGACGACGCCGTTGGGCGCGTAGACCGTCGACCGACGGGAGTCGAATCGATCGAGATCCGGTGTGTCCATAGGTATCGTACCTCGCGAACGGTGAAAGGAGCGGCGACGGTCTTAATTGCGCTCGTCCCCCAACGCACTGACATGGCGGAGGGCGACAGGCCGCGGCTGCCGGGCGTCCCCGAGGAGGACGGCAACCGGATCGTCCTCCACGTCGACATGGACTGTTTTTACGCGTCCTGCGAGCGACTGCGCGAGCCCGAACTCCGCGGCGAACCCGTCGTCGTCGGGATGGGGTACGAACCCGGAGACGACGTGGGGGCCGTCGCCACGGCGAGCTACGAGGCCCGAGAGTACGGTGTCGAGAGTGCCCAGGCGATCACGACCGCGCTGGAGCGGCTACCTCGCAGATCCGCCGCCTCCGAGGACTCCGACCTCGACGATGCGGGCTACTACCGCACCGTCGATATGAACTTTTACGAGTCGGTGAGCGCGGACGTAAAGGAGATCCTCCACGAGTGCGCAGATGTCGTCCGTGAGGTCAGTATCGACGAAGCGTACCTGGACGTTACCGACCGCACGGCCTGGGACGTAGCCGACGGCTTCGCACGCCACGTCAAAAACCGCATCGAGCGGGAGGTCGGCGTCGTCGCGAGCGTTGGCGTCGCGCCGAACATGAGCACGGCGAAGGTGGCGAGCGACCGCGACAAGCCGGACGGACTGGTCGTCGTTCATCCGGACGAACTGCGGGAATTTCTGGCACCGCTCGACGTCGAGGAGATCCACGGCGTCGGTCCGGTAACCGCCAGAGAACTGCGAGACATGGACGTACACACTGCGGGCGATATTGCCGAGACGGACCCGCGGACGCTCGAAGCGGCATTCGACAGTCGCGGGCGCGAGCTGTACGACCGCGCCCGCGGCGAGGACGACCGGGAGGTGACGCCGACGGGCGATCCGAAGAGTCTCTCGCGGGAGTCTGCGTTCGCGGAGGCGGTCACCGACGCTGACCGGAAGCGCCAGCAGGTCCGGACCCTCGCCAGCGCCGTGGCGGACCGCGCTCGGCGCAACGGTGCGATGTACCGCACTATCGGGATCAAAGCGGTCACGCCGCCGTACAACGTAAACACCAGGGCGCGGTCGCTGCCCGGTCCCGTCGACGAACCGGAACTCGTCGAGAGGGTGGCACTCGATCTCCTCGGTGAGTTCTCCGATGCACCGGTCCGGAAAGTCGGGGTCCGCGTCTCGAACCTGAGTTTCGCCGCAGGCGACCAGACCAGCCTAGACGGATGGGACGGCGCGAGCGAGCACGCGGCGACGACAGACGGTGTCGCTGGGGACGATACTTCCGAGGCCAGCGGGAGCGACGCCGGCGACGAACCGTCCGGACAGGCGTCACTAACTGATTTTTGACCGACTTTCGGAGAGAATATTTGCAGGGGAAATATAAGATGGGGGTACGTTTCCGACACTGAACACTCTCTATGACGTACGATTTCTATGATCTCCTCGGTGTCCCCGAAGACGCCTCCCAGGAGGACATCAAAGAGGCGTTCCGCAGCAGGGTCCAGGAGGTGCATCCGGACCTGAACGACGACCCCCGCGCCCCCGCCCAATTTACCGCCCTCAAGAAGGGGTACGATACCCTCAACGACCCGGTCGAACGAAAGGCGTACGACCGGTTGGGGCACAAAAATTACGTGGCGAAGCGTCTGGAGGGGTTACCGGACCCGGATCAGTGGAACCCGACGGACTCGGGCAGCGGCGGAACTGAGGTCGCGGCGTCCGGACCGTCGAGTACGGCGTCGGCTGGGGCAGGAAAGTCGACCGGCAGCGCTGGAACCGGCCGCACGACGACCGCGAGGGCCGGGGGGACCGATACTGCGTCCGGAACGAACCCCGGAGCGGCGAGCGGTTCGTCGACGACCGGAACGACCGGTGCCTCCACCGGAACGTCGAACGACGCGTCGACGAGTACACGCACGCGCACGAACACCCGGACGAACACGGGGTCGGCGACGGGAACGACGGGCGCATCGACTCGCACCGGCCGCTCGGCGGCGTCGGAGACGAAAACAGGGTCGGCGACCGGTACAGCGGGCGGAACCGGCGGCGCGACCTCGGCAGACGGGCCCGGCCTGGTCGAGCGCCTCCGCTCTTTCAACTACGGGTGGCCGCTCGTGTTTCTGACGGCGTTCGTGTACGTCGCCGGCATCGGCCTGTACGCTCGCGAACACGTCGACGCACTACGGGAGTTCGCCGCGCAGGTGGGCGCGAGCGGAACGGACGTTTCCGCACTCCGCAGTGCACTGCTCACAGGAGAGTACGGATTTACGTCGGTGTCAGGGTTCGTGCGGTCGAGCGCGCTCGTTGAGGGGCGACCGGGGGCAGGAATCCTGATCGCCGCCGGGGCCGTGCTCATGCCGCTCGTCATCTTCGTCGTCGTCCGCACGACGCGGAAAGCGTTCGCCTGGCAGCCGACGTACCTCTACGTCGTCGCCGTCCTGGCACCGGCCGTCGGCCTCGTAGCGAACCTCGCCGGCGTCGACTCCCCGGTTCTGACGGTCGTCGCGTTCGGCGTCCTGCCGCTCTGTGCGGTCGTCGCGCTGCCGTTCAACGCCTTCGTCACGCCGCGGCTGAAGCGTCTGTTCTGACCGAACTGTTTCGCCTCGCCCTGTGGACGACGCACGCTCCGAGCATTAGCACCATTCCATACTCTATCGGCGTCGAGAGGGTAAGCACCGGCCGAACGACCGCGAACAGCGTCGGCCGAACCATCTCGGGAAGCAGTCGCACCACGTTCTCCGCGTTATTGAGAGTAAAGGAGAAGTTGGCGAGGACGGCTCCGGCGACGAACAGCTTCCGGGCCGGCCCCGTTTCCATGAGATAGAGGAGTGCGACAAGCGGGAAGATCAGATAGACGTAGTAGATAAAATACGACGGGAGCGCGAGCAGCGTCGCCGTAACCGTCCCGTGAACGGCGACGAGGCGGTCGGTTCGGTCGTTCAGGCTCGTGTAGAGATAGAGGACGACGGGCGCGAGCAGGAGAAACGGGACGACGACCAGAACAGTCGGGTCGATATCGGGGAAGGCGACGGAGAGCGGCCGACGGAGCGTGATGTACGCCGCGTTCGGGTCGAGACCGCCGACGAAGGTGTCGGCTCGATTTCGCGGAAGCAGCGCTTCGTCGAAGTAGGTCCGCGTCGTCTCGACGCCGAAGAGGGGGATACCGAGGGCAAGTAGTCCGACGCCGGTCGAAAGCGCCGCGCCGACGGCGCGCCAGGACCGCCGCCGGAGGAACCAGACCCCGAACAGCGCGGGAAACACCTTGATGAACGCGGCGAGTGCGAAGGCGACGCCGGAGACGAGTTCTCGGTCGGCGTCGAGCGCGACGAACCCCACGACAGTTAGCGCCGCTAACTGGACGTTGACGTTCCCGTAGAACACGGATGGCACGGAGTGAATCGAGAGAACGAGAAAGCCGGCGACGAGGCCGTAGTCGAGGCGGGACAGCGACTGTCCGGCGCGCTCGACGTACCGGCATAACAGGACCGCTCCGCCGACGCCCGTCGCCACGGCGATGGCGGTGTGGACGGCGAATCCAGGGACCCAGCTACCCGACAGCGCGAACGGGTAAAACGCCAGGATAGACACCGGCGGGTAGAGGTATTTGTACGCGGGCCACCCCGGCGGAGTCACGTCGTAGAAAGGGTCGCCGGCCATGCTGGCCTCCGCAGCGTAGTAGTACACCTTGTAGTTGAGCGCGAGCCAGTCCGCGCGGCCCTGGCGCATGAGATAGACCGTTCGGACGCCGAAGAGGATCCCAGTCGCGAGAACGACCCAGGCACCGAGTGGGCGACCGCGAACCCGTTTCATACCCAACACTTCGCGGGAGACTATACGTCTTTTGTGGATCCCGCCGGAACGCGCGGTTCGCGTCGCCAGTTCCGAGGCCGAGATATGCTGGCCTGCGGGGGCCGCGGTGGGTGTGGGACGTAGTTACACTGCGACGCGGGGGAGTCTCACCGGACCCGGTACGATTCATCGCCCGGGAGGAACCGACCGAGGTCGCTTTCCTGCCGGTAGTCCGAACTGAGAACGTCTGCAAGGCGAGCGGCGAGGCGGTCGCGGTCGGTGTCGGTCCAGGCCGCAGGGTCCCGCACCGGAACGACGAGATAGCCGCGGCCGTGGACCTCAGTCGCGTGGAGCGTCAGGGGGTCGACGTCTATCTTGTGAGCCTGCGCGGTGTACTGTTCTAGCACGTGGCGGGTCGCACGCTCACCGACGGGGAGGAGGACGTGGGCGTTGATCGCTCGAAACTCCGCGTCGAAAAACCGTTCCAGGCGGCCGTACGACTCCTCGTCGGGTGTGTCGCCCTCGGGAACACAGCACGCGTGGAGGTAACTGCAAAAGAGGTTCTCGACGGACGGTTCGTCGCTGTACGCCGCATCGAGAAACCCGGCCTCGTGGAACACGGACTGGAGGCGACGAGCGCCGTCGGTTTCAGTGAAAGGCACTCCGGTCGACCGACCGCCGTGAACGCCGGGGTGGTCGCCGATGACGTGGAAATCGGCGTTGGCGTCGCCGTACCCGTGGACGGCTTCGGGACCGCCGGCCGAACAGGGCGCGTCACAGGGTGGCGACATGCCGAACGGGTTACGGGTTCGGTCAGTAACGTTCTGCACGCGACCCGGTAGGACGGAAGCGAGTAAAACGTCCGCGGTTTGGGTGAACGTCGTCAGCGGTGACGACTCGTAACCGTCGGGCCGCCACCGTGACGACCGGACGACTGTCGACTCACGATTCGACGACGACTGCGCCTTTCATCCCCTGACTCTGGTGCGGTTCACAGTAGTAGAGATAGGTACCTGATTCCTCGAACGTGTGCGAGAAGGTAGCCCCCTCTTCGTCTGTGAGTTCGCTCTCGAACTCCCTGTCTTCGTGAACAACGTTGTGGACGCTCCCTTCGCCGGTCCACTCCCAGACGACTTCCGTGCCAGGACTGACCTGCACAGCCGCCGGTTCGAACGCGAAGTTGCCGCCGTTGCCCTCCGCGCCGACCAGAACCGTCAGCTCACCGCTGCCCGTCTCGTCGACGACGCCGTCGTAGTTGTCGGTGTCCGAGAGGTACTCGTCGACTTCGGCATCGACGCTGCCGTCGCCATCGCCGTCGCTCTCGTTCCCGTCTTCGGTGTCTTCCATTCCTTCGTCCGTGTTACCCCCGTCGGTTTCTTCTCCGTTACTGTCCCCGTCGTCCCCACTGGGACCTCCGCACCCCGCTAAGAGCGCCGCAGTCGCCGTTGCGCTCGAAACGCGGAGGAACGTTCGCCGGTCGAGCAGTCTCTCAGATCCCATAGTATATCGTTGGGGCTCAGGCGACAAAAATGACGGTACCCACTCGTGAGGTGACAGATGAATTTCCGTCCCCGTCGTCGTATCCGGTCCTCTCTGCCGCGCCTGAACTGCCGTCCGTGTCGCTGCCGTTGCAGGCCGACTACCGCGGAACTACTCACCAGTTGGGGGAACCCACAGAGTGACGTGTGGTCTGTCATCGGCAAGGGTAGCGGTGCGACAGGGAAAGACCAAGCTACTACTACGACGCCGAAACCCGTGAAAACGGCGACCTGAACTGGTTAAAAGCCGTGGTATCGTTATACTCCCGGATGACCTGATTCAGTTAGTTCCCGAGACTATCTCCGAGACAGGCCGTCGCTGACGGACGTGCGTCAGTCCGAACTGGGCCGTCGGACGGGCCCGACCGAGCAGTCGGTTCGTTGCGAACGCTGCCTTCGGGCGTCGTAACTGTGGGGTAGCGTCGTTGTCGAAGAAGATCGGGGGTTACACTGAGGCTTCGTATCCGGCCATCTCTACTTTGGTGACGAGCATCTCGGGATCAGCGTCGCCCTCGATACTGGCGATGTCTTCGTATCGGTCGGCCGTAGCTTCCTCGACGCCGTCGGCCATTTCGAGCGCCTTTTCGACGACTTCTTCGCAACCCTGGCAAGTCATGCCTTCGATGGTCAGTTCTGTCACCATACCAGAAATAGCGCGTCGTCGCCTTAGAATAGTTACGGTATCAGGGTCGAACGAACCGGAACGAAAGAGGACACTGGGGACGCTGACGCTGTAAACGACCGTTTTATCCGGCGCGAACGCCGACCGGAGCGGATTCAATGCCGACTGTATTCAGCACGCAATAAGACAAATCAGCTTCAATTCAACCTGCAACCGAGTGGGCCCCAGGAAGCGGCGAAACGGTGTGCAGGCGCTGGTAGAAACGTTTCAGGCGGACTCCTTCAGCCGCTCGTACCGGTTCTGAAAGTTGCTTCGGCAGGAAGAACAGCAGAAGTGATGTAGTTGACCGTCGATCCGGACCGATTCGCCCTCGTTGTCGACCGTGTTTCCGCATTCGTCACAGTCCGGTGCGAACTCCGCGCCGTCGATATGTGGACTCCATTGAGAGTCAGCGAGTAGACGGACGTCGTAGTCGATAACCTTCTCCATTTCTATCGCGTCTGCGAGCATCGCTTGGACTTCGTCTTGCCGGACAGTCGCTTGGACGACGACGGACGCGTCAGCGGTGGAAAAGACGTGTTCGACCTGTTCGGCTTCCGCAAGACTGTGCTTGATCCCTCTCACGGCACCCGGCTTGAGGTCGATATCGATGAGAACCGAGACGCCGTCGTTCAGTTTTGACTGGTCGATATCGAGCGTGAACCGTTCGATGACGCCGAGTTCTTCGAGCCGTTCGACGCGGTCGGAGACAGTGGGCGGTGAGACGTCGACCTGTTTTGCGATATCGCTGTACGGACGGCGAGCGTCCGCGACGAGAAGTCGCAAGATACCGAGATCCGTTTCGTCGAGTTCTCGCATACGTTGGAGTTGGGCGGACCTCCCTAAACACTTTTCGACATCCGGCGGTTAATTTAATAAATGTGTGAATTGGATCCATGTTTTCGGTGAACCCAGATCGACAGCACTGTAACGGAAATTCACGGGAACAGTTCGCTCCTAGCGAGACGAAATTGTCAACGCCCCATCGTGTGGAACTCCTCGTTCGGCCGCATGTCGGCGAGTTGTGCCATCCTGTTCGAGAGGTTGAAAAACGCCGCGACGCTTCCGACGTCCCAGATAGCGCGGTCGCTGAATCCGGCCTCGCGCATGCGTACGAAATCGGATTCGTCGACGGCGGCCTGGTTCTCGGTGAGTTTCACCGCCAGATCGAGCATTGTCCGGTGGCGGTCACCGATGTCGGCGTTGCGGTAGTTCGATACGAGTTGGTCGGCCAGAAGCGGGGCTTCGGCGTAGATCCGGACCAGCGCACCGTGGGCGACGTTGCAGTAGTAACAGTCGTTGACGCCGCTGACGGCGACGATTATCATCTCTATCTCCTCGCGAGTTAACTCGCTGTTGTCGATCAGGGCGTCGTAATACTGGAAGAACGCCCGGAAGTGCGAGGGCCGATACGCGTACGCGAGAAACACGTTCGGCGTGAACCCGCTTCGCTCCGTCTCCTCCTCGATCCGCTCTCGAAGGTCGTCCGGCAGGTCGTCGACGTCCGGGACTGGGAACCGCGTCATTGCCTCGATGTCGTCCGCCATACCGGAGTCCTCACCGGTAGCGATTATCATGGTTTCGCTCCCGGCGCATCGACAGGTTTGGTATCGTTCGCGAAAAACGATCGAGCGTGTATCAACTCGGCCACTACGGGATCGCGTTGCTGGTGTATGCGCCGGTCGGTGCCGCGCTCGTCGTTCGCGGCAACGCTCTCGCCGCGTATCTCGGCGGAGCGATCATGGTCGGTACGGCGATGCTCCCCGACTGCGACCACCGACTCCCCCTGATACAGCACCGCGGACCGACGCATTCGTTCGTTTTCGCTCTGTTGATCGGGGTAGTATTCGGTTTCGTCGGGTCGGCGCTCGACCCACTGTTCGGTGCGACGGCCGGCCTGGACCTCCGAGCGTTCGGGTTCACGATCGGGACTCTCACCGTCCTGACGCACATGCTCGGTGACGTGCTCACGCCGATGGGGATCCGCCCGTTCTGGCCGCTCTCGCGGCGGCGGTACTCGTTCGACGTGACGCCGGCGAAAAACCCCGTCGCGAACTACGTCCTGTTCGCCCTCGGCGTCTTCACTAGCATCGTGACCCTGATAGGCCTCGGGAAAGCGGCCTGAACGGCCGTGGAGGTTAAGTAGGACGCTTTGCTATCTCCTCACATGGAATCGTTCGTAACCGTGATCCTCTACGTGGGGGTGGTCATGCTCGTCCCGTTGCTGGTCGTGATTCCGCTGCTTCTGCTCGAGTATCTGCGGTCAGACGACACCTCGGAACGACGCCTCGCTGGCCGTTCCACGGACACGGCCCCGCCGGGTCACGTCGGTGATTCGGCCGCGACGACCGGTCGCCAGTCGTCGACTGATGCCGAGACCGTGTCCTGCAGGTCGTGCGGCACGGTCAACGAGTCGATGTACACGTTCTGTTGGGACTGTGCCGATCCGCTCGCCGGTCGGTGATGAACGCCGAGATCGCGTTTCGCCTCCTACTGACCGCGTTCCTGAGTATTCTGCCGACACTACTGTTTCTGGGCCTGTGGCGCGGGTTATCGAAACTCCGCGACGACGCTTTGCTCGACCGCATCGAGACTGTTCACGGCGTTGACCCGCGACCGAACCTCCGAGCGGTGATACCCGGCATCTCGTCAACTGACGGCCCCCACGGTCGCTGTAACCACTGCGGGTCCGTCACCGAACCGTCAGCCAGCGTCTGCAGGCAGTGTAGTTAGCTGACTTCGGCTAGCGGAACTCGTCGGACGTACGCCGCATCGGACGACGAAAGACGGAATCCAGTCCGGACGCCGGATCCGGTTGCAGAGTGTTTGGCTCAAATATCCCGCCAGACCGTCCGTACTATCTCTAATCCGGTGCAACCGGGCGTTTCTTCTCCTTTTGACAACACTTTTTCATTAGCAAAGATTTAAAGGAAAATATATCGTTATGAACATTAAACGATCATGACGGAAGCACATGGGGGGACGCCGTCGGGGAAGGAACGAGGGATCGCGAGGGATAGTGACGACCCCGCCGACGAAAACACGGGACGGCGGAACGGATCACAGGGGCCTACGTTAGAGGACAGAGTTCGTGACACGACGGCAGAGACGCTGTTCAACGAACTCAAGGCGGAAACTGAGGAGGACGACCTCGCAGCGTACGAGGATGCGTCAGCCGACTCGATACTCGACGACGCGGACGGCCACGACCACGGGGAGTACGACGACGGCGGAGAAGCGGTCACGGCGGGATCAGAGATCGAAAGTTTGCTGATCCCCGAGCGGGCCGACGGCGACGAGTTCCGGTGGGTCGAGACGGGAACCGCGGACCCAACCTCCGAAACCGAAGAGTTGACTGACGACAGTGAGGACGACCCGTTTGCCGATACCGGAGACCTGTTCGCGGAGACCGAAGTCATCGTAGACGAAACGGATGCCGGTACTGATGTCGATAATAGCAAAAGCGGGGACGCTGACGGCAACGGTTCGGAGGGTTCCATCGAAGAGGACACGATAGACGCCGGTTCAGACGGTCCGGCCAACGCTGCCGAGGAGAGTTCGGCGGAGAAAAGCGACGGTGAGTCGACTACGTCTGAAGGCGGTATTCTCGCTCGCATTCTCTCGTTTTTCGGCTTCCGGTAATTTACCGATCCCCGTCAACGGCCCATATTCGAAACCTATCGGCTGTAGAAGTGGGAGATTTAACACGAGATTGAGGAGATATAACTATAACCGCAACATGGCTGGAATCCACCCCGATCCCGGTTGAAAGCCGGACGACGACGAATCTGACGACCCGACTACCCACCAAGCGGAGGCCACCGACGAGGAGCTATCGGCCGCCATCGCCGAGGTGGGGCTAAAAGACACCGGACATGCTCCGTCTTACGGCCCGGGAAACCAACCGGGTCGGACCTTCGACCTCGAACCCGAGGACTCGAACCGGAGAGACGAACCGACGAACGGTGACTTTAGTCAGGTTCTCGAACTGGACGGGGTGGCTGACGACTCTCTCTCATGCGATACCTGATGATGTCGGTACCGATGCCGCCACGTCCCCTGGCGGCCTGCGAGCGTTACTGGCTCGGCTTCTGTGATCGAAAGGTGCACTTCCTCCGCGGCCGTACGACCGCTATGTTTGATTACGAAACCGTCTGTCTCGGGCTCGTCCCGCCGGTTTCGCTGGTCCTCGCCGCCGTTTCCATCCGTCTCCCGTTCCCGGTTTCTCATGTCGGGATCGCGCTCCTCATACTCGCCGGTCCTGCCGGCGGCTACGTGGCCGGAACGATGGTCGGCGGTGCCCGCCTCAGTCGCGTCGTTCACGGTCTGCTAAGCGGCAGTCTCAGTGGCCTGCTCCTCGGGTCGACACTCACCTACACGATATACGAGAGCGCCGCTCCGCGGCACACGGTCTACTGGTGGATCCATCACGCGGTCGCCACCAACACGCCGCCGGATATCGTCGTCGCGTACGGGTATTACGTGCTGGCGGGTATCGGCGTCGCGTCGACACTCTGGTTCGCGCTCGGGGCGGCCGTCGCTGCAGCAGCGAGTGGCAACCGGGTTGTCGCGGTCGAAGCCTGACGTACCCCCGATATCCGAATGATCGAGAGAGCCGACCCCCGAACCGGTGGACCCGATAGGATTGACGCGAAAGTCGGATCACTCCACGCGATCTAACACGATACGCTCCTCGAACCCTCCGCGTTCCTCGGCTTTCTCGGCCCGGATAGCTTCCAGTCGCTCCGCCGAGACGCCTTTCAGGTCGCAGAGGGCGTACACGACTTCCAGTACGTCGGCCAACTCTTCGATGCGGCCGTCTTCGTAGAACTCGGCGATTTCCTCGTCGAGTTTTTCCCGGAGTCGGCGTTCGTACTCTGTGCCCTCCGCCGCGTGGATGACCGGCGTCTCGCCGTCCGCCTCGATTATCTCCGGGATCCGGTCCCGGACCAGTTTATCGTATTCGTGAGCCATGGTCGTCGCTCGGCGGCGGACGGATTGAAGCTGTCGACAAAAACGGGAGCGGCGAACCGCCGCTTACAGCAGGTCTTCGATGTGGTCGGCGACTTCCTCGGGCGTGTCGCCGACGGGGACGCCCGCGTCGTTGAGGGCGTTGATCTTGGACTCGGCGGTACCGGTGCCGCTACCGGAGACGATAGCGCCGGCGTGGCCCATGCGCTTGCCCGGCGGGGCCGTGCGGCCGGCGATGAATCCGGCGACGGGCGTGTCCATGTGTTCGGCGATGTACTTCGCGGCCTGCTCCTCGTCCTCGCCGCCTATCTCCCCGCACATGGCGACTGCTTCGGTGTCCTCGTCGGCCTCGAACAGTTCGAGGGCGTCGACGAAGTCCGTGCCGATGATGGGGTCGCCGCCGATGCCGATGGCGGTCGTCTGGCCCAGACCGCGGTCGGTCAGGTTGTCGACGACCTGGTAGGTCAGCGTCCCGGAGCGGGAGACGAGACCGACGTTGCCCGAAGAGAAGATGTTGCCGGGCAGGATGCCGAGTTTCGCCTCGCCCGGCGTGATGATGCCGGGGCAGTTCGGCCCGATCAGACGGGTGTCGACTTCGCCGAGGCGCTTGTTCACCTTGGCCATGTCCTGCGTCGGAATGCCCTCCGTGATCGCGACCGCGAGGTCGATCGGCGCGTCGAGCGCCTCGAACACAGCGTCGCCGGCGAACGCCGGCGGGACGAAGATGACCGACGCGTCGGCGTCCTCCTCGCGCGCGGCCCCTTCGACGGTGTCGTAGACGGGGACGCCGTCGACTTCCTGGCCTCCCTTCCCGGGGACGGCACCGGCCACGACGTTGGTCCCGTACTCGATCATCTGTTCGGCGTGGAACTTGCCCTCGCCGCCGGTGATACCCTGCACGATAACGCGGGTGTCATCATCTACAAGAACGCTCATGCTTCCACCTCCTCTGCGTACTCGACCGCACGCTGTACCGCGTCTTCGAGCGTCTGTTCGACCGTCACGAGGTCCTCGTTGAGGATCTCGAGGCCCTCCTCCCAGTTCGTGCCCGCGAGTCGGACGACGACGGGTTTGGGGATCTCGTCGAACTGCTCCAGTGCCTCGTTGATACCCCGGGCGACCTCGTCGCCGCGGGTGATACCGCCGAAGATGTTGAACACGACGCTGTCTACGTTGTCGTCGGAGAACACCATATCGAGGGCGTTCGCGATGCGTTCCGCCTTCGCGCCGCCGCCGACGTCGAGGAAGTTAGCGGGCGAACCGCCGTAGTGGTCCACGAGGTCGAGCGTCGTCATAACGAGACCGGCACCGTTTCCGATGATGCCGACGTTCCCGTCGAGGCGGACGTAATCGAAGCCGTACTCGTCCGCTTTCTGTTCGAGCGCGTCGCCGCCCGCGGACTCGTCTTCCATCTCGGCGAGTTCGGGCTGACGGAAGAGCGCGTCCTCGTCGATGTTCATGACGGCGTCGGCCGCGATGACCTGGTCGTCGGCCGTCACCATCAGCGGGTTGATCTCGGCGTCGCTACCGTCCCTGCTCTCCCATAGCTGGTAGAGCGTCCGGAGGACGCTCGCGACGTCGTTCGCGACGGCGCGGTCGACGCCGGCCTCGTAGACGGCCTTGCGGGCCTGATACGGGTGCATCCCGAACGCGGGGTCGACGTGTTCGCGGACGATAGCGTCGGGGTCCTCCTCGGCGACCTCCTCGATGTTGACGCCGCCGCGGGTCGACACCATCGCGACGGGTTTGCCCTCGCCGCGGTCCATGGTGACGCCGACGTACAGTTCGTTCGTGAAGTCGACGGCTTCCTCGACGAGCACGCGGTCCACGTGGATGCCTTTGAGGTCCATTCCGAGGATGTCCTCGGCGGCCTCGCGCGCCTCGTCATCGTTCTCGACGAGTTTGATCCCGCCGGCTTTACCCCGTCCGCCAACCTGTACCTGCGCCTTGACGGCTACCGGATACCCGATATCCTCGGCGGCAGCCAGAACCTCGTCGACGCTCTCCGCGAGTTCGGCCGCTGGCGTCGGGATTCCGGCGTCGGCGAAGACCTGCTTCGCCTGGTACTCGTGCAGTTTCATACAGTGAAACCCGTGGTGCCCCGCCGCTTAAATCCCGACGATTCGTGCCGGATACCCGTGGTATCAGTCGCTGTACACGGTGTCGGTTAGCGCTAGTGAGCCCGCTGTCTGTGTCCGCAGCGCTCGCACTCGTACAGTCCGTGTGTCACCGGTGCGCCGTCGTTGATAGCCGTCCACTCGCTTTGATCGCCGATCCAGTCGCTCACCTGTTCACAATGCTCACATTCCATTCTACCCCTCGAAGGCGCATGTTAAATACTGTCACAGGATGCAAGAACGTTTGCCCTCGAATTGTGGGTACTCCCGTCCCAGTCATCGGGGCGTGTCCGTCGTCTTCGCTGTCAGCCGATCGCTGCCGCAGGCGACTTCGGCTTGAGCCCGTACTGTGTGGCGTGATACTCCTCTGTTGCCCACTCGGAGGCGGTCAACGAGAACTTGCGTAACCACGACATCGATCCGGACGACACCACAGCGCGGATCGCGGACGCGGTCGAGGAGTGGCTATCGTGCGTCGAGTGACGGCTACCTGTCCTCCAATATCCGCGCCGCAGTCTCCCGCGCGGACGCGACGCGCTTGTCCGCCTCCGGATCGTCCGTCTCGTCGACTTCTTCGAGGAGGTCCCGAACGTGACCGACGCGCTTCTCGACGGTAGCCGGCGACAGGTCGTTCGCCGCGAGATCCGCAGCGACTGCCTCCGCTTCGCCGATCCAGCGGTTCGCGTCGCGGTCTATCGGCAACTCCGCCGTCGCGGCGAGGTGGGCGTGCAGTTCCGTAACCAGCGAGTCGCGGTCGGACTCAGTCACGTCTTAACGACGGGACGCGAGTGCCGTGGCACTTTCGCCTCTCACGATCTTTATCTAACCCTGCGTCGGACTGTCGCTTTTCCCGCTCGGCGTGGAATCCCGTTCGAGGGATACAACCATGCCAGAGTTCGGTTTCGCGCTATCGAGCGAACTGCACCGCCCGAACGAACTCGTCGAGTACGCCGCCTACGCCGAGGAGGTCGGTTTCGATTACCTGACAATCTCCGACCACTACCATCCCTGGATCAGCGAGCAGGGCGAGAGCCCGTTCGTCTGGGGAACGCTCGGCGGCGTCGCACAGGAGATAGAGTCGATACCGGTCGCGACGGGAGTCACCTGCCCGATCATGCGGATCCACCCCGCTATCGTCGCCCAAGCGGCGGCGACAGCGGCGGCGATGCTTCCCGGGGAGTTCTCCCTCGGGGTCGGGACCGGCGAGGCGCTGAACGAACACGTTCTCGGCGACCACTGGCCGGAACACGAGGTCCGACTCGAAATGATGGAGGAAGCCGTCGCGGTGATCCGGAAGCTCTGGTCCGGAGAGAACGTGAGCCACCACGGGAAACATTACGACGTCGAGAACGCGAAGGTGTTTACACTCCCGGACGAGACGCCCGACATTCCGGTGTCGGCGTACGGCGAACGGGCCGCGAACACCGCCGCCGAAATCGGCGACGGCCTCGTTTCCGTGGGTCCGCAGGAGGACGTGGCCGCGACCTACGACGACGCCGGGGGCGAGGGGCCGCGCTACGCACAGATGACGCTCTCGTACGCTGATTCCGAGGGCGAAGCGGTCGAGGCCGCTTACGAGCGGTGGCCAAACACCGCGCTCGCGGGGGAACTGAGCGGCATTCTACCGACGCCGAAGCATTTCGAACAGGCGGTTCAAATGGTCGAGAAAGAAGACATCGCAGAGGGAAGTACGGTCACGGACCCGGACCCGGACACCCACATAGAAAACGTCCAGCAGTTCGAGGAGGCGGGCTACAGCCACGTCACCCTGCATCAGGTCGCGCCCGACGTCGAGGGTGTACTGGACTTCTACGCCGAGGAGGTGATGCCGTCGTTCTGATACGGTCAAGCGCGCGGTCGTACGTCGGCAGTCACTTCAGTACGGTACCGTGTTCGTCTATCTCACCTCTGACGATCCGGGTCGAGGAGATACGTTCGCCGTCTTCTGCGGTTTCGTAGGGAACGACGACCGTCTCCAGCGGATCTAGGTCGCGGTTCTCGCGCCGGCTGTTTATCTCCGCGACCGTTTCGTCCGTCTCCGGCGAGACGACGACCGCGTCCAGCGACGGGTCCGTCGCCGCGAACCCGTATTCGTCGTCGAGTTCGCGGAGTTCGACGTCTCTACCCCACTTGTCGATCTCAGACAGTTCCGTCTTCACCTGTTCTCGACGCTCACTGAACGGGGGGACCCGCCGCTCGCGGGACTCGCGGGCCATCTCGTCGCTCGTGACGCCGACGACGACGCCCTCGTCCCCGCGTTGGAGCGCGTTCTCGAACAGGGCCCGGTGCCCGTCGTGGATCGGTCCGAACGTTCCGGCGACGACGACACGCATACCGCTAGGTCGGCCCGAGTGCGGTTAGGTCTGGGGACTATCCCCGAGCGGGCACCGAACGCGTGCGGGGGTCGAGAGGGCTGTGCCCGGAAACTGCATGCAGTGATCTCGATAGAAAGACGGCTGCACAGGAGGAATTTATGGGGGATTCCGGAACCAGAGAATCCCTCAGAGAGAGTCAAACGCGGCTTTGAGTCTCCTAAACCGGTTTTACCTTGGGGCTGTACCGTGATAATATGAACCGACGAGAGATACTCGCTCTCTGCGGCTGTAGTGTCGCCGGGATCACCGGCTGCCTCTCGCA
The DNA here is from genome assembly GCF_004762015.1 of Halostella pelagica. Classification (NCBI taxonomy): domain Archaea; kingdom Methanobacteriati; phylum Methanobacteriota; class Halobacteria; order Halobacteriales; family Natronoarchaeaceae; genus Halostella; species Halostella pelagica. The sequence goes on from NZ_SJES01000004.1 coordinate 17,888, forward strand.
GACGCCGCAACAAGGGGACGACAACACCGACACCTCGACGGACGGTAAGACCGACGAGCCACGCACTGATGCCGTCACCGTCGATGACATCGTCGTCCGGAAAGCCGTCACGTACGAATCGACGATGGGATCCGGCGGCGTGCTCGCCGGAGACGACCGACAGTACGTGGTCGCGTCAGTTCAGGCCGACGGCGACCTCCGTGACGCCGACTTCACCTTCGAAACCGAGGTCGAGTCGTGGCAGCCGGGACTACCGGACACTACTGGCGCTATCAACCGAACGGTCGAGGGACACGACGGCGGTCCGGTCGGGCGGAGTTTCGGCGGCGATGGCCCCTCGTATCTCGCGTTCGCGGTGCCGTCGCCGTTGTCGGCGTCGAACCCGCGGATCCGATACGAGGGTTCCGCGAACGCGGACGACGGAGAGTGGCCGATACCCGACGCCGAGCGGGAACACCTCGGAGCGGACGGACCGCGGTTCGAACTCGATTCTCTGGAGGTTCCGGAGGAACTCTCGCAGGGAGAGCAGCTTTCGGTGTCGCTGACGGCGACGAACGTCTCCGACTGCGACGGTCGGTTCCTCTCGGCAGTTTACTGGCCGACGAAACAGGTCGAGGACGACGACGAATCGCATATCGTCGACCGGGAGGTCCGGGCCGGCGACGACGTAACGGCGACACTTGAAATCGATACCAGGTACACGACGTATGAGAGCGAGCCGGTGACTCTGTCGGTCCGTGGTCACGTCTCTGCGGAACGCGAAATAGCAGTAGAGGTCGACTCGGCGTAATAGTCGACCCTCGCTGGGCGCCGCTCGTCAGTTGCGCCGACAGAAAAACTTCGTCAGGGAGCGAGCGTTCGACGCTGACCGTAGCGCATGCCGAACCGGCGGGCAAGCCGTAAACGCCGACGGCTGAGATATTCCTCTCTCCCGGGCTACCACTACTGACCAGTGCATGCCGACGCGACACTGGTGTTTCTGTTCGTCACTACATACTTAGTGTCTATATTTACGTCACCGGCGGCATAAGAAGTCAGCCAGGAAACATAACTATGACACGTACAAGAGTGATACGACTTCGTCCGACGTGGAGAGTTGACCGATGACCGGGGACCCTACCGACACACCGAACCGGCGCCGGGTTCTCCGAGCAATCGGGACGACGGCCGTTGTGGCTGGGCTCGCCGGCTGTTCTGGAGACGGCGGCGACGGTGACGACGATGAAGGCGGCGACGGCAACGGGGACGTGGACGGCAATGAAACGCCGGACGGGGACGAAACGGACGGTGCCACGTCTGAGGACGGTGACGAACCGACGACGGAGGACCCCTTCGAGACCAGGGTCGATGAGCAACTGTCTGAGTCGAAGACGTACACCTTCGACCTGCAGGCCGGTGCCAGGGTTCGAGTGAGCGTCGACAGCGCCGACGGAACCACTACACTGGTGTTCGCGAGCAGGAGTGGGAACTTCCTGTTGAACGACGGCACGGACTCGTCAGACACGTGGGTCGTGGAGATCCCCGAGAGCGGCGAGTACCGGTTCGAAATCACCCCCAACGAAGAGGCATCGGCCACGATCGCGGTGGCCGAGGGGTCGGGCGAAGGCAACTCCGAGGAAGATGGGAGCCAGTCGGGCGGCTGCGCGGGGTTGACCGAGGGCGGATACAGCCGCTACGACGAGTCCGAGTCGCCGTTCGTCGGCACGTTCGAATACCCCGGTAACGTTTCAGCCACGGCGACCGTCAACAACACCCATTCTCTGACGATCCGACGGCACGTCGGTGACCAGCAGGCGTTCGACATCCTCCCGGCGCAAGATCTGGTTGGAACCGACTCGCCGACGGACATCCAACTCGGAAACGGGCAGGGATTAGAGCAGGTCGACGAGATCGACTTCGGCGGGGAATCGGTGCCGCTGATCCGGGCCGCACCCGAGGCCGCTGGCGACGACGAGGCACGGTACTACAACAAGTATCCCTACTACATCGCGGGGTTGCCTCACGAGGGTTCCGACGGCAAGCAGTACTATCGGATGAGCGTCAGGGCTACCGTTCAGTACGCGGACAACCTGGAGGCGACTGACTGCGGAGACGTGTTCGACGAAGTGGCGAGGCGCATGATGGAATCGCTGGAACCCAACGAGGACACGACGGTCGAAGAAGAGGGCACCTGAAGCGGGGAGTTAGACGGGAACGGGGCGGCCGGTGCAACCACTGCGTTCGCTTCCCGGTCGCGCGAGTCGTCTGCCAAACCACGCGTCGCACAGTTTTCTCACGTCCGTTCGAAAAAGCACTCCTTCAGGGAGGGATCACATCTCGCGTTCGCGAACCCCGATCGACACTATCTATCTGGTTTGCTCCCGATGCAACCCTTCGCACGGGTCTGTACCCTAACTACGGCCGAGGTATCTCTCGGCCGGCGAGGTACTGGTCTTCCCACTCCGCACGGTCTTTGATCTCGCGCCGTCCGCGGTCCGTTAATTCGTATTCGTTCGTCCGCCGATCCTTCATACTCTTGTTCACCAGGTCCTTGTCAGCCATCGTATCGAGGTTCGGATACAGCCGGCCGTGATGTACATCCGTCTCGTAGTACTCCTCCATCTCTTCTTTGATGGCAAGGCCGTGCGGTTCGTCCAATCCGGTGATCGTGTACAGGAGGTCTCTTTGAAACCCGGTCAAGTCGTGCATCAGTGTTCTCCTCCGTATCGCGATAAAACGACATGACCGCACTTCATTATCTGGCTCATAAACCGTCTGTCCCGCTTTATACTGCGTATAAACGGGATATCTCCGCAGTTAGTGTGCGGTGCGATTACTCGCGGGAAAGGCGTCAACAGGCTCTGGTCGGATGCGAACCGCAGTGTCGAGATCAGTTCGTCAGGTGGTTCATCGTCGGGTACAGGCTCCGCGTTCGACCGCTGCATCTGTTCACTTCCGAAGATAGTCCCATGGACACCCGTCCAGAAGACATCTATTCCGTGCTCTTCGACTCGTTCTAATACCTCATCTCTGGGATGTGAATATTCACTCTCTAACTCGCTGGATACAACTACCTGATCTGGATTAACGGTGCTAAGGAAACTTCCCTTGCTTGTGTCGCCGTACCCATTTTTTGTAGTCTTATCTGAACCGTGATGGCCGATAGGCAGTGTCTCTGCATTTAGATCTATATTGCCATCGTTATGTTGTTTAACGAGCCAGTTTTCTCCGTGGTGGGCGCTCCTATCCTGCATATCGCCCATAAGAAGTGTCGGTTTTCCTGCGTCTGACTCAAGTTTAATGACGAGGCCGTTCTCATTTGCCTTTTCAGAAAATGTTCTGTGCAGGACTCCCACTCATTCTTCTAATTCTTTTTCAGCAGATGATTGTAACCGTTTGAACTCATCGATCACTTCTTCGTTCTCGTTTCTTTTTTGCTCGGTTAATTCGGGATCGAAGTCGAGGTTCTCGGGGCTGAAATAGGCCTCATCAGGCTCTTTAGAGTTGATCTGTGTAGAGAAGTAATCATCTATGTCGTACTCGTCAGGAACGTTTTCAATACGCTCGTTGAATCCACGAATTGCCGTGTTATTTTTATAGAGCGTGAACCTTGCAATTTCATCCTCGACATTGGTGTATTTTATATAGTACTTTTGATCACCAGTGTTACTCATATCCAGTTCACCCCCTTAGACACGATATAGCTGGCAAAGCGTTCAGTATCAATCCGATATCCGGTCATTATAATCTTCTTCAGTAGGATGGAAATATAGGTTTTCATACTCTGAGAGATCTACTACAAATTACTCGTCACTCCAGACACCTATCGGCAGCAAAACCGTGTCACGATTCGATATTGGTAGAAATTCATATGGCCCGCTGTAGACGATGTCCGCGAAGCCTGTCTTCGAGAATATTCCATGACTCCCAGAAGGTAGATCACGTATTGATAGAAAGCGGGTGCTATCGAAGTTCGTCTAGGCGTCTAAACGCAGAAGGGTATGCTCCGTCTGGGATTTGAACCACGCGAAGACGTTCCTGCTCGCTCACTTCGTTCGCTCGCGGGCTGCGACTTCTCTGATTCAAATCCCAGAGCGTGCGCGCTTTTCTTCGCTCCACTCCGCGTTGCTACGTTCCGCTTGAAAAGTGCTCCGTCTGGGATTTGAACCCAGGTCATCGGCTCGAAAGGCCGAAATGATTGGCCGGACTACACCAACGGAGCGCATCCGGGATTTTCGGTCACTGTAACTTAACGGTTCCGTTCCGGAGTCGCCAGCGGCGGGCGGTTTTGGTGGTGATTCACACGGATCACGATCCGTCCACCCAGGGCGGGTCGTGTCCGACCGCGTTGGCGAGAAGCGTCGTCCCCAGCGTAGTCACCGCGTAGTCGTGGACGCCGAAGGGATGGAGGTTCTCCTGCGTGGCGGGCGGCAGGAGCGACCCGACGAAGTGGATAGCTCCGTCACCCAGCGATCCCACGGTCGCGGTGGAGCCGTGTTCCGCCGCTACTGTTCCCCCCGCTTCCTCCACGGCATCGGCGCTGACGCCGTGTAACGGAACCTGACCCTGAACGGCGTACCCGAGCGACGGCGACGTCCAGAGCTCCTGCTGGACGTCCCGGACGCCGTCGAGGAGCGGGTGGTCGTCGTACTTCCAGCCGACGAGCGAGAGCGGGTTCGTCAGCGTGGTAACGTCGTCCGACGATATCCCGTCGACCGCCGCGATGTCGAGGCCGCCGAGAAGTCGCGTTCCGGCGTCGGTGACGAGTAGCGTTCCGCCGGCGTCGACGTAGGAGCCTAGTGCGTCGACGTAGCTCTCGTCCGCCGCGTCGTCGTGGATCACGACCAGCGAGTCGACCGCGGGATCATCGCCGTCGACCAGAGCGCCGTCCCGAACGTCGTCGGGGGTGAGCGCCGTCGTCTCGCCGCCGTCAAGCACCGACTCGTACACCTCGAAGAACTCGAACGGCGTCGCCTCGTACGGACGCTGTCGGTAGCCGAGAGCCTGCTCGGGGTCGGGCGGACTGCCGTCGGTGACGACACCGGTGGCCCGAACTCGCGTCGCGCCGCCGGGGTCCTCGTCGCCGGTCGCCAGCCTGACCGCCCACTCGCCGCCCGAGGGGTCGGAAACGACCCAGCGTTCGCCGGCGAGCGACGCCGCGCTGTCGGCGAATCGGACGACATCGCCCTCTGGACCGACGAGTCGGGCGGCCGGCGCGCTACCGCCCGTCGCCGAGATATCGACGGACACAGACCGAGCGGCCGAGGGCAGGTCGAACGCCAGCGTCTCGGCGTCGCCGGAGTCGAGGGACGCGGTTTCCCGTCGCTCGACGAGTTCGGTTTCGGCCGCTTTCGATCCGCTCGCCGTTGCCCCGTCCCTCTCGGTCGTCATCTCCCCGGCCGTTTCGTGGGGCAGATCGGCGGAACGGCGGACGAGCGACGGGGACGTGACGTATCCCGTCGTCGTATCGTTGCCCCGGACCGCTCGGTCAGGGGAGGAGACGGCGTGGCGGGCGGTGGACTCGATGACGCGCCGGTAGGCCGCGACCTGAAGGTCGACTATCTCGGGATGGTACGTGATCACTCTGTTCAGGCGATTGTCGAACGTCATCTCGAACGATATCGTCGTCGCATCGAGACCACCCATCTCAAGGGGATGTCCGGCCCAGGTCGACAGTCCGCCGGTGGTCGTGTAGTCGATGGTGTCGGCGATAGTGCCGTACTCGTAGGCCCGTTCCGGAACGGTGGAGGGACCGCGCGCTCCCGCGGCTACGTCTTCGAGCGTGTCGCGTCGCTCCTCGATGAGCGGACCGATGGACTCCGAGAGTACGTCGTCGACGCGTTCGTTCAGCGCCCGCAGGTCGGCGAGTTCCGCGGGGGACTGCTCGCCATTCATCACCAGTCCCTTCACGAACGCTTCCGACCCGTACATCCCGTGTAAGTCCACGAAGTACGACACGTCGTACGCGCGGAGCCGTTCCGCGACGGAAAGCGAGTCCGGGACCGTCTTCAGGTACTCCTCGGTCACGTCCCGGTCGACGGCGAGCCGGTCGCGGCCGGGATGGGTTCCGGCCGAAGCCGATCCGGCGTCGGTTATCCCTCCGGTACCGTCCCCGTCGTCGCGCAGATCGATCCCGTTCGGTTCGGCGGGGTGGTGTTGCGGGTCGACGTAGCCGACTGTGGGATACTGTCGGTTGGGGTCGACGCCGGTTCCGGTCTGTCGCATGAACGTGTCGAACGGATCGGCCCCGCTCTGTAAATTCGACCAGGGCGACCGCGTAACCCACCCGTCGGGGTTGGGGAAGAGAAATAGGAGCGCGACATCGTCCAGCAGGCGGCCGAGGTCGTCGTCGTCGCCGGCCAGCACGTCCTCTATCAGTCGTAGTGCGGCCTCCGCGCCGGAGCGTTCGTCGCCGTGGATCGAGCAGACGAACGCGACGGTTTCCCTGTCGGGGAACGAGTCACCGTCGCGGACGCCGTTCGTCAACTCGGCGATCCGGACGGGACGCGCTCGAACCTGGGCGTCGAGTTCGTCGTCGACGCCGGGGGAGCGACCGACCGTCCGGACTCGTAGTCGGTCGGAGTTGCGGTGTTCGAGCAGGTCCAGGCCGTCGACGGCCTGGTCGTAACTGATGAAATCCCGGCTGTCGCTCGCCGCGGGAAAGATCCCGTCGGGATACTCGCCGAGGACCCAGAACGGGTTCGACCCGCGGACGTACCGCATCGACTTCACACCGTCGACGGTCCGGACTTCGTCGATATCGCCCGGAGAGAGGTCGGCGTGTGCCGCGACCGGGCCGTCCGTGAGCGTTCGAAACGCCGCGTCGACTTCGGTGACGGTTGCCAGCGCGGACACGTCGTCGAGTTCGATCAGCGTCGGAATCGTCGTGTTCTCGCCCGCGACCTCGTACGCGTACGCGAGACTGTTCGATATCGTCGGTTCGTCTGCCGCTACCGCCGATTCGTCCGCGGCCGTCTCACTCGCCGCGGTGGAGGGGACCAGCGAGAGAGCGGCGCTCGTCGCCGTCGCACCGAGGAACGCCCGTCGATCCAGACTGTCGAACGGTGGTCGGGGAGGGTCTCTGTCCATACGATAGAGTGGTTCCGACGCCGCGGATGATAGTTTTTCTCCCTCTCGATAGAAACGTAGCTACGCCTTCCGCAAACACTTACCCCTCGTCGCACGACTGACGAAACATGAAACGGGTTCGATTCCGCGACCCTGCCGGGGCAGTTCGAACTGGCGAGTGGACAGCCAACGGCGTCGTTTTCGGCGGACAGACGTACGACTTCGACGAGGTAGACGTGTTACCCCCATCAGAACCGTCGAAGATAGTGTGCGTGGGCCGCAACTACGCCCGACACGCCGAAGAACGGGGCGAAGACCTGCCAGACCGCCCGCTTCTCTTTCTCAAGCCGCCGAACGCACTCGCCGGTCACGGGGACACCGTCACGCTCCCTGCCGGGAAAGACAATATCGAACACGAGGCGGAACTCGCCGTCGTGATCGGCGAACAGTGTCGCAACGTCGCCGAAGACGACGCGATGGACGTGGTCGCCGGCTACACCTGTCTGAACGACGTCTCGAACCGCGACGACCAGCGTCGGGAGCAAAACTGGGTGCGCGGAAAGGCGTTCGACGGGGCCGCGCCGGTGGGCCCCGTTCTGGCGACGCCGGACGAGGTGCCCGACGACGCCAGCGTCGAACTCCGGGTCAACGGCGAGACGCGCCAGGACTCCGCACTCGACCGGCAGATATTCTCGGTGCCCGAACTCGTCGCCGAGATCACGACGTACATGACGCTTGAACCAGGCGACGTGATCGCAACCGGGACGCCCGAAGGCGTCGGCCCGCTCACCGACGGCGACAGCGTGGCGGTCGAGATAGAGGGGGTCGGAACGCTAGAACACAGCGTCCGGCAACCGTAAGCCGCCGGGACTGTCCATTCTTCCGCCCACACTGTCGTCGCCGCGCCCGACAGCAAAACGACAAGGCATAAGTTTTAGGTTTGCCTAACTCGCCTGAAAATGGAGCTTACACGACGCGACGCCCTCGCCGCGCTCGGCTCCGGGGGTGTCGTCGCGGGGGTCGGCGTTGCGGGGCTTCACCGGTCGCTCTCGGAGTTACCCGACGACGGACGCGACCTGACGCCGGAGCGAGAGCGTGACCTATTGGTTGCAGTTGCGCGGATCGTCTACCCCTCCGAACTCGACGGCGTCAGCGAGTTCGTCGAAACGTACGTCGCGGGACGCGCCGCGGAGCGGGACGGATACAGGGAGTCCGTCCGGGCAGCGCTCGTAACGCTCGACGAGCGCGCGCGAACGTGGCGCGACGCCGAGTTCCTCTCGCTGGACGGCGCGGAGCGCGAGGCGCACCTCCGTGAACTCGGCGTCGACGCGGCGGACCCGGACCCGACCGGGACCGACGCCGAACGGATCCGTTACTTCGTCGTGAACGAACTGTTGTACGCGCTGTACACCTCCCCGACAGGGGGCGAACTCGTCGGGATCGAGAACCCGCAGGGCCATCCCGGCGGCACCGACACGTACCGACGAGGGCCGCGATGAGCGGCGACCGCACGCCCTCGGACCGCGCCGACGTCTGCGTAGTGGGAGCGGGGCCGGCCGGTGCGCTGGTCGCACACCAGTTAGGAAAACGCGGGTACGACGTTGTCGTCCTCGAAGCAGGCGAACGGTTCGACCCGGCCGACCGCGAGGAGCGCATGGAGCGGTCGATCCGGCCCGGACACGGTCCGCTCGACGTCTGGGAGATGGGCGGCGACCGCGACGCGTACTCGTCGTCCGGCGGGATTGAGTACCCGCTGAACAGCGCACGAGTGAAAGGCGTCGGCGGATCGACGCTGCACTGGCAGGGGATGGTCATGCGCCTCCACGAGATCGATTTCGAACTGGCGTCGCGGACGGGCGTCGGCGACGACTGGCCGATCGCGTACGACGACCTGCGACCGTACTACGCCGCCGCGGAGTCGGAACTGGGCGTCGCGGGCGCTGCCGACAACCCCTTCGCGCCACCGCGCGAGGAGCCGTTCCCGATGCCCGCGTTCCGTCCCTCCTACAGCGATTCGCTGTTCGCCGAGGCCTGCGACGATCTGGGGATCGCGATGCACTCCGTGCCGAACGCTCGGAACTCGGAGCCGTACGACGACCGCGGAGAGTGCGTCGGGTTCGGCACCTGCAAGCCGGTCTGTCCCTCTGGCGCGAAATACAGCGCCGACGTCCACGTCCGGAAGGCCGAAAACGAAGGCGTCCGGGTCGTCGACCGCGCCCCGGTCCAGCGTCTCGTCCACGACGCCGCCGGCGACAGCGTCGAGTCTGCCGTCTACGCCACGCCCGACGGCCGGGAACACACCCAGGAGGCCAGGGCGTTCGTCCTCGCTGCGGGCGGCGTCGAGATACCCCGACTGCTCCTGCTCTCGGCCTCCGAGCGATATCCAGACGGCCTCGCCAACTCCAGCGGCCTCGTCGGCCGGTGTTTCATGGACCACCTCTTCGCCGGGATGGGCGGGACGCTGGACGAACCGACGCGACAGAACCACGTCGGCTTCATCACCAGCGAGTCCCACCAGTTCTACGACGAGGCCGACGAGGACGTCGGTCCATTCAAACTGGAGTTTCTCAACTACGCCGGCCCCTCGCCGGTCGAGATGGCGCTCTCGGGCGACGAGTGGGGAGACGACCTCCTCGATACCCTGCGGGACGGCTACGGGGGTCACGTCGCCATGGGGGCGCTGGCCGGCCAACGACCGCGCGAACGGAACCGCGTGACGCTCGACCCGTCCGTCACCGACGACCACGGCAACCCGGTACCGGAGATCCAGTGGTCGCTTGACGACCGGACGAGAAACACCCTCCGCCGCGCCAACGAGATCCAGCGCGACGTACTCACCGAACTCGGCGTCGACATCGAGTGGTCGGTCGGCCCCGAAAACACCGGTCCCGCGTTTCACCACATGGGCACGACGCGGATGGGGACGGACCCAGCGGAGAGCGTCGTGAACCCCGAACTCCGGACCCACGACCTTGGCAATCTCTGGATCCCGTCCAGCAGCGTCTTCGTCACCAGCGGCGCGATGAACCCGACGCTCACCATCGCCGCACTGGCGCTCAAAGCGGCCGACCACGTCGACGAGGCGCTCTGAACGAGCCACCGGCGAGGCGTCGCAACTACGTCACCGACGAATCACCACGACCACGCCATATAGTACCATGCCCACCCAAGAGCTTTGACCCCGTTCGTCGTTCGTACGACTACGCCGATGCTCATCAGTCTCCGTTTCTGACCGTCGCACGACTTACGCCCGCGAGCGGCCGTTGCGGGTCCGTGTGACGGTTCCGTCTGTCATCCCCAGCGACTGCACCGACGTGGGAATCGTTCGCCACCGACGTAGAAGCCGTTCTTACTATCAGCGCCGCGGGGTTGCTGTACCGCTTTCGAAGCGACACGGACACACAAACCACAGAATGACACGACAAGCCGTACTCGCGAAACGCGTAGACGACAGACCGGCGGAGACGACGGAAATCCGGGGGCTCGCGGAAGCCGCAGGATACGACGTTGTCGGGGAGATAACGCAACGACGGGCCGAGGACGCCGGCACCTGTTTCGGCGGCGGGAAAGTAGATGAACTAGCCCGTCTGGTGGCGGAAACGAGCTCCAAGGCGGTCGTCGTCGACAACGACCTGTCTCCGAAACAGTCGACGGCACTGGTCGACGCCTGTCCGGACGGCACCCGGGTCGCGGACCGACACCGGGTCGTTCTCGACATCTTCGCCGAGCGGGCGGCGACCCGTCGCGCGAAGTTGCAGGTCGAACTGGCGTCGCTGGAGTACGAACTCCCCCGCATCGAGGAGGAGGGCGATCCCCATTTGATGACCCTCGCCGCGGAGAAGGGGACCCGCCTCAACGACGTCCGTTCCAGGATCGACCGGGTGAAGCGAGCGCTGGACGACATCGCCGACGACCACGCGAAACGGCGGTCCGAGCGCCACGACCGTGGGTTCTCACTGGTCGCCATCGCCGGCTACACGAACGCCGGCAAGTCGACGCTGTTGCACCGACTGGCCGACGACCTCTCCGTCGACGCCGTCGACCCGGCGCACGACGATCTGGACGCGACGGCGTCGGTCGAGAACCGACTGTTCGAAACGCTACAGACGACTACCCGCCGGGGGACTCTCGACGGCCGCCGGGCCTTGCTCACCGACACTGTCGGCCTCATCGACGACCTTCCGCACGACCTCGTCGAATCGTTCCACGGAACGTTATCGGAGACGTACCACGCCGACGCGGTCGTCCTCGTCGTCGACGCCAGCGCACCGATAGACGCGTTCCGCGACCGCGTCGACACCTGCCGGCGCGTCCTCGACGGGAACGTCGACGGGACGGTCGTCCCGGCGCTGAACAAGGTCGATATCGCGGACGACGACGCCCTCGATGACCGGCGGGACGCGCTCGCCGACCACTGGAGCGACCCTGTCGCCATCAGCGCCCTCGAAGGGTCGGGGATCGACGACCTAGCCTCGACGGTCGCGGCCGAACTTCCCGCGGTGCGATGTGAACTCACCGTCCCGAACTGCGACGACGCGATGAGCCTGGTCTCCTGGCTGTACGACCGCACTAGCGTCGAGACGGTCGACTACGCGAGCGACGAGGTCTCCGTCGCGTTCACCGGCCGCCCGGAAATCGTTTCGCTGGCCCGGGGGCGAGCGGATGAGCTTCGATAACGGCCGGCCTCTGCACCGTCTTGAGCAACCTTAAGACCCGTCACGCACTTGCCTCGTTTATGCAACCACGCGACCTGTCGGACCACGTCCCGTACGAGGCGGGGCGCGGAATCGAGGAAGTCGCTCGCGAACTCGGTGCGGACCCGGGCACCCTCACAAAGCTCGCATCGAACGAGAACCCGCTCGGCCCGAGTCCGGCCGCCAGCGAGGCCATTCGCGAGGCGGCCGACAGCGCCAGCACCTACCCGACGGCGGCCCACACTGACCTGACGGCGGCCGTCGCGGACGCCTGGTCCGTCGCCGACGAACAGATATGGCTCGGAAACGGCGGCGACGGAGCGCTCGACTACCTCTCTCGCGCGATGCTCAACCCAGGCGACGAGGTTCTGGTGCCGGCCCCCGGGTTCTCCTACTACGGGATGAGCGCCCGGTATCACCACGGCGAGGTGACCGAGTACGCCCTCTCCGCCGACGACGGGTTCGCGATGGACGCCGACGCCGTCCTCGACGCCTACGACGGCGAGCGGATCGTCTACGTCAACTCGCCGCACAACCCGACCGGACGGGTGATGGCCCTCGACGAGATAGCGCGCGTCGCCCGAGAGACCGGCGACGAGACGCTCGTCGTCGTCGACGAAGCGTACGGCGAGTACGCCGACGCTCCCTCCGCAGTCTCGCTGGTGGGCGGGGACGCGAGCAAACCCGCCGGCCTCTCGGACGCGACCGAGACCCGGGAGACGCGCGAGGACGTGGCCGTCGTTCGGACGTTCTCGAAGGCGTACGGCCTCGCCGGCGTTCGCCTGGGCTACGCCGTCGTTCCCGAGGCGTGGGCCGACGCGTACGCTCGCGTCAATACCCCGTTCGCCGCGAGCGAGGTCGCTTGCCGCGCCGGCCTCGCCGCGATGGACGACCGCGACCACGTAGAGCAGTCCCTCGAAACCGCAGCGTGGGCGCGCGAGTACATGCAGGAGCACATCGAGGCGCAGGTCCTCCCGAGCGCTGGGAACTTCGTCCTCGCGAACGTGGGCGACGGGACGGAGGTGTACGAACAGCTCAAACGCCGCGGCGTCATCGTCCGCGACGTGTCCAGTTACGGCCTCCCCGAGTGGGTCCGCATCACCTGCGGCGACCGGGAGCAGACTCGAACGGCCGTCGCCGAACTGAACGAGGTTCTCGGATGAGAGTCGCCGTGACCGGGACGCCCGGAACGGGCAAGACCACCGCCACGGACCGCCTCGATGCGGACCTCGACGTGGTTCACCTGAACGAGGTCGTCCGCGAGGAGGGGCTGTATGACGAGGTCGACGAGGAACGAGACAGCGTCGTCGCGGATCTGGACTCCGTCGCGGAGCGGGTAAGCGACCGCGACGAGGTCGTGTTCGACTCCCACCTCTCGCACCACCTCGACGTGGACCGCGTCGTCGTGTTGCGCTGTCATCCCGAAGCGCTCGAACGCCGCCTCCGAGAGCGCGGCGAGACAGACGCGAAAGCCGAGGAGAACGCCGAAAGCGAGGCGCTCGACGTTATTCTCGCGGAGGCCGTCGACGCCCACGGCCCCGAGAGCGTGTACGAAATAGACACGACTGACCGCGACCCGGACGCGGTGGCCCGGGATATCTCGGCCGCCATCGCGGGAGAGCGCGAACCGAGCGCGGGAACCGTCTCCTTCATCGAGTACCTATGACGCTCGACCAACTCCGTCCCTACGTGAGTCGCCTGATCGGCCCTTGGGTGAGTGCGGCCGACCGCCTCGGGCTCACTCCGAACGGCGTGAGCGCCGTTGCCGGTCTCGTCGCGGGTGCCGCCGGCGCCGCCTACTTCCTCGCCGGCACCGACCCCGTCTGGTACGTCGTGGGGTCGACGCTAGTCGTGCTGAACGGCTGGTTCGACGTGATCGACGGCGCGCTGGCCCGTGAGCAAGGCGTCGATTCGAAGGCCGGCGACCTCCTCGACCACGTCCTCGACCGGTACGCCGACATCGTGATCATCGCCGGAATCGCGGCGGGGGTGGAGCGTTACGCGCTCGGTCTCGCCGCCGTCACCGGCGTCCTCATGACATCGTACCTCGGAACGCAGGCACAAGCGGTCGGTCTCGACCGGTTGTACGCGGGTCTGGTCGGCCGCGCCGACCGGCTCGTGATCATCGCCGCCGTCGGCTTCGTCGCCTACTTCGTCGACGCGACGGCGTACGGGCTCTCTATCGCTGGCTGGTTGCTCGCCTTTCTCGCGGTCGTTGGACACCTCACCGCGGGGCAGCGTTTTTTCGAGGCCTGGGGGCGACTCTCCTGACCCAGCGCATCATTTATACCCTGCCGCGCTAAATCTGTGACCATGGTTCAGTGCGAGATGTGCGGCGCCGAGACATCGTCGCCGAAGAAGGTGAAAGTCGAAGGCGCCGAACTGGACGTCTGCGGAGACTGCGCTGACTTCGGGACCGAAGTCAAGCAACAGTCGTCGTCCGGCGAGACGTCGACGAAATACTCAACGGGTTCGTCGAACGGGTCGAGCACGTCGAGCTCTGCGTCCGGCGGCTCCAGCACGACAAGTTCGACCGCGTCGTCCGGCGGTTCCAGAAACCGCTCCGACATGTTCGACGACATGGACGAACTCGCGCAGGATTACGACGAGATCATCCGCCGTGCCCGCGAGGAAGACGGGCTCTCCCAGGCGGACCTGGCGGACGAACTCAACGAGAAGGCGAGTCTCATCCGGAAACTCGAACGCGGAGATACGCTCCCGAGCGACGACGTCCAGACCAAACTCGAACGGTTCCTCGACGTCAATCTGAGCGGCGGTGCCGGCGGCGAAGACACCGAGTGGGAAGGCGGTTCCTCGTCCGGCGAGTACACGCTCGGCGACGTCGTCAAGCGCAAGGACTGAGCGGGCCGAACCCAGTTATTCTCCGTTTCGAATGGATCGGCTGGTGACGAGAGACGACTGACCGCGGTGCTTGCCGGATATCTCGTCGCTCTCGCGTAATCTATTTGGAGCCCCGGGCCACCTCTCGTGGTATGTTCGTTCTCGTCAATCTGAAGGCGTACCCGTGTGACCCAGTCGCCGTCGCGAGCGCCGCGGCCGACGTCGACGACGACACGGACGCTAACGTCGCTATCGCACCGCAGGCAGCCCACCTCTCCGCCGTCGCCGAGACGGGAGTCGAGACATGGGCACAGCACGTCAGTCCCGTCGAACACGGCAGTCACACCGGGAGCGCGCTCGCGGAGGCAGCGGCCGACGCCGGCGCGACCGGAACGCTGCTCAATCACTCGGAGAACCGCCTGAAACTCGCTGACATCGACGGCTCGCTCGACGCCGCGGAGCGGGCGGACTTCGACACCGTGGTCTGTGCGAACAACGCGGAACAGGTGGCCGCCGCGGCCGCCCTCGGTCCGGACGCCGTCGCGGTCGAACCCCCGGAACTCATCGGCACCGGAACGCCCGTCAGCAAGGCCGACCCCGATATCGTTCGGGACGCCGTCGACGCGGCCGCTGCCGTCGACGAGAGCGTCGACGTCTACTGCGGGGCGGGCATCAGCACCGGCGAGGATCTCGTCGCCGCGCGCGAACTCGGTGCGGACGGCGTCTTGCTTGCGAGCGGCGTCGCGAAGGCCGACGACCCCGCAGCGGCGCTCGCCGATCTGGTCGACCCGCTCTGATCGACCCCCTATTCCTAACACGTCCCGGCCGCAACTCGGCGTATGTCCGATTCCGCCGAGCGTCCGTTCGAAGAGCGACTCGAAGACAAACTGATGGGCGTGGGCGCGTACCTCGCGGATTTCGCAGAAACGTCAGACGGCGTCGAGATCGAGTACGAGACCGTCAGCCCCGGAGACGGCGTACCCCATCGGCAAGTTGGGCAGGTCCTCCAGACGCTGTGGGACGTGCGCGGCGAGGACGCCGACCCCGTCACCGTCAGGGCGACCGTCACCGACGACGAGGGCAACCGGCGGGGCCGGTGGCGCGCCGAGGCGGAGTGGGTCGCGGCGCTCGGCGACGACATGACACAGACGGAGTTCTCCCAGCGAGTGCTCGACACTATCGAGGAACCGTAGCGTCGCGGTGAGCGTCCCAGCGTTCTCCTTTCGCAGGACCATCCCGATGTCGTCTTCCAGTTTCTCCTCGACCGAGCTATTCAAGTCGGCGTCGTCGTCGGTATCGACCGCGGCCCGGACAGTCGCGTCGTGGACCGACAGAAGCGCCTCGAACTCCGCGTCTGTCACGTTGTGTGTCCCCGAACTGACGCCAGATACGTCGGGCGACGTAGTAGGCCTCGCTGTCAGCGAACAGGAGGGTCCTCCCGAAGCGTCTTCCGGCACTCGTACACGAGTTCGTCCACACCGGGAACGTTGCTCATTCCCGACTGGTGGCGCTCGATCACCGTTCGCAATCGGTCCGGCGACCCCCGGCGTCCGCTGCGGCGCTGGCGACTATGTCGTTCTCGAAAACCCCTTGGCAGTCGCTCATGGTCTCCCGTAGGTTCGGGACGAACTCGTATCTACTGTTCGCCCTCTCCCCTCGGTTGTGATGGTCTCTACGTTATCGTCGCGGACTCGGAGTCGGTTTCGAGATACTGCTCTTCCCACTCGCGGCGCGCCTCTATCTCGCGTTTCCCGCGTTGGGTCAGCGCGTAGTAGTTGGTGCGCCTGTCGAGTTCCCCTTTCTCGACGAGCCCCTTGTCGACGAGGGTGTCGAGGTTCGGATACAATCGACCGTGGTGGATCTCCGTCTCGTAGTACTTCTCTAGTTCTTCCTTGATCGCGAGGCCGTGTGGGTCGTCGAGACCGGCGATTACCGTGAGCAAGTCTCGCTGGAACCCTGTTAGATCGTGCATCGTTCCCCCCATCACACTGTAACATCAGAGTCGGCATAAACGTATGGGGGTCCCCCCGTACCTGCTATCTCATGGAAACGACGCTCACCAGACTGCGGACAGGATCGTAAACGGCGCTCGCCGGATCGCTTCACGGCGGTGGCTAATCGCGTCGTGCGGTCGAGGTATGATACCTGAAAACAATTAAGACCCGACCGGGAGAGGGAGGTGACATGGGTGACGAGAGTGTGTTCGTCTCGCACGCGCCGGGGGATTCGGAGACGGTCGAACGGCTGTTCAGGTCGGTCCGGAACTTCCCGTTCGGCGTCCACGTCGCCGCGAACGAACTCGGCGGCGTGGTGAGCAGAGAGGGTCTCAAAAGTCGGATCGACGACAGCGACATCGTCGTCGCCGTGATGACGGAGTCTGCCGCCACTGACCCCTGGGTGAACCAGGAGGTCGGATACGCCGTCGCGCGGGGCGTGCCGGTCCTGCCGGTGTACGAACGGCACGACGACCTCGGCGGATATCTCGCCGACGTGGACGGAGTCGAACTCGACGACGACGAGATGGACGAGACGGTGTTTCGACTGGTGAGTAACCTCCGCGGGGAGCTGACTCCCCTCGGTGCCCTCGATACACCGAAGTGGTACGTCCGGTTCGACTGCACGGTCGAGGAGTGCGGTAATCCGGTGACGCTGCCGATAACCGACCAGCAGCGGGAACTGTGGCGGCTCCACGACCACGGACGGACGATCCACGCCGACTGCGGAGAGTGCAGCGGGCGGTATCACTTCGATCCGGCTACGTTGGGATTTCTCAAACGAGAAGGCCCGTAGCGCCGGCGTTCAGTCGGTGAGCCGGTCGTAAGCCCGTTTGACGGATTTGAACTCCGCCCGACTGCCGTCCTCGCGGTCCGGATGGGCCGCCTTGACACGTTCCAGGTACGCCTGCCGGATCGCCTCCTCGTCGGCGTTCCCGGTGATTTCGAGCATCGCGTACGCCTCCGAGCGCCGCATTCGGACAGACCTGACCACGCCGTCGGCGAGTCCCTCGTCCTTGCAGTCCGGGCAGAACAGCTGCGTGCGTCCGTCGACGGTTTCGACCCGGTAGAGCTCCACGGTGAACGACTCCCGGCACTGGTCACAGCTGTTCCGGCTGACAGCCGTTTCGTCGTTCGCCCCCGACGAGTTCCCGTTCGTCGCGTCGGATCCGCCGGTCGAGGAACTCCCGGTGCGACTGGTTCGGTCGCCGCCCCGTCCGGGAACGTGGCGCTCACAGTCCGCACAGCAGAGTACTGACGTGCCGTCGGACAGCGTCACATCGGACAGCGCGGAGAGCCGGTGCTCGGTTCCACACCCGTCGCAGGCCCGGCGTCGCTGGTCGAGTTCGGACTGCTTTTCGGCCGCCTCCTCGGCGTACTCCCGACACTCCGGACAACAGACTGCAGTGTGACCGTCGGGCATAGTGACGGAGTACAGGTCGTCGAGCGGGAGGGTTCGACCGCATCCGTCACAGCCCCGTCTGTCGGTCACGGCCATCGTGTAGGGTTGGTATCTCCTCGTATATATGTTTTGTACGTGTTTGTATCCGATTGACTGAACGTCGTGTCTTCGAACAGGTGTCGCATCAGCGTCACCCCGGTGCGACGCTGACGCCACCGCTAGTTTCCGCCTTGGTTAATAATTCACTGTCGCTACTTTATCAGTATATGCGAAATAGAGCCGGATCTATAGCAGTAGAGTTAATAACTACTCGGTTCGTAGCCCGACGTGATGAGTCACAGCGGATCTTCGCAGGCGTCCGACGCGTCAGGTGACGAGGGAACCCTGACGCTCTCGGTGCCCGAGATGGACTGTCCCTCCTGCGCGTCGAAGGTGGAGGGAAGCGTCAGCGGCGTCGAGGGCGTCACTGACATCGACACCGTTCCCACGGCGGGAAAGGTGCGTGTCGACTACGGCGGACCGGCTGACCCAGCGGCGGTCGTCGCCGCCGTCGAGAGCGCCGGCTACGATGTGGCCTCCGGCGGCCCCGAGGGCACCGACGACGACCCCGGCTCGGTGTGGCGAAGCACGCGGGCGACGAAGACGGGGCTCGCCGGCGCCTTCCTCCTGCTCGCGCTCGCCGTACAGTGGGCGGTTCCGGGGACGAACGCCGCGCTGTTCACGGCGCTGGGCCAGGAGTGGGTCCTCGCGGACGCCTTTTTCGTCGGCGCTATCGTGGCCGGCGGGCAGGTCATCGTCCGGAACGGCTACTACTCCGCACGGAACCTGAGTCTCGACATCGACTTCCTGATGACCGCGGCCATCCTCGGCGCGACGGGACTGACACTGTTCGTCGCCGGGGAGAACCTGTTCGTCGAGGCGGCGACGCTGGCCGTGCTGTTCAACCTCGCTGAACTGCTGGAACGCTACTCCGTGACGCGGGCGCGCCGGTCGCTGGAGGAACTGTTCTCGCTCGCGCCGGAGACGGCAGTCGTCCGCCGGAACGGGGAACTCGACGAGGTCCCGGTCGATGCCGTCTCGGTGGGCGAGGAGGTTGTCGTCGAACCCGGCGAGAAGGTGCCGCTCGACGGCACCGTCACTGAGGGCGAGAGCGCCATCAACGAGGCACCGATCACCGGCGAGAGCGTTCCCGTGGACAAGCGTCCGGGCGACGAGGTGTTCGCCGGAACGATCAACCAACAGGGGTACCTCGAACTGCGGGTCGACGCCGAGTCGAGCGACAGCACGCTCGCCCGGATCATCGACCTCGTCGAGGGGGCACAGGAGAACCGGACCGAACGCGAGCAGTTCGTCGACCGGTTCGCCGGCTACTACACGCCGGTCGTCACCGCCGCGGCGGTGCTGACCGCAGCCATCCCGCCGCTGCTCTGGGGCGCGTACTGGGTCGACTGGGTGGTCCGCGGGATCGCCTTGCTCGTCATCGCTTGCCCCTGCGCGTTCGTCATCTCGACGCCCGTCTCCGTGGTCTCCGGCATCACCAGCGCCGCGCGCAATGGCGTCCTCATCAAGGGCGGCGACCACCTCGAGACGACGGGCGAGGTCGACGCCGTTGCGTTCGACAAGACGGGGACGCTCACGACGGGCGAACTCGCCGTCACGGACGTGGTCCCCCTCGGCGACAACGACGCCGAGGACGTTCTCGCCTGCGCTCGCGGCGTCGAGCGCCGGAGCGAACACCCCATCAGTGATGCCATCGTGGACCACGCGGACGAAGCGTCAGTCGACGAGTGCGAGGTGACTGATTTCGAGGCGATCACCGGCAAAGGGGTCCGCGCCGATCTCGACGGGACGACACACTACGCCGGCAAACCCGCGTTCTTCGAGGACCTCGGGTTCGACCTGGACCACGTCCATTTCGCAACTGACGGGGGACAGGTGGTAGGCAAACCCCGGAGTCAGTGTGAGCGCCAGGGCTGCCTCGACCTCGTGGACGAGACGATCCCAGAACTTCAGGCTGAGGGGAAGACGGTGATCCTCGTCGGCACCGGGGACGCGCTCGAAGGCGTCATCGCCGTGGCCGACAGCGTACGCGAGGACGCGAAGCGGGCGGTCGAACGCCTCCGCGAGGTCGACGTCGAACCGGTGATGCTCACCGGCGACAACGAGGGCACCGCACGCGCCATCGCCGACGCGGTCGGCATCGACCGCTACGAGGCGGAACTGCTCCCCGAGGAGAAAGTCGAGGCCGTCGAGCGTCTCCGCGGGGAGTACGACACGGTTGCGATGGTCGGCGACGGCATCAACGACGCCCCCGCGCTCGCAGCGGCCGACGTCGGCATCGCGATGGGTGCGGCGGGCACCGACACAGCCATCGAGACGGCGGACATCGCGCTGATGGCCGACGACCTCTCGAAACTCCCCTATCTGATCGACCTCTCTCGAACCGCCAACGGCGTCATCCGGCAGAACATCTGGGCGAGTCTCGCCGTGAAGGCGATACTCGCCGTCGGCATCCCGCTCGGCTACGTCTCGCTGGTGCTTGCAGTGCTCGCCGGCGATGTCGGCATGACGACCGCCGTCACCGGGAACGCGATGCGTCTGGCGCGGCTCAGTCCGGAAGAGTAGACCACGGGTGGGACCCCGGCCACCGCCCCTGCAATCGAGTGCGGACTACAGCCATCCTTCCCGTCGGAAGTAGCTGACCATCACGAGCGCGGTCACAAGCATTCCGAGCATTACGGCCGGATACCCCCAATCCCAGCCGAGTTCCGGCATGTTGTACGGCCCGCCGTCGAAGTTCATGCCGTAGACGCCGGCGATGAACGTCAGCGGGAGGACGATCGTGGCGACGACGGTGAGTTTCTTCATCACCTCGTTCGTCGACATCGAGAGGGAGTTCAGGTAGATGTCACGCGCGCCGCCGGTCAGGTCGCGGTACGTCTCGACGAGGTCGACCAGTTGCACGAGGTGGTCGTACGCGTCGCGGTAGTACTTCTCGGTCTCCTCGCTCACCTGGTCTGGGTCGCCGCGAGCGAGGACGCCGACGGCGTCTCGGACGGGCCAGACGAGGCGGCGGAGCGAGAGAAGTTCCCGTCGGAGGCTGTGAATTCGCTCCAGGGTCCCGACGTCGGGGGCATCGATGACTTCGTCCTCGACGAGTTCGATGTCGTCCTCTATCTCGTCTAGCAGGCCGAAGTAGTCGTCGACGATACCGTCGATGATCCGGTAGGCCGTGAAATCGGCTCCGCGCGCGACGACGCGAGTGTCGCCCCGGTCGACCGCGTTTCGCGCCCGCTCGACGGCCTCGACCCGGTCCAGCGATATCGTCACGACCCATCCGTCGCCGAAGAAGATGCCGACGGGGTCCTCCCGGAGTTCCTCCTCGAAGGTCGTCTCCCCGCGAGAGAGTTCCGCCTCCTTGATCAGGACGAACGCGTGGTCGTCGAACACGTCGACCTTGGGACGGACGCCGTTCTGGATGTCCTCGGTTTCGAGATGGTGTATGTCGAAGGCGTCCCGTATCGTACCGAGTTCGGCGTCGTCCGGGTCGACGACGCGGATCCACGTCGTCCCGTCGGCGTCGCGAGCTTCCGCGATGTCGTCGTACTGTCTCGCTCCGGCGTTGTCGTACACGATAGCGTCGACGGTCACACGGCGTCACCTCCGGCCCGCCCGACGACCAGTAGCGTCAGACCGACCATCACCGCGGCGACGGAGAACGCTCGTCCGGGGTACTGCGTCGCGATACCCGCGACGTAGCCGACAACCCCGCCGACAGTTAGTGCGGTACCCACTGCTAGGTTCCGATTCATGGCAAAGCCATCTCTCGGCCGGTACAAACCGTTATCGGGCGGTCGGTGGTCGCCTCGACGCGGATCACTCGTGGGGGAGAATGTCCCCGAGTGCGGCTCCAAGCGCCATGACGACCGCCGTCACGGTCGTCTGGCACGTCGCCACCCACGGTCCCGCCCAGTCGACGCGCCCCCACGCGGTCATCAGGAGCGCAGCCGTCCCGCCCGAGATGACGACGATGCCGACGAGCCGAACCGGAACGACGCCGAACAGCAGGTCGCTCTCGACCTCCTCGAAGCCGACGGCGTGGAGGATGCCGATGACGATGACGAGCCCCAGCGTCAGCGTCAGCAGGAAATACGGCGGATGGGCCGCGATGAAGCGTCCCACGTCGAGCGTCCCGTCCTCGACGAGCATGGGTACGCCGAAGATCAGGCTCCCGACGAGGGCCTCGCCGGCGTCCCGGATGTCGAAGTCGGACCGCAGGCGGCCGAACAGTCGGGGATCGCCCGCACGCCGGAGCGTCCGCATCGTCTCCCGGACCTGTTCGCGCTCCTCCGGCGAGTCCACTATCTCCTCCAGTTCTTCGAGTTCGTCGAGCGCGTCGTCGAAGTCCGGCCGATCCGCGTCCGAACCGTCCGATCCCTCGCCCGTTCGAGACATACGTGAAGGGAAACAACCGGACTACAATAAAAGCCGGCGACGCGTTCAGGCGGTTTTCCAGACGAGACTGGTTCGAACGGCTCGTACGACAAGACCGGTTCGAACGGCTCGTACGACAAGACCGGTTCGAACGGCTCGTACAACAAAACCGGTTCGAACGGCTGGCGCGACAATACCGAGTAGTTGCTGGAGGTCGTAGCCCGCTACATGAGCGATATCCGTCCGTTCCATCGGTTCGCGCGCTGGTACGACCTCGCGATGCCGACGGTCGACGAGACGCCGCTCCGAGAGGCGCTCGGCCTCGCCGAACGACCCGTCCGGCACGGCGTCGATCTCGCGGGCGGCACCGGCCGTGCAGCGAGCGGTCTCCAGCACGTCGAGTGGACCGTCGTCGACGCCGCCCGCGGAATGCTAACCCGCGCCCGTCAGCGCGGACTGGACACCGTACAGGCCGACGCGGCGCGGCTTCCGTTCCGGGCTGAATCAGTCGACGCCGTCGTGATCGTCGACGCGTTGCACCACGTCGCCGAGCAGGACGAACTCGTCCGAGAGGCGTCCCGGGTCCTCCGTCCCGGCGGCGTGTTCGTCGTCGCGGATTTCGACCCCGACACGGTTCGGGGGCGGGTGCTGACCGCGGCCGAACACCTGATCGGCTTCGAGTCGACGTTTCGTACGCCGACCTCGCTCGCGGCCGACGTACGACGTGCGGGGTTCTCGACGCTGATCCCGGAGGGCGGGTTCGCGTACGTCGTCGCGGGCGTGAAACCGTCGGAACGATAATCGTTCGGATCGCAGGACCGAACATGGACTCGCTCGAATCCCGCGAACGGACGGGTCTCGCGCCGGCGTCGCTACCGCTTTTCGGCGGCGACCTGGTAACGATCGCGTCGTTTCTGATCGCCGGCGAACTGAGCCACGGCATCGATCCCGTCTCGCAACCACTGGTAGTGGTTGAGACTATCGTCCCGTTTGTCATCGGGTGGTTCGTCGCCGCCCCGCTGTTGCGCGTCTACGACCGGTCGGCGCTGTCGACGCCGCTTGCAGCGGCGCGACTTGCCGCCGGGACCTGGCTCGCTGCCGCCAACATCGGCCTCTTGCTCCGCGGGTCGCCGTACTTCGAGGGCGGCACGACGTGGCCGTTCCCGCTCGTAATCATCGGAATCGGTATTGTCTCACTGGTGACGTGGCGGGTCATCGCTGCCCGCGTTCTATCGACGGGATAGCACGGCCCCGGTCACAGACGCGACGACGGCGATACCCGCGAGAACGAGAAACAGGGCAAGCGGCGTCCCGTAGGTGAGAACCGCGCCCGCTATGGTGCCGCCGAACGCGCCGACCCCGAACGTTCCGAGATAGGTGAACCCGTAGGAGAGACCTCGCGTCCCGGCGGGCGTGTACTCCGCGACCGTGGCCTGGTACAGCGGCTGGACGACGAACAGCGTGAATCCGAGAGCCGCGCCGACGACGAGAAACGTCGTCAGTCCAGCGTTGGCCGCCGGAACGAATGCCGTCGCGAGCACTGCGAGCGCCGCGAACGCGACCGCGATACCGACTTCCGGCCGGATCCGGTCAGTTAGCTTCCCGCCGACGAACTGGCCCGCCATGCCGACCATCAACAGCGCGACGTAGGCGTACCGCGCCGGTTCGAGCTCTTCCCGCCCGACGGTGACCGGCGCGAACGATTCGAACTCGCCCAGCACCTCGGGGAGAAACGTGAGAACGCCGCGGTAGTAGAGTCCGGACATGATCACGACGAGGAAGATGCCGACGAACGCGCCGGAAAAGAGCGCGCGAGAGTCCGTGAGGAACTCGTCCAGCGAGGAGACGGCGCTTGCCCGCCCGTCGCCGTCAGCCGACCGATCCGGGCCGGCGTCGGTCACCGCTTCCGGGTCGCCGTCCGCGGCGACCTCCGCCGTCTCGTCGACGTTCGCCCGAAGCGCGTACAGTCCGCCGACAGTCGCCGGAACGGCGAGCAGTGCGGCGACAGTGCGCCATTCGAAGGGGATGAGCAACAGCGTCGTCGCCAGCGGCCCGAACGCGATGCCCGCGTTGCCCGCGATCCCGTGGTAGGCGAAGGCGTTCCCGCGCTCCTCGACGCCCTTGCTGATGAGCGAGAGCCCCGACGGGTGGTAGACGCTCGCCGCGACACCCCACAGCAACAGCGCGAGGGTCACGAACGGGATAGAGGGCGCAACCGAGAGGACGAGAAAGGACCCGCTCATCCCGAGCAGGCAGGCCGCGATCACCCGCTGAGACCCGACGATGTCGGCGAGCATTCCGCCGGGGAGCGCGCCGATCCCGAACAGCGCGTAACCCGCTGTGACGACGAGGCCCATCGTCGCCTCCGTCGTCGAGAACTCCAGCAACCAGACGGAGACGAGAATGGGGATCGAAAGTTCGTACGTGTGGACCAGCGAGTGGCCGACCATCACGAGTCCCGTGATCGACTTGTCGTTGGCGTTCACTCTCAGGGATAGTACGACAGTCTCGGGTTTGAACCCGTCGAAAGGGTGGGATGACAGAACGGCCCGTCGCAGGTCCGGCACGCGCTCGGCGATCCGTTTCGGAGACGAAGTCGGATCGACTGTGCGTGCGAGCTATCGTATGATATATGGTCACTAATACCCATTTGTAGCCCCAAATAATGCCAGATCGTCGAACGAGCGTACGGTTTGCTGTTTATCTGTCACAGATGGACGTCGGAGTCCCAGACCGAAAACCGCCCGACTGAGTCCCGGTTCAGCTGTCCGATGCAATCAATAACTTATGGAAATCAGATCCAGTCAATACTGGAACAATATAGGTGAAATACCTGGTGCCTATGGGGAACACTTATATGCATATGCCTCATAGTATGTGATAGACATTATGACTAACTACTACGACATCGTACTCGGCCTCATTCCCGTCGCACTGCTCGGTCTCACTGCTCTTCTCACTACTGCGGGTCTCGGTCTCACTACAGCGGTTCCGCTTGCGGCCAGCGTCTCCGTCGCGCTCATCGGTCACGCGATGTTCGTGAACGGGCCCGTCGACAGCACGGAAACGCCCCAGCAGTCCTCCCGGTCGCAGGTCGCCCCCGTCAACGCCGACTGATCTCTGATACGTCTCTCTACCGCTGATTTCGGGTTCTTCTCCGTTCAATTCTCTACTCTCTTTTCGACTCCGCCGCCGCTATCCGTTTCTACCAACCCTTTTTACGCCGGTCACCGATCGTTTCAGCATGACGACCGCACGGTTCCTGACGAGCGATGATGTTTCGGGCCTGGCGTCGCCGCGAGAGTACGTCGAGACCGTTCGGGACGGGTACCGCCAACGGGGTGAGGGCGCCCCCGCCGAACCACGGACGAAACTACCCAACGCCGACCCGCCGGGGATGTTGACCGGCTACTCGGCGGTCCTTCCCGACACCGGTGCGATGGGCGGATACATGTACGCCGCTGGCTTCGGGGCCGAAGACGCCTGGTTCGTGACGCCGCTTTTCGACGCCGAGAGCGGCGAACCGCTCGCACTTCTGGACGGCGCGAGCATGAACCCCTTCAAAACCGGGGCGGCGGGCGCAGTGGGAGTCGACGCGCTCGCCAGACCCGACGCGACCTCGGTCGCCCTGATCGGGGCCGGTTCGCAGGCGCGCGGCCAGTTACGGGCGACCGTGACAGTCCGTGACGTCGAGACTGTCGACGTGTACTCGCCGACGAAAGAGAGCCGAGAGTCGTTCGCCGCCGAGATGAACGAGCGACTCGACGCCGCCGTCGCGGCCGTCGCCAGCAGTTCCGCGGCGGTCGAGAACGCCGATATCGTCATCACCGCGACGTCGGCGAGCGACCCGGTGTTCGACGGGGACCTGCTCGCGGACGGTGCACACGTCACGGCGATGGGCCAGTACCACCCCGAGAAGCGGGAAATCGATACGACCGCCATCGAGCGCTCGAAATACGTGCCCGACCTCCGAGCGCGGGTCATGCAGGACGCGGGGTCGTTCATCCACGCTGTGGAAGAGGGCGTCGTCACCGAGGACCACGTCCACGCCGAACTCGGCGACATCGTCGCCGGCGAGGCGCCCGGCCGGGAGACGCCCGACGAGATAACCGTATTCGACAGCGGCGGTACCGGTATCGAGACCGTCGCGTCGGCGAAACTCCTCTACGACAGGGCCGTCGAGGAAGACCTCGGCTCCGAGATCGACTTCGCGCCCGCGAGCGAGGCGCTGACTGGAGAGTGATCGGAGAGACGAAAGCCGTCTGCTTCATAGGGACTGTTGTAATTCAGTTCGGTATTTCGCCGACGCGGGGTCGGCGAATACCGGTACACAGTTACAACAATCCCTATCAGAGACCCAGCGCCTGTGTGAGCGTCAGCCCACTCGCGAGCGCGCCGGCCAGATAGCCGCCGATAGCGCCCCCGTTGAGCAGCGGAAGGCCGGCGTGGGCGCGACCTTTCAACACCATCGTCATGAGCACGACCAGACCGACCATCGTCCCGACCATCGCCGACAGCGACGCCAGGTTGAGAGCGATTCCGGGCACCTGAATGAGTCCCTCGTCGATGAAGAACGCGGCGCTGGCGACGATGATGGTGGGCATCACGGCGTCGCCGAGGCCGATAAACAGCGCGTCCCGTTCGAGCGGCCCCTCGTCGGTGACGGCGTCGCCCGCGCTCCCGTCAGGGTCTGTTGCTCGGTCGTCGGACGCTCCCCCGTCGTCGGTCGCCGTGTCGGGTTCAGAGACTTCCTCGGAACCGGTCGCGTCCGCTCCGTCCGTCGCCCCGCGTTGCGCCGCGAGGAACGAGTACGGAAGCGTCGTCGGCACGACGAACATGATGGGCACGTTCAGGTCCATCACGCCCTCCGCGAGGTCGAGCATGTGCTCGGTCCCGTAGACGCTGATCGCGTCGTACACTGCGAGAACCACGAGCAGGATAATAGCGGGCAGGAGACCGAAACTGATCCCGAAGATGCCCGCCGCCCCCGCGCCCATGACTATCCCGGTGGCGTCGATGACGTACCACTCCGGGTGGACGAGCAGGCCGACGATGACGGCCGCAGCGCCGGCGAGCGCGAGGACGTTCACCCCGACGCCGCCGACGGAGACGGAGACGAGCGGCGGGACGACGACGTTCAGGACGTACCACGTCAACAGACCGCTCGTGAACACCAGGAGTCCGCGGATGAACCAGCGAATGTCGAACTTGATGGCGGCGAGCATCACGCCCGTCGCAATGAGGATCGCGCCGAAGTAGGCGAAACTGTTCGTCGGATCGTCGGGGTTCTCGACCGCCTGGTAGCCCGCGGATTGGAACGGTTCCACGAGTGCGAGCGCCCCGAGTTGTACCAGCAGGAAGATGCCGACCGTCGCCGCAACCGCGGCGTACGCGCGATGTCGCTGTTCCATGTGATCGCCGGTTAGAGTGCCTGCGGTATGGCAGTTGCGCTCCCGAGTGTCTGGCCCGCTATCGCCCGTACAGTTTCTCCCCGAGCATCGTCGCGAGCGGTTCGTCGCCGTCGGGCGAGACTGCGACGTACGGCCGCGAAACCGGGCCGAAAACGTCGACGACGCGCCCCACGTCGTTCAGCGATTCGTCGACTGCGGTCCGCCCGATGTCGGGTGCGTCTTCGCCCGCCGCTCGGAGAATCAACAGCCCCTGTGCCGTCCGGACGACCTCGCCGAGTCGCTCCATCACTCTCGGAGGGCGGCGACGTACGCGGCGACCGCCTGGACGATGTTGTTTTTCGAGGAGTCGTCCGCGTCCTTGATCAGGACGCGCCCGCGCTCCTCGTGGCCTTCCCGGGAATAGGCCACGTCTCGCTCTATGACGGCGTCGTATCCAACCTGTCCCGCCGCTTCCGCTATCTCGTCGACCGTGGGGTCGGGCACCGCGATGTCCGTCGGCACCCGTCTGCCCTCCGTCCGCGTCTTCTCGGCGTCGAGATAGGCGGGCCAGATGACGTTTTCGACCATACGTTCCGGTTCCGCGCGCCGCCGTTAACAACCTTTCTGTCGGCCGTAACCGCGTCGACGGATTCGCCGGGCCGCGAGGTAGAGATCGGTCGGCGAGTGACGGCCGTCAGTGCTTTCACCGTCGGCCAGCGAGCGCGAGCGCGGCGACGAGCGCTGCGACCGCTGCGCCGGCGCCCATACCCGGCTGTCCGTCACTGTCCGACTCGCCGTCGCCATCACTGTCCGTTTCGCCGCCGTTCTCCACAGTGGTGGTCGTTTCGCCGGAACTGTTCGATCCGTTGATTTCGGCTTCGCCGCGGACGCTCACGTTGGCCTCCTCGTACGCCTCGGGGTGGATAGACTCAGCGATCTGACTGATCGGGACCACCACGCGCGGTCCGGGCTGGGTGAGGTAGTTGGCGTTGACCTCGATGACCTGGTCCTCTTGGACGGCGGTCGTCCCGGACAGCGCCTCGCTCTCCTGAAGGCCCATCTGGCGAGAGACCATGATCCACTCGGGGTTCTGCTCGATGATCACTTCGCCGCTCAGTTGACCATACCCCTCGACGCCGGCCGCGACGGCGATGTTCTCCCCGCCGCCGAGTTCGATAATGTGGTTGATGAACGTCCCCTCTCCGGGGGTGTAGCCGCCGCCCATCTGGTAGTAGAGGGGCGCGGCGTCCTCGCCGCTGATGGCCTCGTTGACGACCCGGATCTCGGTCTGCATCCGGTCGACCGTCTCCGCGGCACCCTCGCAGTTACCGGTCAGACGGCCGGTGCGGTTCGTCTTCTCGTAGATGTCATCGAGGGAACCCGCCTCCCGGAACTCGTACACCGTCATTCCGGCGTTGCGGACCTGTGAGATAGTCTCGTCGGGCGTGCTGTTGGGCGCCAGCACGAGGTCGGCCTCCGTGGCGACCACCGTCTCGACGTTGACCGAGACGCCGTCGTCCTGGCTGATGTCGGTCACGTTATCGCGGCCGTCGAGATACTCCGTGTACCGGCTGACCGCCATCCCTGTCACCTGCCCCTGCCCGCCTATCTCCCACATCGTCTGGGCCGCGCTCGGCTGGAGCGCAACCACTGAATCGGGGCGTTCGTCGAGCGTTATCTCGTTTCCTTTCGCGTCCTCCACCGTTACTGGGAACGAACAGTTCTCCTGAGCGATTGCATCGTTCGTTGCTGCCGCCGGCTCGGCGACG
Source organism: Halostella pelagica (assembly GCF_004762015.1). Taxonomy (NCBI): domain Archaea; kingdom Methanobacteriati; phylum Methanobacteriota; class Halobacteria; order Halobacteriales; family Natronoarchaeaceae; genus Halostella; species Halostella pelagica. The sequence goes on from NZ_SJES01000004.1 coordinate 47,459, forward strand.
GCGGCGGTGTCGCCCGGAGCTGCCGGCTGGGCGGCACCCGCGGTGCCGACAGCGCCGACGCCCGCAACGACGACTAGCAACGCGACCAAGAGTCGAAATCCGTCTCGTACCATCGGTCTGAGACTCCGTCGTTAGACAATAAGTATTTACCTAACCCAACTCGGATTGCAACCATGCGAACTGGGGCTCGGACGATAGTCTGGTCCGCGGCGCTCACTGCCCTGCTCGGCGCGGTCGTCGTCGTGAGCGCCGCTATTGGCCCCGTGTCACTGGACTACGCCAACGTCGCGAAGGCGACGGTAAACACCCTCGCCGTCCCAGCATCGGCGGGGCTGTCGGTGTCGTCCGTCTCGCTACCGCTGCTGCCGGTGTCCGTTCCCGTGCCCGGTTTCGACGTGGGGTACGTCCACCCCTTCTCGCTCGCCGTTCCCGAGACGGACCAGCGGATCGTCGGCAAACTCCGCCTGCCGCGCATCGCGCTCGCCGGGGCCGTCGGGTTCGCGCTCGCGTCCGCGGGGACCGTCATGCAGGGGTTCTTCAGGAACCCGATGGCAGACCCCTCGATCATCGGCGTCTCCTCCGGCGCTGCGGTGGGCGCGGTCGCCGCGCTCGCCTTGCCCGGCGTGGTCCCGATCGGGCCGCGCTGGGCGGCCTTCGCCGGCGCGCTTGCGACCGCGTTTCTCGTGTATGCTATCGCTACCGAGGACGGCCGAACGCCGGTCGCGACGCTTCTCCTCGCCGGCGTCGCCGTCCAGACGCTGCTCGGTGCTGTCGTCTCGTATCTCCTCGTCCTGAGCGGCGACCAGTTGCGCGAAGCGATGTACTGGCTGATGGGGAATCTACACGCCTCGACGTGGAGCGACGTGGAGTTCGCGCTTCCGGTCGCGGTCCTCGGGTTCGCGGCGCTGAGCGCGTTCGCGCAGGACCTCAACGTCCTCCTGCTCGGCGAGGAGGACGCGACGCATCTCGGCGTCGAGGTCGAGCGCACGAAGCGACTGCTTCTCGCGCTATCGAGTCTCGTCACCGCGGCGGCAGTCGCCGTCGCGGGCGTCATCGGTTTCGTCGGGCTCGTCGTCCCGCACATGATGCGGCTACTCGTCGGTCCGGACCACCGGATACTGCTCCCGACGAGCGCGCTCGCCGGTGCCTCGTTTCTGGTCACCGCCGACACGCTCGCGCGGTCGGGACCGGCCGAAGTACCGGTCGGCATCGTCACCGCGGCGATCGGTGCCCCGTTTTTCCTCTTCTTGCTCCGCCGCCGGGAGGTGAGCGCGCTGTGATAGATATCGAGAGCGTACGCGTCTCGCTCGGCGGCGCGGAGGTCCTTTCGGGCGTCTCCGCGTCCGTCGAGCGGGGGTCGTTCGTGGGACTCGTCGGTCCGAACGGGGCCGGCAAGACGACGCTCCTGCGGACCGTAAGCGCAGCCCTGACTCCGGACAGCGGCAGCGTGCTGGTAGACGGCGACGACGTTCACGTGCTCTCGTCGAAAGCGGCCAGCCGGCGGGTCGCCGTCGTACCGCAGGAGACCCACCTGTCCTTCTCGTTCGACGTCGAAACCGTCGTCGAGATGGGTCGCCATCCGTACCGGTCGCGGTTCGGTCGGGAGACGGACGCGGACCGCGACGCGGTCGCAAAAGCCATGGAGCGGACCGCAGTCGCTCGCTTCGCGGACCGCTCTATCGAGGGCATCAGCGGCGGGGAGCGACAGCGCGTGCTCCTTGCGCGGGCGCTCGCCCAGGACGCGCCGGTTCTCCTCCTCGACGAACCCACTGCCAGCCTCGACGTGAACCATCAGGTCGAGACGCTGGAACTCGTTACGGATCTGGTCGCCGACGGCAAGACGGCCGTCGCCGCTATCCACGACCTCGACCTCGCGGCGCGCTACTGCGACGAACTCCTCCTGATCACCGACGGCGACCTGCTCGCCGCGGGTCCCCCTGTGCAGGTCCTCTCGGAGTCGCGGCTCGCAGACGCCTTCGACACGAACGCCGTCGTCTCGCGGGACGGGACCACCGGAAGCGTCTCCGTCACGGCGCTCGCAGACCGTCCGGACGCGGACGGGACCGTCCACGTGGTCGGCGGCGGCGAGACCGGTGCCAGAGTGCTGGACGCGCTCAGGTCGGCCGGGTTCGACCGCACGGCCGGGCCGCTCCCCGAGGGCGACGCCGCCGCCGAGACCGCACGCGTACAGGGTGTCGACCTCCTCACGTCGTCGCCGTTCGACCCCATCGACGGCGCGATGATAGACGCCCTCGCCGACCGCATCGCCGCCGCGGACGTGACGGTGCTTGCCGACCCCGTCGTGACGCCCGGCAACCGAGACGTGCTGTCGGTCGTCCGCGACGCGCGGACGCTCGTCGTCGTCGAGACGCGACCGTTCGAGGAGCGCAACCACGCCGGAGAGGGCGCGCGGGAGGCGTACGAATCGCTCCGCCGCGGCGCGACGGTCGTCGCCGAGGACGACGTGACCGCGGCGGTCAGAGAACTCCGCCGGACGGTCACCGCGGAGAGCGCGTAGCCGGTCTCTGTCACTCGCTCGAAAACGAGAACGCCACGACGCGCCCGTCCCCGTAGATCACGTACGGGTCCGGCACGCCGTCTCCGTCACCGTCGGCGAGCGTCGGGTGCGTGAATATCGCCACGTCGCGTTCGTAGGAGTCGAGTACCTCGCCAGAGTCGGGGTCGACGACCGAAACGACGCCGTCGTTCGTGACGGCGACCAGTTCGGGGTCGCCGTCGCCGTCGATGTCGCCCATGCTCGGGGGCGGCGTCATCTGGACGTCGGCGGTGGTCAGCGTCGTCGACCACTCGGTTTCGCCGTCGGTCGCCCGCAAACTCCGGAGGTCGCCGTCGCGAGCGACCGCGTATATCTCGCGGCTTCCGTCGCCGTCTCCGTCGCCGGTCGCGTGTACCGCGGCGTACTCGCCGAGGTCTCGCTCCCAGACGACGCTCCCGTCGGTGCCGTCGACGAGGGAGACCGTCCCTTCCGTCGACGCCACGACGATTTCAGTGCCGGTTCGGTCCGGAACGTCGACTGTCGTCATCCATGTGACTGAGCCCTCGACCGCATCGGTCTCGTTCCAGCGAACCCGACCGTCCGACTCGTACAGTTGCACCGTGCCGCTCCGGAGTCCGACGACGAGTTCGCTCTCGCCGTCACCATCGAAGTCGGCGACCGACGGTTGCGCCCAGGTGTACGAGTCGAGGCGGTCGGTCCAGCGCTCCGTCCCGTTCGGTTCGAGGACGAACACCGTCCCGCGGACGTCTACCACGACGGTTTCGCTGCTCCCGTCGCCGGTGAGGTCGTCGACGACCGGCTTCGTGTACCCGTACGAGGTCAGGTCGTGGCGGAACTCTACCTCGCCGGTGTCCGGGTCGTGCGCGGTGACTGTCTGCTCCGTGGTCGCGGCGAGAACCTCGACCGTGCCGTCGTCGTCGTAATCGGCGAGGGTCGGGTCGGCGACGGAGTGGATCGTGCAGTTAGCGGGCCGGATCTGAGACTTCCACTCTCGACTGCCGTTCTCGTCGAGCGCGACGAGGCTGCACTGGTCCGTCCCGCTGGTGCCGCTGATCGGAGCGTACACCATCGCCGAACCGTTCACGGTACCGACAGCGGTGGCGTGGTGGTTCCCTTCGATGCTCCGCGCGGTGTCGCTAACCCACCGCTCGGTCAGTGTCCCGTCGGGCGTCCCGCCGCTGACACCGAACAGGGCGACACCGCCGAGTACGAGGACGACGAGCAGCAGCGCCGCGAACGTCCGGAGTCGCATACGCGGCGGTTCGAACCGCTCGTGGTAAAGCTTACACATGCGAGAGCGGGTTTCGACGGTTGAACCAGCAGTTACTTCCGCCCGTCATCGGCAGATTTCCGTATGCGGTGGCACGTCCGGATCTCGTCGGCGGTGATGAGCGCGGTGTTGTTCTCCGGTGTCGCGAGCGCGCACGGCGTCGGCGGCACCCGGTTCGACGCGCCGCTTCCGCTTTCGCTCCTGTTCGTCGGCGCGGGAGCGACTGTCGGTCTGACCGCGGTGTGGCTCGGTGCAACGGGCACCCGACTCGACGGCGTCCGCGCCCGACGACTCGCGTCGCTCTCCCCGAAAACGGCGACCGTCCTCCGTGGCGTCGCCCGCGTCGCGTTTCTGGTCGCGTTCGTCTGGGTCCTCTACGCGGGGCTGTTCGGAAAGCAGGTCCGAGCGGAGAACTTCGCCACGGTGTTCGTCTGGCCCGTCTGGATACGCGGCGTGGGGCTGGTCGCGGTCCTGTTCGGGAGCCCCTGGCGCGTGCTGTCTCCGTGGCTGACCGTCTACGACGGCCTCGCGTGGCTCGAAGGGACCGACGTTTCGCTCGTCGGTGCGTATCCGTCACGGCTCGGCGAGTGGCCCGCTCTCTTCGGATTCGTCGCCGGGATCGGGATCGTTGAGAACCTCACTGTGATCCCGCGCTCGCCCCGACTCACCGCCACTGTCGTCGCCGCCTACGCGCTCGTGATGGTGGCCGGCGGTCTCTGTTTCGGCCGCGAGTGGTTCCGCCGGGCGGATGCGCTCGACGTTCTCTATGGACTGTTCGGCCGGGTCGCCCCGGTCGCCGCGACCCGCAACGCGGACGGCGGGATCCAGTTCGAACTCCGGGCCCCGTGGCACGGGACCATCGACGGCGTTTCGGATCTCTCGGTCACGGCGTTCGTCGTCGCGACCGTCTACACCGTCAGTTTCGACGGGTTCACGAGCACGTCCGAGTATCAGACGATCCTCTTCGACGTACGGGAAGCCCTCGGCGTCGGCCCGGTCGTTTCGGTGGGGCTGTACGCGGTCGGGTTCGTCGGGTTTCTCGTCGCGTTCGCACTCGTCGCCGCAACGACTGACCGACTGGTAGGCAACAGCGAGTCGTGGCGGACGACGGCCTGCGCGTTCGCGCCCACGGTGTTACCGATCGCCGTCGTGTACGAACTCGCGCACAACTACCCGTACGTTCTCCGCAACGCGGGCCAGTTGGCCGCGGTACTCGGGCCGTATCTCGGGTCGGCCACAGACGCGATCGAGCCGCTGTGGTGGCTTTCGCTCCCGGCGTTTTGGTGGTCACAGATCCTCCTGATAGTCGGCGGCCACGTCGTCGCCGTCGTCGCCTCCCACGAGGTCGCGCGACGCCGATACGCGACGCGGTCGCTCGCTCGCCGCGCACACTTCCCGCTTACCGCGTTGATGATCGGTTACACGGTGCTTTCGCTCTGGATCGTTTCCCGACCCGTCGTAGCGGGCTAACCGCGGGACTCCGTCGTCGGGCCCGGCCGGGCGGGATCGGTTCCGAGGGTCACGAAACGGTGAACTCGATGGGGTCCATCTCCACGAACGCCGTCTCGTACCCCTCGTGCCGGGACACCTGCGGGGGCGTGTCAACCGTGATAGTCACCGCGTCGTCGCTCTCTATCCCGTCGAGAAGCGCCCCGTAGTGGTATCCGATATCGGGATGGACCGCCTTCGAGAGCGCGCCGTCGAATCGGGGTTCGCCGCCCCGTTCGACCGTGCCGGAAAGCGACATCATCGGAAGCGGCACGCGGTTGAACGGCGTTCGCGGCGAAACGGCGAGGTAGGTGCCCGAACCGTCTATGAACGACGGATCTCGAACGGCCGTCACCTGAAAGACGGCGTCGCCGCTCGTCGCCTCGGTGAGGTGGTCGCCGGGCATGGCGTCCGGTTCGGGAGCGACGGAAACCGGGGCCATCTCCATTTCCATCAGGTCGACTGCGCCCCGTTCGCCCTGCTGGTTCTCGAAGGTTTCGAACCTGAGTCCGTCCCGTTCGTCGACGCTGTACTCGAACTCGACGGTCCCCGACGCGCTCTCCTCAAACCGTCCCTCGAACGGGCCGGGCTTGGAAACGTTCATACTCCCGATGTCGAGCGTCACGTCGTACGTTCCCTCGCCGTCGAGCGCGAAGTTATCGCCGTAGTGAAAGCCCATGTTCTGCGATATCATCGGCCAGGGCGGCTTCTCGGTCACTATCTCCCCGTCCTGTTCGACCGTCATCGAGAGGCCAGACCCGACTGGCAACACCGTCCCAGTCTCGTCGTCCCACACCGATGCCATCAGGTGGATATCGTCCTTGTCCCTGATCGAAACCTTCTCAGTCGTCGTCCCAGTGACCGTCCAGAACCGGTGCGGGAACGAGTACATCAGCCCGATAGTGTAGTCGCCCGCGGCGGTCATACCGATCATCTCCATGCCCTCGACGTGGGTTGGGAAGTACACCGCGTCCGGCCGGTCCTCGACGACATCGGGGACGCTTCGGACCGACTCCGTCTCGAAAAGGGAGTTACAGCCGGCGATAGCAACCGCACCGGCGAGAGACGTACTGGCGAGAAACTCGCGTCGTTGCATAGGGAAACGCTAGTTACAAGGGCCGAAAAGTCGTTCTGGTACAGTTGACGAAAGCCATCGGGGCAGGTTCGGTTTACCTACTCCGGCTTCGGCGACGGGAACGCTCGCAGCGAGCGCGGCGGGATCAGGAAGTTCCCGCGGCGCTTGACGGACATGTACCGGAGGATCCCGTTGTTCGTCCGCTGGCCGACCGCGGAGTTCTCGGCCAGGTCGGTGCCGTTCATCGCTTCGCGCGTGTCGACGAAATCACTGATCGACCGCTGAAGCGAAACGAAGTGTAGTCCCGCCTCGCCGCCGTTCGTGGAGTCGAAATCCCGTCGGAGGATGATCGGGTCGTCGTCCTCCCGCGCGCGCGCCGCTTTCTGCGAGTGGCCGACCATTCCCTTTGTGCGGGCGTGTTCCTCGACGTTCTCGACGCAGTCGCCGGTTATCTGCGTGTCCTCTCCGAGGTTCTCGCCGGTCCCCTCGACCTTGTCCTCCTCGGCGTGGACCGGACAGAACATCTTGGCGACGCGCTGGTCGCGGCTGTCCTGTTCGTACCACTGCTGGAGGTTCAGCCGGATCCGGGACAGTTGCTTCGTGGTGCCGCCTGCGAACGGTCCGTCCTGAATCGTAACCCGGTCTTCGCTGGCCTGGTTCTCCTCGAAACCGGACTTGAATCCCATGTACAGCGGCGCGTCTTCCGGAACCGGGTCCGAATCGGGAATACCCCTGACGTCCTGGTTCTCGGCGGGAAGTCCTTCGCCGACGAAGCCGGTCCGCCGGTCGGCCTTCTCGACGACGCCGTCGACGGACGTCTCCGTTTCGACACCATTGAGTTCGTCCAGTTCCCCGAACAGCGCCTCCTCGGCAGCGAGCGCTACTTGCGCGTGGTCGCTGGCGAGATGCAATACGGCGTCGTACTCGTCGAGCGCGGGGTCTTCGAGCGGCGAAAGCGCTCGCGGCTCCGGAAGGTCGACGGATTCGGGAAGCGAGGCGTCGTACCTGGCGAAGTACGACGGCGAGTAGCCGAGCGTGAACAACAACCCTGCGGTGTCGCGCTGGTAGGCGCGTTCGAGGTCCCGAAGCGCCGTTTCGAGCGTCTCCCGCTCCCGTTCGGATGGCGTCCCGTCTCCCGAATAGTCGAGCATCAAAACAACGTTGTGGGCGGGTGCCAGGCGGTTCCCGTGGGTGTCGGTCGACAACAGTTCGTTCCAGGCGTGCTGGCGCTCCGACAGCGTCGAGAGGTCCGACGGACCCTGCGGAACGTCTATCTCCTCTTCCTCGCCGTTCCCGTCCCGCTCCATACAGGCGGCCAGCGCCGCGGACCCGCCGATGGCGACCGCGGATTTCGCGAACTCCCGCCGAGAGATCCCGCGGTTCCTGTTGGGTGAAGGCATTGACCGGACTAGTGTCTTAATCAGAAAGGGCGTTCTGGTGCAGTTCTCGAAAGCCGCGCCGTACCGCCGGGTCCTCGTGGAAGGCAAGTACTGAGCCGAGACATTACGGCGAATCTCGGTCTCCTTGACTCGGCGGTCAAGCCGCCGGGACCAAGCGTGGAGTGGTCGGACGTGGTCCATCTCCCCCTGACTTCGCAGGTGGACGCCACATGGTTCCGTCTACGCTGATCTCACTAGTTCTCTCTCCAATGTTCGATATAGCGATATTCGATTTACCCGTCTGTCGGCCGACGTGCGAATATCGGACCGTACGGTCCTGAAGCGGAGAACCGCGTTCAGAGGAGGGTGTACACGTTCGATTCGTACGTCTCCCGGACTCTGTCGCCCCAGTTGTGCGTGTAGGTGTCGATGATGTCCTGTGCGACGTCGCCGCGTAGGTACTTCACGACGCCGCGGTCACCCGTGCGGTCCCGAAGATGAGTGGTGAAAAAGTGCCGGAAGTAGTGCGGCGTGACGTTTACCTCGGCACCGCCGCCCGACTGATACCACCCGCGGTCCCTAGCGTACCCTTCGACGGCGTGATGGACCATATCCGGTGTGAGTCGACTCCCCCAATTGCGACTCGTGCTGGTAAACAGCGGATCGGCGGGTGAGTGGGCGTCGGGGCGGACGGCGAGCCATCGACCGAGAACCTGACGGAGTTCGTCGTCGACGGGGATCACCGTCGCTCGCTTGCGTTTGTTCGACGCTGTTCGTTGCTCGCCGTTCGTTACGGCCCCGCGAGCGGGATCCGCAGCGACGTACAGCGAGTCCGGTCGTTCGGCGAGTTGTGCCCGTGTCGTGGTATCGTCATCGTCGTAGGGTATCTCCGAGAGGTGGACGTCGCGGCGGTCGAGGTTACAGAGTTCGCCGACGCGCATTCCCGTTTTGAGGAGGACCACGATCACGGCCTGATCAAGCGGATGCGTAACGTCGGCGACGAACGCCCGCATGTCCGACAGCGGAATATCGCGTCTGGCCGGGTCAGTGTCGATGGTTTCGTCCATCTCCTCTACGACCAACGTCATCGGGTTCGATTCGAACGCCCCCACCTGTGTCATGTACGCGTAGAATCGGTGGAGGTAGGACGCATACGTCGCCACCGTACTCTCGGCGACGCCGTCGCGGATCTCGTGAACCCAGGCCATACAGTCCCTGTGCGTGGCCGCCGACAGCGCTGTCGAGGTCCCGGACGGACTCCGGTCCGGGTCCTGCAGAAACGCCTCGAAACGCCGTAGAACCCGCTCGTACGCCTCTTGAGTCCGGTCGCTCTTGCCGTGATAGGCGACGTCTTGCAGGAAATATCCGACCGGATCGTCGACGTCGCCCGGTGCCGGTCCCGTCGTACTCATCCGTCCACCCGGGTGTATCCACCGTGGCGACCGCTGTATCGAACCTCGTCGTCCCCTTGGAGATTCTGCAGGGTATCTTCGAGTCGGCTCTCGATGTCGCCGGTCACCGCCTCGACGAGTTCGTCCCAGTCGAGATATTCGCCGTCATCGAGCACCGAGAGGACCCGGTCATCGAGGCCTTCACCCCCAGGGGTAGCGTCCTCGGAAGGCCCTTTCTCCGAACCGGACTGGTCAGATTCGTTTACCCCGTCGCCGTCTGCGGGTTCGAACCCGCGACGGCCGGCCTGGACCATCGACCGGACGAATTCGCTCCGACTCATGTCCAGTTCGTCGGCGTGGTCGGTCCAGATCTCTTTCTGGTAACGAGGCACGTACGTCTTGACGACGGTTCGCTCCGTCTCGTCTCCCTCGACTGCCATGATGCCCCCCTCGTTTTCTCCCCACATTAATCTGTCCCAATACCACAAATAAGAGAGTTTATCTGGGATACTGGCCCCATATTTTCACCCCCCGAATCGCAAGCAAGCGCCGACCCGGTGGTACATAGTGCACTGGCGTCGAATCGCCGAAAATCTGCACCATGCACCAGAAATGCCGGATCAGCCGGGCAGATATCCCGCCCGTGACTCGGCTGGCCGCACGCTCGGCCCGTGGGGGGAGTCGCGTCGATCATGCGGTCTCATCTCCGAGGAGTTCGGCAGGGTTTTCGAGGTCGACGTACAGCCGCGCGGCGTCGGACAGGGCGGCGTCGAGATCGCAGTCATCGTGGCGCTGAGCGAGTTCCAGCGCGACCTCGTCCGGCAGGTCGACAACGGCCTTCATCGCACACCACCCCCATTTACGGTGCATGGTGCACTGATCGCGGGCATGACGCGCAAATACGGCGTCTCCGTCGACGACGAGACTGGTGGTCGAATCGAACAGTACCGAATCCGCGAGGATCCCGAGACCGGCGACCAGGACATCGTCGGCCGCTCGCAGGCGGTTCGGGAACTCGTCAACATCGGCCTGGCCGTCACTGACGTGATCGAGGACGACGACAGCGTCTCGCTCGACCACGGGAAACCCCGGGAGGGATTCGCCCGGCAGGCGGTGCTGAACGAACTGCGACGAGAGTTTGAGGACTGACTCGGTCTGCTTGACGTAACGTTTATTTCGGGTCGGGTGGTAAGTTTGCATAGCTGTTGATAGGACGACAGCGCTGCCCCCGAGCTCTTATCTCGGGGGGTTGGTTTCAACCCGGAAGCGGCAGCGCCGTCTCTACTCTCGGTGTACTGTGCACTATCTGATAAACCCATCGCCCGTGCGGTGGTGTTGTACTGGCTCATAAACCCTATGTCGCTATTATAGAATTGCGGGATCGGCTGTCCGTCCGCCGTGGCTGTCTGAGTGTCGGCACTGGCCGGCATCTCAGACCGCCCCCATCGCGTAGGCGAGCGACCCGCCGAACACGAGCACGAAGAACGCGACCAGCAGGAGGATCGCCCCGCGGATGTCGCCGGCCGTTGGGACGCGGCGGGTCATCGGGGGTCACCGTCCGTCTCTAATGCGCAGTTGATGAACCAGCCAGTGACTGGATCAAAGTCGAACTTGTTGGTCTCGACCTCCGCGATGTCTTTCAACTCGTCCGACTGAATCACGTCGCCGTCAACATCGAGGTCGATCTCGGGATGGAACGGACCGTCTCCGTCGACGAAGAACGAAACCCACCGAGAGGTACCCCATTTAGCTTGCGTCTTCCACGTCTCAAACATCGACATGAGAGCGATTGCTTGCGGTTCGTTCAGGTGGTCGATCGTGACGGTGAGGCTCACGTCGTCTCGGTAGAGTTCGTGACCGCTCCGAATCTCGTCGGCTTCCTCGATGCGCTGGTCAATATCGCTCCTGCACGTGTCGGACCCGTCACTCATCCTGACCACCCGTGCAGTGAGGGCAGTCCCCGATGACGATCTCCAGATGCCGCGCGCACTGACCGACGCGCTCGCGCCGGACCACGGGCGCGCCCTCGCGTTCCTCAAGCACCCCCTGGATCAACTGTCGAACGTCTCGAAGCGCGCTCGGACAGAGCGGGATCGCGCCGTCGGCAGCCTGGAGATGCTCGTCGGCGTCGACGAGCCCGCGCCGGAAACTCCCGAGCATCCGACGGCCGCGCTGGAGCCCCTCGACGACGCGGGCGGCCAGCGTCGCGTCGACGGCCGCCTCGGCGCAGTCGAGATCCGAGAGTGCGTCGGCGACGGTCTCGCAGAGTTCTTCGATGCGGGCCAGGTCGCCGGCGATGCCGAGGTCCTCGGCGGTCGCACTGCGGCGCGGGGCGTCCGCGTCACTCATGCGGATCACCCCCGACGGCTTTGAGCCGCCGGATGTCGTCGCGGTAGGATCCCTCGCACTCGCCGGGGTGCAGCGGGTGCCCGTTCTCGGTTTTCGGCGGGTCGTCGGCGTGGACCTCCTCGTAGCACTCGTAACACTGCTGCGGGTGGCGTGACTCGAACGTCTCGTCAAGGCGCGCGGCGTCGCGGATCCGGACGGTCAGACCGACGCAACTGTTCGGGCAGGCGAGGCCTATCATGTGCGCCGGAACGTTCGCGCGGAACTCCACGCGGAGGTCCTCGCCACAGTCCGGGCACTGGTAGATCGAGACGACATCGCCCGCTTCGTCGGCGTACTCTGGCTCAGTCATCGGGACCACCCGTCACGTCGACGGTGTCGAGGTCGTCGAGCGTGCCCTCCTCCTGGAGCTTGTCCCGACAGACGATGCAGTAGCCGTCGTCGCCGACCGAGTCACTCTCGCGCCCGCACTGTTCACACTCGCGAGCGTCGTCGGGCTCGCCGTCGGGGAGCTCCTGCTGCTCGCTTTCGTCCTCGGGGTCAGGGATACCGGCGTGGGGGAGGATCTCCTCGCGAAGCCACCGCCCCCAGGCGGCGTCCGAGAGTGACCGGAACACGGCGACGTAGCCGCTCGCCGCGGCCGCGCCGCGCATAATCGTCCCGTCCCAGTCATAACGGAAGCCGAGTTGCGTGATGCCGCCGTCGGCGAGGTGGCCGTCGAGGCGGGCGTCCCGGTGGTACGCAACGCCGGTCTCCTGGTCACCATCGTCGGGACCCATGTCGCGGTCCCAGCCGACCTGCCAGACGTCAGCTCCCTGGGCGTCCAGGTCGCGGGCCCAGCTGTCGAGGTCGAGCACCGCCCGCTCAATGTCGACGCCGAACTGCAGTTCGAGCCGTTCCCAAAGGAACTCGCCGTCGCCGCGGTCGATTGTGACAAACCCGGCGTCGATGTCCGCCGTGAACTCGGTGAGTACGTGCTCGCGTCCCTCAGTGCGCTCGGTAATGATCGCCTCGTCGGCGATGTAGATCTCCTCGGTTTCGGTGTCGACGCTGTCGCAGGCCCGGCCCGTGGTGATGCTGGCCCCACCGTCGAGGTAGGTGATCTCCTCCGGTTCAATCGCAAAGGGGTCACGCCGGACGCGCTCGATCTCCTCGTCGCGGGGGTTACCGTCGACCAGTCCGATGATACCGCGCTTCATGTCTCGTCACCCCGCATCGCGCGAAGCTCGCCAACGCGCGACTGGGCATCGGCCAGTGCCGCCTCGACGTCGTCCAGGTCGGCGTCGCCGGCGACCGCGGCTTCGAGGGCGGTGTCCACCGTGGTTCTAAACTCGTCGGCGGACATCAGGCACCGACCTCCGAAAGATCGATGCCGTGGCGGTCCAGGTAGCGGTACACAGTGGCGGCAGTACAGCCCATCGCCGCGGCCATCTGGCCGGGCGTCAGCCCGTCGTCGACGAGGTCGCGCAGGTGCGACTCGACGTGCCAGGGCCAGGGGTGCTCAAACGAGTACTCGCCGCTCAGGTCGTGGTCTTTATCGTTATCGGGTGTCGTAGTGGTCATTGTCCTCAGTCTGGTGCGTGTGTTACCGCTTTGTCTGGGGACCGCGGGGGCCGGGCGCGCCGGGCTTTGGTCAGTTTGGGCGCGTCCGGGGATGCCGCGAGTCAGTTCGTCGTTTGCCCCGTAGGTATAAAAAGCAGGATTGAACTTCCGGGAGAACTGGCACTGTCGGTAACCGGTTCTTACTGGCGCGCGTCGGGCCGTAGCGGGTCTATTACTAAGCCGCTCTGAGTGAATGTGCATACGTTGTTGTGTTGTTTCTTGCTGGTCCGCGTGGGGGCGCGGGCCGGTGTTCGTTAGTTGGTAGCTGGTGCTCTATCGGCGGAATCGTCACTATCAACGAGGCCGTCAATACCCTGCTCCTCAACAGTCGCCAAGCCGTGGCGGATGAGCAGCCGGATTACTTGGCTTTCCTTCATGTCGTACTTTTCACAGACCGTGCCCACGCGCTCCACCGTCTCGCGGTCGGCCCGGGCTGCGATGCGGCCATCGTAGTTCGTCACGGCTACACCAACACAGTAGAGGTGTATAAGTTTAACGCAGTACAACACTTGAAGTCCACTACACCACTACACCAGAACACCCCTACACCGCTGTCCTTGGGGTAATATATATGTGCAACACAGTACAACAGAGACTCATGACTCGGGATAAGCAGTTGTCGACGAGTGTTGACGCGGAAACGAAACGTGATTTCCGCGTGGCGGCGGCCAAGCGCGACATGGATATGGCAGAACTATTACGCGAATTAGTCAACGACTACCTTGAAGAGGGAGATGAATCAGAGGGAAATCGGAAAGCGGAGCCGATGGCGGCTGACTGATCACGGAGGCAGTTCGATTTTGATAGGCGGTGCGATCGCCTCGTCTTGGACCCGATAGAGCCGATGCCGGGACTCGCCGTCCCAGTCGATCAACCCGTAGCGCTTGAGCTTCGCGAGCTTGCTCCGACGACTGCGCGGCGAGATAGGCATCAAGTCCCGGCCATGGTAGTGGTCCTCGGAGACGGCTTCGTACCGATCGTGGACTTCCCCGGCTTTGAGCTCGCCGGCGTTGTAAATGAGCGCGTACAGTAAATGATGGTGAAACGGAAGCGAGTAGAGATTCGACTTTCGAATTCGGGACCGAGCGCGCTCGTAGCCGTCCTCGACATCGGCGTCGGTGAGTCTCGACCGGCCCTGCTCCTGGGCTCTCTGGATTGCGGCCTTGAGCGTCTGGATCCCGTCGCGAGCGACGCCGGCGACCGTGTCGGCGATGTGTTCGAGGCGCTGCCGGGGGACCGTCCCCGATACCCCCTCGCGCACGCGGATCTCCAGGATATCGGCCAGTTCGTCGACGGAGTAGCGTTCGAGCCGGACGATGTCGTCTGCCCGGTAACTGTTCGTGGAGTTCGTCATCCGACTCTGCCAGTCGTCGACATCGTGGCAGATGATGACTGTCGAGATCTCGGGGATCCTGTCGAGGTGGTCGAGCGCTGCGGTGTCGGGGAGCCCATCCGCTTCGTCGAGGACGAGAATATACGGTCCGTCGACGGTATCGCGCAGCTCGCGCCGGAGGTCCTGAATCGAGTTGAACTCCGTGAACGCATCTGGGCCGCGGGGGTGCTGTCGCAGTGCTCTGAGAAGGATGTCTTGGGCCGTCAATCCGAGACATCTGAGGCGCGTCTGGTCGACGGCCGTCTGGGCCTGCAGACGATCGAGAGTATGGCGTGCGAGGACTGTCTTCCCGACGCCGCTGGAGCCGGTCAGGAGGACATCGAGCGGGCGCTCGCCGCGGAGCGCGGGGTCGAAGGCACGAGAGAGCTGCTCGACCTCCTGGTCCCGGTGGAGCAGGTTTCGGGGAACAAACCCGTCTTGAAAGACCTCCGGTTTGACGATCATGTCAACCCCCGACGGGTTGACGATATTTAAAGCAGGTTGCCACTTCCGGGAGCGCTGTCGGTCAACTCTTTAACCAACACATCGGCGTTGTCACTCGCCAGTGTTGGTTAACGAGGAAAGAGCGCCCGCCGTCAGTCGTGGAACTGCTCCCAGTTGCGTGACTTGACGTCGCGCTGCGGGCAGTCCTCGTCGTGGCCGATCTTGTCGACGCACATCGCCACGGATCTGCACTCGTCGCACTTGACCTCGCCCGTGGGCTCGTTGAGGGCGAACCCGTCGACGGTGACCGGCGAGTCTGATCGGATGATCTCGAAGTGGGTATCGGCGTCAGTAAACGATCTGTACGTCATGGTCCGCGGAACACCTCCGCCACGCGGCCGGTCGCGTCGCCGGTGCCGCCCTCGACGACCAGGCCGGCGACGATCTCCGACCCGACGAATCGCCACGCCCCCTCTTTACGCCTCTCCTCGACACGTTTCCACCCGCCGGCGCTCCGGCGCTCGAATCGCATCCGCCGCCGGCAGTGCTCGCCCGACCACTCGACAGTCAGGGCCTCACTCATCGCCGTCCTCCGCGAGCGCGTCAGCGAAGTGCTCGAACTCCTCGCGCAGATCCTCGCGCGTGACGGGCGTCTCGAACGTCAGCGTGAACTCGACGACACCCTCAGGCATCGGTATCACCGTCCTGGTCAGTGCCCGTGTGGAATGACCGCTCGATTTGAGATTCGGTCAGTATCTCGGCGAAGTTACTCTGACCTACGTCCGACTCTCGAAGTCGGTAAAGCGTCTCGTCCGTGTCGCCATCGGCCATTCGGTTCGTTATCTCCCAAACCGATGAGTCGACTTTCTCCAGTTCGTCACCGACCTCGAAGCTGTGGTCAGTACCGCCCGCGGACACCTCAGCGTCAGTCATCGAATCACCGTCGAGAGCGTCGGCCAGGCCGCGCTTGGCCTGGAACGTCGCGTCGGTCAGCGGGTCGGACCCGCTGACGTCGATGTCCCGCTCCCCTGCAACCTTGTCGATGGCTCCGAGCGCGAATCCGCGGGCGTGGTCGTCCAGATCGTCACACTCGACGATACGCTCGCGAACAGCGGCCAGTGGCGTGCAGGCCTCGTCGGCCCCCATCTCGGGGCCGCCCGTGCGATCGATGACGCGGTCCAACTCGCGGAGGGCGACGCGCGCGGTCGTGATGTCGACCTCGACCGTCTCGTTAGCGTCAGTCATCGGCATCACCGCCCTGGCCAGCGTCCGTGCTCACTTCACGGACGTTCCCGATCGCGTCGAGCGGAACAAACCCGAGCGTGCCGTTATCCTGCCACCGAACGCGAACCGTCTCGCCGTGAATGGCTCTGACTTCGGCAGGCCGGTTGTAGATCGTCTGCTGCCAGGTGCCCGCCTCCGACATCACGCATCACCCCACGCTTCCTCGACGGGCACGTGCGCAAGCCGGCCGCGGGGGTAGTCGTACGTCTTCGCGCTGCCCCACTCGTGGAGTGATTCGGCGGTGATCTCCGAGATGAACACGCACTCATAGACGGCGTCGTCGGGCCGCACAGGCAAGTAGGCGTGCGCCTTGTAGTCGGCCAGATCGAACCCTTCGGCGTCGTAGTACTCGCCGAGCGTGTCGGCGACGCGCTGGCGGACGAACAACGGCTGGCGGGTCACCAGGTCGAACGCCAGCCCGCCGGCCATCGGTTCGGTGCGGATCCCCTCGGCCGGACCGAACGCGTCGGACTCCGACATCACGCACCCCCTCCGAGCGTCGCGAACAGTCCGTCGTCGATGACAGTCACGTGGACAGCCGTCCACTCGCGCTCGTCGACGTGCTCGGCGACGAAGCGGAGGTACCGAACGATATCCTCGGTCGGCCCCTCGCGCTGGACGTGCACGACATCGTCAGGGGAGACGACGAGCGACCGGCGCACCAGGGCGCTGTCGTCGGGTTCGTACTCGTCGTGTTCGGCGTCGACGACGACGATGCGGTCGCGCTGGACGTCGTGATAATGGTTGTGTCCGCGCGTGTCCGTGCCGATGTGGACAAGGTCGTTCGCGCGAACGTCGATTGCGATACTTTGCGAGCGAGCCGAGTCGTTTTTCTGGGTCTGTGTCGAACTCATTGTTGCTCTCTGTTGGGAGCACGGGGTTCGGTGTCCAACCACCGGCCCCGGGGAGTTTCTCCCGGAGCGCCCCTGCTCACATGAGTTACTTCTATTCCCAGGCACTTAGTTATTACGTTACGTTTATACCAATCATGATTCGTTGCTACTGACCGTAAGACTGTTGTGACGGGGCGTCATATTTAACCACGTGATGGGCGCAACAACTGACATGAGCCTTGACGCGGACGAGTTGAACCCGACGGACCGCGCGATCCTTGACGAGTTGCAGGGCGGGCGGGTCACGCCGGCGTACGTTGCCGACGAACACAGCTACACGGCAGGGAACGTACGCAACCGCATGACCAGCCTCGCTAAACACAACCACGTCCGCCCGGTTGGTGGGGGGCTGTACGAACTCGCCGACGACCCACGCGGCGGAGACACCGACGACGATCCGGACCTCCGCGACGCCGCGGTCGACACTGACGCCCTCCGCCGGGCGCTCGACGATATCGAGGCCGCGTGCGAGCGTGGCGACGGGTCCGCGGTCCAGAACGCGATCCGGCGCGCGCGAAAGGAGCTCGACGATGAGTAACGCACCCCGTCCAGACGAGGAAAACCACGGGCTCGACGATTTCTCGGAGGGCGGGTCGGAGTGACGGACATCGAGTACCACCCACCAGAGGACTTCGGGACGTGCGACGGGTGCAACCATCAATTCAAACGCGCCAGCCACAAGATGCCGAATGGCGATGACTTGTGCGGCTACTGCTACGGAGTTGAGAAGGGATACATCGCGCAGTAAAAGCGGACACACCCCAGGACGAAGGGTCGCGATGACTGACGAAGATCACTAAGCCAGCGCCACCTCTTCAACTGTGTCTGATTCCATACAGTACAACTATAACCGATACCTTTATGGTTCATCCAGTACAAGTATAGGTTGTAGGAGGAAGTCACAATGTGCCCCAACTTAGAACTCGAATCCGACGCCGTTGGCGAAGACGAACTCGACCGCCTGAAGACCCAGCACAACACCTGCAACGGCTTCGCGTTCAGCTACATGGAGAACACGGACCGCGACGTTATCGTGAAGGACGGCTACGTCGACACGTCCGACGGCGGCGCGCACTGCTACGTTTACGACCGCGACCGCGACGTGACGATCGACGTGACGCTCGGTCAGTTCAACGGCTGCCCCGAAATTGGTGTCTGGGACGGCGACGACCATCCCCACGTCGCCGACTGGGAGGAAATCCGCGAGTGGGAGTCCCGCGACGAGTTCGAGGCGCACTACGGCGACCTCCCCGAGCGAGACAACCCGTTCTACGTCTAAACCAATGACCGACGAACTCACTGCGGACGGCATCCTAACCGACGACGGCAACGTGACGCTGCTTGATTACGTCGATCTGCACGGCCAGCCCGTTCACGTCGGCCCCGACCGCGTTATCTTCCGCGACGAACACGGGCATGAACTCTCCGACTGGTCCGCAGCGCTGGGAGCGGATCGCGACGGCCTCTCGGCCACGATGCACAAGCTGGCCCGGGAGGTCTATCAGCCCGACGAGCCGGGCGATCCGTGGAGTAGGGCTGACCCAGTCGTGTTCGATGCCGACACGTTCCGGCGGGACAACTTCGAGGCGATTGCGATGCTGCTCCGCCGTGGTTGTTCGCCAGCGGAGGCCTTTGACCTGTTCGCAACGACCGACCAGCGATGGACGCAGACCGACTGGGGCGAATGGCGCGGCGTCAGTCAGCAGAACGTCAGCGGCAATGTGTCGGACGGGCGCGACGCGCTGGGGGAAAACTAAGCCATGCCAGGGCCTGCAACTCGGTGGAGCGATGAGGAGCGCATCGAGGCCGTCCTAACTGTTGCTGAGGAAATCGGACATCCGCCGACCACGAGCGAATACCGCAAACGCTCCACCGACGACATGCCGTCGGTTGAAGCAATCCGGAGTGGATGGGCCGATGAACGTGAACCGTGGTTCGCGGCGCTGACGGCGTCGGGCTTAGATGTCGATCTCAGTCGCCACCGTGGCGGCTCACCGACAATTCATGATTGCAAGAGGGGGCTGCTTATAGCGGCTGCCGAGCTGGCCGAACGACCGTCTCCAGACCAGTACCGTGATTTAGATATATTGCCGAGCGTCCCAACCATCTACGATCGCTATGACACGTGGTCTGATGCCGTGGAATCAGCATTGGACTCAAGTCCAATAGTCAAAATGCTCGTTGACGATGGCGCTCGGTACATACCTGATAATTCTAACATACAGGTTCGAACAACTTACGGCCTCTCTACTCATGAGTACAAGGGGGGCGCGATCCAAGCTAAAGTAGCAGCACTGCCTGGTCACTCGGATACTGAGATCGCCCATGCGCTGTATTCCCAAGCCGATGAAGAACGATGGCAAAGTGAAAAAAGATCCCTCAGACACAGCGCAAAACTGACGAAAGGCATCCGGGATGAACTGAGACGCATCATCAAAGGCAACGGGAACCCGCCTCAAGTTCTGGGGCGAGAACGCCGCCTCTACGAGAATTACGGTGAGCGATTGCCGGAGAAAGAACGTGCGGATGTTAAAGCGGTCATCGTTGACGGCCATAGCGGATCAAAACAAGCGTCCGAACGTGGGGTCATCGAAGAAACTGTTTACCAGAACGTTCGCAGTGGCCGGGAACGACTCCGTGAGGTTGCTATGGAGGAAGGTGTTGAATGGGCTCCGTCTCCAAATGATGAATATCCGTTGTAGACGCTAATATGAAACTACCGCTGTCGTCGCCCCCGGAGACAAGGGCCGATTAGGATTCACACAGATCGTGCTCACTCCTCTGCCAGCGTCAGCTTGACTCGCCAGCGTCGCGTCTCGTCGAACGACTGCCGCGAGAGCGTCCAGTCGCTGACCAGATACGACCCGTCCGACAGCACTGCATCACTGGGTGTCGATACCGTGATCGTCTGGCGGTCGTCAGGCGTCGCATCCGTTACGGTGTCATCGCCGTCAGCGACCGTCTGGTCGACGACAGCATCCGGGACGCCGCACGCGTCCACGAGCGCTGCCGCCTGCGCATCCGACAGTGCCAGCGGAAGCGACCAGTCCCCGCCGGCCGTCGTACCTGTCTGGCTTATCTGGCCGACTTGCTCGTTCGACAGCGCGAGGTCGCCCCGCACCGTCGAGATCGTCCAGTCCTCGCCTGTTTGGTCGACCGCGCTGAAGACATCGCGGCGCTCGTGGAGTCGCTCGACGGAGATGTCGAGTTCCAACCGATCCGCCGCGACCTGCTGTTCCTCGTAGCTCTGTACGTACCCGGAAAACGCGTCAAACGGTGGGTCGTAATCCAACGGCGGGGTGACGTCGACGGCCTCGGCCCGTCCTGCGTCGTCGTCGAGTCGCCAGCCGCCGCCGAACTGCGCCGTCCGACTGTAATCCCCGGACCGGTCGAACTGCCGCCAGTGGTCGATGCCGGACCGGTCAGTCGGGAACGACAGCGAGAGTGCTGTCGGGGTGAGTGTGACTGAGTCGGTTGGCGCAGGCCAGCCGTTTATCGTCCACCACGAGGCGGCGATCTCGCTCGTTGTCCCGGACGTGGTCGTCGTCCCGACCGTCGACGGAATCTCCACAGTGCCGGGAACAGCCACCGCCGAGTGGGTTGTTGACTCCGTGTTGATCGTCGTCGCTGTGACCGGCGCAACGCCGGGACTGAGGGTGGCCGACTCACCGTTTGATGTCGTCGTGGCGCTCGTTGCTATGGCTGTTGTCGAGCCCGCGACGAGAGACGCCGCGTGTCCGGTCGTCGTTGTCCCGCCGGTCTCGGATATGATGGCTTGTGGGGTCGTGACCTCGTTCGACGAAGCACTCGTCGCGGAGGTGTGGTCGGTGTTTCGCTCAACACGATAGTGATAACTCTCCCCATAGGAGGCCGTGTCGTCGACAAACGACGTGGTGGTGGGTGCTACTGATCCCACAGTCGACCACGAAGCTCCGCCGTCGTTTGAGCGTTCAATATCTACGCCGCCGTCAGTCGAATCGTCGTTGGTCGTCCATGTGACTTCGATGCTGGGCATTAGTGAGTAAGTGCAGCGGGTCGGACGCGAACGTTACTGGTTGGTCGCCGAGACGTTGGACGGTGCCGGGAGGTCGGTAACGGCGCTATCTTCGTTTGAGACAGCCGACTCGCCGGCGCTGTTGTACGCTGTCACTCGGTAATAGTATTTCTCCCCGTCCTCAAGACCTGCGTCTGTATATTGGCTCACGCCCTCGGTAGACGTGAATTTCAGCCCATCCCACCACGAAGCAGCGCTTGTCCCACCCCATCTACCAGAACTGTAGTCCCAAAGCTCTACAGTTTCGACGTCGCCAGCCCCCCTGAGCGAATATGTACCGGAATATGATGCGCCGCTGCTTAGACCATCAAAGCTTACCGTAACTTCGCCAGAGGCCCAACTAAAGTCCCAGACGACATGGACCCACTCATCATAGTTCCCGCCGCTATCGACTACTCCAGACGTATTAGCAAATTCCACGGCAAATTCGGGGTTATCCGTCATGGTACTGCCAATATAGTTTCCACTGCTGTCTACGAGACGGACCCCCGACCCCGATGAGTTACTCTTTTCTTGATAGTAATATTCGAACGTCTCAGGTTGTGAGCCGCCAGAGAATGGGGTCCATGTGGCGCTTGAGCCAGATGATGTGTTGCTGCTATCGTAGAAGGAATACGACCCGTCGTAAACCCTATCAGAAACCTGGCCCCCACTGTTTACGGTCCATATCGACATGTCCTCGAACCCGCCATGTGTCTCAACAGTTGTAGACGTATCTGCTATTTGCGAATAGTCCGACGTCGACGATCCAGAGGACTCCGCGCGGTAGACGTAGAAGCCATCTTCGTCGTCAGAGTTGTCCGTCCACGTGAGGTCGATGTCATCAGCGTTGGCACTTGCGGACAGGCCGGATGGGGCAGTCGGCATCGTTATGCCACGTTGATGATGCCTTCGGAGCTGAATTGGATCGTCACATCGCTCCCGTTCAGCGTCACCAAGTTGCCGTTGGAGTTCGTCGCTTCGTCTTCGATGGCGATGATCCGGTCGTCAGCCGGCGTCGTGTCGTCCCCGCCGACCTGCTGGAACACGATCCACCCCTGAATCGTCTCGCCGCCGTCGAGGCCCGAAAACGTCACGTCATCGGCGTCGAACTCGACCTCACCACCCGCCGCGTCGACGGTCACGCTGGCATTCGAGACAGTCTGCCGACTATACGTCGCATCTTGGATTTCTTGGGCTGTCGTGCCGCCGTCGAGCACATCGCTGACGTACTCGTGGTTGACCTGGTCTGGCGAATATGCGGTGCTGTCGTTGAAAAGCGCGACGCGAAGCGTCGCAGTCTCGACGTCGATGTTTCCGCGGCGGTACTCTCGGATCGTGGGGTAGGGTTCGATTGCTGTCATCTTTCTTCGTGCTCTGTTAGCGCCTGCGTTCAGTTCGATTGTCCGCGTCGGAACAGCTCGGTCTGGACGATAGCGGTCACGAACCCGAGACTGTCCGATGCAATTTCGATGTCGTTCGTCCCCGGCGAGAACTCACCCGAGATGTCGACCGTCGTTCGGAACTCCCCGGACCCGATGTTCGAGGCGACCTCCGACCCGCCGACGAGAACGTCGACGTTGCTTGCAGTCTCGCCGGCGAATTCGTTGAGCCCGGGCTCAAACGCTGCCGTACTGCCGGTGGTCGTCGACTCGGTCGCCCCGAGAGAGGCGTCAGACGTCTCGGTCGATGTCGTCCCGAGTTCGGCGCTGCTCGTCGTCGAAATGTCGTGATCGTGACGCCCCATTTCCAGGTAATGTGTCTCGAAGTCGACCGAGGCGTCGGATCCCGAGATGTTGTACACGTTCCATGCGAGGTCGTCGCCGTTGACGTTGCCGGGCACGATGCCCGAAACGACGACTGTTTCGTCGGCGGCCATCTCGATCGGGTTCGTGTCGACGATGCCCGACTCGCCCGTGGTCCGATTGTTCAGCGAGATCTCAAGTGAGCGTTGTCCGCTGCTGGCGTTGCGGACGTTGATGAGCGACGAGACGAGAAAGGTCGGGTTCCCGACCGTGTACGTGTCGACATCGGAGCCGGACGTCGCAGAGACAGTCACGACGCCACCATCGTTATTCGGGAAGTCTGTCGTCGATGGCGACGTTGACGACCCGCTTGTCGCGCTCACATCATGGGTGTGCTTCGGGTGCGACACCGAGACACCGTGGCTGTGCTGTGGGTGGGTCACGCTCACGTCGTGGGTGTGTCCAGCGGGAGACACGTACGCGCGGTATGGCAACGAGACGACTGTGATCTCGGCACGCTCCTCGCGGACGACATCGTCGGGGTATTGATACTCGCCGACCGCGTTGTACGATGCCGAGATGGGCTGGCGGCCGACTGCTCGGAAGTTGTCTCGGTCGACAAAGCCCTGAAACCCGCGATTAAACCGCTGCAGGTCGGTCTGCGTGCCCGCCGGGTCGCCCCGGGTCGCCAGGCGATTCGACAGTAACGCGACGTACTCTCTCCCCCGTTTCGTCAGTCGTTCGGCGAGTTCGATGATCCTGAGCATCCTGTCGATTCCGTCGTCGGGAAGCCGGACGGTGACGCGGTCGCCAAGCGACAACTGCTCGTCGACGACAGTCGCGCGGATATCCAACCGGGTTGGTTCGCCGTCGTATTCGGTGACCTGCCGATCGATAATCGACTGCAACCGGCTCTGTTCGATGACGTCTTTGTTCTCGTACTTCCGCCAGATCTTTCGGCCGCCGGCGTAACTGTCGGCGACGGCGGTCGCCGTGACCTGGTTGCTTCCCTGCTGCGCGCCGAAGCCTTTGATGTGCGTGACGTTATCTCGGGATTCTTCGGTGATTTCGGGCTGGCCGATCACGTTCTGGTTCGACGGCGACAGTGTCAGATTCCGGTCAGCACCGACCCGGCCGACGTAGTCAAGAGTCGCGTCGGGATGCCAGCGGATCTCCCCGCCTGCAGCCTCGACGATATCCTGTAGTTGCTTCGCTCTGTCCGCGTTGCTAAACGTCATCGACAGCGCCGATGCAATCGTCTCGACCGTCCCCGTCGAGACTGTCGGGACCGCGTCGACGACGTCCTGGACGATCGTGCTGTCGGCGACGTTCTGATACACGGACTCGGGGGAGGACGGTTCGGCGTCGACGAAATCTAGCGCGAACGAGGCGATACGGATCGTCCGGGTCCCCGCGCCGCCCTGGACGGTGGCCCCGCGGATCTGTCCGCCGCCACCGCCACCGTCCCCCGCGCCGTCGAAGCGGCCGCCGGCCCAGTCGCTCCCGTCCGATGGATCCTCGATGATGAGGTGGTCGTTGCGACGGTCGAGGGCGTCGTCGAGCGTCGCCCATTCGCCTCGGGACAGCGCGATCGACGCGTGGGGGAACGACCCCGTCAGCGTCGACCCTTTCGCCGCAGTGTCAGCGCCGACCGTCGTTTTGACTGTGCCGTCCGGTGCCTCCGCTCGGAGTGTGATTGGTCCTGTCATCGGTATGCGTAGCGGCCAGCCTCTTGCTCGACCGTGACGTCGACGTCGAGTGCGTCAGCTAACTCGCTGATGACGCGGCGGGTCTGTTGCTGTTCGCGGATGAGGTCGTCCGTGCGGTCGGTCGACTCAAGCGCGCTCTGGACATCGCCCTCGACATCACCAACCGCGACGCCGGAGTCCTGCGCCTTCTCCGTCGTCGGGGCGTCGAGGACCATCTCGGCCCCCTCTTCGGCGAGCATCCCCAGGCCGGGTGTGGTGGCAAGCCCTCCGGACGCGAACATGTCGAGCCCCCCGAGCGCGTCATCCGTTGATGTCCAGTCGTCGGAGATGCTGACTCCTCCCCAGCCCCCGTCGTCATCGTCATCGTTCCCGCCGCCGAGTGCGTCATCTGTCGAGGTCCAGTCGTCAGAGACACTGATATTGTCCGGCGGCTCAGGCCAGTCGATGTCGAGATTGCCGTTGTAGGCTTTCTTGACGATTTCGGGAGGCTCAGGCCAGTCAACCTCGATCTCGAACGCGGACTTGATCGCGCTTGTGACGCTCTCGAACGCGGACTTGAGTTTGCTCTTTGCGGTGCTCGTGACCCATCCCGACAGGTCGGTCACCGATCCCGTCACGTCACCGTATAGTGTTCCGTCGCCGGTGCCGGTGAGGTAACTGACCCCAGCTTTGGCCCCGTCAACGAGCGCGCCCGCGCCGGTCTTCACTGTCGATTTCCCTTTGTTTTTCAGCCAACTGACGCCGGTGTCGACGCCGCGTTTCATCCACGATGCCAACGATCGGCCAGCGCTGACGCCTTTCTCGAAGACGTTGAACCCCGCCTTGGCCCCGTCAACGAGCGCGCCCGCGCCGGTCTTCACTGTCGATTTCCCTTTGTTTTTCAGCCAACTGACGCCGGTGTCGACGCCGCGTTTCACCGTCCCCGCAAACGATCGCGACTTATCCACACCCATTGCGAGCACATCGAGCGGGGAGAGGAGGCCGCTGACGAGTGCACTCCCAGCGGAGCCCATGAGGTTGCCCGCGTTGTTGACGAGCCACGTCGCAGCGTCCTCGATGGGCGTCCGAAGTGCAGAATTGCCGACTAACCCATCGTAAAGTCCTGTCACGCCTTCGATGAGGCCATTAACAAGGGCCGATCCGACGCCCAGCATGATGTCTGGGACGTTGTTGACGAGCCACGTTCCGCTGTCCGCAAGGATATCCCAGAACTTCGAGTCCTTTCCCCGAAGGGGATTCGTCATGTCGATGACGCCTCGACGGATCCCGCCCCCGATCGCTTCCGTTGCATCACCGACCAAACTGGGCGCGGTATTTTCGAGGAAGTCCGTGCCACTGTCGACCATCTCCGTGAGCGCCCCGCTCTTGCCGTTCGGCCCCACGAGGATCGTCTGGAGGTCCGTCGCCCCGTCAACCGCGCCGGCGGTGAGGCTGTCGAACCCCTCAGAGATGATCGTCGATCCCTCGGTCTCCAGCCAGTCGTTAGCATCTCGGGCCCCCTCACCGACAGCGCTTGCCAACCCGCCACTGCCGCTGTCGCCGACGAGCGCGGCCCGGACGGAGTCCGTTGCACTATCGGCAGCGTCTTCGAGGCTGCCGAAGGCACCCGACCACTTGCCGTTGGCTGCCCGTCGGACAGCGTCGCCGGTCGAACTGAATGTGTCGCCGACGCCCCCGACGGCCTCGTCAACCTCTTCGTTCGTGTCGACGAAATCGCTGAACAGGTCGGCTCCTTCCTCGAACTGTTCGCGGACGTCCGGCATGATGTCGCCGCCTAATTCCTCGGCGACATCGATGAACCCGCCGAATCCCTCGACGGCGTCCATCACGTACGGGAGCAGTTTCTCGCCGATGCGAGTCGCGACGTTGTTGACCTTGTCGCGGAGCAACTGCATCTTGCCCTGGAGCGTATCAGTCCGCATCTCCAGCTCGCGTTGCAGGCTTGTCCCGTTCTCGAACTGCTTGTTGACCGTCTGTTGGGCTTTGTCGGCCGACTCGATCGCTTCGGAGAACCGGCCGAAAGACTCGACGCCACGTTTCCCGAGCGCATTGGACAGGGCCTCAGATTTCTCAGTATTCCCGTCCAGACCCGTGGCTATTTTCTCCATCAGCGCTTGCGGCCGCTCCTCGCGCATTTTCTTGAACGCGTCGGGACTCATCGAGAGCGCAGACGACAGCTCCTGCACCCGCTTCGGATCCGTGAGTGCCGATGTCATCTGCTTCAGGGACCCGCTCGCTCGCCGCGCAGACGGGCTGACTTCGTTCATGGCTGCCGAGAGACTGAGGACCTGGTCAGTACCAAGGCCGAGTCGGTTCGACAGCGCGATACCAGCGCGCTGCGCAGTTTCTGTCACTTCCCCGGCGTCTGTTTTGAAGTTATCCGCGAGCGCGTTCGTCGCGTCCCCAAGCTTCCCGATCTGGGAGATGGGCGTGTTCGTTGCTTGGGCGATTTTCGCCATCCGTTTCCCAAGCTCGTCGGCTGGGAGATCCATCGCCGTCGACATCTTCCCAGCAGTCTCGACGAATTCGGCAATCGCCGATTCTGACTCGACGCCATATTTCCCGGCCTGCTCGGCGAGCTTGGTGAGCTCTGACCGGCTGACGGGGATCTCCTCGGACAGTGCCATCAAGTCGTCGCGCAACGCTTGTGCCGTCTCCTGGTCCGTCACCTTGGCGACATCCGTCATGGAACTCTGGAAATCGCTGGCTGACGAGGCGGCTTTGCCGAACGCCGCTGCGACCCCGAGCCCTGCGGCTGCCCCGCCGGCGACCAGCACGGTCCCCAACTTCCCGAGTTTGCCTTTGAGCCCCGCCGTTGCGGCCGACGCGTCGCCCATCGCTGACTGGAACTGTGATGTGTCTGCTCCGATGGCTACTTGCACTTCTTCCGATGCGCTGACTGGGTTTTGCATTGCTAATTGAGGGTACTCTTTTATGACAAGTGTCCGAACAGCCAGGCATGGCGAACAAAACACGTCATGAGTTCCGCCCGACCTGGGCTGCGTGGTTTTGGTTACTCGTGCTGACAATCGGGACGTTTGCTCCGTACGTGTGGTGGCGACGGCGCGGGGTGCGGTATGAGGTCACCGATTCCCGGGTTATCAAACACACCGGGCGGTTGTCCAACGCGACTGACGAGTTCCTGCTCGACGACGTGACGCGAGTCCGCACAAAACAGACTCTCGGTGAGAAACTCCTCGGTGGTGGGACGATCACCATCGACACTGGAGTCGACGAGTTGACCATTAGCGCGGTGCCGAACCACACGGGCGTGGTCGAGACAATCCGCGAGACTCAGGCGGCGTGAGGTTCTGGACCAGATCATCAACCGGCGGTGATGGCTATTTCTCTGACCGGCCGGTTACCCGCTTGCGGCGGCAGGTCCGTCCAAGTCGTCAAGCAAATCCTGCCGGGCCGACTGCCGGCTCTGTTCAAGTTGGGCCTTCCGCTGCTGGACGGGTGTTGGCGAGGCATTCGACTCGGCACCAGCGCCGCGCTCACGGATGGCCCAACCGAGTTGCAGTACCCGTAATTCACGGCGAGTGTACGTAGCCTGTGCGGGTTTGTCCAAACCACACTCTGTGTGCAGCCAAGCCTGGTAGGCTGCGTATGCCTCGATCTCGCTTACCCCTCCACCTCCGGATCCGCTTCCGCCTCCGGCTCCGGGTTTCCCGAGGCAGACTCCATGGCGTCGTCGAGGGCCTGGGAGAAGTCGTCTTCGCCGCTGTCGAACAGCGCCGCGAAGACTGCATTTGCGAGGGCGTCGCTCAACGCCGGCCGGATATCGCTCCATGAGTCCGCGCCACCGAAGTCGTCGGGGGAATAGGGCAGAAACTCGTCAAACAGCTCGGCCCCCACTTCGTCGCCCAACTGATCGGGTTCGTCTTCGAGACGGCGACCCCATTCGTTACGCTGGCCAGTTGTCGCGGGGATCACCTCGATTTCAGCAGTACCCTCACCGCGCACTTCGACAGTCTTCTCGACTGGGAGCAATTCGCCATCCCCATCCCGCTGATGGGCCATGCTTGTTATACTCGGTGTGCTATCTGTCATGATTATCGTTAGGAGTAGCGGCGGGGAAGACCTCGCTCCCCGTGGGGGTCATCGGGATCGTGTTAGTCGTCGGTCGGTTCAGCAGTATCGGGTCGGAGTGGGGCCATTTGCTCCCACTCATTGTGGCATCTGATGCAAAGAGTGACGAGATTCGTCATAGCGTTTCGTTCTTCCGAATTGTCAAATTTCCGCGCGGGAGTGATGTGGTGGACATGGAGTTTGAAGTCGTACTGGTCTAAATGACTTTCTTGGGACAAACCGCATGATTGACACTTGTGGCCGTCACGCGATCGAACTTCGGCCTTCTTTTTATCATTCCACCCTTCTCCGTATGGTTGGGGTCCTCCTTTCCAAGTCCAGCCGTCGGGAGATGCTTGGTACTCGTGTTTGCAAATACGCGAACAGAATCGGTTAGGGTTGCCCGTCTGCTCCCGGAACTCGTTCCCACACCATTCGCAATCCACGATTTTTTTGCTACTGTCCCAGTTCGGATGGTTTTCGCCTTTGAAGGAGTTTGACCGCCATTCTCCCTCGCAATCCAGCGAACAGAACCTGTTGGGGTTTCCAGGAGTGCTCTCGAATTCCTTCCCGCACCATTCGCAAATTTCGTCCGGTGGCCCTCCCTCCCACCGATTCGCTTCTTCCCCTGTTTTCGCTTTACCTGCGCAACTCCGCCCGCAGTATTTCGCAAGGTCGCTCTCCGCACGGTATTTCTTTAGTTCGAATTCTTCCTCGCAGTACTGGCATGTCTTTGTGACCATTGGGTCACTCTGCCCTTCTATACGACATTCGACCGAACAGTATATCCCGGCCCGAGACTCCACTTCCTCGTATGTCTCGCCGCAATTCTCACACTTGCTTGTGACCAGGGCGAGGCTTTCTCCGTGGGCCTGGGCATGGTGTGTCTTCATCCCGCGATCGCTGCTAAACTCCTCTCCACACGTCGGACACTCGTGCCCTCCGCTTGATTCGTGTTCTCTGAGCGATTCGCCATGTTTGCTCGCGTGGTGTTGTCCAAGCCCTCGTCGGGTCTCGAACTCTCGCTCACACGTCGGACACTCATGCCCGCCGTCGTCACTCATGCGGCACCACCCCAGGCCAGCGTCGCCGCTCGGGAGTGTAGTCTGAGAGTAGAAAAAGGAGATGAGACAGTATTACATGCGGCCGGGACCGTCAGCCAACCGGGGCGTTGCACCGCCCCGAATTTGCCATGAATTTGCTCATCTCCTTTGCAGTCTTGGTTGCGGTCTGCACCGGAGGAGTGATAGCGCTCCTCCAGTGTACACCCGAGAGTTGGACACACCTGACCGTAAAGGTTGGGTTCTTCCAACTGCGGGCCAGCAAGTCCGACGACGAGTGATCGTCGTCGGGTAGGCTGTACAATAGTGACATTTTCTTGGTCTCGCATCGTTAGTCCTCCTCGCAGACGACTTCTTGCAGTTCCTCGAGCAAGTCGGGGTGATGCTCGGCCAGCAGATCGACGTCTGCCGTCAATTCGTCCTCGATTCGCCCGCGGACGCGGGAAACGGCCTCGTATTTTCGCTGTTGTGTGCCTTCGCCGGCGATCTGTTCGCGCTCCGTCTCGGTCAGCAGGGCACGGGTTCGCGCCATGCTGAATTGTCCTGCTTGGGACATGGTAGTATTTACTCACCATAGCCACTAATAACTTGGTACATTCACCAACCTTGGCACATACCCCAACCTTTAATGGGTTGGCAAATGTATCAAGTAGTATGAGGAGCCCGGTCCCTGTCGGGGCGTTGTAGTGCGGTAGAATGCCCGGGTGCGCCAACACCCGGACCGGACTTCTCGCATGAGGTAGTGAAGTCCAATGAGTACTGAAGAACTCACGGGTCTTAAACACGACCCCAAGACCGACGAATCGAGTTGTGATCATGAGTGGTGCGACGGTACGGACTCCGACCCGCTGCCGTGTTTCGGGTGCTACGAAGCGTGACGCCGCTTCGCGAGTGTCCCGTGTGTGGCGCGGTCGGTCTCCCCGAGCGCATCGACGCGCACGACTGCGAAACGTCCCGCACGAGGAAATTCGGTCAGAGTGATCAGTGAATGCCCGAGTCACCCGAGGTCGCGGTCGACTTGTCCCTCGAACGCCCATTCTACGAACTACTCCGGCTTGAAGTCGACCGTGACGATAGCAACTTCGAGTCCGTCGACGAGTTGATCGAGACGTGGGTGTGGGTCCAACTCACGAGGTACCACGATCGATTCGGGGCGCGGGTTGAGTCACCAATCAATGTGTCCGACGAGACAGTCGATCGGATGATGCTTCGTGCCGAATTTGCACGCCAGAGGGGGAAAGATCCCCAATTCGCTTGGTGGGACGTTGTCAGCGACTTCGTCCAAGTCGATCCTGTCATCCTTGACGAAGCAGGCGACGAAGTTCGCCCTGACTGGCTGGAATAGCGGCGCGGGCATCTTCTTTTAGTTCGCTTCTAACTCGATGG
This sequence comes from Halostella pelagica, assembly GCF_004762015.1. Taxonomy (NCBI): domain Archaea; kingdom Methanobacteriati; phylum Methanobacteriota; class Halobacteria; order Halobacteriales; family Natronoarchaeaceae; genus Halostella; species Halostella pelagica. The sequence goes on from NZ_SJES01000004.1 coordinate 78,526, forward strand.
CGGGGCCGTTGTCGCCAGCGCTGGCGACGAACGTCTCCGAGATGGCCGCGGTCGCCTGTCCGGACGCTTCACGCTCTCGTGACCCGGGCGATTCCACTACCGTCCGCCGGAACCGCACGATGCCGCCAGAGAGTTCGTGCTCGATGTCGTTCTGCGATTTCTGCAGCGACTCCATCATGCTGTCGTGGCTGACCGTCGGGCCGGCGACGTCGGCATCGACGGTGGCCGTCCGGTCCGATGCGTCCACGGTCGGCGCTCGCGTGGAGTGGAGCGCCTCCGTCGAGAGGTCGTTCTCGACAGTCCACGACCCCGAGTTGAGACGTGGCCGTATCGGGGACCCGACGGGGCGCTCGACGCGGTCGCCGACGAAGTGCTCGTAGTTGGTCCCGATCGGATCGGCGTGACTGCCAGCGCCGAGCGGCGGGACGCCACGGTCGCCGTCGACGGGCTGGTCGTCGTCCGAGTAGGTCAGCCCGCCGGCGAGTTCGCAGACCACGGTTCCGCTGGTGTCACCCTCGACCGTGATGTCGCCCTCTGGCTCATCCGAGAGCCAGATCGAATCGACGTCGTCGAACGATTCCGTTCCAGCACCGCTGCCGACGTCAATGTCTTCGGCCGTAGTTCCGCCCTCGCTCTCGATCGTGGCGGTGAGACCGGAGTCGGCGTCGGGCTCGGTGCTGGTCACCGACAGTGGCTCTGCTTCCGAGAGTTGATGGATGGCGACGCTCCGGACCTTCCGCGGCTGGAACCCGAGTTCCATGAGGATTGGCTGTTCGCCAGACGGATCCAGCGTCGGTTCGACGCTCTCGACTTCCGCGCCCCGGACGACCGAGAACATGCGGATCCCAGCGCCGTCGTTGCCGCCGGGGATCTCCGTGCGCTCGACCATCAGCAGCGATCCGAGCAACTGGTTGAAGTCATCGCGGAGGATGCCGTACGCCGACGGATCGACCGGGTTGTTGCTGCCGTCGACGGGGAAGCGCTGGAGGTCGTACCCGATATCTGCACTTGGTTCCTCCTGGCCTCGGTTGTGGTCGACGGCGTCGGCAGTGCCGACAGCGTCCTGGCGGGCGTAGCTGACGCCTGGCTCAGCAGTGAACGACCGAATTACATCTGAAAACCTGTTCCACTCGGGGTCTGTCGGGACGCTCATCGGGCCGTTGGGTTCGACAACCCACTCGTGACGACCTGGCAACGTCCCAGATTCTGGGGTCGAATGTGCGTTTGCAGTTTGGCTCATGTGTTAGTCCTCGTCGTCTTTTCGTCGGATGCTATCGTATTCGGAGACGAGCGCCTCGCCGAGCTCCTGGTCTACCTGCGCCGTTCCAGTCTCGGCGAACTCGACAGGCTCGTCCATGATCTCGTCGTTGTAGAGGCGTCTCGTCGCGCTGTTCTCGTTGATAACGTACATCGTCAGGGAGTCTCCGTGTGTTTCAGCCGCGCGATCACGTACCGCCGGTAATGCGTCGGCGACCGCTCTGTGTCGTTGCTCTCGACTGGTTGCTCGGCGTTGACCCACTCGTAGCCATCCGGGACCGGCGGGCCCGAGCTGGACTCGTCGGCCTCGAACAGCACACGGTGTGTCTCGCGACCGAGCGCGTTCGCGACGACGTCCGGGTGCGAGCCTTCGCTCGCGTAGATGTCGGCGTCGTGGGGGCCGCCCCAGCAGTCGATCTGGACGCTGGTCACCACGTCCTGGATGCCGCCTTTGCCGCCGGCGTCGATGCCAGAGTAGCCCGTCTGCCCGCCGCCTGGGGTCGTCGGGTCCTCGCTGGCGATTGCGACCTGCGGGTACTCGTTCGCGCCGTCGTAGTCGGCGAACTTGATGTCGCCATCGGCAGTCGGATCGCTCGGGTCGCCCGGCGTGAACGTGACCGGAATCGCGGTCTCGTCGAAGTGCTCGCGCAGGTGCGCGACGAGGTCCGATTTGATGTCTCGGGCCACTGGTCAGTCCTCCACGACGGTCAGCACGGTCATGCCGCCGTCTTCTTCGTGCATGTCGAGCAGTCGGTACTCGGCTCCGGTCGGATGCTCAAGGAGCGTCGGGTAGCCGTCGTTGCTGCCGGCGGGACGGAGTGTCGTCGTGTCATCCGGAACAGCGCGGATCTCGAGATCGGTCTCGACCTCCGTGCCAGACGAGTCGGTCGCGGTCTGTGGCCGGCCTCGACGCTCGAGGACACCGACGATCGTGCCATCGTCACCGTAGGATGGCGTCGATCGCCCGCCGCCACCACTGGCGTTTCGGAGCTGGTACTCGCGACCTTGGGACTGGATCAGCCGAGCAATTGGACCGAGCATGTCAGCTCACCTTTTCGATCCGGATCGACGCGATCAGATTACCGGTGTCGCGGATGTCCTTGCGATCGGCGATCCGCTTCATCCGGTCCTGAACGGCCAGTGCGGCACAGCGGATGATGTTCTCCTCAGAACTCAGTGGGATGCCTTGGGATGACGAGATCCGACGGACCTCGGTCGCCGTGTTCGTCTGGACGCGTTCCGCTGCTGGGCGAGCGAACGGCCGAGCCTCCATCTTCGATGTCCCGAGCTCGTTGTAGATCGCGTACTCGACGGTCGGGCCTGCGATGTAGGTCGTATCGCCGTCGAAGTCGGCCGTGATCTGGTCGAACATGTCGGTCACGGCATCGAGCCCAGAGACTGACACGCCCCAGCTGCTCATCGTTTCGTCCCTTTGGTACTCGGCACAGAGATCGAGGCAGTAGGCTTCGCGCCACCGATCCCCAGTAGCTCATCTGTCGCCCCGAGGCGCTTGGCACGCCCCTTGAGTTCGTCGATGAGCGACTCCTCATACGTGACCGACGTTCGCCCAGTCTGGGACTGGCTCTCGGCGCGATCGTGCGTCGTCGCGATGTGGTGTGCCGCAAGCACTGCCTCGAGATCCCGACGGTCAGCCGTCTCCATTCCCGGCATCTCTTCTTCGCGCTCGATATCGCGCTCGATACGACCGAGGATGCCGTCGTCGTCCGGATCATCGTCTGCCCCTTCGATAGTCGCGTCGTCGAGATACGTGTTGATCTCGATGCGGACATCCGATGCGTCGGCCGTTGGCATGAGTTAGCCCCCCAGCTCTTTCAGCCGGGCGTCGATCGCGTCGGTTGCAGTCTCCCGGTCCTTGCTTTCCTCTTCGGCCTTCCGGATCGTCTTGATCAGCGCCGGATCCTCGACATCCTCGATGCGATCCTCGAGCTCGCCGACCGTGAGGTCCGCGGGGTGTGGATCGAGTTCGTCGATGTCCTCGTCCTCGTCACTGCCGTCGTCCTCTTCGACTCGTTCGAGCGTCCGCGGGTGTTTCTCGAGCGCCCCCTCGTGGACCTCGAGTTCGTCGCCTCGCTCGTAGTGTTCGCGATCGTAGCGGAACTCACCACGAACGATGCGAACGGTGACAGTAGTATCAGGCATAGCGGATCAGCTTAGGCGTCGATGCCGGTGATCCGGGCGATGCCGTTGATGCCGTCAGGCTGCTGGCGGACGAACGGCGTCCGCGAGGAGAGGAGGCGAGCGTTGAGCGCTGCGCCGCCGTCGGATTCCCAGGTCGTGTTCGTGACGCCCTGTGCGTTCACGATCTGGAAGTACCGCGAGTCGTTCAGCAGCAGGATCGCGCTGTCCGAGTCCAGGCGCGGCGCCGGGACGATGTTGAGGTACGGGTACTTCCGTTCGAGGCGCTCCATGAGCGGCTCATCGGTCGCCGAGGTCTCGTAGTCCTCGCGGTCGACTTCGCCCCACATCGCCTTCGGGACGAGGAGCCAGCCACCGATGTCGGAGACCAGCGGGACATCGTCTTCGTCGACGACGTCGGTCTGGTTCTCGACCGTGTCGTGGAGCTCCTTGACGTCGGCGAGGATGTTGTTCGGATCGTTGACCCAGCCGGACGATCCGGAGGCCTGCAGGATCTGCTCGACGTCCTGGTCGAGACCCGCCACGCTCACAAGACCGCGCTCGGTCTGGACGTCGCCACCCCAGCCGCTCCAGAGCATGTCGTGCTCCGAGCGGTTGAGAGCGCGTCGGGCTTCGGTGCCGACGGAGTCGTCGAAGTCTTCACCGAACGCTCGTGCGTTCTGGTACTCTCGAGCGTCGATCTGGTACTCGACCTGGTGAAGCGGGAGCGGGACGCCGTCCAGGCCGAAGCCGGGCATGGCCTGCTCGCCCTGGGTGCGCATGTTCATCCCGGTCTCGGCCTCGAGCCGAGTGTTGCTCATCGGGTTGAAGTAGGCGTACCGCGAGAGCGAGCTCGAGACGCCGAACCCAGCGCCGATCAGCTGGTCGACGATCGTGCTCTCGACGAACTGGTCATCGAGGACCATGTCGGAGATCTGCTCCCACGAGTCCACGACGAGCGTCGAGTCTGCAGTCAGCTGCTCGATCGCGTTCTGCTGGCCGCCAGTCGACTTGATGCCGGTGGCCTCGTCCAGCTTGTCCCACATGTCCGGATCGAACGCGGACTCGGCGCGCAGTTGCGCGAGTGCCTGTTCTCGAACGTCAGGGACCGGGTTGTACAGTGCCGCCTGAGCGGTCAGGGGAATGCTGCTCTCGAATTCCTTTGGCCCCGAAGTTTCGGGGGCCGAGACTCTCGAACTCATTTTAGTAGAACTCCACGACCAGCAGGTCGTCCTCGTCCGTTCGCGTGATCACTTCGATGCCGCGACCGATCGGGTTCGACGGATCCGTTCCGGCGCCGTCGATGTCGTCCGTGATCAGCCCGTTAGCATCCCAGCCGACTTCGGCGTCGGTCGGGTCCGCAGTGGCGTTCGAAGACAGTCGAAGCCGGGCACGGTCGTAGCGGTTGAAGCCGACCGTTTCCGTGTTGTCGCCGGCAGCGTAGCTCTTCTCGAGCGCCGACGTGCCGGTGTCCGAAACAGCCATTCCGCCGCGGGGCGGGTTGCGCTGCTCGCGAACGACTCGCTTGGTGTCCTCGTCGGCAGTGGCCTGTCGGACGTGCCAGTTGCCGTCGGCGTCCTTGTAGACGGCACAGCCCGTGCCGACGTCGAAGGCCGCGTCGGCTTCGCCTTCCTGGTAGCTGTTCTCGTTGTGGAGCTGTGCGATGACGCTCTGTTCGCTTGCGATCATGTGTTAGATCAGTCCTCCTTGACGCCAGTGCCGTACTCGTCGACGGCGTTGCTGTCTCCGCCAGCGCCGGCGGTCAGCGTCGCAGCCTGGCCAGCGTTGCCCGGAATGCCCGCCGCGAGTTCGCCACGGATGCGCTTGTGCTCGCGATCGACGAGGGTGTCCGCCGAGGCCATGAGGCTCTCGCGGTCGTCCTCTTCGTAGTCGTCGCTCTTCGCGACGATCTCCTCTACCTTCTCTGCCTTCGACTGGCGATCCTGCGCCTCCGCGACGAGATCGCCGGCCTCATCCTCAGTGACGAAGCCCTGATCTCGGAGCGCGTCTCCGAGCTCGCCGACCGTCATGTCGCTGAGCGCCCGGTCACCGGTGGGATCGTCAGCGGGGTTGTCGGTAGGGTCGTCATCGGTGCTGCCGCCATCCTCGGCGGCGAGTTCGTACGTCTGCTCCAGTGTGCCATCGTCCATCGCGCTGACAGACTCCTCGTCGAAGCCCGCGTTCGCGGTCAGGAACGAGATGTACTGCTGTCGGGTGTTGTCGTCCATATTGAGTGGGGTGTCTGGGTCCACAGAGGATTCCGCCCCTTCGTTGCCGGCCGATGCAGTCGCCTCCGCATCCTCGCCGTCCATCACGCCGTCAGGCGCGACGCCGACGAACGCAGAGTCAAGATAGTGCCCGCCGTCACTGGTCGGGATCGCGTCGGAGACCTCGCCGTCCGCGTGGTATCGAAGCAGTGCGAACAGCGTCTGGTCTCCCTCGAGCGACTCGTCAAGATCGATCGAGGCGCTGGTCTCGTAGTCGCCAGCGTCGTACGGCTCACTCGAGCCGAGTTCCGGACCAAGTCCTTCGCCGACGTCGGGGTACTCGTCGCCGGGCCCGTGGAGCGTCACCATCCACGGTGCGTCCTCGAAGCCGGCGTCGTCCAGCTCGACGGCCTCGCCATCGGTGGTCTGGTCGGGCAGGTGGACGCCGCCGCGGAAGTCGTTCGAGTCGATGATGCCAGCACGCTCGGCGAGGCGCTCGACCAGTTCACGGATACCGCCATCGTCACCGTCCTCCGCTGCGGTCAGCTCGTCCCCGATATCGGTCGACCGCGTGAACGATGCAAGGGCTTGGCTCGGGCCCCATTCGACGGTGTTCGAGGGACTGTCGCCCTTCGAGACGACCGACAGGTCTCGGAACTTGATCTTCTCCGCGATGTATGCGCCCGTCTCTGGGTCTTTCTCACCGAGGACGAACTGCGGGTGAACCGAGACCTCGTAGCTCCCGGCCTGAACGCCCTTCGCGACGTTCTCGTCATGAGTCGTTGCCTCGTAGGCGACGCCCTGGACGTTGTCGAGCCAGCCGGCCTTCGGAACCTTCCCGACCGTCTCGTCGGTCGGTGGCGGATACTGCGGTCGACCAGCCTCGTCTGCAGGATGGTCGACTGTGAGCGGTTCTCCGGTCTGTGTCTCGGCGGCGGCGCGCAGGTTCTCCTCTGTGAACAGGACGGGCGTCCCGTCATCCATGTGGAGGATATCTCCCGCAGCGACTGCGACGCCGGAGAACCGCCACGGTGGGCCGTTGTCCCCGTCATCGTCGCTGGCGAGAAGCTGCGCTGTCCGCGCCGAGACGCGGATATCGTGTGTGTCTTTCATTGGTTGAGTCGGGCCAGGTCCTCGCCCCTCACACCGGCCGCTCCGATCGCGGCAAGCGTGGGTATCGTACGGGGGTCATCAGCGAGTTGTGTCAGAAATCAGGCTACCTGTCGAGCGACGGCTCGAGCAGGCTTTCGGTGAACGTGTGCTGACGCGGTCACCTCGCCATCGCCGGTGTAGATGGTCCACGAACACCGGCAATTTGGATGGCGAGGCAGAACACTCCGCATCTTGTCGACCGTGTACGGTGCGTCCGCCGCCACCGCGATGCACAGGTCACAGGCGTTCGGCGCGAGGATCGGCTCGACCTTTTTGACACCGAAGCGTTCGTACTGCTCGGCCGCAGCCATGTGCCGGGCGTTGAGGATCTCGGTACGTGCGATCGTCGTCGCCCGAGCCATCGCGCCTCGAGGTGTCCCATCGTCGACGGTGCCGATGACGTCCGTGATCCGGCGGCCGGCCTCTCGAGGGCCCGTGCCTTCACCCAGGGCTTGCGTGAGTTCGCGGGAGACCTCTCGTCCGATCTCGTCGGTCAGCCCCTGTAGCTCGTTGAAGTTGCGCGTGTAGAGTGTCTGGAGCGTATCTTGATGCACAGGCCTCTGGAGCGTGATCCCAATGTCTGACTCGGGCTCGCCCAGCCCCGCCTTCCGGAGATCGGTGTTCGCGCTCCGGGTACCCGTCTCGTAGGCCTGCCGGACGTAGCGGTTCCCGTTCCGAGAGATGACATCGAGGACCTCGTCCTCTTGCGCCTGGTCGAGCCACCTCCGGAACCCCTCGATCTTCTGGTCGTTACGACTGAAGCTGAAGTCCGGCGGTGGGTTGGCAGCGGTCAGTTCGCCCAGTCCGAGGACGTCCTGCTTGCCGACGAACTCCCGAACGAGGGTGTTGATCCGGGAGTAGCCCCCACGGAGCTTCTGCGCGTAGCGCTGGCGGACAGTCTTCGTCTGGGTTGGATCCTCCGAGCGCGCAGCTGCGACCAGTTGCTGTGGCCCGTGATCGTGGTCGTGATCATGGTCGTGGGCGTGGCCCGCGGACATCAGTCCTTGTCCTCCGTTCCACCGTCGGCGATCGCCTCGCCGACCTCGCCCTGGAGCTCCTCGAACTGCGCCTGGACTTCTTCACTTCCCTCGTCGACGAACGTCTCCTCGATCTCGTTCATCTCGCTGGGGAACTCGCCGTCCTCGATGATCTTCCGCTGCTGCTCGCGGCTGAAGTAGTCATCCGGACGTCCACCAGTCCACTTGTTGAGCATCTCTGCCCGGGTCTTCTGGATGCCGGCGAGATCGTCGGCACTCAGTTCGTGGAGCGGATCCCACCTGACCGAGTACGATGACGGACCGCCTCGAGGCGTCGGTAGGACGTCGTACTTGATCAGCCGGTCGATGATCGCCCGGACGATCGTCGGCGTGACGAACTGCTCCCGTCTCTCCTGGACCTTTCCGTACCACTCCTTGAGGTCCTGTGTGGTCGCACGTTCCCCGCTCTCGTTGCCCTTCAACACGGACTGGGGGATTCCGGTCTGGGCCGATATCGCCTCGATGTTCGGGTTCGTGACCAGCGACGGATCGATGTCCTCGCCACCGAGGCTCTTGACCTGATCCGCGCCGTGCGTTCGGAGCACGTTCTCGAGGCCAGACTGCCACCGAGCGAGGTGTTCGCGGAGTTGGTCGCTGCCCTCCTCGACGTCGAAGTCTTTGTCGATGTTGATGTTGATGCCCCAGGCCGACGCTCGATACGCGAGTTCGCCGGCGCTGCCGAGGCTCTTCTCGATGTCGACGATGTTGTTGTAGACGGGCTGCTGCCGAGGGATCCCGCGGAGGTTGTCGTCTAGGAGCTGGTCGGAGTGGACGTGGATCACGCGGCTGTGGTGGACCCACATCGTGTCCGGCCCCTTCCGTTCGATGCCGAACTCCTCGTCGTTCTCGTCGCCGAGATCGAGCTGGTACTCGACTGGTTTCCCCCACCGGCCAGACCCGGGACCTCCGAGCCGGACGTCCTCAACGGACTCTCGAGAGAACGGCTTGAGGCCCTGGAGGCTTTGCGGATTGTCGACCTCGCTGCCGAACCCATCCCCTTTCTCACCCTTGCCGACCTGGCCCTGCTCGATATCATCAAACTCGAGGACCAGCACGCCGAACGTGCCGATGCCGGCGAGCATGTCGGTGCGGCTGGCGTAGTGCCAGAGATCCTGCTTCCGAACGACCGTCTCGAGTTCCTTCTCGAACTTCGTCTGATCGCCGCCTTCTTCGGCGTCGTCGACGACGCGCGGAGCATCACGCCAGGACGTCATCGACGGGAGGAACGTCACCGCGAAGGCGTACGGGTTCCGCAGCGCCATCGCGTAGTAGTCCGTCGCCGTCGGGTTGGGATCCCAGTCGAAGACGTCGTAGTAGTCCGGGACGCCCTCGGCGTCGATGTTCTCCCCGAGCTGGTTGGCCAGAACCTGGCGCATCGCCATGTCGACCTGTTCGGCGGCGGCGAGTTCCATAGTCTTGTCGTCGACGGCCGGTTGCTCCTCGCCGGTCGCCTCCTGGACGTCGTCGTCGCTCGCCGGCTGTTCAGTCTCGGAGTCTTGTGGTGTCTCAGACATCGTTAAAATCACCAAGTACCGCTGCCGCTCGGGCCATCATCTTCCTCGGGCTGGAGTCCCTCAGCGGCCGTGATCGCCATGATCGCCGCGTCGAGATGGTCCGGCGAGTGGCCCAGCCGGTCCTTGACATCGGTCTTCGGATCAGCCACGTAGACCTGCTCGTTGCGGCCCTTGACATAGCGCTCCTCGAGGGTGAGCTCTCGAGCCGCGATCTTCAGCTCCTTCCGGAGCCGCGAGTCGGTGAACTCACCGCCGCGCTCGAGCCACTTCCCGAGTTCGCACAGTCCCTCAGTCCAGCGGTCTTTGTACTCATCCGACTGGACAGCGTTCGCACCGGCCTTGAACCGGTCGACGTTGGGGTATCGCTTGGCCGTGTCGTCGGCCTTGCCCGATCCCTCGCCGACGGCGTCGATCGAGATCTGCGAGTTGGGGTCCTCGTCAAGCTGGCCCCACATCCGATCGAATTGGACGGTGTGATCGGTCCCTGGCTCAGAGTACTCGACCGTGAGGACGCCCATGCGCTCGTCGATCTGGACGGTTCGGTCACCGGAGCGGGCAACGTCGATCCCCGACCCTTGCCTCGAGCCAGAGTCGTCGATGCCGTCCTCGACGTAGCCGGCGTCGACGAGGTCAGGCTCGATGGGACGGTTCTTCGTCGCTCCCGCCGGCGGCATGATCCCGGCGAAACGCCGGTACCACAGCGTGTTGAGGTCCTTCCGGAACTCTGAGTTTCCAGGCAGCGACATCGCTCGAGCCTCGTCGTAGCCCGGCCAGACCTCGCCATTGTGCGCCTCCCACTTCTTCTTGAGCTTGTGGGGGCCGGTCAGGCCGGGGATCCGCTCGCCGTCGCGATGCCCGAGTTCGACATGGACGTTGTGAGAGTCGAAAGTCGAGAATCGGAGTTTCTCTGGCTCGAGGCCGATCTCGCTCATGTTCGCAACCGCGTTGGTCTCGTCTTCGGGCGGGTTCGAGATGACGACCATGCGGTCGTTCTGGTCGGAGATCAGCGAGTCCATCGAGTCCAGCGTCTCGAGGTCGACGTCCTTCTTGTCGGCTTCGTCGACGATCACCAGGACGTGGTCGTTGTGAACGCCCTCGAGCTCACCGGGATCCTCTGGACTGATGACCTCGAACTGCCACGTCGGCTCACCGTCGACGTCGATATGCGGGTTCGGCGACCACTTCCACTCGCCGAACAGCGGGCTCGAGCCGTGGAGACCCTCGGCGTCGGCACAGAAAGTACGCTTCAGCTTGCCGTAGGTTCCAGAGGTGACCACGACCGAACTCGGGTAGTGACGCTTGTGGAACGCCAGCGCGAGGGCAACGATCCCGAAGGTCTTCCCGAAGCCGTTGCCACCCTCAAGGTGCGTGTACTGGTGGTCGGCGACGTGCTCAAGGATCTCCCGCTGCTCGGGAGAGAGTGTGACACCGAACCAGTCCTCCGCAGCCTGCCAGTACTTCTCCGACCCGGTGTAGTGCTCCGGAAGGCGCTGTTCGACGCTATCGGGGAGCTGCTGCGTGCTCATGTGCCATCACCTTGTGCGGACGTCTTCCACGCGTCTTTCAGGCTGCCGAGCGCGTCGGCCTTCTGCGACTCGGGGTCCTCGAGGAGGCCGAGGTCCTTGAGCCACTGCCGGCGATCGATGGAGAGTTTCTTCTGGGCCTGTGTCACGACTGATTCGCGGTACTTTCGTTCCTCGACGATCTCGTCGCCGACGGACTTCTGCCGCGTCTCCTTGTCGACCAGCGGGTGGCCACTCTCGAGTTCCTCGGGTTTCTCGTCAGCCCACCGATCGAGGCCGATGTCCTTCGCATGGGTGACCGATATCCGGAAGAGTTCAGACTCGATCCCGAGCGGTGGCTCGCCGTGAAGATCGCGGTACTCCTCGAGGTAGTCGTCGAAGACGTCGTCGACGAACGACTGCATCTCGTCGTCGAGGACGTCTTGGTAGTACGAGTTGTGGTCGGCGTACGCCCCGTGCGTGACGGCGTTGGTGTTGTCCTCCGGGGCACCGCCGCCGGCGTTGCCCTCGGCATTGTCGTTGCCTTCCGGCGCGCCGGAGTCCTCGGCCCCGCCGTGTCGGTAGCACTTCCCGTGTGGGCCCTGCGCGTAGCCGCCACACCGTCCACCGTGGGACTTCGCCGTCCCGATGCACTGACCCCACTCGCCGTACTGGCGATCGCCGGTGATCTCTCTGGCCTTGGGATGGGCCTCGTCGTGGAACTCGTCTGGTGCTCCCATGGGGTTGAGTTCGTTTTAGTATTCGAGGTCCAGCGCGTCGAGGACGCTTTTCGCCCGGTTGCTCGGTTCGTAGCCGGTAATGAACGCCCGGTGTCGCGCAGCATCCCAGGGGACCGAGTCGCCGTCCGCCGGCGCCGGGAGCGACAAGTCGATAACGGTGTCCCCAGCAGCGTCCGTATCCCGGAGGAACCAGTGTGCGCCCGTCCCGTCGGCGGACACTTCGCCCCAGTCGAGCCGGTAGACGTCGAAGCGGTCCGTCCCACCCTTCGCGTGGAAGTACGCCTCGGCCAGGACGTAGCAGCTTTCTCTGACCGGGTTCGAGTGGTTGCGATAGTCCTCGTGGCGGACCTCCGGATGGTCTCGGACGTAATCGCGGATCCGCTCCGCAGTAGCATCCGGTTCGACGAAGATCTCGGTCATGGGTCAGTCAGCCTCCTGGCCCTCGGCAAGCGAGTCCGTGATGCGGTCGAGCGACTCTGTGACCTCGCTATGGTTCTCTTCGACCTGTTCTTCGAGATGGTCGACCTGTTTCGCGAGGTTGTTGATCGACTCAAGCGCCCCTGGGTTGGTCGGGTCGTCATCGTCCCCGGTCAACCGCAACGTATGTGTTTCGAGGACATCCTCAGTCCGGTCGAGGCGGTCGCCGTGCTGCTGGACCGTTTTCTCGACAGAGTCGAGCCGGTCCGCATTCTCTGTCGACCGGCCTTTGTTGGTTTTGATGTGCTTCCGGAGCCGGCGGGCGGCCTCAACTGCAGCTGCAACTGGCCCGATGATCACGAAGCCGACGAAGTTCCCGAGCCCGTCGATCAGTGCATCGACGAGCCCGTTCATCGGGATCGCCTCCCAGTCCAGTAGCCACAGAGCAGCGCTCCGGCCGCGTACCATGGTTCGCGCCGGATCGTCCGCCGCGCGATCGGCGACCACGTCAGCGCCAGCCCGAGTGCCGCACCGAGCACGCCCGCGTGGACCTCGTTAAACGTCACAGTGTGCGATCCAGCGGAGACGAGTGGCTCGTCCCCCTCGCGCAGTCGGTCGTCGAGGGTCTCGGGTTGAGTCATCGATCAGAATGTCCGCGCCGAGAGTCGAACTCGGCCCGCGCTTGGCAGAGCGTGTGTCCCCTCCAAGGAATAACATGACAACAACGGAAACGCGGCCAGCCTGGACGGACTCGGTCCGACTCCGAACACTGCGACGCAAACGACCGCCTGTGTAGCGAAGCCGCAGTGCTCGGAGTCAGGTCAGGGTGGGGAACGCAGGACCCTCGGCGTGTCCCAAGGGGACAGCGGCGTCATCGGGGGGAGATTCATCGGGGAGAGATATCTGACGGTGGTGCAACCACGGACGAGGCGTCGATGTCGACGGTGACAGCGGTGTGGCCTTGTGCGTTGAACGACGGCCGCCAGTCGATGTCCGTGATGATGCCCGGGGCCTCGCGGCCGGCCACGTCGACAGCGACGCGCTGGCCGACGACGAGTCCCGCCGCCCCAGGGATGACTGAAGATGGGCTGTCGATGCTCATGCGTGGCGAACACCCAGTTTGACGGCGCGGGCGAATATCTCGCTGTCGAGGCCCTGGAGGTCAGAGCGACTCTTCAACTTTCGAACAGTGTGCCGAACGACCTCCGCATCGACAGCTATCCCCTGCTCCCGGAGTCGCTCAACGAGCGGGCGGGCTCGGGAGAGCATTTCCCGGCGACTGAGTGTGTCGTCGGGAGCCCAACCATTCGGGCTACTGCAGTCCGGGCAGACGGACGCGTCGTTCATCCGTGCGTGGCAGTTCGAACAGACGCGTCCGTTCCGGTGGATGTGATGGTCATAGATGTCGACCGGAGACAACTGGCGGAAGAGTCGGTCGACGGTGTCCCACGTGAGCTCTTGAACGACATCGGAGATAAGCACGCCATCCGCGCCGTCCGCAAGCCGCGGGCGATCGCTGCGCCCCTCCCAAGTCGGGTGGCAGTACTTGCACAACGTGACGAGGTTGTCGACGTAGTGAGCGTCGGTTTGGTTGTCGAACTCCCGAACTGGAGTGACGTGATGTACATGTAAGTCTTCAGAGGAACCGCAGTCCTGACACCGCCGGTTGTCTCTCGCGAGCGCCGATTTTCGGGCGAGTCGCCACCGCTCACCCGAGTATGCCCCAGTAGTCATACTCATGTTTGGTACGTGTCCTTTCGGTAAGAAGCCATGCAAACCATGGTGAAAGTAGTCACGCAGACCCGTACAGTGATCGCCCGATCGCTTGTTCGAGGTCGCCCGATTCCCGAACGCCGTCGAACAGCGCTTCGAGGCTGGGCGCGTGAGCGATTGCCTCATCCTGATAGAGCGTGGCGAGACACCGGAGCAGGTTCAGGAGAACCGCGCCCCCTTCAACCGATTCGAGAGTTCGGTCCCGGCCCCGGAGGTCGATCGCCCCACACTGACAGCCCCACGACCGCCTGGTTTTCTGGCGTGCCGGCGACTCGTGGCGCTCCGATGGGCGGATGTCCTCGCCAAACACGGTCGCGTCGGTTGAGTACTGATAGCCGGCGAACGTCTCCCGGATCGTTTTCGGGACGCCGATGTCACGGAGCTGGTCGTCATCGGGACGGGCGACCGTCTTAACCTGGCGGAAGCACGTTGAGCAAAACCGATGGTCGTTCTGGATCTGCGCGAGGGCGTTGTTGCCCTTGTCTTTGTGGTAGCACGCCCGCGAGCAGTACGATCCCTTCACGCTCGCGTGAGGCTGGAAGTGATCGTCGCATTGTCCACACTCAACGTTCTCTGGGGTGGGGGATGTTGCGGTAGTCATAGCTGGTGACAGCCGCCCGCTTCCAACGGACGACCACAAACAGTAGGCCGGCGAGTTGGCGACTCGCCGTGGTGAATTCCGTATCAAATTATACTCATACGTTACGTATAATATTTCGGGAAATGTCAGCGGTCTTCAGGTGGACGGAAGCTCATCCGAGGGCGGCCCGTCTCCGGACTCCAGCCGTTCACACGGTCGAGACGGCCGTCGTCGGCGAGGGCGTTGAGATGCTCCCGGATCGTCGACGGAGCCGCGTCGAGTTCCTCGTGGACGGTCGTCGTATGGACGCCGCCGTTGATATCCGTCTCGCCGGCGTTGAACAGCCGTGTGACTGCGTCGACGTAGTCCTGCTGCGACGGCGGCTGCGATGCGCTGGTGTCACCAGTCACGAGGACGCACCTCCAGTTTGTCACCAACTGACTGAACGAGTATGTCCGCGAGTCGGGCCGCAAAGTGCTCCTCGCAGTACCGCGACGCCGTCGGTGCCCCGGGGTGATCAGGGTCTAACGTGTCGCCGGGGAACCGGCTCGTGACTACTCGCCACTCCGAAGTTTCGTGACACGGGACGAGATCGCCGGTGGGTGGGTTAGGGTTGTCCCGGTGTTCACATTCCAGATCGCGCGTGCTTCGTTCGACGGTGTAGAACTTCTCACACTCGTGGCCGTCTCGGATGGGTTCGGCGTCGATGTCCCTCGAGGCGTGACCACAGCACAGCGGCTCTCCCGTGAGAGTGTGTTTGTGGGATGCCGGGCCACCACAGTGGACGCAGTCGGAGTTCGTTCGGACAGTCATGCCATCACCTCACCAGTCGCTGAAGTCGTTGAATTCGGGATATGGGACAAGGGAGAGTTATCCATCGTCGCGCACCTCCGCGAGCATCTGGTTGACGCGAGCGAGTTGGTCAGAGTCTTCGAGTTCCTCTGCGATGTGTTGGGCGAGACGTTTGAGATCCGGTTCGTTGCACAGAGTGAGACAAACGTGTCCGTCCTTGTCGCGCCACCGGAGCAGGTCGCCGTTCGACACGGCCGCCTGGATCGAGCTGTCGACATCGTCGTGAGAGTGCTGGCCCTGTGTGGCTTGCAGCAGTCGGATTGTCATCGGGCGCGCTCCCGGGAGTTGATTCGGCGAGGTTTGGTGCGCGACTGTCCGGAGGACGGCCTGGTAGCGGTCGCGGGACTCGCGACGGTGGTCTGTCTCGCTCATCGGGACCACCGTTGACCGCAGTAATGGTAGATGTGGTCGATATCGTCGGCCTTGTCGCGTCCGACGTGGAGGGCTGTCCCGCAGTCCGGACACGGCGGGGTGTCGCTATTCATCGCGACTCACCCCCGTCCCGGTCAGTTCCCGTGTGTAGTGAACGGTTGAACAGATCCTCTTTGACCGGTGGATTTTCGAACCGCTCTCTGCCGTCACTTCGAGGTTGAAATTTCCCGCACGTTTCACACAGGTCGCCGTACATCGAACGGCCAATGTCGCTCCTGAGCTTGTACGCGGTGTGACCGACCCAGTTGTGCCCAAAGATCAGGCACCAGATGGACGACCAGGTTCGTTCAGCCCCGCCCGAACACGCACGCTGGTCGTCGGTCATTGCGACTCACCTCCGTCGCGGTCCGCTTCCGTGTCTACTGACCACGAAATGATGCGAATTTCCAACTCATCATCATCCCATACAGCCGAATCTTCCTCGCTTTCCAGCGGAAGGAACCATATCGGTTCATCGAGTTCCTCGTGGCGACCGAGCCACAGGAACGGTTCGGGTCGTTCGATACCGTCCGCAGTCATAGCGAATCACCGTCGTGATGCTCGCGGTGGTCCTCGATCTCGTGAGTAACCACAACGCGCGTCAGCCCGACCTCGGAGTCGACAGGTCGGGACGGTTCCCAGTCACAGCCCGGGTACGGGCAGCGGTACGGGCCGTCCGTCATGCCGACTCACCATCCCGGTCAGTTTCCGTGTTTACAGCGCGCTCGTTTCCATCTCGTTCCTGTGGGTGGATCGGCCCGAGAACCTCCCAAATCTCGGCTTGAAGATACTCCGCATCGGTCCAGTATTCGTGTTCGCTCCGCCTGTACGCCTTCACTGCGTCGTAGTGTTCGGCACATCCAGACGCGGCTTCAAGGACGGGGGCGATTGCATCGCCGAGTTCGTCGAGCAGCACGAAGCCGATTTGGGCCGGGTCCTCGTCAACAGCAACTTCCGTGACGACGCCCCACTGCCACCCGTCGTATTCCAATACGGTCCCTCGCGTAACGCCGTCGGCGTGCGGGTGGTCCAACTGTCCAGTACCGCCCGAACACGTACGCGAGTCGTCGGTCATTGCGACTCACCTCCGATAGAACGCCGCTCTTCACGTGCCTCGCGGCGTTTCCTTCGCAGTTCATAGGAGTTTCTGAAGCATTTCGTACAGGGCTCCAGATCGTATTTCATGACTGCCTCCTCGGGAGAGTCAGCCTCGACGCGACCCCACAGAGAGCCAGTCGGGAGTCGCTGACCA
This sequence comes from Halostella pelagica, assembly GCF_004762015.1. Taxonomy (NCBI): domain Archaea; kingdom Methanobacteriati; phylum Methanobacteriota; class Halobacteria; order Halobacteriales; family Natronoarchaeaceae; genus Halostella; species Halostella pelagica. The sequence goes on from NZ_SJES01000004.1 coordinate 95,356, forward strand.
CACCTCGGGTGGTAGTCGTAGTCGTGCTTGTCGCCAGGCCATTCGCCACGTTCGTGGACGGTGCCAGACGACGAAAAGACGAACCGGCAGTCGTCGGGTTCGTGGATCGTGTCGCCGTTGCGTGCCGTTTTCGTCTTCGGCTCTGGACGACCACTGTCAGTCATCGGTATCACCCACCCGGTCGCCAAGCACGTCACGCACCAGCTCGGCCTGTTGGCCATCGATCGCTGCGACGCGAGACGCCGCCGTGTCGATCTCGGTGACGTCGCCGTCGGTCGCGACCGCCACGACGACGCGCTCCTGCGTGTGGCCGCCGGCGCTGTCGGTCCGGCGCTCGCGTTCGATGCCGGGCGTTGTGGTGCCGTCGGGGTGAGAGAGTTCGACGGCAGTAAGTTGGGGTCGGGACATCTACGTCACCCGGACCTCCTTGCCCGTTTTCGGCTCGTAGGCGTCGCCTTTCTGCTTCAGTTTCTCTATCTCGTGTTCGGCTTTCTCCCGGTCGAGCCCGACCGCTTCAAGCTGCTCGTACACATCCTCGTACGGGACGCCGCCACTCCCGCTGTCCTGCAGTTCGGTGATGACTGCCTTGACGTTCTTGACGCGGTCCTGCTGGGGCTTCGACGTGTTCGCCTCGACGATGTCGGCGTCGAAGTCGCCGTCCTCGTTCATCCCATAGTCCTGCAGCGATTCGCCGACCAGCCGCTTCGCGCGGTTGATATCCTCCTCTTCGATCCACTCCGAGAGACGGGCCCGAGCGCTCGCCTCGGCGATGCGGTGCATGTCTTGGAGTTTCCGCAGCGTAATCGGGACCGGCGCATCCTCGTCGTAGCCGTTGACGCCGCGCATCCGCACGTACGCGTCGCGGAGTTTGTTCCGATCGTCCTCGGTCCGGAAGCGCGGATCGGGGAGTTGCCGCACGTAGGCGACGAACTTCCGGAGAAGGTCGTGGTCGAGTGCGCGGGTATCGTCATCGACACCGGCATCCTCGCCAGCGCGCCGTGCTTTCGCGTCCTCCTTGGTCTCCAGGACGTGGTCGGCGCGCTCTCGGTCTGTCTCTTCGTCGGGTTTGTCCTGTAACTTGAAGATGAGCGCGAACCGAGAGAGCAGCGTCTCGCTCAGGTCGATCTGCTCGCTGTCAGCGACGTAGTCGTCCCAGCGGGAGTGTTTCGGGTTCCCGCCCGCGAACACCGATGTCTCCGCGGGGAGGGTGGCGTTTATCCCGGCCTTGTTCACGTCGACCCGCATATCGGCCATCGCACCGTGCATCGAGTCCTGGACATCCTCTCGGACCTTGTCGATCTCGTCGATGCACGCGAGGCCGTTGTTCGCCTGGACGAGCGCGCCCGCGTCGAGCGCCCATTCGCCGCCGGCGAAGTCGTCCTGTTTCGCCGTCGCAGTCATCCCGGCCTCGGTCGCGCCTTTCCCGTTCGCGAACACCGACCGCGGGGCGATCAGTTTCGCTTCGCGGAGCAGCGTCGATTTCCCGGTCGAGGCGTCCCCGATCAGCAGCATATGGAACACGCCGCGGACCTCACGGCCGGTGTCGAGTTCGGCGGTCGCCCCGCCGATCAGCATCAGGAAAATCGCCTCCTTGATCAGCTCGTATTTCTCGCCGGTCAGGTCGGGAGCGATGCTCGCGGTGACGGTCTCGAACAGCGGGCCGTGTTCACCGTCCGCGATCGCTTCGATCTTCCGCTTGTCGTCCGGAGTGATTTCGAGATCCTCGAAGTCGGTATCGCAGATTTCGATGTGGTGAGCCTCCAGGTAGGGTTTGAATCGCGAGGTTTTCGCGTTGTTCGACGACTCCTGTTTGAGACGGAGTCGGCCGGTGACATCGACGCGATCGCCGGCGGCGACGGCGTCGGTGATGTCGTCTTCAAGGGCAACATCGATCTTCGTTCCGTCGCCTCCAGCAGCGACCTCCGGTGGCTCGGCAAGTCGGAGCACTTGCGCGTCGACGAACTCCGACTGGTCGAAGTTGATCTGGAACGGGCCCTGTCGCTCACAGCCCTCGCACTCGTGGGGCTCTTGGAAGTCGTCGCCCGTCCCCGACTGTGGAACATGAGTGAGCGTCCCGCAGCGCTGGCACTCGAACGCCGCGACCTCGACCTTCGGGTCGACGTCCGTGGCCTTCTCGACCTGGCCCTCGACCGTGAGGTACGGTGCCGTGTTGTGGCGTTTCGTCGGCGAGAACCCGCCCGGGTAAAACGAGTCGGTCTCGTTGAGGTTACACACGCGGACGTGTGCCTGCCCGAGTTCGATATCGATCGGGAGATCGTACAGTCGCAGCGCCTCTTCGGCGCACTCCTGTAACTGCTCGGGTTTTGAGAGGTAGTCGTCCGCCAGGTCGGGATCGAACTGGTAAAGGTCGCCCCAGTCAACCACCAGAGACCGATCCTCGTTCGGGTAGTGTTGCGCAAGCGTTCGGATCTCTTTGTCGCAATAGCCCCGGAAGAACTCGTGAAACGCATCCACGAGCGCGGCCGTTTGAGCGTCTGTCGTTGCGGACATCACGCGATACACCTCCACCGGCCCGGTGTTGCGGAGGTGTGTAGTCTACACAACACCGAATGAACGGTGTTGCGGTCGTTTGATGCGAGCGATGCGAGCGATGTTCGAGCGTAGGTGTGACTAATCGACATTTGCTTTCTTCGGTTACGTCATGGGATTTTCTTCCAATCCAACCGTGCTTGTGTTCTGTCCGTTGTTGGCGGGGGGACCCCCCTCACGAGGTGTTGTGTAACCGCAACACCTCCGCAACACGTGTTCACTCGGACAACACCCCCTCGTGGATCCGAACGCCGGCGAGCGTCTCCGGCAACTCGGTCGGCGACTTGACGATCAGTCGGCTGTTCTTCGAGCTCGAGCGTGGCTCCTTCTGGAAGCGACAGCGATCGCTATCGTCGACCAACTCCTCTGCCTTCTTCATCACGGCGTAGGTGTTTGTCCGGTGGATGTCCTCGTCGGCCGCCTCGAGGACGTCCACGATCCGGCCAGCGTCGTACTCCTGGCGACCAACGCCGTTCGTGACGTTCGCCGCGTGTTTGAGCACGACTGCGGCCTGACGGTCGCGCTTGGCGGCAGTCTTCCGAGCGACATCCTGGTAGAACTCCGCCGCTCGGTTCATCTTATCAATCTGGTCGCGGAGTTCGACTACGCGTTGGCGCAACTCTTCGTTCTCGTCCTCCAGGTCGTTGACGCGGTCCACAGCCCGCTCTGCCGCTTCGACCGGGCCGCACTCGCTGGGGTCGATATCGTCGCCGGCGAAGCCGTAGATGAGCTTCCGGAACGCCATGTCGTCCGCGCCGTCTTCGTCGAGCGCGTTGTCGGCACGGCGGGCTTCGGCGTACTCATCGGTCACGCGCCGTCACCCCCGTCGGGGTCGTAGTGGATCTCCCCAACACCGGCGATCGCGAAGTCCGGACTCGCGACCAGCCCCTGGATCCGTTTTTTCAGCGTGTCCTCGGACCGGATGTCGGTGTGGCGGCGGTACAGTTTGCGGAGCCGCCCGACCGGGACGGCTTCGCCGGGGTCGAGGCGCTCGACGACAGCACTGTCGCGGTCGTCGAAGTCACGACCACCGCTGGCTGCGGCGTCGGTGGTTTCTTCGAGTTCGTCGACCCGCTGTTCGAGCTCGTCCACCTTCGACAGCGCTCGCTGGGCGACCTGCAGAGCGTCCCCGGGAGCGACGTCGGGACGGTCAGACATCGCGAACCACCTCGCCGTCGGCGGCGTGATCGTCGCAGACGGTGCGCTTCCCGTGGTCGGGGTGGTCGATGACGACGGCGGCCTCGTTGCTGCAACCGATCGTCCCGCAGAACGGTCCCGTCGAGATATCGACACTCATGCACCGATCACCCGCCTTGCAGAGTGCACTTTGCACTGAGTTCGTCGGCCTATCAGCACAGTCCGGCCGGTAGAAGCGGTGAGCCCCCGAATCATACGAGAGTTTATCCTGCTAAATGGACCGTTAATCTGGCGGATACTGGATACATATATGGGCTAAAGGCACCCTAATCTCTGTCTCTGGTACTACATACACGCATAAAATAATCCTCCGCTACGCTCGATTGCGCCCGATACAGGACAACAGGATCAGATTTGTCTCAATACGTAGATCTAGGTTGATTCTCTTAGAACCGTAAAATCGAGTTCGAATCGAGAGTGACGGGAACAGTTCCGAACTGGTACGGCACTGAGTCACCCTTGTCAGTTCTCCTGTTCAGGAAGGGGAGCAAAACCACTGGTCAAGGATACAATGATAGAGGGTTGTGGATGTCCCGCCCAGAAGAGATCGTCTCCAACAGGTCTGAATCGTAGTGTCGAACAGCGGTAGACGACAAGGAGACAAAAGGCGTACAGACAATCAACATGTGTCTGTATTCGCGGGTACGGGAATTCACGAAACGACAAACCGTGGTTCGACTGGGTGCTGCCTGGGGGTGAGCCGATATCTCAGACAGCGGTTGATACAGTCACTGAACACGTTAGTCTCGTTGTCCGCCTCCGGTCCGACATTCGATGCCGACAAGTACTCGAATTTGGTTTCTTTCTATGACGACTCTCGTTCGGAAGCACTGTGCGTCGTCCCCTGTACCGCAAAAGGACCAGCTAAACCGTATGTCGATATACTGAACGGCTTGGTCAGACGGCACAGATTCGGCAGTTGGACATCTACAACCCGCCAATTAAGTAACATTTTTCTCGGCAGTTCCTAGTTAGGCCCGTTTGAGAAGTGAGCAGTTCTTGGTTTAGGTATCTATGCCCACCCAAGAACTGTTCAGAGAGACGTAGGAGACGACGAATCTTGAATGGTGGGAGCGCGAGCGGACGGCGACGTTGACGAGACGCGAAGCGTCTCGTTCGCACACCAGAACGGGGAGCGCTCTGGGGGCGCTCGTCAGGGTGTTTGCCGTCCACCTCCACGCAACCGGATGTTCACTTTGGAATCCGTGACACAAAGCTATTTCTCGACGTGGAATTGTTTGGATCACATGGCACCGATCCGGCAGCTACGTTCCTCGCTGGACTCCGCGAGAAACACGATCTCTTAGATACCACGTTTCTTGTTGATTAATTCGGCTATCGGACTGCTCTTCCTCGATTAGGGTTGAACAGTCGGGGTAACTATACTGACCGAAACTGCATCGGGAATGGTTTCACACCCTCAAAATACGTCTCGACCGTTTTCATCACTCGTCGGTGGGCAGTCGGTTGAGCGCACGTGAGTAGATTGAACAGCACGTACATTACTACAACCATCAGAGACCGCATCAAACTCTCGACGAAAGAACGTCAGCTGAGCGGTGCTAAACTAGACTGTGACATCGACCAGAGAGTATTTAATTTGTGGTGGTGGTGGGTGTAAATATGGCGCCCGAGCGTACATCAGACTCAAATAACACTACACTTATTGATAACTTGGGGAAGGGATGGCAAGTTATTCCTGATCTTCACAAGAGAACATTCAAAATCGGCGTTGTGCTTTTATTAGGGAATACGATAATTGCCCTAATCGCACTTGTCCTATTGTACTTGATAGAACATACAGGATCGCTCAGTCACCTATTTTCAGCCTATATTGGTTTGGAAATGGGTGCCATGTTCCTAATTGTATTTGGTTTTTTTGGTTTCGTAGTGCTACTTTACAATAACAATCGGACTATCATCGCATCAATATTCCTTGTATTTTATGTTATGCTATTTGGGGGTTTTTATTGGGCAACATTCCAAGTGTACACCTTAGAGTTAGTTCCAGTACTTGTTGGATTAGCTTTCTCCCTTGTTTTAACCGGAGTCTCAGAACTGTATACTCGATCTTGACACACTATGACATACGTTATTGTTTATCGGCGCAGTATCGAGAGCATATTTGAGCGCTTCCGTGTCACGTTTTCTGTGGAGTTCTTCAGTGGCTAACCCACTCTCAGATACCGTGTAAGTTCGCCCTCAATTTGTCGAATATTCCTGTTGAACTGTAAGAATACGTAAGAAATAGGTTACCACTCCTTCAGCGTGAGTTTTCAGTTTCATTTGTAGCCTTAAAAGGGCGCGAAGTATGTGAGACGGCCGAACGCGTCCGAAGTACAGCGTGATCCGCGATTAGAGCGAGTCGGAACTTCGAAACGGCTTTATTAATTTAGGCTAACCTAAAAACATGTCCGTCGATAGTACGGTAGACGGGGCTCTGACACGTCGAGAAGCCGCGACGCGGGAAAGCCCGATCTACGACCGCATTCCGGCTGAAACGGAGAGACTGCATCGGTTTTCCAACAGTGACGCCCGAATGACTGAAGTCAAACCGCTCCGTGACTGCCAGCGGACAGCGAAACCAGCTATAGAGGAGAACTCGTCATGACGACCTCAGACACAGACTCGCAGCTAGCGACGGATCACGACGTGGTCGTCGTCGGCGGCGGGCCAGCCGGCTGTTCAGCGGGCGTGTTCACCGCACGGTACGGACTCGAGACGGCCATCTTCGACCGCGGTCGCTCCTCGATCAAGCAGTGTGCCTATCTGGAGAACTACCTCGGCTTCCCCGGCGGGATCGATATCGAGACGCTGTACGGACTGATGCACGACCACGCCGAGGACGCGGGCTGTGAACTCGTCTCCGACATGGTCGAAGCCGTCGAACGCTGCGACGACGGGTTTGCGGTCGAAACGCAGGACGGACGGCGCGTCACCGCCCGACGAGTCGTCGCAGCGACCCGGTACGACGGCGAGTACCTCCGACCGCTCGATGGCGACGCGATGTTCGAAACGTACGAGTACGACGGCGAGTCCCACGAGCAGTTCGACCGGTCGTACCCGGAGGCGGACGGGACGACGCCGGTCGACGGCCTCTACGTTGCGTCCCCGTCTGACGAGACGGATCACCAGACGATCATGGCCGCCGGCCGCGGCGCACGGGTCGGCCTGACGCTCGTGGAGGACCACCGGCGGGAGCGAGGCTATCCCGACGCGCTCGCTGCGGAGTACGATTGGATGCGTCGAGAAGCGGAACTCGACGACCGCGACCGCTGGCGCGAACTGTTCGACGACCGCTTGCCCGACGACCACGACCTTCCGGAGGAGCGACTCGCCGAACTACGGGAACGAGAGATCGACCGTCGGATCGACACGTATCTCCCTCGGTCCGAGATCAAACGCCGGACGGAGCAGGGTCACCGCCGTCTACTCGACCACATAGACGACGATCTCATCCTCGAAGCGGCGCGTGAGATCACCGCCGAGCGTCAGTCCGAGATGAACAAGTAGCCCATCGGCGAGTGGGTTCGGCCCTGGTTGCACCCTCGTGACGGAAACAGGCTCCGAATCAGCGGTGTGTCATAGCACTTTGATGCCCGTCGTCGAAAAAACGGATGGCAGCCGGGGTGAATCCGGGGGAGATATTCGGACCGGCGGGCGTTCGTTGTCCTCGTCACTGCGTCAGGGAGCGATCGCAACCAGCTTCTCGTGCAGTGAGAACGATCTGAACCTGTCACGACTGCATCGGATCCCTTCGTCAGGGTGTCGTAGGATATCCGCACGCTGATCTGGTGAAGGACCCGTCCCGCCGTGGGACGTCGACTATTACTTTCGTGTGATGACGAGTAACGTGAGATTACCCGCCTCTAGTCGCTCTACCGGTGTTTTCTCGTTCGCACCCGGGATGCGAGAGACGGGACAGAAGTGTACGATCACGAGTAAGTCCCGTAAGTTCGCTCGCAGGTGTGATCGTATATCCTCGATATGGCGCGTAAGCGGCACCTATCCCGGCTTTGAATCCTCGACTGGCGTCGGCGTGAACTGAAGGCGACGTGACGGTTACTCGTCCACCCCGAAAGTTCAGCCGACCTTGCCGTCGGGCAAGCGACGAATTACAATACCCTCTTGGCGTCGTGCGAACCGTGTATGGATACCAGTGCGAGTTCAGTTCGCATCGCGACCGTGGCCGTTGCCGTTCTGGTCGCGGTAAGTGTCGCTGTCGTGGGGATCAACGCCGGAACTGCAGAGGGCACTGATCTTCAAAAGGAAGCCCTTCTGCAGGAACCGGACCAAGCGTCGAACGAGACGAACCTTTCGGGGGCGAACACGACGTTACGGGGGGTGATGGAGAACGACTCCGCCGGATGGTCGATGGCGGAGGCCGGTGACGTCAACGGTGACGGGGAGTCTGACCTCCTCGTCGGCGCGCCGAGGCGGCACGACAACAGTACGCACACCGGTTCTGCGTACCTCTTCTACGGGCCCGTCGACGAGGGCGACATCAACCTCTCGGACGCGGACGTGACGTTCGAAGGCCAGCAACGTGCCGACCGAACGGGCGTCGCGGTGGCGGGCGGTGACCTGAACGGAAACGGGTACGCCGATGTCGTCGTCGGAGCGTCCCACTCTAACAACAGCGACGGCGAGCGATACGCCGGAAAAGTGTACGTCGTTTCCGGCGGCGAGAGCCTCAACGGGACCGTCGCTCTCGGAAACGACACGACGACGATAGACGGCGAGTCGTGGGGCGACCACGCGGGGTACGCCCTCGACGTGGTAAACCACTCGTCCGAGGAGTCCGACCTCGTCGTCGGCGCGCCGTACAACAACAGCACGAACACGACGGCCGGTGCCGCCCATCTGATCGAGGGCGACGAGATCGAGTTCGGTGCCGGAGCGACGCAGTCCCTCTCGGACCTCGGAAGTAAATACGCCGGGGAAGGTCTCGGGGACCGTGCCGGCTGGTCAGTCGCCGACGCCGGTGACGTCGACGGCGACGGGCGACACGACGTGATCGTCGGTGCATACAGTGCCGACAAAGGGACGAACGACGCCGGCGCGGCGTACGTCATTTACGGGGACGACGACCCGCCTGCCGAGGCCACGCTCGGTGAAGCGAACGCGACACTCACGGGCGCTGATACGGACGACTTCGCGGGATACAGGGTTGACGGTGCCGGTGATGTCGACGGCGACGGCCTGGCCGATGTCGTCGTCGGCGCGCCGTACAACAACGAGACCGGTACCGACGCCGGTGCGGCGTACGTCGTTCGGGGGAGCGACCTCTCCGAGAACGTCAGCCTCGACGACGCCGCGCTGAAACTGTACGGCGAGAGCGAAAACGACCTCGCCGGGTTCGCAGTGAGCGGCGGCCCCTGCAACGAGACGGTGTACGTGGGCGCGCCCGGCGCTGATTCTGCGACCGGCAGCGCCTACGCTGTCGGCGGTAACGTGACCGGTAACGCGTCGCTTTCGGGCGCTGTCGCGACGTACCTCGGCGAGGAAGAGGGCGACGGTGCCGGGTTCTCGCTGGCCGGAGCGACTAACCTGACCGGCGACGACACGGAGGAACTGCTCGTCGGCGCGCCGTTCCACGACGGCAACGCGAACGATAGCGGTGCCGCGTATCTCGTCACCGACGCCTGTCCGACGAGCGAATCCGACGTGACTGACGCTCCGCCGGAGGAAGCGCCCGACGACGGTCAGGAAGACGAATCGACGATTCCAGTCCACGACGAACCGAGCGAAACGGACGACGGGGACGCTGACGACAACGAGACCGACGACACTGAAGACGACGACGATACTGAGGGTAACGAGACGGACAACAGTGATGATGAGGGCACTGATGAGAACGAAACTGACGGGAGCGACATAGAAGACAACGTTACCGACGGAAACGACTCTGCCGATAACGCTACCGACGGAAACGGCACTGATGACAACGTTACCGACGGAAACGACTCTGCCGATAACGAAACCGACGGAAACGCTACCGTCGGCAACCAGACGGATACTGACACAGCGGAAACCGAGGACGACGGCGGCACTGACGCGGTAGAGCGGATAACGCCGGCAGACGGGGAAGTGACGGTCCAACCTGGAACTCGAATGCTGTTCGAAGTGTCCGTCGACGAGTCCGTCGACGGCCCCATCGCGGCAGAATGGACCATCGACGGGGAGACCGATTACCGGTTAGGTCCGTTCCACAGCGAGTACAGGGCGGAAGGCGAGGAGTTCTACAAACAGACGTTCACCGAAACGGGCACTCACGAGGTGACCGCGACGGTGTTGAACGGCGATCAGGAGAGCGTGGGAACGGCCGAGTGGACGGTTACTGTCGAAGAGGGCGGTACCGAAGCGCCGTCCATGTCGGCAGCGGACGGCGGTGGTGAGATAACGCTAGAGGAGGACGAAGACACCGGACTTGCCATCGGGGAGGGGGATGCTATCGACCTCACACTCGACGTGAGCGACCCGGACGGTGACCTGCACCGCGTCGTCTGGTTCTACGGATTACAGGACGCCCGCCTCGGAACGACATCGGTCAGCGGGGCCCAGGACACGGCCACGATGTCCGTCGAACGCGCCTGCCAGTGTCCGGTCATCGTCTGGGTCGTCGACGAGTCGGGGGCCGTGACGGAGCGGCCGGTCTGGAACTTCACCATCACGCAGCCCTCCGAGACGACCAGCGAGACGGCCACCACCGGTACCCAGAACGGAGACGGTGACTCGACGGTCACCCGTGAGGGGGACGGTGACACCGCGACAGCCACCCAGTCCTCGGATAGCGAACGAAACGGGTCGGTGACGAACGATACCTCCACGGTTGAGTCCGACGGAACGGACAGCACTGCAACGGCAGAACCGACTACGGAGGGAGAAGACCCAGCAAACGAGAGTGAGGGCCCGACTACGGGAGACGGTGACTCAACCACGGTGGACGGGGACTCGACCGACGATACCGACAGCGACGAAACGGCTACGGAGGACGGAGAGAACGGAACGACGGACCAGACGGCGGCCGTCGCGGCGTCTCACTGAACGGCCAGGGCCGTCTCGAACTCTGCGTCGGCGAAGAGGTTTTTGACCGCGTCGGCTTCCTGCGTCGTCTCGACGACGTTCTCCATCAGCACTGTCTCGCTGGGGAACAGCTGTTCACCCAGTTCAAGACCGTGGTCGCGGGCGGTCGATCCGGTGACGGTGAGATAGACGCCGAGCCCGACATCTGCGACCGCTGCTTCCTCCTCACGCCCGTCGTCCGGATAGCAGAAAGTTACGTCTTCCATCGCCGCCGTACCGAGCACGGCCCGGACGAGTCGCTCGTACCGTGGCGAGATACAGAGCGGTCCGGCGTAGTTCGCGACGAACTCCCGGCTCAGTTCGTCGGCGGGACCCTCTCGACGGGTTTCCGGTGTGGCCATCAGCGTGTGGTAGACTGTGTCCCCGAGACCGGTAACGACGCGAACGTCGGTGTCTTTGGGGTCAATCCGAGCGTTGAGGTCGTCGATGGACGCGAGGGGTTCCTCGCGGAGACCGACAACCTCTTCCAGAACGAGGTCGGCGCTGTCGAATCCGAGGGCGAAGTCGTGCGTTCGAACCGCGCGAAACGGTTCCTCGCGGCCGATCAACTGTACGTCCACGCCGTCGGTTTCGACCGTGACGCTGTCGAACACGATCCGGCGCGGCATACCAGCGCGGTCGTCGCGGAGAAGGGTGTAGTCAGGCTGTCCCGCGTCGGAAAGCGTGCTGTAGGCCGCCAGACGGTCGTACACGTCTCGCTCGTCCGTCTGTTTTCCTTTGGCGATGGCTTTCTCGTAGCGTAGCGTCGAGGCGATGGAATCGGCGAGTTCGGTGTCTCCGGTTCCGGCGGCGATTCGGTCGAGAACGGCCTCCAGCGGTCGTCCCTTTCGGGGGACGGCGACCCGTAACGTCTCAGTCATTGTCCGGTATCACGCTCCGTGTCTGTAAACCGGTTGCGCTTCACTCAACCGGCTAGTCACGCCGTGTCGGCGTCCACGTCGACGCTAACCATCCCCGTCGGCGGTTCGTCAGCCCCTGCAGTCACGGCAAGTCGCCACCCACCTTCAGTCATCGTTTGGGGATGGTCGTCCACGCTCGAAAGATCTTTTGGAAGGTCGCCGAACGCCACGGCGTCCCGTTATCGGTCGGCGCGGACGTAGTCGAGCCAACAGTTAGAGGAGGAAAGCGAGATCCCGCCGCCGTCGTAGACCGCGACGTAGATGGCCGGGTCCCAACAGAACTCGTTGGAGACGTCCCGCTCCAGACGAGTGCTCTCGTTTTCGATAGCGAGGTGATAATCACCGTTGCTCAACACGCCCGCCTCGGTCACGTCTTCGTTCGGCGGAAGGGTGAACTCTTCTGTATACTGCTCTGTACCGCCGTCTTTCCGTCGGATCGAAATGGAGATGGAGCGAGCAGATCCCGTGTTGTTCCGTATATGAATGTCCGTGGATTTAGTCGACGCTACGTACAGCCCGGTCGTGGCAAAGACGGTAGTCGGAACACCTATTTTTAGTAAATCTCTCCGGTTCATTGTACGCGTGTGAGCCTTGGGAAAGGGTTAAGAGTTACCCCTTATACGATATCGACGGTGAGATTAGAACTCAAGGGGAGTTCCACGCTGTCTCTGACGTAGATCGTTCTGCCCGGATCACAGGCCGTTCCCGATTCGTCGTAGTTCCAGTTGTACTGTGATTCCGCCCGTACTTCTTTCGTATCTTCGCTCGTGGACGGTTCCATATCGAACCACACGCCGCGATTGTCTTCCTGGCCGGTCGGGAACTGATTGAGATTCATTATCCACTCCGAGTACATGTGGTCGTTGTTCAGATCGTACGTGTTTCGGTCCAGATTAACCGACATGGACGGACCCATCGAAACCGAACCGAACGCGTATCCGATTCCGACGGAGAACGAATAATTATCGTCTTCACCCCGTGTGTCTGGCCGTTCGGACGTTATCTTTAATCCCGAATCCCGGCCCGACTTGTACCCTGAACCGGGAGCGACGTCGTGACAGAACGCGATGAGGTCGTCCGCTTCCGACCCCTCCGTGCCGACCCACTCGTCCTCGCAGACGATGAGGTCGCGGTAGGGGAGCGACGGGTCGTACCGCCGTAACGCGGTCCGGTATTCGGATGCGATACGGGCCGCCTCGGCCGCAGTGTTCCGGTTGTCGAACCGGGCGTCGGCGACGGGTACCGGCCGCTCTCCCGTCCGCGCACAGACGATGTAGAACGGACCGCCGTCTGAGCGAAGGGCGTCAATGTGATCCCGGATCTCGTAGAGAGTGTCCCCGACCATACGCACCGCTTTGAATTCAAATCGTGATGACAGAAAACAAAAGGCTGTCGATCCTAACTCCGCTCAGCCCGAAAACATCTCGCCGAGTTGGTCGCGCCAGGTCTGTATCTCGTCGACGGACTCCCTGACTTCCGCCAGTTCGTCTTCGAGCGAGCGCAGGTCGTCGTCCAGGGCAGCAACGTCGTCGTCGATGGCGGACACGTCGTCGTCGAGTTGATTTACTTCGCCCTCGACGACCTGCACGTTGTCCGCGACGCCGTTGACTGCCGTCTCGACCGCATCGACCTGTTCGCCGGTTTCGTCGACGCGCGTATCGACGGACTCGATGTCGTCGGCCAGTTCGGTTCTGGTCTCCTCGACCGTCTGCTCGACGTCACCGACGGAGTCGCCGACCGCATCGATTTCTTCCGTCAGGTCGGCTCGAACCGACTCGACCTGCGACTCGACGTCGTCCCGGACGCTGTGTAGACGTTCGTCCACGTCGCTGACGGTGTCGTCAACCGCGTCGATCCTGTCGGTCACATCTCCGATAGTCGCGTCGAGGTCGTCGATCTCGTCCGCGTTGGCGTCGGCGTGTCCGGCGATGTCGTCGAGCTCCGCGTGCATGGATTCGAGCTCGTCTTGGAAGCTGTTGATAATCTCCTGTCCAGAGCCTTCCTCGGCGATGAACTCCTCCAGCGCGTCCGTGTAGGCCGCGAGGTCGTCGACCTGCTTCCGAAGGTGGTCGATGCGCGCCGCCTCCGCGCCGGACAGTTGAACCTCGAGTTCCTCGCGGAGGACCTCCTTGTCCGCTTCGTCGACCCGCCCCTCGCGGAGCTCTGTCGCCAGCGCCGCTGCGACGCCGCCTTCGACGGCCGCTGTTCCCGTCGACGCTGCGCTCTCCGAGGTGGTAGAATCACCCGTCGCCGTCTCGGAGTCGGCGTCTTCGGCCGCGGCTGCCGGTTCCTCTGTGGCGTCGTCGGCTGTGAGCGCGTCAGTCTCGTCGCCGATGTCGGGACTCTCGGCGGTCTCGTTGCCGGTGTCGGCCTCGTCAGTTATTTCCTCGTCGTCGGACGCATCTTCGTCCTCGACCGTCTCCGTGTCGACACCGTCGTCCGTCACCTCGTCGTCGGACGCATCTTCGTCCTCGACCGTCTCCGTGTCGACACCGTCGTCCGTCACCTCTTCGTCGGCGATGGGTTCCTCGTCGTCGGCGAGTACGTCGTCGGTGTCCTCGGCTTCGGCGACGTCGCTCTCGTCCGCGGCATCGGCGTCTTCGACGGGTTCCGCGTCGTCCGCATCAGCTTCTACCGCGGGCTCCGCCCCGCCGGCCTCCGCGGTGGCGCTCTCATCCTCGTCTGTCGTCTCTGCCTCGGCTCCGTCTGCACTGACAGCATCGGCGTCAGATCCGTCGGCCTCCGCGACGGATTCAGCAGTTTCGGTAACAGGGTCGTCGGTTTCGACAGCAGGTTCGTCTGTCTCGGCGGCGGACGAATCAATCTCGGCGTCGGGTTCGTCTTCGTCGATAGCGTCGATCTCCGCATCGCCGTCCGCGTCATCTACGGACGCTTCTTCCGTCTCAACGCCGGTGTTGGCGTCCGCGTCTGTCTCCGCCGGGGTCGATTCAAGGGTTAGCTCGATTTCCTCCTCGGAGCCCTCGTCCGTGTCGGCTTCCGCTTCGTCCGCGTCGGCTTCGACACCGTCGCGGTCGTCAGGTTCCGGATCGGCCGCGTCAGGTTCGGATTCGATCGACCCTGTTTCAGCGTCAGTGTCATCCGCGCCACCGAGATCCAGTTCGATCTCGGGTGCGTTGTCCGACTCCGTCTCGGGACTTTCGTTCTCGTCGGGGATGGACGTCTCGTCCCCGAAGCCGAGGTCGATATCGGGTTCGTCCTCGGTGTCGTCGGACGACCCGTCCGTATCTTCGCTCACGTCGGGATCGGTGTCGACGCTTCCGAGGTCAAGATCCAGTCCGCCGGACTCATCGTCCGCGTCGACGCCGGGATCGTCGGAATCGTCGGAGTCCGCGGTCGACTCGTCCTCGTCATCGTCGTCGCTCAGTCCGGGGACGCCCTCGCTCTCGCCCGCGATCATGTTCTTGACCGCCTGATTGCTCGTCTCGTCCGTGATCTCGTCTATCTCGGAGCCGTCGTTGCCCGTCGAGCTATCGTTTGCTTCGCCTGCGGGAACCACGTCTGAGAGGGTCGGTTCGGTCAGAAACGGGGTCGCCTCGTCCGCGCTGTCGATTCGGATCCCGTAGACCGTCGTGATCTCCTCGTCGGGTTCGAGCGTTCGCTCGAACTCGACGCGTTGGTCCTGATACGCCGTCCAGTTCTCGTCCTCGTACTCCGGATGAAACCCCACCTTGTCCATCGGAAACTCCTCGGGGATGTCTTCGGAGAGACAGATACTCACGGGTGTCTCTCGCTCCGATGTGATCGCAAACCGAATCGCGGGGACCGGAAACTCGTCCGCTTCGAACGCTTTCCGCACGGTAACGCCGTCGGCGGTGATCGATATTTCTTCGTCCGGGTCGACCTGGCTACTCATATCGCTCCTTACCGGTAGCACAACCATAAAAGGAACGGGCGCTCCGTGTCTTGCGTTTTCCACCGAAACCAGGCACGAATCCGTGAATACCTGTGTACCGACACTACTGCCCCAACGGTGTACGTACGTGCAGCGATACCTCGCCTTCCGGGAAAAAGGGAAAATCTCCGTGCGTGCCGTCTTATGAACGTCCTTATCAGAGGTCGACGCGGTCGCCGATCTCGACTATCTCCAGTTCGCGGGGGTACTCGAAACTCCGCGAGTGATCGTGTAACACTTTCGGGTCCGCGGTCAACCCCTTCCACATGTCCCAGTGACTGGGAAGGAACCGGTCGAACTGGAGGGCGGCGGCGGCCTCTATCGCCTGGTTCTCGTCGTTGTACCACTTCGTTCGGCTCGGCTCGCCCGTCTCCTTGTCCGGGATATTTCCGACGGATCCGAACGCGAGGATCCCGAGGTCGATGTCGTACTCGTCGCCGATCCTGGCGAACTCGTCGGTCGGTTTCGTGTCGCCGCCGTGGAACACGGTGCCGCTGTCGTGTTCGAACACGTAGCTGACCGGGTGTGTCGCGTCCGGATCGTTTGCGACCTCGACGTGGACGGTGAACTCGCCAACCGCGAAACTGTCACCTTCGGCGACCTCGTTGAACTGGTCGTCCGAGACCCCGTAGGTTTCCGGCCACTCCTCGTCCTCGAGCGCGACATCGAGGCTGTCGTCCGGTCCGTGGAGCGTCGCGCCCGTGTTTTCCAGAATCGGTGCCTGGCTGGGACCGTGAACGTGGTCCGTGTGTTCGTGCGTCACCAACAGAGCGTCCGCCTCGTCTACGTCCTCGGGGTCGAACGGGACCGGTACCATCCGCACCGTCCGCGGCGGGTCGCCGGTGCCGACGTAGGGGTCGACGTAGATGGTCGTCCCGTCCGCCCCTTTCAGAACGAACCCGTTACAGCCGAGATACCAGACGGCGACGCTCTCCGGATCCGCATCTTCCACCGCGCGCGGAAGCCAATCTCCCCAGTCGCTCTCTGTCATGAGTTCCCGTCCGATCAGAACCCGCGTAAGTGTTACGAACCCGTCCGTCTAGACCGCCGCGACGAGGATGTGAGCGCTGCTGCCGGGAGTATTAGCTGTACCGTTCCTCGTTCCACGGGTCTGCCGTCCGGGAGTAGCCGCGTTTCTCCCAGTACCCTCGCTCCGGTTCCGTGAGGAACTCGATGCCGGTCACCCACTTCGAGCCCTTGTAGGCGTATTTCTGGGGCGTGACGACGCGGAGCGGTCCCCCGTGGTCCGGCGGCAGGTCGTCGCCGTTGTACCCCCAGGCCAACAGCACTTCGTCGGTCATGCAGTCTTCCAGCGGTAGGTCGGTCGTGTAGTCGTCCATTCCGTAGAACATGACGTGGACGGCGTCCTCCCGGACGCCGGCACGGTCGGCCAGTTCGGGAAACGGAACGCCGGTGAACTCGCAGTCGAACTTGCTCCACCCGGTGACACAGTGGAAGTCCTGGCGTTGCGTTTCGCCCGGCAGATCCCGGAACTCGTCCCAGGTGAAGGAGAGTTCGTCCTCGACAGCGCCGGTAACCGTGAGTTCCCACGATTCGGGATCGAACTCCGGCGTGCCGCTCTTCGAGAGGACGGGAAACGCCTCCGTCTTTCGTTGCCCCGGCGGGAGTCGGTCCTCACCGAACTCCTCGTACAGGTCCGTAACGTCTCTCACCATGTTGCACAGCAATAGTGCGACAGTCGTATGACTGTCGACTCGCGGAGTCGGGTCGCCGGTCGCTCCGTCAGCGGGCCTGTCGCTGTGTTCGGGCGTCGGCTCGTCGGGAGCGATACTGGTAACGGGTGGTTACGCGTTTCTCGTCCCGTTCTTCCACGCGTAACGGTAGCGAACGGTCATCTCGCGATCCATAACGATGCAATAAACCTCGACATGTGCTGAATAACAAAGTGCTGACTGGGCCAAGCAGCAAAAGCAATGCTACAACAGGAAACGAAACAACAGGAGCGAATGGAAGATGTCGCAGAAGGTACGCAAAAGACGGGCATGAGTCCCCTCTCCTGGGCCGCGGTAGGCTCCATCGCGTTGTCGTGGTACTACTACTTCGGGAAGGGGAACAAGGAGATGGGACTGTTCGTCGGCCTGTGGCCGCCTACGTTCCTCGCGCTCGGCAGTTACTTCAAGATAAACGAGATCCACGACGACGTCAAGGCGCTCAGCAATCCTGGTAGCACTCTCCGCGATACGGTCCAGGAGATGATGCAGAACCGGAACCGGTAGACCGCCGAGAGGTCGGGTCGCACGTCACCTCACAGCCCGTATTTTTGAAACCAAGACATTAATTCCTCCACTGCGAACTTCGGTTTCCCATACCCGAACTAAATAGCCCATATATGGGAATAATTTTATCGTTCAGGCGCAACTCCCCGTCAGAGTTATATACCCCTCCGACGAAGACACAATACCCGATGCCGAAAGTAGAGATCACTATCCCTGAACACCTCGAAATGCAGATCGCCCAGATGGTCGAACAGGGCGAGTTTGTCAATCGTGAGGAAGCAGTGGAGGAGTTGCTGTCGACTGGGCTGAAAGCCTACAAGACAAGCGGACCGATGGACGACGACGAGGACCATGGACTCGAAGACGACGGCATGATGGGCCACGAAGACGAGTACGTCTTCTAGCTCCTTTCCTCTCTCCGTTCTTCTGGACCGGCGCGACGGTCGCCAGTAGCGCGGCAGTCGCGGACGACTGTTAGCTACGCGTCTATCAAAACCGCCCGCCGTTACTCGAGACGACTGTCAGCTTTTACAGCCTCAAGAACTAGTCACACGCGTGGCGATCGACAGTGAGACGTTCGAAACCGAAGAGCGAATACTCCATCGAACGCAAGATCCTGAACCACCTCCGGGAGAACCCACGGAAGGCGTACAACGTCCGAGAGATCACCGTCGAAGTGATGGATGTCGGTCTGCCGGAGCAAACCGTCGACCGGCCGACGGACGTACAGACGTTCATCTCGGGGTTCGTCGATCTGGCTCCCGTCAGTGTGATCCTCGACAGACTCGTCGACGACGGTCGTCTGGAGCGATGGCTCATCGACGTAGGTCAGGCGTACCGGAGCTACTACCGTACTAACACACGTTGAGGTCGAAAGCCAAACCCTGTTAGAGCGCGAGCGGGATCGCGAACGCTACCGCGAGTCCGACGGCAAGCACGGCGAAACCGATACCGACTTGCTGCATCGAGTAGGGGCTCTGCGGAGCCGTCTCGCGTCCCGGTTCGACGTCTGGTGCGTCCGTGTCCTGGTGGCCGTGTTCGTCTTCGCCGGTCATGGACGAACGTTTCGTCGGCCTGAACTTAAAAAGCCCGGAGCGCCGGAGCGACGCCCTGGTCCTGTCCGCGTGAGTCGCACGAACTCACTGGCACTGTGTGTGTCGAAACGGTCAAACGCCCCGCGCGCGAACGTTCCCGTAGTAGATGTTAACGAAGCGGATCATCCCCTGCATCGACGTGGACCTGGACGAGGACGGGAACGCGGCGGTGTACACGGGGGTCAACTTCGAGAACCTGCAGTACACCGGCGACCCCGTCGAGATGGCAAAGTTGTACAACGAGGCGGGGGCTGACGAGTTCGTCTTCCTCGACATCACCGCGTCCGCCGACGGGCGCGAAACGATGCTCGGCGTCGTCGAGGACGTCGCGGACGAGGTGTTCATCCCACTGACTGTCGGCGGCGGCATCCGAACGCGCGAAGACATCAAGGAGACGCTGCGCGCAGGGGCGGACAAGGTGTCGATAAACACCGGCGCGCTGGAGCGGCCCGAACTGATAACCGAAGGGGCGGAGGCGTTCGGAAGCCAGTGCATCGTCATCAGCGTCGACTCCAAGCGCCGCTTCGACGAGCAGGGCGAACACTACGCGCAGGTCGACGGCGAGTCCTGCTGGTTCGAATGCACAGTCAAAGGCGGCCGCGAGGGTACCGGCGTGGACGTGGTCGAGTGGGCGAAGGAAGCGGAGAACCGAGGCGCTGGCGAACTGTTCGTCAACTCTATCGACGCCGACGGTACCGAGGAGGGGTACGACATCCCGCTGACGAAAGGAGTCTGCGACGCCGTTTCGACGCCTGTCATCGCCTCCTCCGGATGCGGCGGTCCCGAGGACGCCTACGAAGTGTTCTCGGAAGCCGGCGCCGACGCCGCGCTGGCCGCCTCTATCTTCCACTTCGACGAATACTCGATACGCGAGGTAAAGGAGTACCTCGACGAGCAGGACGTCCCGGTGCGTCTCTGACGGGGACGCCCCACTGGAAGCCGTCCAGTCGTCTGCTATCAGTGTCGGTGGGTTTTAATTTCTCTGGACGAAGACACATACCGAATGGAGTGGCGATGCGAGTGGTGCGGGAAACCTCACGAGGAGAACGACCCGCCGTGCGACGAGTGCGGTCACGGGAAGTTCGAGGAGGCCGTGGTCCAGGTCGATACGGGATCGGTCGACACCGGCACCACCTACGTCTGGGTCTGCGAGGAGTGCGGACGGAACCATCCAAAGAACTCGCCGCCGTGCAGTCGGTGCGGGCACATGCACCTGGAGAAGCGGGAACAGGCGTTCGACGACTCCGAACTCGAGTCCGCGAGCTACTTCGACATCGGCAAGGAGTACATCGCCGCGAGCGTCGCGCTGGTCGCCATCGTCGCACTGGTCGCAACCGGGATCATCCCCATCCCGGGGCTAGGCGGGGACGACCTCGACGACGTACCGGGCGAGGCGGAGATGGCGGACGGACACAACCTGAGTGACGCCGAATCGGCGATCGCCGTCCGCATCAACGAGCGTCGTGCCGAGGAAGGCGTCCCGGATCTACGCGACGATAGCGACCTCGACGCCGTCGCCGAGCGGTACAACAAACTCCTGGTCGAAGCGCGGTACGGCGACGGGGAGAGGGAGTCGCTGCAAGACAGCTACGACGAGGTGGGGTACGAGTGCGCTCGCACGCCCGCGAAAGAAGTCGGCGTAGTTCCGTCCCGAGACGACGAGCGACCGCTGGCGGCCTACGACAACGAGAGCGAGTTCGCGACAGTGGTCGTCTGGGAGTTCACGAGCGGAAACAGCCGCAATGAAGAGTTTTTCGCCGCGGACCGCGATGCGGTCGGCGTCGACGTTCACGTCGCCCCCGACGGGAGCGTCTTCGTGACGATGACGGCCTGTTGACCTCTTTACAAGCGCTTAGACAGCGGCCTCGAACGCGTCGCTGAACCCGTCGGTCTTCTCGGTGACGCGTTCGGTCGCGGCTTCCAGCGCGTCGAGTGGCTGGGTACTGGACTCCGTCTTGACGGTGAGGATCGGCTCGGTCTGTCCGCCTGACTGCTCGGGGTTCACGTCGTAGGTCGCCGCGGAGACGCCGTCGGTCTCAAGCAGCGCGCCCTTGAGAACGTTCATGAACGTGTGGTCCTCGCCACCGATTTCGATGGAGAGTTCGTCCTCTGTGTTGTCGATGACGCGTAGTTCCATGAACACATGTACCGCCGAGCGCCGTTTGTAGTTTACGAACCCGCGACGGTTCGGCGCTGAGCGTATCGAGCGGGAGCATGAAGGAATATATCGGAGGGGGCCCTGCAACCGGGTATGTCGCTCCCGTATGCGGTCGGCGTCGTCGGTGCGCTGCTGGTGTCGCTGGGGGTCGCCTGGTACACGGACTCGTTCAGCGGAGAGTTCAGACACCAGTTGCGAACCCGACTCCTGCTCGGAGTCCCGTGGGGGACGCTCGTCGTTAGCGCAGTCGTCGTCGGCGTCTATCTCTTCGTACAGGGCGGTCTCGTCCACTGGAACGATCCGGTGACGCTCCCGTACAGGGCGTGGTCGTATCTCTATCCGGTCGGGATGCTGACCGCCGCGTTCTCCCACGGCGGCCCGGGGCACCTGATCGGCAACCTCACGGGAACGCTCGTCCTCGCGCCGATCGTCGAGTACGCCTGGGGGCATTTCCCGGACCGGCGGGAGGGCCAGCCGTTCACCTCCTTGCGGACGAACCCGTACGTCCGCGCGTTCGGTATCTTCCCCGCGGTCGTTCTCGGTATCGGCCTGCTGACGAGTCTGTTCGCGCTCGGCCCGATCATCGGCTTCTCGGGCGTCGTCTTCGCGTTCGCCGGGTTTGCGCTGGTCCATTACCCCTTCACGACGCTAATCGCGGCGCTCGGCGTACAGTCGGTGTTCAGCCGGACGTACAGAGCGGTTCTCGACCCGGTCGTCACGGCGGGGATTTCCGGTAGCGGGCCGTCCCCGCCATGGTGGGCTGAGATCGCGATCCAGGGCCACGCGCTCGGGTTTCTCCTGGGCATCCTCGTCGGGATCGCAGTGGCTCGGGGACGGGACCGCGGGCCGAACGCACTTCGCGTCTGGATAGCGGTCATCGCGTTCGCCGTGGTTCAGGGGATGTGGGCCGTCTACTGGTTCCGGGGTAACGGGGAGTTCGTCCTCTATCAGGGGGTCGGCCTCGCTCTCGTCGCCGCGTTAGCTATGCTCGTGACCGTCGCCGTCACGGCCTCTGAACGGCCGCTCACCGGGAGCATCTCGCGGCGGAAGGCCGCGACGGTGGTGTTGATCGTCGCGCTGTCGGCCATCGCCGGACCCGCGATTCCGACGAACTCCCTGACCGTCGCGGACGACGGTTCCCCACCGGTCGAGAACGCCGTCACCGTCGAGGGGTATACCGTCACCTACGCCGAGAACGTCCGCAACCGAATGATTCCGGCCGTCGACGTATCGCTGTTCGGCGAGGACACCGCCGTCCGGACGAGCGGGGTGATCGTCGTCAACCGGGACAGGTCCATCTGGACACAGGCCGTGTCGAAGAACCGACTCGCGTACAGCGGGTCAGCCACGGTCCGGGTCGGAGGAGTCGGATGGGAGTCGACCGTCGAGGTCGACCGTAACGGGTGGTCGGTCGACGGCGGCGGAGCGGCGTATCAGGTCTGGTTGCGGCCCGAAGACGGCGAGTCGCGGCACGTGTTCAACTCCTCGGCGTCGACAGCCGACCCCCAGATCCGCGGCAAAAACGTCACCGTCGTTCCCCGACCTAGCGGTGAGTTCGCTCTCCGTATCACGTCCGACGGCGAGACGGTGGCGGAACGACCGCTCCCGGAATCGGGCGAGTCGATGACGGTCGACGACCTGCGTATCGTCCGGACCGGGGAGACGCTGTACGCGGTAGCGGACGGGACCCGCGTCCGCATCGCGGAGAGAGAGAACGGTTAGGCCCAGTCGATCCGGAACAGTTCGGCGTCTATCGACGCCCGGTCCCGGTCGTGGAAGTCGAACTGGCGGTCGATGTCCAGTTCAGCCCGGAATGCGTCCGTCACCTCGCCGCCGTTGTCCGCGGCGAACGACTCGACGAACTCCTTGCTTCCCTCGTTGTGCAGCGAGTAAGACACCGCGGCGATGTCGGCCGCTGTTTCGAGGAACGCCCGGTCGGCGTGTTCGTTCCCGCGCTGAGCGCCGAACGGCGGGTTCATCACGACCGTCGCATCGTCTACGGCGAGTGGCGGCCGCGTGGCGTCGCCCTGGGCCCACTCGATGTCGGCCGAGGCGGCGACGCGGCGCTCGTTGGTGCGGGCCGTACGGAGCGGGCCCCAATCGAGGTCGACCCCGACGACGCGTTCGGGACTCCGGAGTGCGGCCCCGAGCGCGAGCATACCGGTCCCCGTTCCGAGATCGACGACGGTCCGACCGTCGATATCGCCGCGCAGGTCGGCGACGTGGACCAGGTATGCGGCGAGTCCCGGGGGCGTAGGGTACTGTTCGAGGCTCGCATCGGGGTCGTCGAACCCTGCGACGACGCCGAGCTGTCGCGCCAGGGCGCTCCGCGTGCTCATCTATTCGAGTGTTATCGGCGCGTCCAGTTCCACGGTGACGCCGTCCCGGCGTGCGCGTTCGGCACAGGCTTTCAGGGCTGGACGGACCTTCTGGTCGTTGGCCACCTCATCCACTGAGATAGTGACTCGGGCAGCGCCGAGGAACGATGCGGCGCGAACGTACCCACGGATCCGGTCTATCTCTTCCTGGGTAGCGAGCGAGCAGTCAGCGTCGAAACACCCCGTAACAGTCAGCTCGGCCGGCTGAAACCCCTCTTCCGCGAACTCGTGTTTCAGGTCGCGGAGGTATTCGGGAGCGGTCGAATCGAGCGCATCCGCGTTCAGGTGGACGGGCGTTACATCGGTCTGCTGACAGCGATCGATAGCGCGTTCGATATCTGGGCTCGGCGTGGTACTCATACTATCTCACCATTTCCTTTGCTCATACAAAAACCTTATTGAATGTCTGGCAGTAATTATAATTGCCAGTACGGTCACAACAGCACCACACAGTGGAAGTTCTAAATTATAGCGTGTGAAACCTAACAAAAAACAAGGGGTTATTAGTGACCCACCATCACATATGTCGATATGAACTGTCCACGGTGTGAGACAACGCTCGAGACGTACACGCTCGGGGACCGGGACGCGGACGTATGCGAGCGGTGCGGATACGTCGGCGTCTCCGTCGAACACGAGAGCGAACGGGTGGAGATGGAGTCCTGGTCGGAAGCTATCCGGCGATTCCACGACCAGAACGCCGAGTGACGGCCGCTGGTCCGCGCGAAAAGAATTACTGAGCCGTTACTCGTCAGCGGCTGACGCTTCTGCTTCCGCCTCGCCGGCGTCGGGGTTCTCCTCGTCGGAGCGGGCGGCGACCAGGCCACCGCGGGCGACGCTGTACAGCGGTTCGGTGGCGTGGCTCACGCCGCTGATCGAGAAGGGGATGTTCGCGTCTTCGAGGTGGCTGCGGAACAGTTCCTCGAAGCCGTCCGGGCTGGACGTTCCACCGGTGACGACGACGGGAACGTCGAGCCCTTCCTCGACGTCCTCCTCGTCGACTTCCTTGACGATGTTTTCGATGACGTAGTCGAGGAGGTTCTCGTAGTAGATGGAGAGCGCTCCCTCGACGCCGCCGACGTCCGTCGTGAAGTCGAGTTCGAAGCCGTCCTCCTTGATGGAGGTGACCTTGTCGACGGGCGTGCCCGTCGCCTGGGCGGCCTGTTCGTCGACCCAGTCGCCACCGCGTGCGACGGAGAACTTCATCACCGGAACGGCGTAGTACGCGAGACAGACGTTGGTCATCCCCGCACCGAAGGAGATACCGAGGCCGGTGAAGTTGTTATCAGCGAGTTCGGAGTAGATGACGGACATCCCCTCGTTGATCGGTTCGGCGTCGTATCCCATGTCGTCGAGGAAGGACTCGATCGTCTTCTGGTGATACAGCGTCGAGAGGTCGGAGTCCATCGGGTCGGCGGGGGTCGAGAAGTACAGTTTCTCGTTGGGGCGGTCCGGTTCGCCGACGACCTGCTCGATGATGAGTTTCATCATCGGGATCGCGGACTGCTCGTCGCTCGAGAGGATCCCGTGTTTCATCGGGCGACGTGTCTCCCGATTGAAAATATTTGCAAAGTTAAGTGCGTCGTCGCCTACGACGTACACTTTATCGTCTTTTCTAATGTGGAGGACTTCGCTTCGAGAGAGCATCTGCTCCGCCATATCGGAGTAATCGATCTCTACGAAGGAGTTACGCTGTTGCACGAACACCGTGTCGTTCCCATCCTGCTGTGCCGACAAGATGTTCATCGTGCCGACGTCTAGGCCTTTGGCCATGCGTGACACAAGTCCACCCACTGATAATAAAACTATGTGAAAAGTATTCAGAATTATTACTAATGCAATAATTACGGACTAGTTTCAGCGAACGCCGAGCTTACTGCGAAGCCAACTGAGGAAGCCGTCCCCCGATGGACTGCGGGCGTCGTCGCTCGCCTCCTCCTTGCGTTTCTGCTCGCGGAGTTCCGTGAGTTTCGCAGTCTGGTCGTCGACGGTCGATTCCGAGGTCGCGGTCTTTTTCTCGCCGCCTTTCATCTGTTTCAGGCCCTGAACCTGCGAATCAACGCCCGACGAGCGCGTCGATTCAGCCTCGACGTCGAATCCGGACGCGTCGATATCCGTATCGCTGTTGAACGATATCTTCCGCCCCTCCTGCTTCTCGACGCCGCCCCACGAGAGGTCGACGTCCTCCATCGCCTGTTCTATGTCCTGTTCGATCTCCTCGTCGGAGTAGCTCTCGTCCGGGTCGTCCGCTTCGACGGGGTCGATGTCGGAGGGGTTCGGCCGCACCTGCGCCAGTTGGTGGGCGACAAGCGCTGCGCCGGTCGCGCCGACGACGACGGTCAGGCCCGTCGCGTAGACAGTGACGACCTGCATCGTCAGGTCCGCGCCGTACCCGTTCCAGTCGTCGGGGTACGCGACGTTGAACCAGATGACTGCGGCGAGGTTGATCACTCCGCCCGCTGCAGCGGCGTAGCGCGCCTTCTTCTCCACCGGCAACAGGGTGACGATGCCGATCATCGCCATCGGTAACGAAAGCATTCCCAGGGTGTACGCCGGGCCGATACGGGCGAAGTATGAGGCGGTCCGCGGTTCTGCGAGGCTCCCCCAGAAGAAGAGCGCGAGCGCGAGTACGCCCATCGTGATCCCCGCGAAGAACAGTCCAAACCCGAGATACACGTCGATACGTGCGTCTGGTTCTCCGAAGTACTGCTCGTACCACTCGAAGAGTCGGTTTTCGTATTCGTCACTTTCGGTCATTAACGAGGCCTTACTGAGGCCACTACTATGATTCTTTGCCCCGATACCCCTCGTCCCCTTGCGGGTCCCGCTGCGCCCGTTCTCTGTCCGCAGAGAGTGTGGGTTCCGCCGGTTTTCTTCGCCTGCAGTGGCACGACAGCAAATGGTACCGAAACCGCGAACTGTCTGATGCTCGGAACGTATTTGCGTTCGCGTTCGAATCTCCGCGTAACCGGACCTCGCCGAGTACATCCGAGAGTACCTCGACGCATCCGAGAACGTTCGTCGTGGCGACCCTCTCGAATTCGACACTGACGAGTTTCCGGACAGCGACGGAAACTACCGCTACGGCTTCGACAACTCGTACTGCCTGGTGTTCGAGAACAATGTGTGAGCGGACGGCGAAGGCGCTCCGGGACGGTCCAGACATTGAAATAGAACTCCGCGGTAGGATCCAGCGTGGCCGAGTTCGAAGAGATCTGGCCCGACCTCGTGAACCACGCGAGAACGGCCGAGTTCGTGCGCCCCTTCGACCGCGGAAAGCGGCGCGAACTCGACTACGATGCCGAACGGGAGGCCGTCGTCTTCGAGAACGGCCGGACCGACCTGATCTTCCGGAAGAACTGGCGGCGCGCGTGGGAGGAACTCCGGCGGAACGGGGTGCTGTCGGTAGCGAAGTTCAGCGGGGCCGCGGGTACCGCCCGCGCAGAACTCGCGCTACCGTTTCTCGCGGACGCTCTCGACCTGCCGGCCGACCGCGACAGCCGGCGGATACAGCTATCCGAGAGATACGAAAGATAGAGAAAAGCGACGCGGAACTACGAGTCGTCGCTCACCAGGTGCCGTGGAACGTGTCGAACGATAGCTCGTCAAGCGGTTTGTTGCCGACCGCTATCTCGTACTCGCCGGGCGTCAGCATCGGCTTGTGGAACTGCGGACCGTCGTCGGTCGTGATACGCGGGCATCCCGTGTTGACGAAGGCGTCCATGTCGAAGTTGCGCAGTCTGTCGGGCGTCACCTCGTCCATCGTGATGAGGTAGGCGTTCTCGTTGTCGTCGAGGATGTCCTGAGCCTGCTCCCAGCGGCCCTGTCCGATCTTCGTGCAGTAGATGACGCCCCACTTTTCGGCGTCCATCGCGCGGTGGACCGCGCCGTAGCGCTGTTTCATGAACTTCTCCGTGTCCGCGACGGTGACGACGTTGTTGACCGGGTCACCGATGACGACTTTCTTGTCGGGATGCTCCATCGCCAGGCCGAGGGGGTGGAATTTGCCACCGCCGACGTAGAGGATCTGGTCGGCGTCGACCTGCGCAGAGGCGTAGTTACAGCCGAGAACCTGGCCCTCGTGGGTGAGACGGTCGTCGCCGCGCCGGGTGTGGACCTCGTAGCCGCGTTCCTCCAGCCACTCCTTCATGTCCTCGAACTGGTTCATGTGCTGGGCCGTGGTGACGAGGCCGACCTCGTCCTCGGGTAGTTCTTCGAGCGCGTCCTCCATGATTGGGAACACGTCGACGTTAGAGAACAGCGGAACGTAGATCACCTTGTCCGTGTTCTTCATCGGGCTGTGGCCGAAGTGGACGAACACGTCGGTCCGTTTCATCAGGAAGGTGTCGAGGTCGCAGGCTCCGTAGCAGGGCTGGCCCGACAGCATGACGGTGACGTCGTCGCCGACGAGTTCGCGGATGTCGTCTGCGACCCGCGGACCGCGGCGCTTCAGTCCCTCGGGGAACTGAAGCCCGACTTTCTTCGCGCCTTTCTCTTCGACTTGCTCGACGATGCGGTCGAGTTCGTAGTCCCACTCCCGGTCGTGTTTGAGCGACATCCCGGTGTTTCGGAGGTCTCCCTCGGAAAACTCAGACTCCTGGCTCATTGAACCGTCTTAGCCACCGAGGCCGTTTAACGGCGACGCTTCGTGTTATGCCGAACTGCCCCCGCCGTTACCGGTTCGCTCGGCCTCGAAACCCTCGAACTCCGTGCGGCGGAAGGCGGCCCGGTAATCCGCCGCATCGAACTCGGCCAGGTGTTCGGTCGCGGCGTTCTGGGCGACCGTCCAGGCGGCTCTGGCGGGTTCGACCGCGCCGGCGGTGCCGGGAACGGACGACGAGACGATCTCGTTCACGGCGGCCCGCGTCGCCGCGACTTCTGGAAGCGCTTCGAGCGCGTCGGCGTACGCCAGGCGACGGTCGAACCGTTCGAGCGTCTTCAGCACCCGAGCGGGAGAGAGCGGTTCTACGAGGACAGCATCGACGGGCAAAGAGTGTGCTGTGGGCGACGACGGTGGGTCGCGGACGACCGCCGCGATCCGACAGTCGTCGTCGACGGATGAGGTGAGAGCGTCGAGCGATGTCGACGGCGGGCGATGGTCGACGATAGCGGCGTCCGGGTCGGCGTCGCGCGGGACCGCCGCGGGGCCAGTCGTCGTCGACACTCGATACTCGTCTCGCAACCACTCCCGGACCCGTTCGACGAGCGGATGGGGACCTGCAAGAAAGACGGAGTCCACTTCGCGGGGCATGACGTATCCTCGGCGTCCTTCGCCTATGAACCCGAGTGATCGTTTAAACGGTTCAAACGCTACATTCGGCGAAAAATACGCACAGAGACAGCGGAAAACACCCGAAGTACGACGAACGATCAGCGCACGGCGGACGAGCAGGACTCGATTGACGATTAACGCACGTCGTCTGCGATTAGGGGTGCGGGAACTACTCCGCGTCTTTCAGGTAGGCGTTTCCGTCGACGACCACGGTTCCGGTCCCGCCGGAGGAACGGTGAGGCGTCGAGTCGGACTTGGAGACGATGCGGCGGATAGACCCGCGTTTCATGACCGCGAACCCGCAGACGATCACGCCGAACCCGGCGATTGTCGCCGCATTGATCGTCTCTCCGAGGGCGAACCAGCCGACGACGGCGGCGATGGCGGGCGTCACGTAGTTGACGAGGCTCGTCTCGTTAGGGCCGAGTCGCTCCAGCAGGTCGAAGTAGATCATCAGTCCGCCCGCGCCGGCGACGACTGCGAGATACAACAGCCCGGCGACGACCGTCGGCGTCCACGTGGCATCGGCGAAGGACTCGCCCGACAGCGCGCTGATCCCGTGTAGTATTCCCGCGCCGATACCCATCATCCAGGCCTGCGTCGGAACGGCGGGCAGTGCGACGGTGAACCGACGGGTCAGCACGGACCCGAGCGCGAAACTGACGGCCGCGAGGAACAGGATCCCGACGCCGACGAGCTGTCCGTTCAGCGTGGACGGGGACGGCTGAGCGACGATGGCGACGCCCAGCAGGCCCAGCAGTACACCGACGAACCCGGTTCGCGACAGTTTCTCGCCGGGCAGTAACAGGTACGCGAAAAGCGGCGTCACGACCGGCGTCAGGCTCAACACGATGGCGGCGATCGCGCTCGTCACGTACTGCTGTCCGATGAACAGCAGAGCGAAGTGCAGTCCGATGACTAAGGTCCCGCCGACGCTGACGAGTTTCCACTCGCTGGCCGTTCGCGGTATCCATCGGTCGGCACTGTAGGCCGCGTAGGCGAGCACGACGAGCGCGGCGATGTCGTACCGCATCGCCGCGAAAAGCACCGGCGGCAGCGATGCCAGACCGACTTCGATCGCAACGAACGACGAGCCCCAGACGACGGCGAGGGCGATAAACGCCCCAACATTTCTGAATTCGTATATATTCATTGTACATCCCTCCAGCAGTAGATGCCGAGGATATCACTACTTATTGCCCCTGAAACATCAATATTCTCGAAGCATCGTTACCATACCACACAGTAACACAGTGGTGTTTTCCTCACTGGAACGGAATATTTCTCGTGATCGTCCGTGGGGTTCCGAAGATGCTCCGGCAGATACCGTCAGTCCCGAGAGATAGCGGCCGTCAATCGGGAGGTTCTCTCGGGAGGTTCTCCATTGTCGCGCCCGCAGGAAACGACTGACACCGGCAAACCTAACACTGTCCGAACCTGATCTCGCGGTATGAGCATCGAGATAGACGCGGGTGAAGACGAGGTTGACGTCGAAGAACTCGGCCGCGAACTCGGTGAAACCATCGCCGAGATGCCCGAGTACCGGGCGTTCGAGGAAGCCAAGAAAGCGGTCGAGCGATCCGACGAGGCGCAGGCGAAAATAGAGGAGTTCGAGCAGATCCGGCAGGACTTCATGCTCGCTCGCCAGACCGGCGACGCGACTCAGGAGGACCTCCGGGAGGTCCAGGAGGCCCAGCAGGAACTCCACAGTGTCCCGGTCATGTCCGAGTATCTGGACACGCAGAACGAACTCGACGCCCGTCTCGAAGCGGTCAACGAGGCCATCTCGGAACCGCTTTCGGTCGATTTCGGCGAAGAGGCCGGCGGTTGCTGTCAGGACTAGCGAACGGCATTCGCTTGGTGAGGAGTCTCCCACGAAAAGACAGGCTGAAGGGATCAGGATTCACAGGTTCACGGTATGGAGATCCTGCGCAGTGGGGCGTGGGCGGACGCGCCCGGCGAGCCGTCGCTTCTGACGCGGAGTCGAGAGATCCCCGACGTCTCGTTTCGGGCGATACTCGACGCGTTCGACGGCCCCCGAGCAGTGTGGACCGCCCCGGATGAGCCGGCGGTCGTGGGTTGTGGGGCCGTGGCGGCGATCACAGTCGACGGCGGCGAGGAGAACCGGTTCGACGCGGTCCGCGACGGCGCGGACGACCTGTTCGCCGCGTTCGACACTGGGGCCCCGACTTCGGCGGCCCGTCCCCGCCTGTTCGGCGGGTTCGCGTTCCACGACGATCACGACCCGGCACCGCCGTGGGAGGGCTTTCCCTCCGGTTACTTCTTTCTCCCGCGCGTACAGGTCGCACGGACCGACGAGAACGTCCAGTTGACGGTCAACGCGGTCGCTCCCGAGGGCACGGACGCAGTTGAAGACGACATCGACGCCGTCGCTGAGACGATACGGGAACTACCGGCGCAGGGGCCGGTCAGGGACCCGCCGGGCGTCACGGACCGGCGGGCGACGACATCACGGGGTGCGTGGCGCGACCAGATCGGCTCGGCCCTGGAGCGTATCGGACGCGGCGGCCTGACGAAGGTCGTCCTCGCGCAGGCCCTCGAAGTCACTCTGGCGGACGAACTGTCCGTGCCGGACGCTCTCGCACGCCTGCGGTCGACGTATCCGGACTGCTATCGGTTCATGATCGACTGTACGGGACGCGACGACGCGACCGACGAAACGCGGTCTGACACCGTCGGCCGGTCCGGCCCTACGCTCTTCGGTGCGACGCCCGAACGGCTCGTCTCGCTCAGCGGGCGACAGATCCGGACGGAGGGCCTCGCCGGGTCGACCGGCCGCGGCGATACGCCCGAGGAAGACGAGTGGCTCGCTCAGGAACTCCTAGAGAGCGAGAAGGACATCCACGAACACGACCTCGTCGTCGACGCCGTCAGAGACCAGTTAGCGCCCTTCGCCGACTCGGTTCGGACCGGCCAGCGAACCGTTCGAAAGCTCGACACCGTCCAGCACCTCCAGACGCCGATAGCTGCCGAACTGACCGACGTCGAGCACGTCCTCGGTCTCGTCGAAGCGTTGCATCCGACGCCCGCAGTCGGCGGGTTGCCGCCGGACCTCGCCTGGCGGACGATCCGCGAGACGGAGACGTTCGACAGGGGGTGGTACGCCGCGCCAGTCGGCTGGTTCGACGCCGCGGGGAACGGCACCTTCGCCGTCGCCATCCGCTCCGCCGTCGCCGACGGGACGAACGCCACGCTGTTTGCCGGCGCGGGCATCGTGGCGGACAGCGACCCGGACCGCGAGTGGGACGAGGTACAGCTGAAATACAGACCGATGCTCGACACCCTTGAATAAGATGGACACCGCGGAACACAACGAGGCCTGGGCGGACACAATGGTCGGCGAACTCGCCGCAGGCGGCGTGAACGCGGCGTGTATCGCTCCCGGTAGTCGGTCGACGCCGCTGACGATGGCGTTCGCACGGAACGAAGACGTTCGGGTGTACTCGCACCTGGACGAGCGCTCCGCCGCGTTCTTCGCGCTGGGGCGGGCGAAGCGAACCGGAACCGTGACCCCGCTGGTCTGTACGTCGGGGACGGCCGCGGCGAACTTCCATCCCGCCGTCATTGAGGCGAGCCAGGCGCGGATTCCGCTGGTGTTGCTCACCGCCGACCGACCGCCGGAACTGCGCGAGAGCGGCGCGAACCAGACTATCGACCAGGAGAAGCTGTACGGTGACGCGGTTCGGTGGTATCAGGACCTCCCCGAACCGCGCGCCGAGGGGCGGACGCTTCGCTCTGTCCGGACCACCGCTGCGCGGGCGCTCGCGGCGGCGACCGGCACGCCGTCCGGACCGGTCCACCTCAACGTCCCCTTCAGCAAACGTCTGGAACCCCCCGAGGGAACCGACCACGTCGAGCGGCGGACGAGCGCGCCGGAACACCCGCACGTCCGGACGACGGCGGGAACGCCCGCTCTCGACGACGACGGCCTTCGAAATATCGCCCGCACCGTCGAGCGCGCCGACCGCGGACTCGTGGTCGCGGGCCCGGCAGACGACGCGACGCCCGATCCGACTGTCGTCGCCGAGTTCGCTGACGAGTTCGGTTTCCCGGTCCTCGCCGACCCGCTGTCGGGAGTTCGGTACGGACCGCACGTCGCCGACGCGCCCGTCGTCGGCGGATACGACGGCTTCGTCGACGAGCGAGTGACCGGGTCGTGGCCGGACCCCGACCTCGTGGTCCGGTTCGGCGCGTCGCCGACGTCGAAGCCGCTCCGGAAGTATCTCGCCCGCGCCGACTGCCCCCAGTTCCTGATCGACCCAGCCGGCGAGTGGCGCGAGGCGGAGTTCACCGCGACGGATCTGATCGTCGCCGACCCGGAACCGACGCTCTCCCGTCTCGTCGACGCCGCGGCCGCCGGCCACTCGGCCGGCGGCTCCGAGTGGCGCGAGCGCTTCGCCGACGCCGAGCGACGGTACTGGGACCGTATCGCCGACGAACGCGGCGAACAGCCGTTCGAAGGCGACGTGCTGGCGACGGTCGTCGAAGACGCGCCCGACCCAGCCACCGTGTTCGTCTCGAACAGCATGCCAGTTCGGGATCTGGACCGCTTCGGCCGCCCGCGAACGGCCGACCTCACCGTGCTCGCGAACCGCGGGGCGAGCGGTATCGACGGGATCACGAGCACCGCACTCGGCGCAGGCAGTGCCGCTGACGACCCCCTCGTCCTCGTCACAGGCGACATCGCGTACTACCACGACATGAACGGTCTGCTCGCGGTCGGGCGCTGTGGGGTCGACGCCACTATCGTCGTGATCGACAACGACGGCGGCGGTATCTTCCACAAACTCCCGGTCGAGGAGTTCGACCCGCCCTTTACCGAGCAGTTCAAGACGCCTCACGGCCTCGACTTCGAGCCCTCGGCCGACCTCTACGGCCTCGAGTTCTCGCGCGTCAGCGACCGGGACGCCTTCCGAGACGCGTACAACGCCTCCCTCGACAGCGACGGGACACAGGTGATCGCCGTGGAGTTCGACGCCGAGGAGAGCCACCGGAACCGCGACGCGCTCCGCGACGCCGTCGTCGAGAGCCTGTCACGCTGACGGTCGCGTACTGATACTGTCGGACGGACCGTCGTGAGAGATTCGACACCGCTGTGTGGCGTGATTCTCCATGGGCTTTCGTCCGACGGTAAGACACCTCATCGCCGGAGCACCGTCGCCACCGCGAGCGAGTATCCGAACGGGATCCAGCACACGCCGAGCGCGAACAGCCCCGCGAGCGACAGAAAGTCGATAGGTAGCACCAGCAGGGCAAGCGGTGCGAGTACGCTCCAGACGCCGAACACGGTGGTTCCTATCGGCGGAACGGTGACCAGATATCCCGTGACGATAAGCGTACAGATGCCGACGACGAGTTTCACGATCAGCGGGAAGACGGGCGTCACCGACGAGAACACGAGAACGGGGTAGAGAAAGATCATCACGACGAGAAAGAGCACGCGCTCCTGCGTCAGCGGGACGCTGACGCGGTCCTCCGTGACAACGTTGTCGTCCCAGTCGTGGACGGCGTAGCCCTCGGACTCGCCACCGGTCCGCTCGCGGTAGAACTCCTGACGACGTTGGGACTGTGACCGTGTTTCGCCTCGTTCGGCCGTGCGTTCGTCCGCAGAACCCCCGTTCCGCGACGACTCGCCCCACTCGGAACCACGGCCCCACTCGTCGTCCTCGTTGGCCGTCGTTCGTCCCCGCGACCGGCCGTCCGTGTCGGTTCGGTCGGCAGAGTCAGATCGGCTACTCGTCGTCCACGGTGACTGCTCTGCGCCCGCCGCGTTCTGACCCTGAACGCGTCGGATGTACGCCTCGTGGCCGAGTCGGTCGTACTGCTCCCGTTCGCTCTCGTCGCCGAGCACTTCCTCCGCGCGAACGACCCGTTTGAACCGGTCCCCGGCGTCGGGATCGTCGCTCACGTCCGGGTGGGTCGCTTTCACCTGCTCCCGATACGCTGACTGGATCTCCTCGGGGGAAGCGTCGGGGGAAACACCGAGTACGTCGTAATACGTCTCTGCCATACGGGAACTTGGTAGACCGGTGTATCAGGTGAACTGACAAAAACCTCTCGACGGACGGACGGGAACCTATTTCTCTCTCCCGTCCGGAGTTCGAACACCGATGGTCTCGGAACTGTTCGACGAGGAGCGCTGGGAGCGAGTTGACGCCTTCGATTTCGAGGATATCACCTATCACCGGGCCGTCGACGCGGATGCCGTCCGCATCGCGTTCGACCGGCCCGAGGTTCGCAACGCCTTCCGTCCCGGAACGGTGGACGAACTGTACGACGCGCTGAAACATGCGAAACGCCAGACTGACGTGGGATGTGTCCTGCTGACCGGAAACGGCCCCTCGCCGAAGGACGGCGGGTGGGCGTTCTGTTCCGGCGGCGACCAGTCGATCCGCGGGGAGGACGGCTACCAGTACGAGGGTGACGAGAAGCGAGCGTCCGACACCGGACGCCTCCACATCCTCGAAGTCCAGCGGCTCATCCGTTTCATGCCGAAACCCGTCGTCGCCGTGGTCCCGGGGTGGGCGGTCGGCGGCGGCCACAGCCTCCACGTCATTTGCGACATGACGCTGGCGAGCGAGGACCACGCCGTCTTCAAACAGACCGACCCTGACGTGGCGAGTTTCGACGCCGGCTTCGGCTCGGCCTATCTCGCCAAGCAGGTCGGCCAGAAGAAGGCCCGAGAGGTGTTCTTCCTCGGGAAGAACTACGACGCCGAGGAAGCGGCCGAGATGGGGATGGTCAACGAGGCCGTCCCGCACGAGGACCTAGAAGCCACCGCGTTGGAGTGGGCCGAGACGATGGCGAGCAAGAGCCCCACCGCGATGCGCATGCTGAAGTTCGGATTCAACGCCACGGACGACGGCATGGTCGGCCAGCAGGTGTTCGCCGGCGAGGCCACTCGCCTCGGCTACATGACCGACGAAGCGAAGGAGGGCCGGGACGCCTTCAACGAGGGGCGGGACCCGGACTTCGACGACTACCCGTGGCACTACTAGGACGACCGTTTTCGCGGTCGGTA
Source organism: Halostella pelagica (assembly GCF_004762015.1). Taxonomy (NCBI): domain Archaea; kingdom Methanobacteriati; phylum Methanobacteriota; class Halobacteria; order Halobacteriales; family Natronoarchaeaceae; genus Halostella; species Halostella pelagica. Next base: position 131,182 of record NZ_SJES01000004.1, read on the forward strand.
CGCCGCTGGCGCACCACTCTCTGCGAACGGGGTGAAGGCCCGTTCGCACGGCCCGGCCGATAAACCGTTCACTACGTCCGCGGACGCAGTTTTCGGGAACACAGTAGTCGCTGGAACGGTTCACATGCTGATCGCATCGGTGTCGTGCGATCAGGAGTACCAATGACTTTCAGTGACTACTGTAGCGGCTTCGCCGCCGTTTGCTCGTTCCGTTCCACCGCAGCGATCCGATTCTCTCCGCCAACCGCAGTCCATATGGCGTCGCTGTCCTAAGGCCAGGCAATGACAGGAGTCGCCAACGCGGCCGACGTCTCCCGGACGAAGGCGTGGCTGATGGCCGCTCGGCCGCAGACGTTACCCGCGGCGGCGGCACCGGTGCTGGTCGGGACCGGGCTGGCCGTCCGAGAGGGGCTGTTTGCGCCGCTCCCCGCGCTGATGGCGTTCGTCGGCGCGGCGCTGATTCAGGTCGGGACGAACTTCGCGAACGACTACTACGACGCCGTAAAAGGTGCCGACACGGACGACCGCGAGGGGTTCACCCGCGTCACCCAGTCGGGGATCATCGCACCGGAGGAGGTAAAGCGGGCGACGGCTATCACCTTCTCTCTCGCGATCCTGACGGGGACGTATCTCGTCTACGTCGGCGGCCTCCCGATACTCGTGATCGGGCTGCTTTCCGTCGCGAGCGGCGTCGCGTACACCGGTGGCCCGTACCCGCTCGGCTACTACGGCCTCGGCGACCTCTTCGTGTTCCTCTTTTTCGGTATCGTCGCCGTGACCGGGACGTTCTACGTGCAGGCGGCGCAGGTGCTCGCCGATCCGCTCACCGTCGGAGTTCCGGCGGGAACGGTTTCCCTCACGGCGTTTCTCGCGAGCCTCCCAGTTGCGGGGGTTTCGACGAACATTCTCGTGGTGAACAACGTCAGAGACAGGGAAACGGACGCCGAAGCGGGCAAGACGACGCTGGCCGTCCTGCTCGGCTACCGCTGGAGTCGCGTCGAGTTCATCGCGTTGCTCGCGCTCGCCTACGCCGTCCCGGTGTGGTTCTGGCTGAACGATTTCGGGCCGACCGTCTTGCTGCCGCTACTGACGCTCCCCTACGCGGCCGTGGTCGCCCGGACGGTCTGCACCGAGCGCTCCGGCGAGGCGCTCAACCCGGCGCTGGAGCGGACCGGCAAGTTGCTCGCGGCGCATTCGGCGCTGTTCGCGCTCGGAATGGTGGTCACCTGATGCGTCTGGAACGCCGGGAGTTCACAGTACCGCTCACGCGACCGCTACGGACGGCACGCGGGGATATCACCGCCCGGGAAGGAGTCATCGTTCGACTCACAGACGGCAGGCGAACCGGCATCGGCGAGGCGACGCCGTTGCCGGGCTGGACCGAGTCCCTCGCGGAGTGCCACGAGGCGCTCGACCGAACGGAGCAAGCGCTTGCGGAGGGGCCTGGTGCCGCGTTGGCCGTCGCTGACAGTCCCGCCGCGAGACACGCGTTCTCGCTCGCGCTCGCGGATCTGCGCGCGTCCCGGGCGGGGATACCGCTCTACCGCTATCTCGGCGGCGACGCGCCGGTTATGCAGGTGCCGGTCAACGCGACGGTCGGGGACGCGCCCCCGGAGGAGACCGCCCGCCGAGCGGGCGACGCCGTCACCAACGGCTTCGAATGCGTGAAGGTCAAGGTCGGCGCTCGCCCGGTCGACGTGGACGCCGCCCGCATTCAGGCGGTCCGCGACGCGGTGGGTCCAGGCGCCGAACTCCGGGCCGACGCGAACGGTGCCTGGACGCGCGATGCGGCCGAACGGGCGTTCGCACAGTTCGAACACGCGGGCGTCTCGTTCGTCGAGCAACCGCTGCCGGCGGACGACCTGGCGGGCCACGCGGCGCTTCGTGGAGGGTCGGTCGGCGTCGCGGTCGACGAGACGCTCGCCGCCCACAGCGTCGAATCCGTTCTCGACGCCGGGGCGGCGGACGTCCTGATCCTCAAACCGATGGCACTCGGCGGGGTCGACCGCGCCCGCGATGCCGTCCTCAGCGCCCGGAGCGCGGGACTCACGCCGGTCGTCACGACGACGATAGACGCCGTCGTCGCTCGCACCGCGGCAGTCCATCTCGCGGCGTCGCTGCCGGCGGCACCGCCGTGCGGCCTCGCGACCGCAGACTGGATCGAGGCGGACCTCACTGCGGACCCAGCCCCCGTCAGCGACGGCGTGGCACACGTCCCGCAACTGCCCGGAAACGGAACAACGGGGGCATGGGCACTGTGACCTGGACCCTCCGTGACCCGGTCTCTCTCCAGACCGCCGGCGCGTCAGACGCCACCCGACGCGGCGAATCGTTCGAGCCCGCGCTCGCTCTGGCTCACGAGGGCGAACCGGCTGTCATCGTTCACGGGACCGGACAGACGTGGACGTACGCCGAACTGGATTCGGCGGTCGACGAAACCGCCGGCCGCCTCGCAGCGCTCGGCGTTCGCGAGGGCGACCACGTCGGCGTCCTCATGCACACGCGGATGGCGTTCGTCCGCCTCGTCCACGCGACGGCCAGGCTCGGCGCGACGCTCGTTCCGCTGAACGCGCGCCTGACGGCCGCGGAACTCGACTCGCAGGTCGACCGCGCGGACCTGATGCTGCTTGTCTGCGAAAGCGACACGGAGACGACGGCAGTCGACGCCGCCGGCGACGTGCCGGTCGCCTCCGTTGACCCGCCGGCTACTGGCCGGAGCGAGGCTGAGGTCGGCGCATTCGCCGACGCCGACCCCGTGGCGGTCACTCCCATCGAGCGCGCCCTCGACGACCGACAGTACGTCCTCTACACCTCGGGGACGACGGGACAACCGAAAGCCGTCTCCCTGACTGTCGGCAACATGCTGGCGAACGCGACGGCCTCAGCCTTCCGCCTCGGCGTCCTTCCACACGACCGTTGGTTCGACCCCCTACCGATGTACCACATGGGCGGTCTGGCCCCCGTCGTGCGCTCGGCGCTGTACGGAACTACGGTCGTCATCCAGCGCGAGTTCGACGCCCGCGAGACGGCGGACGCCCTGAACGAGCGGGACGCAACGGGCATCTCGCTCGTTCCGACGATGCTCCGGCGAATGCTGGACGCCCGCGAAACCCTGTCCGACTCGCTCCGGTTCGTTCTGCTCGGCGGCGCGCCCACGCCCGACGCGCTCATCGAGCGCTGCGGCGAGGCCGGTGTCCCGGTCTGTCCGACGTACGGGCTGACCGAAACCGCGTCCCAGCTAGCGACCGCTCGGCCCGACGAAGCGCTCGACCACCTCGGGACGGTCGGCCGCCCGCTCTCGATGACGGACGTGACCGTCGTCGGAGCGGACGGGGAGTCGCTACCGCCGCACGAATCGGGCGAACTCGTCGTTAGCGGGCCGACGGTGACGCCGGGATACTACGACGACCCGGACGAAACCGCCGACGCGTTCGGGGAGCACGGCCTCCACACCGGCGACATCGGCTACGTCGACGAGGCGGGTCGGCTGCAAGTTCTCAACCGCCGCGAGGACCGGATCGTCACTGGTGGCGAGAACGTCGACCCCAGCGAAGTGGCGAACGTGATCCGCGACCACCCCGACGTCCGCGACGTGGCCGTCGTCGGTCTCGACGACCCCGAGTGGGGCGAACGCGTCGCAGCGCTGGTCGCCCGAGAGCCCGCCGCGGACGGCCTATCACCGGACACCATCCGCGAACACTGCGCGGGGCGTCTGACCGGGTACAAACACCCGTGGACGGTTGGGTTCGCCGATGAACTACCGCGGACGGCGTCGGGAACCGTCGACCGCGAGGCCGTCCGCGAGCGCCTCCGGGACCGCTGACCCCGCTGTCGTTTTACGCGTCGCGGTCGTTGTACGAGCATGATCGACGTCTCGATCCTGCTGTTCGATGGCTTCGACGAACTCGACGCCGTCGCGCCGTACGAGGTGTTCACGACGGCTGACAAGATGGGCGGCCAGTTCGACGTCTCCTACGGTACCGGCGAAGTCGTCGACACGGTTACGGCGAGGCACGGCACACAGATAATCACCGACGGCGTCGTCGACGACCCGGACCTCCTCCTCGTCCCCGGTGGCGGCTGGAACTCGGACGGCGGCGTCAGGCGGGAGTTCGAGGACGGTGTCCTCCCGGACGTCATCGAGAGCCAGTATCGGGACGGGACGACGGTCGCCTCCGTCTGTACCGGCGCGCTGTTGCTCGCCAAAGCAGGCGTACTCGACGACTGTCCGGCGACGACTCATCACACGGCGACCGACGACCTGCGGGAGTTCACAACGCTACAGGAAGCCCGCGTTGTCGACACCGGCGACGTGATAACCGCCGGGGGGATCACGGCAGGGATCGACCTCTCGCTGTGGCTCGTCGAACGGTTCGCCGACCACGACCTCTCGGCGAACGTCGCTCTCGAACTCGAACACGACCGCAGCGACGACATCGTCGAGATCGACGTCAACCCCAGATAACCGAACGACGATTTAAGCGGCCTCAGCGCCTACGGTCTATCGTGTGTACGCTCACCCTCGCCTGGCGGGTCTTCGCGGACGCGCCGGTCGTCGTGGCCGCGAACCGCGACGAACTGGTCGGTCGTCCCTCGGAACCGCCGGCGGTCGTCGAATCGGACCCCCGGGTCGTCGCGCCGCGCGACGCCGAGGCCGGTGGGACGTGGATCGGCTACAACGAACACGGCCTGCTAGTCGCCGTCACGAACCGCTGGACCGACGCCGACCTCGCCGGGGACCGCTCCCGCGGATTGCTCGTCCGCGACGCTCTCAGACACGACTCCGCCGAGGACGCCGCCCGCTTCGTCGAGCGCGAGGTAGAGGACAACGAGTTCGACGGGTTCAATCTCGTCCTCGCCGACGATGCCGCGGCGTTGCTGTACGAGTGGGACGGCCATCTGGGGTTCTCGCGCCTCGAACCGGGCGTCCACGTCGTCGTCAACGTCGGTGCCGACGACGCCTTCGACGTTCCGGAGATTCGTCCCGACGCGGCTCGCGAGCAAGCCGCCAACGCCCGCGGTGTGCGGGCCGCGCTGACTCCGAAACCGGGCGAGACGGCGGAGGCGTGGCTTGACCGCGCCGCGGACGTACTGTCAGACCACGAGTACGGCGTCTGCGTTCATGGAGACAGGTTCGGGACCCGTTCCTCGTCGCTGATCCTCCTCGGCGAGGCGGGTGCCCGCTACTGGTTTGCTAACGGGCCGCCCTGCGAGACAAACTACGGCGAGGTCGACCTCGAAGCGCATCTTTAAACAGGTTGGCACACGTTGTGGTGATCACAATGCTAGCCGCGACCGTCAACGTCCGGAGGTGGTCCGCGTGAGCGTCTCCGCGAGGGAAGAGGACCTGACCGAGGAGGAACGCGCAGCGCTCGAACTCGTCCGCGAGACGGGCGGCATCCACCAGAGCGAGTTCTGGAAGGAACTCGATGTCTCATCCCGGAAGGGGAGTCGCATCGCCGATTCCCTCGAAGAGCAGGGCCTCGTCGACCGAGAGGAGACCGTCTACGACGGGCACAACACCTACCTCATCTCGCCCACGGCGCGCGACCTGGAGTTCTCGCTGCTGATGGCCGGCGACATGCTCTCTCCGTTCATCGGCGAGGAGGAGGTCGACGCCAACAGCGACGCCTTTTCGCAGTGGATCATGAACCTCGCGTACGAGGAGTAACAACGACTACCGTTTTTCGCCTCGGGTGCGCTCGCTCTGCTCACGCACCGCTCGGCCAACACATGTCGATCAAAACAGGCCGTTCGTTCGCTCCGTTCACTCGCGGATCTCCCGCTCGACGACGGCCTGCCCTTCCCCGGGTCGCGCGGCGCTCGCCGCCCCGCCTCGCGCCGCGCTCTCGGCCACGACGGTTATTCTATCTCCGCCACGCACTTCGCTAGGTCGTCCGTCGTCGTCCAGCGGTGAAGCCGTCCGGACTCATCCAGCATCTCGAATATCGGCGTCTGCATGCCACTGTACGGGCGTTCCGGGTCGGCGTCAGTGTCGAGATCGGTGGCGTCCAGACCGTCGTACTCGCGCTTGCAGACGTGCGTTTTCTCGAAGTACTCCTCGTCCGCGACGAACAGTCCCTGTTCGACGAGGAAGCCGCCGCCGTCGTGTTCCGCGACGCCGACGATGGTGTCGGCGTAGTCGGCGAGGATCCGGAACTTGAGGTAGGTGTTCGTCCACTCGCGCCGGACGTCGACCATGAGGAAGGCGTACGTGTCGCGCCGGCGGTTCAGTCGGTCCTTGACGAACTGGAGGCGTCGGATCTCAGGGTCGCCGTAGCTCCCGAGGACGAAGTAGGAACTGTCGTGGGTGAATATCGGCGTCAGTTCAGCGACGGCGTGTTTGAGCTGCTCGTACTCCTCTGGGGTGAGCGAGCGGTCGTGGCGGTGGTCCTCGGCGTCGGCGATGACCTGAGCCGGCGCGGGCGATTCGTCGGCGGAGTCGCCGGCGGACGACTGGTCGTCATCCGCCGATGATTCGGCTGGGTCAGGCGAACCGTGACCGTCGCGACCGCTGTCGTCGGGGGGACCGTTCGGCGGCTGGTCGTCTCGCATACGTCGGCGCGTCGAAGACCTGATAGATAAGCGCACGCCACACAGTGAAAGTGGAATGAAGCGGTAGCTACACCGGTTCCCACTACGGTAACCAGTTTGGTTACAACCAAACCGTATTTCACCACAATGGTTAAGGCCAATACGGAACAATACGTAGGTATGAGCCAACCCGACGCGGCTACCGGCGGGGTCGACCGGGAGCGCGAGCGCTTGCGCGTCGTCACGCAGGAGACCAGGTTCGCGCTCCTGCAGGACGTGCTGGGCCATCCCGAGCAACTGCCCACGCTGAAGGAACTCGATTACGTCAACCCGAGCAAGAGCGACTCCACCATCCGGGAGCATCTCGACGCACTCGTCGAAGTCGGCGTCGTCGAACGGGTCGAACTTCCGTCCGAGCGACGCAGTCGGGACCTCCCGCACGTCTTCTACGGAATCGCGGAGGACGGCCGGCAGTTCCTCAACCGCCACGGACTGCTCCGCGCGGAGGACTCTCTCAGAGAGGCGTACGACGCCGTGGAGAAGACCGACCAGATAGCGACGTACGAGTCCGCGCCGCGCCCCGATCGGTGAGCGGCGGGACGCAGTCTCACCGCGCGGTGCGCGCCGACCGCGTTCCAGCAGGGGTTTCGACTAAGGAAACCGACGGCGTATTGGGCGTATGGGGTACAACACGACGCTCGGCTGGTCCCTGCTCTCCTCGGGTATCGTCACGCTGATACTGAAGATCCTTCCCGGTGATTCGATGTGGTGGGGTTTCCTGTTGCTGGCACTGGGAATAGCGGTGCTGTATCTCAGAGACGACAGGCGATTGTAGCGTCCGGACGCTGAAACACCGGCTCATGCTTGCGGTTTTCCACACGATGGTAGCGGTAGCACGCGGCCCTTATACCGCTCAAGCCCCTCATTTCCGTATGGACAACAGGATCGACGAACACGGCAGTAGCGAAGAGGCAGGTGACAACGGCTCGCCACCGAAGACGCCCTTTGCCGCGATGACGGAGAAGGCCGTGGCGGCCGCGGTGACTTTCGCCGCGACCGGAGCCGTGGTAATCGCGGTGCGGAAGATTCGCCGGCGACGCCGCAGCGCCTGATTCTCTCCCGAACGCTCGTTACCGCCGACCGAACAGTCGCTCGACGATGCTCCGGTCGGTCGGTCGCTCGACGAGCATCACCGAGCAGTCGACTTCTTCGAGAACGTCGAAATGTAACGACCCGCGAACGAGACGGGAGAGCAGGCCGCGCTCCGTCGCGCCGATCAGCATCAGCGTGTGGTCCTCGGCTTCGCGGGCGATCGCCTCCTCGACGTTTCCGGAATCGTCGACCGTGAGGACGGCGTCGCTGAGACCGTGGTCCGCGGCCCAGTCCGCGAGGAACTTCTCGCCGGCCTCGCGCTCGTCGGGGCCGTTGACGGCGTGCATGAGCGTGATCGCGGACCCGTCGGCCGACCGGAGCGTCCGTGCGACATCGGCACTCAGGTCGGAGTTGGGGTCGTCCACCGTCGGAACGAGGATCCGAGACGTGTCGACGTCGGTGTCTCTGATGACGAGGAAATCACAGGGGAGGCGGTTCGTGAGTTCACTTAGCGGCCGCTCCGCGCGGGCGGCGTCCCACAGCCTGTCGTCGCCCCACCCCATCACGACGAGGTCGGCGCGGTCGCGCTCGGCGATGTGGAACACCTCCTCGAACGAGCGGTGCGAGACGACGGTCGAAGTCACGCAGTCGACGCCGTGGTCGCCGACCTGATCGTGGACACGTTCCATCAGAGCCTCGGACTCGGCGACTATCCGTTCGCTCTGTTGGCCGCTGAACCGAGACGTCCGCTGCGGTTTCTGGACGACGTGGACGGCGTGGACGACGGCGTCTTCCTTGTCTCCGGCGAGTTTGCAGGCGAGGTCTACAACGCCGGCTTCCGTCCGCGGGTTCGATATCGGCACCACGACGCGGTACGGCCCGTCGTCGGCCGGGGTCTCCTCGACGGTGTCGACCAGCGGGACGTACGACTTCCCGGCGAGGCCGCCGAACAGCCACTCGTTGACCGAGAGCTGCCGGTCCGCGCCGTGGAAGCGGGCGGAATCGATGCGCTCCTCGGTCGTCTGGAAGTAGTTGACGGCGGTCACGAGGACGACGCCGCCGAGCGTGTTACCGAGCAACACCGGCAGGACGAACTCCGTCAGGCCGACGAGAAGGGCCAGATCGCCGAGAAACACCAGATACGCCATCTCGGTGAACGAAACGACCGAGTGAAAGAGTCCGCCGAGCGGGATCGACAGGAAGGCGATGTACACCACGACGAGGCGCGAGATGGTGTCACGGGCGGCGTACTCCACCCAGACGACGCCGGCGACGATCAGGCCTGCGAAGGCGGCCTTCGAGAAGAGGGGCCACCATCCCGTCGCGATCCCTTTCTCGGCTATGTCCGCCGCCGCGGTCGCCGCCTCCGGCGAGAGCACGCCGCCGAAGGCGAGGGCGGCCGCGCCGAACGCGCCGCCGGTGAAGTTCCCGGCCAGCACGACGCCCCAGTTTCGCAACAGCGCCGGGATGCTCGCCAGCCGTTCGAGCGTCAGCGCCACCGGCGGCAGAGTCTGTTCGGTGTACAGCTGATAGCCGCCGATGATGATGTAGACGAACCCCAGCGGGTACAGCAAGGCGCTGAGGATGGGATGGCCGCCCGTCGAGGCCGTCAGCGAGACGAGAAGCAGGAAGGTGACGGTGATCGCGAACCCAGCGGCCAGACCGCTGAAGAACAGTTCGCGGTTGCCTGAAGTTATCTCCTCGTCCGCGGCGGCGACGATACGCTGAAACACCTCGTCGGACGAGAAGCGGTCCCGAACGACCCGTCCGGCGGCCGGAGCGCCGCTTCGCGACCGTTCGACGGCTTCCCGGACGCTCTCTTCGGGATCGGGGAGGTCCTCGTCGTGGAGACTCTCGTCGGGGTCAGACCCTGCCATTGGGAGAGAAACCCCGTAGAGGAACTAAACGTTTGGTTACCCCTGCCGGTCTCGGGGAAAGAGACGCACCGTCTCGGGGAAACGTGCACCGAAACCCGCTAGGCCAGGGCGCTTCCCGCTCGAATGATAGTCTCCTCGTCGAACGCCGACCCGACGAACTGGACGCCGACGGGGAGGCCGTCAGTCTCGCCCGCGGGGACGGAGATCGCGGGCAGGTCAGCGAGGTTGACCGGGACGGTGTTGGCGTCGGCGAGATACATCTGGAGCGGGTCGTCGAGGCTCTCACCGCGCTCGAACGGCGGCACAGGCATCGTCGGGCTCGCGAGCACGTCCGCCTCGGCGAGCGCCTCGTCGAAGTCCTGTTTCACCCAGGCGCGGGCGTCCTGCGCCTTCTTGTAGTACTTGTCGTGGTAGCCCGCGGAGAGCGCGTACGTGCCGAGCAGGACCCGGCGCTTGACTTCCTCGCCGAAGCCCTCCTTGCGGGTCTGTGCGAACTCCTCGTTCCAGTTGCCCTCGGCGTCGGCCCGGTGGCCGTAGCGGACGCCGTCGAACCGCGCGAGGTTCGAAGAGGCCTCGGACGTGGCGATGACGTAGTACGCCTCCACGGCGTGTTCGACGGACGGGAGTTCGACTTCGTGATACGTCGCGCCGCGGTCCTCCAGGTCGTCCATGGCGGACCAGAACGCCTCGACGACGCCCTCGTCGGCTCCGTCGACCAGGTTCGTCGGGACGCCGATGTCGAGGCCGTCGACGTCGCCGTCGGCCGCAGCGGCGTAGTCGCTGTCGGTTCCCTCGTCGCGGGTCGTCGCGTCCTGCGGGTCCTCTCCCGCGATGACGTCTAACAGCTCGGCGGCACCCTCGACGGTCGGCGCGAGCGGGCCGATCTGTTCGAGGCTGTTGGCGTAGGCGACGAGCCCGTACCGCGAGACGAGGCCGTAGGTCGGTTTGATGCCAACGACGCCGCAGAACGCGGCGGGGTTACGAACCGAGCCGCCGGTGTCGGAGCCGAGCGCGAGGTCCGCCTCACCGGCGGCGACGGCCGCCGCACTTCCACCGGAGGACCCGCCGGGGACGCGGCCCTCGGCGGCGGGGTTCTCGACCGGGCCGAAGGCGGACGTTTCGGTCGTCGAGCCCATGCCGAACTCGTCCATGTTTGCCTTGCCGACGATGGTCGCGCCGGCGTCTTTCAGCCGTTCGACGACGGTGGCGTCGTACGGCGGGACGTAGTCCGCGAGCATCTCCGAGCCGCAGGTCGTACGCACGCCCTCCGTCGAGATGTTGTCCTTGACCGCGACGGTCTTGTCGGCGAGCGGCCCGTCGCCGTCGCCCTCGATCGTTTCCTCGGAGATGAAGATCCCGTGATCGCTCATGAGACGTTCGGCCCCTTGAAGTAGCCGTCTTCGGTCTCTTCGGCGTTGGCGAGCGCCTCCTCCTGGCTCAGGCTCTCGCGGACCTCGTCGGGTCGCATGACGTTGACGAGGTCGGCGTCGCGTTCGACTTCGGGCACCTCGTCTAGCGTCTCGAAGTAGTCGAGGATGTCCGCGAACTGCTCCGTGAAGCGGTCGACGTCGTCGTCATCTACGTCCACCCGCGCCAGGTCCGCGACGTGGCGGACCTCGTCCGGGTCGACGGGCGTGTCGCTCATGCTCTCAGCCACTGCCTTCCGCGGAGTAAGCGTTTCGATACGCCCGGACCCGCGTGGGCGTCGCGTCTGTCCGTTCCGGTCGACTCCTCGTCGCCACAGAGCGACGGCTACAAGCCGTCCGCGCGGTTCGGCCACCGTATGGAGACGACTCGACATTTCACCGCGACCGTGTACGTCGTCGACGACGGCGCGACGTTGCTCCACGAACACGAGCGCCTCGGCAAGTGGCTCCCGCCGGGCGGCCACGTCGATAGGGACGAGGTGCCCCACGTTTCCGCGAAGCGAGAGGTCCGCGAGGAGACCGGGCTAGACGTGTCTCTCGTGGCCGACACCGACGACGTCGAGTCGGCGTCGGTCACGTCGCTCCCGAGGCCGCAGCATTTCATTCTCGCCGACGTCAACGTCCACGACGGCGAAGTCGGTCACCAGCACATCGACCACGTCTACTACGCCGAGGCCGACTCGCGGGATCTGTCACCGGCACCCGGTGAAGCGCCCGCCGACGCCTGGCGGTGGTTCACGGCCGCGGAGTTGGCGGAGAACGACGAAGGGATCGAGGCGGACGTGGTAGACGTGGGCCAGCGAGCGATCGAGACCGTCGACAGTCGGTAAGTGACGAGGGGGTCAGAAATAGCCGAGCAGAGTTCCCACGAGCACGATGACCCACAGTGCGATACCGCCGATGAGCATCTCGTTCCACCGGGATCGAGCCATCTCGACGCCCTGCCGGGCCGCCCCGCCGGCGATGAGGCCGAGCGCGAGGATGACGACGATCCGCTGGAGGACGACGTCGATCGGGAGCGTCGCGATTCCTAGGTACCCGTAGTCGAGCCAGATCCCGACTGAGAGCGACGCCGAGGCGAGCACCGCCGCATCGAACTGCCGGTCGATGCCGCTCGCGACCAGATACGTCGCGACCGGGATGCCGACGGCCATCACGGGGTACAGAAGCGCCATGATAGCGTACATCGAGAGTTCCGGCGCGTTGTATTCGAGATAGATGCCCCCGAACCGGACGCCGAGGAGGAGTGTGATGACGATCAGCGGCAGGAGCAGGTGCTGAACGGTCATCCGCTCGCGGATCTCACGTAACCGCTGAATTTCGGCCTCCTGCAGCGGCGACCGAGCGGCCCGTCCTATCCCCGCTCTGCCGAGGACAAACGGGAGCAGGAAGGCGAGTTCGATCACCGTTGCCCACCCGTCGGAGTCCGAGGGACCGCCGTTGTCGAGGTAGATCCGGTAGATACCGTCGTCCTCGACGAACGGTTGCCCCATGAACTCCTGCTCGACGTAGGACTGGGCCTGTTCGGAACTGTCGACCCGGTGGCGGAGCGTGAACCAGTCGAAGTGCTCCTTGTGGGCCTGCATGAACACCCACTCTTCGCTCTCGTTGGGGCTCTCGTACATCCGGATGTGAACGCGCGTGCCGAAGTAGTCGCCGTAGTCGAGTTGCATCGTTTCCGTTACCCAACTGCCGCTCTCGTTCGGACCGGGGTCGACGTACGCCCATCTCGTCGCGCCGGTCGTCCGCGCCCACGCAGTCGTGGGGTCGATCCGGTCGATGAACGATTCGTTCTCGGACCCGTTCTCCGCCCCGGCGTCGTCCGCCGAGTCGTTGGGAACGCCATCGGACCGGTTCCGCTCCGACTCGTTGACGAAGTTCCTGTTGATGTCTGACCTGTTTGCCGCGACGGACTCGTTGATCACGGTCCCGTTCTCCAGGGTTTCGTTTTCGCCGTCGAACAGCGTCTGTCCGCCGATGTCCTGCTCGTCTGGCGCAGTCTCGTTCCAGCGTGACGGCGTGTCCTCCTGCATCAACTGGGTGACCCGAGAGGCGTTCCCGTGGACGATGATGTTGACGGGGCTCCGCTGAGTGAACCGCGGATTCGCGTTGAGGTACGGATAGAACCCGCTTTCGCTGTCGTTCGGGTGGACGAGTTTCGGTTCGAGGTCGTGCTGGGGAGCCACATCCTCGGTCGTAAACGGCGCGAACAGCGACAGACCGCCGGTCGCAACCAGCGCTATGAGAACGAGGATAGCGGCGATCACGAGTGAACGACGCATCGGTACGGCCTAGCACGCCTGGAGATATAAACAGCAGATCCGTTTCGCGCTGGTACTCGTGGAACGAAGGCGGATCTCTCGCCGTACGAAGGCGGTTACCGGACCCGCGAAGCGACGTACTGTGAGACGTGGTCGTCCATCCGGCGCTTGAACCCGGCTTGCCGCGCGAGGCGGTCGAGTTCGCGGGCGACCAGGCTCCCGTACTGCACCGCCTTCTTCTCGCGGAAGGCGACGCTGTCGGGGACGAACTCGCGAGCGGCGAGGCGGAAGGCGCGCTTTCGCTCGCCGCGGTCGTCGACGAGCATGTCGCCGCCGAGTCCCAGGGCGATAGCCACCACGCGGTCGTCGAGTAGCGGCGCGATGGGCTCGACTCCCGCGCCGCGTAACGCCAGTACGTCCCGCTCTAGTTGGTCGGGGAGCGACCCGAGAACTTCACGGCGGGCGGCCCGAACTGTGTCGGCGTCGACGCGGGGGTCGTCCGGAGCGCGGGCGACTTTCGCGTACCCGCCGAACAGTTCGTCGGCCCCCTGTCCGACGGCCAGTCGCTCGTAGCCGTCCGCGGCCGCGCGCTCGGCGACGAGATACAGCGGGAGCGCGATCTGCACGTCCATCGCGTTCGTCCGCCCCGTCGCTCGGGCCACCTCGGGAACCGCGCGTTCGACGTCAGCGAGCGACAGTTCGACCACGCGGAGGTCGACGTCCATCGCTCGCGCCGCCTCCGGGGCCGCGGCGATGTCGTGGCTCTCGGGGAAACCGGTGACGTACAGCGGTCCGTCGATCTCGCTGGCGACGACGGCGCTGTCGACGCCGCCCGAGAACGCGACGGCGACGTTCGTCCCGTCGACCGCGGCCAGGCTCGAACCGATCGCGTCCCGCAGGTTCCGAACGGCGACGCGTTCATCGTCGACCGGGTCCGGGTCGGGGAGCGACCAGACGCGCCGGGCAGGGACAGCAGCGTCGTCCGCAGGCCGGCTATGTCCCGCCGGGAAGGTAGTCGGGTCGTCAAGTTCGTTTGGGGCCGCCGCCCACTCGTCGCCGTCGACGAACAGCGGGTAACGCCCGAGGACGTCCCGGACGAGCGTCCCGTCGACGGTGCCGGCGAACCCACGGGTTCCCGGAAGCGGATCTGTCTCGTCGATCGCACGCCGTATCGTCTCCGGGGATGCACCCTGGAGAATCATCGAAACAGCGAGAACAGACCGCTTTTCACCCGGCGCTTCGCCCCGCCGGCCGCCTGGCGGAAGCTAATGTGCCAGGGCGTGCGCTTTCCCTCGACGGTTGTCCGCCCCTCGCGGACGGCGTCGAGGATGGCGTCGAGGCTCCGCTCCTCAGCGCCGATTCGAGTGACCGCTTGTCCGACCATCTCGCTGATGTGGGCGTCGCTTCCGGCGGTCATCGGGAGCCCGCGCCCCTTGGCGAACCGCTCCGCCTGTCGGTTGGCGCGGCCGGTCAGCAGGCGCGAATTGTACACCTCGATCGCGTCCGCCCGGGCGAGCGCATCCTTCGAAACCTTCGCCAGCACGCCGTGGCGGGACTCCTGAAACGGGTGCGGGACGACGGCGATGCCGCCGAGGTCCCGGATTCGGTTTAGCGTCTCGTCGTACGTCAGCCCCGCCGGGACTCGCTCCTCAACGCCGAGGGCGAGTACATGCCCTGCGGCGCTGGAGACTTCCATACCGGGGATACCGACTAACCCGTACTCCTCGGCCTTCTCGGCGGCCGCCAGGCTCGCGTCTATCTCGTCGTGGTCCGTCACGGCGAGCGCGTCGAGACCCACTGCCTCCGCCTGCTGGAGGAGGAGTTCGACTGGGTCACGACCATCGTACGACAGCGACGAGTGGCAGTGGAGTTCGGCCGACAGCACAAGTCGCTATTCGTAGGAGGGTGGCAAAAACGCCCCGGTCTTCCCCCGAGTGCCAGTTCGACAGGTGTTTTTTATCCACGAACGTGCACATGGAAAGCCTCTTATTCGGCCTGTTTGAACAGGAGAGTGAATGAGTCTCGCCGATTCGGACCGCGAACTCGTCGTCGAGGAACTCGGACGCGACCCCACGCCGGCGGAGGAAGCGCTGTTCGAGAACCTCTGGAGCGAACACTGCGCGTACCGTTCGTCCCGTCCCCTGCTGTCGGCGTTCGACAGCGAGGGCGATCAGGTCGTAATCGGCCCCGGGGACGACGCCGCGGTCGTCTCGCTGGACGAAGACACGTACATCACGATGGGCATCGAGAGCCACAACCACCCGTCCTACGTCGACCCGTACGACGGCGCGGCGACGGGCGTGGGCGGCATCGTCCGCGACACGCTGTCGATGGGCGCGTACCCCATCGCGCTGGCCGACTCGCTGTACTTCGGCGGGTTGGTCGAACCGCGTTCGACTGCCAGTCCGACGGAGTCCGACGATATCGACCGCGAACATTCCCGATACCTGTTCGACGGCGTCGTCGAGGGGATCAGTGACTACGGGAACTCCATCGGCGTTCCGACCGTGGCGGGCAGCGTTGCCTTCCACGACGATTACGAGGGCAACCCGCTGGTCAATGTCGCCTGCGTCGGCCTGGTCGACGCAGAGCGCATGGTGACCGCGGAGGCCCAGGAACCGGGCAACAAACTCGTTCTCGTCGGAAACGGCACCGGCCGCGACGGCCTCGGCGGGGCCTCCTTCGCGAGCGAGGACCTCTCGGAGGACGCCGAGACGGAGGACCGCCCCGCGGTGCAGGTCGGCGACCCGTACACTGAGAAGTTGCTCATCGAGGCCAACGAGCAACTGATCGACGAGGGGCTGATCGAGTCCGCGCGGGACCTGGGCGCGGCCGGCCTCGGCGGTGCGTCCAGCGAACTCGTCGCCAAAGGCGGTCTCGGAGCCGAGATAGAACTCGAACGCGTCCACCAGCGCGAACCGAACATGAACGCTCTGGAGATACTGCTCGCCGAGTCCCAAGAGCGGATGTGCTACGAAGTCGCTCCGGAGAACGTCGACCGCGTCAGCGAGATAGCCGAGCGCTACGACCTCGGCTGTTCGGTCATCGGCGAGGTGACCGAGGGGAACTACACGTGTACGTTCGAGGGGAGCGAGACGGAGGGGCGCGAAACCGTCGTCGATGCCCCGGCGGAGTTCCTCGGCGACGGCGCACCGATGAACGACCTGCCGCACGAAGCGCCGAGCCAACCGAAACGCGACCTCCCGGACACCGACGCGGGCACGGCGTTTGACGCAGTCGTCGGAAGTCCGAACACGGCCTCCAAACGGTGGGTGTACCGCCAGTACGACCACGAGGTGGGAGTTAGAACGAGCGTGCCGCCGGGCGACGACGCCGCCGTGCTCGCGATCCGAGAAGCGGAGCAGGGGCTCGCTCTCTCCTCCGGCGCGGATCCGAACTGGACCGACGCCGCGCCGTACGACGGCGCTCGCGCCGTCGCACTGGAGAACGCGACAAACCTCGCTGCGAAAGGCGCGACGCCGCTGGCCGCAGTCGACTGCCTGAACGGTGGGAACCCCGAGAAACCCGACGTGTACGGCGGCTTCAAGGGTATCGTCGACGGTCTCGCGGACATGTGCTCGGCGCTCGACGTGCCCGTCGTCGGCGGGAACGTCTCACTGTACAACGACTCGTCAAGCGGACCCATCCCGCCGACGCCGACTCTGGCGATGACCGGGACGAAAGACGGGTACGACGCGCCGCCGCAGTCCGTCGAATCCGAGGGCGCGCTCTTGGTCGTTGGCGACCCGGCGCTCGCAGGCGAGGACGTGCCACTCGGCGGTTCCGAATATCTCGCGACATTCGGCGGGACGGACGAGTTCCCCGAACTACCGGAAACCCCCGGTGAGTTCGTCGAGACGCTGGCCGCGGTGGCCGACGACGACCGGACGCTCGCCGTCCACGACGTGAGCCACGGCGGCCTGGCCGTCGCACTGGCCGAGATGGTCGGAGAGAACGGTCTCGACGCCACGCTCCCCGACGCCGCCGACCCCGTTACCGCGCTGTTCCACGAGCGTCCGGGCCGCGTCGTCGTCCAGTCGACCGCCCCCGAGCGCGTCCGCGAGGCGTTCGACGGCGTCGCTTCCGTTCATCGGATCGGCGAAGGCCGGGACGACGACACGCTGTCGCTGACGGTCGACGACGTGACCCTGACGTACGACGCGGACGACATCGCCTCTTTGCGGTCTGTCATCGCCGAACAGATGGACTGATACTGTCGGCTGTAACTTCGTAAAGATAATCGGACCCTCGGGGTCCGATATTCTTCAAGGGATTACAGCCGACAGTACGACCTGTGGACCCGTTGTCGACGGCGTCCGGTTTTCTACCTGTCAACGGCATCCAGTTCGGACTCGACCGGCACCGGTTCTCGGTCCCCTGTCGAGTCGTCTCCGCGTCCCGCCGACACGGAAAGTGATAAGGTGGTATCAGGAGTATCCCTGACAGAATGGCCGAAGACGGTCGTGACGACGGACAACACTGGGGCCACGGAACCGCCTGGGGCAGCGGCCGTCGCCGACCGTCTCTTCGTCGCGGTGAACGACCGGCGGTGGCTCTCGTGACGAGCCCTCCCGACGAGAGAACAATACAGTTGCGAGCAGAGCCGTGTGATTTCCTCCGGGGGAGCCACCATATTCAAATAGCTCCGTCGACAGCGTTACCACGATGTGTCGTCTCACGGCAGGGGGCCCGGCGTGACTGGGTCTGAGGAGCCGGTCGTTCTCGTCGTCGAGGACGAGCCCGACCTAGCGAACCTCTACACGTCGTGGCTCCGTGACAACTGTACCGTCCGAACCGCGTACAACGGGAGCCAGGCGCTCGATGCCACGGACGAAGACGTAAACGCCGTTCTCCTCGACAGGCGGATGCCAGGTATCTCCGGCGACAGAGTGTTGACCGCCATCCGCGAGCGCGACCTCGACTGCCGCGTCGCGATGGTGACGGCCGTCGAACCCGACTTCGATATCGTCGAGATGGGGTTCGACGACTACGTCGTCAAGCCGGTCTCTCGGGACGACTTGCTCGAAACCGTAGACCAACTGTTACTGCGGTCGACCTACGACGAACAGATCCAGGAGTTCTTCGCGCTGGCGTCGAAGAAAGCCATCCTCGACTCGGAGAAGAGCGAGGCGGAGACCCGAGCGAGCGAGGAGTACGCCCGGTTAGAGGACAGGCTGGCGGTCCTTCGCGAGCAGATCGACGATACGATCGCCGAACTCTCCAGCCACGACGCGTACGAGCGGATCTGTAACGACATTTCCCACTCGCGACCGTAACCCGGGCCGACAGCCGATTTCGATCAGGCAGCGTCTGTTTCGAGTGTCGTGATATCCGATATCTCGAATCGGGGGGTACCGTCGTCCGTTCGAGCGACCGCGAACTTCCACCCGTGAGCGTGGGCGAACTCGCGCGCTATCGCGGGACCGACCGGATCCGCGTCAGGGTCGGTCAACGCGGAGGCGTCGTCGGGCGCTGTGGCGTCGACCCGCTCGACGTAGAAACCGCTCGGATACCCGCCGTCAGCGACCGACCGAGCCTCTGCTTCCGCCAACAGGCCGATCCGTCCCTCGGCTTTCGTCCCGTCTTCGGACCATCGGAACAGCGTCTCGAACAGTCGGACCAGACGGTCGCGGTCTGCCCGGAGCGATGCGTCCTCCGCGATGGTAAGCGACAGGTCGTCGACCGCGATACTGTCGTCTTCGACGACGTTCTCCCCGGCGGCCGCGGCCGCGTCAGACACGTCGACGAACGAGCGCGATCCGAGCGATGCATTCCCCGTCGAGAGTTCGGCAGCGTCGTCCACGAGGCGTTCGGCGACGGCGAGGTCGGACCGCAGTTGGTCTCGCACGCCGTCTGGGAGGTCCGCGTCCTCGAGCGTCGCCATCGCGTCCTCGATCCGGGTGTCGGCGCGATTTCCGAGAACGGTTTCGAGGACGGTCAACCGGTCCGTCTGCTGGCTGATCGCGGACTCCCGCTGGGAGAGCAGCCGTTCGTGTT
The DNA here is from genome assembly GCF_004762015.1 of Halostella pelagica. Classification (NCBI taxonomy): domain Archaea; kingdom Methanobacteriati; phylum Methanobacteriota; class Halobacteria; order Halobacteriales; family Natronoarchaeaceae; genus Halostella; species Halostella pelagica. The sequence continues at coordinate 150,370 of NZ_SJES01000004.1, forward strand.
CCGCCCGGTCGAGTTCGAGTTCAGTCGAGGCGGCCAGTATCTCGGCCAGTTCCCGGTCGCGTTCGTCGAAGGCGTCGACGGTCCGTGCGCCAGTCATCAGTATGCCGTGCGAACCGATCGGAACGATGAGTTCGCTCCGGATCGGGGTGTCCGGGTTGTACTTCCCGTCGACCTCTTTCAGGTCGGAGTACAGGGCCGAGTCGCCGCTGTGGAACACGTCCCAGATCAGGCCCTCGTTCTGCCTGAAGCGGGGGAGACCGTCGATCAGGTCGTGAGCGCCGGCCGTCGCCGCGACGGGGTCGAGGAAGTCGCGCTCCTCGTCGAGCAACCAGACGCCACTTATCGGGAGGCCGAGCAGTTCCGAAGCGGTGTGGACCGTTACGGCGCAGATCTCCTCCGGCGTCTCGGCCTTGTACAGGTGCCGCGTCACGTCGTGGAGCGACGTGACGACGCGTTCGTACTCGTGGCGCTCGGACACGTCTCGGATGACGCCCGTGACGCTGTCCGTGTTGGCTCCCGGGATGGGAACCATCCGGATCTCGCCGACCCGGGTTGCCCCGTCAGCCATCTCGAAGGTCACTTCGAGTCGCCGTTCGCGGGATTCACCGGAGTGAAGCGATTCGAGGGCGTCGTCGACGGCCTCGGCGCTGTCTTCGTCGATGGTCGCGATCCGGGGAAGCGACGACACGTTCTTGCCGACGAGTCGCTCTCGGGGGACGCCGAACGTCGCCTCGATGGCGCGGTTGACGTAGGTGATCTCGTTTTCGTCGTCGACCGTAATGACGCCGTCGTGGACGGCCTCGACGATGGCCGCGTGCTGATTGGCCTCGGACTCCTGGCGCTTTCGCTCCGTGATGTCGCGAAGGTACACCGACAGGCCGTCGTCAGACGGGTACGCGCGGACCTCGAACCACGTCTCCAGTGGGTTGTAGAACGTCTCGAACGCGACGGGGACCTGCTCGTCCATGGCGTGGTGGAACTGCGTGGGAAACGGCGTGTGTGCCGTTTCCGGAAACATGTCCCAGATGACCCGGCCGAGAAGCCCCTCGCCGTCGCGGTCGAGCATCCGCTCTGCCTGCTCGTTGACGTAGACGAACCGCCAGGTGGCGTTGAGCGCGAAAAACGCGTCCGTGATGCGGTCTAATATCCCGTGTTCGTCTACGGCGTCGCTGTCTGTCATCTCGAACCCTCCGATCCGAGCCGCGCCGGCCCGGCCGGCGCGGAGTCGCCCGTCATCAGTACAGTGAGCCTAGACGGCGATGACACTTACCTTTCGTGGCCGCCCGGCGGAGAAGCCACGGGACCGTCACGGCTCGCTCGACGGAGAGGTGTCCGACTCGTCCAGCCGGTACTCCCGGTCGGCCCACTGCCGAAACGCCGCGAGCGACGCCCGCTCCTGTCGGGAAACGGCGTCCGTCGCGCCCAGTTCGTCGCTGTCGAAGGCGTTGAGAACGGCTGTCGCGCCGTCGCAGTAGTCGGCGAGCAGTTGCGTGTCGCCGTCCGCGTGCTGGAACGGTATCGTGGCGTCGTTTACGAACACAGCGGTCGGGGCGGGCGGGGCCGCAGCCACGAGCTGTCGCGCACGGCGGGCGTTGTCGGCGGCGAGACGAAGCGACCCGTCCTCGTCAGTGGCGTCCGTCCGCGGGGCGTGCGCCGCCAGAACGCCGTACCACACCTCGTCTGGAACGTCGGTGAACTGCGTGAGGCGGCCGCCCAGAACCGTCCCGTCGCGTTCGACGACGGGAGCGAAATCGAACACGACGACGCCGTCGGGGCCGTTCGCGTCGAGCCACCGCTCTAGCGCTTGCACGGTCAGGCGCGTCTTCCCGACGTTCGAGGGTCCGGTGACGAGCGTCGTCCCCAAGAGGGGAACGGGGTGGCCGGTCACGGGTCAGGCCGCCCCTCGGGCGGTCACTGTCTCACGGACGAATCGACCGAGAAGCACCAGCGTCGCCCCGGTGAAGACGGCTGCGAACAGGAGCACGAACGCGGTTACCCCGTCGACGCCGGCCGCGTACTGCCCCCGGAGGAACGTGCCGGCGGTGACCGCCGTGACGCCGATGAGCACGAGTCCGCCGACGTTCGCCGCCGCGGAGTTCCGTACCGGGACGGCGTCGTCGTGGTTGAGCAGGTACAGCACCAGCGCGAGCGCGAACGGCGTTCCGACGAGGCCGAACGCGAGCACCAGCACTAGCAGCGGGAAGAACGCGCCCTGGAGGAACGCGCCGCCGGCGCTCGCGAGCGCGACGACGACGAGCAGTCCGCGGTACCGCGGGTCCGAAACGTCCGTGTCCCAGTCGAGTTTGTCGGCGACGAGGTACGGCGGGACGACGGTGTTGCTGCCGAGCGTCGACACCGCCGCTCCCCACAGGCCGAGCAGGAACAGCCACTTGGCGTTCGCCCCGACTGCGGGTTCGAGCGCCTTCGCCGCACCGATAGCGCCGATATCAGGCGAATCAAGAACGCTCGCAGCCACGAGGAAGATGGCGACGCTGTAGATACCGAAGGCGACGAGCATCGACCCGCCGACGTCGAACAGCGCGAGGTCGTAGTCGTCGCGGGTCCAGCCCCGGGACCGCATCGTGTACGACTGCATCGTCACGAGCGTGATGTGGACCGCGCCGCCGAGGATACCGGCGGCGAGCAACGCGCCGTCGACGCCGGCCGGGATCGTCGGCGTGAGGCCGCCAGCGGCCGCTGACAGGTCGATCGGGACCACGAACACGGAGCCGACGAACGCCAGGACGACGGCCGAGACGAGAACCTTCGCGCCGACCTCGGCGACGCGGTAGCCGCGCCCGGCGAGGCCGACCGCGAGAACGACCGCCCAGGCGACGCCCCAGACCCGCGCGTCCACACCGGTCACCGTCGCGCTGACGTCGGCGACGGTTTTCATTATCACTAACTGCGCTAGCCCCGATGCGAAGATGACGTCGACGACGAGGAGCCAGGCCCACGTCTCGCCGACGTGTTGCTCGACGACCGAGACGATGCCGTCCTCAGTGAGCAGGCCGAGACGCATCGCGAGATACTGAGACACCGTTCCGAGAACCGCCGAAAGCACGACGACCCAAAGCAGCGAGTAGCCGAAGGCCGACCCCGCGCCGAGGAGACTCGCCATGCTCGCCGGTCCCGCGGCGATAGCGCCCGCTAGCCACGTCGGCCCCATGTTCGATAGCTTCGATACGACTCCGCGGTCCGACGCTGTCGCGTCGTCGACCGCTGCGTTGCCCGTCTGTTCACTCATCGGTTTCTCCGTTCTTATGAGAACGTATAGGTATTTTCATACGGTTGTACCACAGGGTAATACGCAATGGCACTCACAGACGATGCGTTCGCGCAGTACCAGGAGAAGGGGTACGTTGTCGTCGAGGACGTCCTGAACGAGGACGAGCGCGCGACGGTCAAGTCGCGTCTCAGAGAGTACACGCACGGCGACCGGGAGCCGGAGGGCTTCGCCACCCAGACCGAACCCGCGGTCGAACGCGGCGATGTCGACATCGACGACCCCGGTAACGCGGTGCGGAAAATGGAGGGCCTCGGCATGGTCGAGGAGGACGGCGTCTTTCGGGACGTGGCACACCACGAGGGCATCGTCAGCGTCGCCCGAGAACTCCTCGGGCCGAACCTCAAACTCCTCCGGAGCGCGGCGATGCTGAAACCCCCGGAGATCGGTAGCGAAAAGAGCTTCCATCAGGACGCACCGTACTACCCGATCAGGCCGCTCGACCACTGCACCGTCTGGATCGCACTGGACGAGGCGACCCCCGAAAACGGGTGTATGAACGTCGTCCCCGGCGGTCACACGGACGGGTTACTCGACCACGAGACGCGCAAATACGACACAGACATCGTCGTTTCGGACGATACGTACGACACGGACGATGCCGTCGAAGTGCCGATGGAACCGGGGAGCGCGCTGTTCTCTCACTGTCTCGTGCCACACTACACCGCAGAGAATACGACGAGCGACTGGCGACGCGCGCTCATCATGTCGTACATGACCGCCCGGTCGCGGTTCACGCTATCTGCCGAAGAACGCCCCGACTACGTGGACTCGCATCACATCACGGGCGAGTCGTTCCCCGGGTGCGTCTGACCGCGACGCCGAGTGGACTATTCAGACGACAGAGTCCCCCGGGCGACCGCGAGGCCGCGGTACACGATACGCTCAGGTGTTACTACTCCTGGTCGACGGCCTCCTCGACGCGGGAGCGAGCGGAGACGCGTTTCTCGCCGACTATCGCGCCGGCTAACGCACCGATTCCGGCACCGGTGCTCGCGGCGTTGCGACTGATCAGGCCGCCGACTGCGGCCCCGATGCTTGCGCCGAGTGCGGCGTGACGAGAGCGACTCAATGCGCGCTTGAGACGGTAAGATACCATACACGTACGTCGTAGTACACACTCATTAAATTCAGGGTGTCACTCCAGTCGCCAGTACCGCTTTCGCTGAAACGGGTCTCGGAGACCGACGTTCGTGGCGCAGGACGCTCATACTGTCGGCTGTACTCCCGCGAAGACTATCGGACCCCGGAGCCGATCATCGTTTCGAAGGTACAGCCGACGGTATCACTCGTCGTCGGAACCCAGGTCGCCGCGGTCGACCTCACTGTCCGTCTCCGTCGACGCTTGCGCGTCGGGCCAGAAAGCGATAGCGAAGGCACAGACGTACCCGGCGATGACGCAGGTGAAGACGATCCAACCGGGCGTCCCGGACACGGATGCGGCCTCCACTATCGGTTCGCTCTCGCCGCTCAGTCGAACTAACCAGACGAGCAACAGGCCGATCAGCAGCGGAAGGTACACCCGGCGGAGACGGTGTGCGACCGCGTTCCGGAGCGGCATTTTCACCGCCGGACGCCTGTAGTCCTCGCTCAACTGTTTCCGCCAGTCCCGCTGTTCGATGCCTTCGGAGGGGTCGAGCGCGTTCGCGAAGAGGTTCTCCTGCATGGAGCGAACCCGGGACCGCCAGATGTCGTAGCGTCGGAACCGTCGGGACTCGATCAGCAGGAACACGACCCCGGTCGCCATCCCGACAAGAATGATAGTGTGCGCGACATCGCTGCTGGAAAACGCGTACGCGAGGATAGCCGAGATGATCGTCACCGCCCAGTTCGTCGTCGAATCCAGCCGTCCCCGCCAGTTGACCGCGCGATCCATCTCGCCCCGATAGAGATGCGCGACCACCGAACCGAGCCCCGTGCTCTGGTCGACCATCTCGCGACCGATCTCGCGCTCCTCCGGTGCTTCGGGGTCGAACTCTTCATGGTCGCGAGCCATTGCGCATAGAGATACGACGACACGGGAGAAACCTCTAGTGCCCTCTGTCGCCGAGAACGACCGCAGCACAGTTCGGTGTATGGAGAAACGCCCTCGTCACAGTGTCGACCGGCTGTTCGGGTTCGGTTCCATGTGTCCATTAGCGGCGTGCTCGAAGCAAGATCCGAAGCCGCTGGAGTCCAACGGCGTGAGAGACTGTGGACTGATCCCGGGAGGACGAACTCGCCCGCCGTTCCGGGGGTCTGCTCGCCGACGTACAGATGCCGTCGGTCGACTACAGAAACGCCTCGATCCGGTCCATCGCTTCCTTCAGGTCTGCCGTCCCGGTCGCGTAGGAGACGCGAAGGTGTCCCTCGCCACCCGACCCGAACACGTCGCCGGGGACGACGGCGACGCCCTGTTCCTGAAGCAACTCCTCGGCGAACGTCTCGGCGTCGCCGCCGGGAACCTCCGGGAAGACGTAGAACGCGCCCTTGGCCTCGAAGCAGTCCATTCCCATCTCCTCGAAGCGCGAGAGAACGAGGTTACGGCGACGGTCGTACGTCTGAACCATTTCCTCGACCTCGTCGTCACAGGATTCGAGCGCTTCTATCGCGGCGTGTTGAGCGGTCGTCGGCGCAGACAGCATCGAGTACTGGTGGATGCGGTTCATCGCCGCGATAGCCTCCGGCGGGGCGAGGGCGTATCCGAGGCGGAGTCCGGTCATGGCGTACGCCTTCGAGAAGCCGTTGAACACGATGGTCCGCTCGCGCATTCCCGGGAGCGTGGCGATGGAGGTGTGGTCGTGACCGTATGTCAGGTCAGCGTATATCTCGTCGGAGATGACCGTGAGGTCATGTTCTCGGGCGAACTCCGCAACGGGTTCGAGTTCGGACTCGGTCATCACTGCACCCGTGGGATTGTTCGGGTAGCAGGCGATGAGAACGTCCGCGTCCGCGGCACCGCTCGCCTCCAGACGCTCGTAGGTGAGTTTGAACTCGTCGGCCTCCCGGGTCGGCACCGGCAGTGGGTCTCCGTCAGCGAAGATGACGCCCGGCGCGTAGGAGATGTAGGACGGCTGAGGGACCGCGACGGTGTCGCCGGGGTCTACCAGCGCACGCATCGCGACGTCGACCCCCTCGCTGACGCCCGTCGTGACGAGTATCTCGTCGTCGGCGTCGTATTCGAGAGCGTACCGCTCTGCGACGTGGTCGCTGATCGCTTCTCGCAACTCGCGCATGCCGCGGTTTGCGGTGTACGACGTTTGGCCGCGCTCCAGGGACTGGATAGCCGCGTCTCGGGCGGCCCACGGTGCAGAGAAGTCCGGTTCGCCGACGCCGAGCGAAATGACGTCGTCCATCTCTTCAGCGAGTTCGAAGAACTTCCGTATCCCCGACGGAGGGACGCGTTCGACCCTATCGGACAGATTCATGGTGAGATAGACAACCGGTCGTCGCCGTGGTCGTCTTCGAACTCGATGCCGCGGTCCTTGTAGGTCTCCATGACGTAGTGGGTGACCGTCTGGGTGATCTCGGGGGCGCGTGCGACCTTCTCACTGATGAAGTTCGACACCTCCTGAAGCGAGTCGCCCTCCACTTCGAGGTGGAAGTCGTAATCACCGCTGACGAGTTGGAGCGTCTTCACTTCAGGGAATTTGGCGAGTCGCTCCGCGATGTCTTCGTAACTGGTCTCGCGGTCCAGCGTGACGTTGAGTTCTACCTCGGCGCGGATATGTTCCTCCTTGACGCGGTGCCAGTCCACGACGGCCTGATAGCCCCGGATGATACCCTCGTCTTCGAGGGTTTCGACAGTCGAGACGACCTCCGCCTCGGAGAGGTCGGTCATGCGCGCGAGGTCCTCGGTCGAGTAGCGCGCGTTTTCGAGCAAGAGGTCGAGCAGTTCGCGCTTGTCGGTCATGTGTACGAGAGTCGGTGGCGGCGACATAAGAGTTTCCAGTCCGTGCGAGGGGATGACGAAGCCGTGGGCAGGCGGAGACGTGACGCCGTTCGATTTCGAAACCCTATCCTCCGTTCGAGTGCCCGGATCCAGTATGAACTACGTCGGCTGGGCGGTGGTCGCTCTCCTCGCATACACGCTCGTCGCGCCACTGATGAAAGTCGCGACACAGTCCATTCCGAGTGAGGTGGCCGCGTTCGTCTCTAATCTCGTTCTCGTCGCCGTCGCTCTCGTCATCGCACTCCGCGGTAACCACCATATCACCGACTACGTCACGCATCCGAAATCCCCCTACATGTACGCGGCGGGAGCCTGTCTCGCCGTCGGTATCCTCGCCTACTATCGAGCCCTGTCGATGGGCCCGATCAGTATCGTGACGCCCGTCTTCGGTCTCTTTCTGGTCACGAGTTCAGTACTCGGAGTCGTCTTGCTGGACGAACCGTTCACAGCGCGCAAGTTAGTTGGTGTGGGCTTCGCGATACTCGCGGTGTATTTCACGACGGTCGAGTAACGCCGGCTTGTACGGGGAAACGGTGTACTACCTGGGCGACTTCGGCTGTGGTGGTTTCGCGCGCGGAACGACACAGGCCGTCTATACAGCCAGAAATACGGAGTTTACGGGTTCGAACGGATCGCAACGATTGGGCCTGTTTATTCCCGCCCCGGTTGCCGGTACAGTCGGTACGATGACAGACGACGACACCGAGCAACTGCAAGAAGCGCTAACGAACCCGGTCGAGGGAGCAGTCGAGATGCAACAGGAGACGATGTCGCAGGGGCAAAACGCGATGGAGCGCGGGCTCGATTTCCAGCGAAACGCCGCCCAGTTGCTGGTCGACGGGATGGAGATGGGGGCGTCGCTGCAACGCCAGACGCTCGATATGACGAGGTCGGCGATGCGGAACTACTTCGACAGCGCCAACTCGATAGCCTCGGCCGGTCAGACGATGAGCGAACAGGGTCGACAGGCGGCAAGAGAGATGGGCCAGCAGGCGGAACAGGGGATCCGACAGGCGACGCAGGCTCAGCAGCGATTCGCGTCACAGGGGGCGGAGTCGCTCCAGCAGGGGACACCAGCGACCCAGAGTCACCGACAACCGCAGCAGTCCCGGGCAACTGGACAGGAGTTCCCGCAGTCGACCGCCGGACAGCGGTTCTGGGCGGAGGCGAACCAGCAGTCGCAGCCTCAACAGCATACCCAGCAACAGTACCAGCCGACCCAACAGACGCAGGGAAGTCAGCAGTTCCAGCAACCACAGTACCAGACCCCACAGCAACAGCCCCAGACGCAGCACCGGCAACAGCCCCAGACACAGCACCGGCAACAGCCCCAGACACAGCACCGGCAACAGCCCCAGACGCAGCAACCCCAAACGCAGCAGCCCCAGACACAGCAACTCCAGCAGTCTCGACAACAACAGGATCCTCAGGTCCGACAGTCCGGAGGGAGTCAGAAACAGTACCCCATCGAGCGGGCCCAGCAAGGGACACAGCGACAGGAGCCGCGGACGGAAACCGCCTATCGGAACCCGATAGGGTACGAACCCTCCAGCCGTCAGGGAACGACGGGCGCACGCCAGGAAGCGGGTCAGGGGACGGAAACCCAGGAACGATCGGAGACGACGCCGAACGAGGGTCCACCGGCCTCCAGAGGGAACGCGGAGGACCAGTCGCGGTACGGCGAGTAACGATACGACCGTTGCGTGGCGAAGTGTAGCGGCACTCGTCGGTCCGCCACGGTCCGGGGGTTCCGACGTTCGGGCCGCTCCGTCGTTCTAGCTGGATCGATAACAGATAAGCCGGAGAACGCCTTTCGGTCGACCATGGTTCTACTTGAGTCGGACTCGGAACTCGAACCGGGCGACGAAGCGCCGGCGTTCGAACTGCCGGGCGTCGACGGCGAGACATACAGTCCGGATTCGTTCGACGGGTGCGAGGCGCTGCTGGTCGTGTTTACCTGTAACCACTGTCCGTACGCGCAGGCCAAGTTCGGTCTGCTGAACGAGTTAGCGGCCGAGTACGACGAGGTGGTGGTCGTCGGCATCAACTCGAACGACGCCGAGGAGTATCCCGAGGACTCGTTCGACGCGATGCGCGAGTTCGTCGACGACGGGCGGATCGACTACGACGCCTATCTCCGCGACGAGTCCCAGGAGGTCGCTAAAGCGTACGGTGCCGTCTGCACGCCGGATCCGTTCCTGTTCGAGCGAGAGGGTGGGTCGTTCCGCCTGACGTACCACGGCCGTCTGGACGACGCACTGAACCCCGACGACGAGCCGACGAGATTCCACGTCCGAGAGGCGATCGACGCCGTCCTCGCGGGCGACGACGTCGAGATAGAGTGGCAGCCGTCACAGGGCTGCTCGATCAAGTGGAAAGAGCAGTAGCGGAGACGGAACCGCGGTCAGACGACGGAGAGCGGAAGGGGCGCTGGTAGTTGGCCGTCCCAGAGGGCGCGTTGGTAGTGGGCCGGGGCCAGAACTGCTGTGGTACTGCACCAGGTCTCAGAACACGCGCTGGTACTGGACCGGGGGGTCGATACGGTCGCCCATCCCGAGTTCTCGTGCGGCGTTCAGCGCGAAGTACGGGTCGCGCAGATGTTCCCGCCCGACGATAGCGAGGTCGGCGCGGTCGTTGCGGATCAGCGCGTCGGCCTGCTGGCCGGTCGTGATGCCGCCGACCGCGCCGACGGCGGCGTCCGTTGCCTTCCGAACGCGTTCGGCGTACGGAACCTGATAGTTCGGCCCGCCGTCTGGCACCCGCTGGTCGGGGTGGAGACCGCCGGCGCTGACGTCTATCAGGTCAGCTCCTGCGTCGGCGAGGCGGCCGGAGAGGCGGACGGTATCTTCGACGGTCCACGAGTCCCGGTCCGGAAGCCAGTCCGTCGCCGAAACCCGGACGAACACCGGCTTATCGTCGGGCCAAACGTCGCGGACCGCCGCCGTCACCTCGCGCACGAGGCGGGTGCGGTTCTCGAAGCTCCCGCCGTACTCGTCGTCGCGGTCGTTGGCGACCGGCGAGAGGAACTCGTGGAGGAGATAGCCGTGTGCGGCGTGGACCTCCGCCACCTCGAACCCGGCGTCCAGCGCGCGCTCGGCCGACAGTTCGAACGCCGTCACCACGTCGCTGATATCGTCGCTGTCCATCCGCCGCGTCGCCGGCGGCTCGTCGCCACCGTAGGGGTAGTGGTCGGAGGGCGCGAGAGTCTCCCAGCCGCCCTCGTCCGGTTGCAGCGGAACGCTGCCGTCCGCGGGGCGGGTCTTGCTCCCCTTTCGGCCCGCGTGTGCGAGCTGGACGCCCGGGACGCGCCCCTGGTCGCGGATGAATTCGGTGACCGGGGCGAGCGCGTCGGCGTGGTCGTCGCTCCAGATGCCGAGGTCCTGCGGGGAGATTCGTCCGCGCGGCTCGACCGCGGTGGCTTCGGTCAGTACGAGACCGGCACCGCCGACGGCCCGGCTCCCGAGGTGGACTCGGTGCCATTCCGTCGCGAGCCCGTCCCCGGCCTCACATGAGTACTGGCACATCGGCGACACCGTCACGCGGTTCGGTATTTCCGTTCCGCGCAGCGTCAGCGGCGTGAACAGGTCGTCGCTCATCGTGGTGAATTACGGTCTCGGAGGGAAAGCCGACGGGGTGGGGGCCTGGTTTGCCGGGACTGCAACCAATGCGTCGAAAGTGTGACTGGGATCTCTCACGAGAGAGACGCCGCCGAGCGAACGAGAGCGCTTCAGCGATCCGAGCGACGACCCGAGAGCGTCGGACGGTCGATGCGGCCCTCGATGTCGGGATTGATCCCTTCCTCGCGGGCGTACTCGACGATAGCGTCGCGGGCGAGGCCGCACCGCCGGACGACATCTTCCTCATCGAACGCATCGCTGACGTGGTCGGTTTCGACCAGATAGTCGGCGACAGCGAGCGTGTACCGCCTGTCGGAGTCGAGGGGGTGGCCGCCGACGGTCGCGTCTGTCAGTTCGCCCTCATCGTCGTCCCAGACGATCCGCGCGCCGCTGACGTGACTGCAGTAGTGCAGGGGGAAATCGTCGTAGTGGTAGCCGATCGGGATCTCGTCGAGTGCGTCGCGGAGGCGCTCGCCCGATAGAGAGAGCACGGCCAGGTCGTCCTCGTAGGGGGTGAGATTCACCAGTTCCGCGACCGTCACGTCGCCGTCGAGCGGTCCGTCCGCTCTGAGCGCCCCGGCCGGGGAGATGGCGACGTCAGCGTCGGCACTCCACCGAAGGGCGTCGGCGACGAAGTTTCCGGCGCGGCTCTCGGCAGCGTTCACCGTCTCCTCGGTCAGTTCGACCGGCGTTTCGACGGTCGCGACGACCTCGTCGAGACCGTGTTCGGCCAGTCGGTCGCGGAGAGTCGCCGCCAGGTCGTCGTCCCGGTCGGTTCCGTCGACGCTGTGGATCGTGACGTCGGGTGTCGCGTTGAGCGTCACTTCCGAGAAGTGCGTTCCGGCGCGGCCGGGCCGCACCACGAAGGTGTCCGCGACGGTTTCGACGTGAACGTCGTGGACGTGGCCGCCCAACACGACATCCACGTCCGTCTCACGAGCGATGCGGTCGTCGCGTTTCCCGCAGTGGGAGGCGACGACGACGACGTCGACACCGCGGTCGCGAAGCGCGGCGGCCTCCTCGCGGACGGCGGGGACGGGGTCAGTGAAGTCGACGCCGTCTGCCGCCGGATTGATCCCGTCCGTTTCGGGGTGTGCGACGCCGACGACGCCGACGCGGTAGTCATCGGTTTCGACGAGCGTGCTCGGTGCCGTCGCGTCGGCAGCAAAGCGGTCGCCGTTCCGGACGGCGTTGGCACAGAGCCACCGCTGGGGGGCGGCGGCGGCGAGTTCCCGGGCGGTCTCGTGGCCGAAATCGAAGTCGTGATTGCCGAAGGTGTCGATGTGGGGGGACACGGCGCGGAAGAAGTCGAGAGCGGCCCGCCCCTGGGTCGCCAGCGAGAGCGCGCCGGGAGCGGTGTTATCACCGGTTCCAATGACCACCGAGTTCCCGTCCCGTAGCGAGTTGATGGCACCGACGAGCCGGGCGCACTGCTCCGGGTCGTCGATCGCCGTCTCCAGATCCGAATAGTGCAGCAGGCGAAGCGACATACCTTCCGAGAGGGGCAGGCGCAGTATCAGACTGTCGGCTTTCGTACAGTGGTCTCCCGACGGGTCCCGCTATCAGTCCGCCGGTTCCGAAGCCTCGCCCGTGTCGCGCCAGCGCTCCCACGCGGTCCGGAAGTCGCTCTCGTCTTCGGTGATCCGCTCCCAGGCGACGAGACCGCGTTCCTCGGGCGTGCCGGCGATGGTGTTGTCGAGGACCAGCGCGACGATGCCGCCGACGGCCATGCCGGTGCCGCCGATGACGAAGAGGGTGTCGGCGACGAGTCGCGACCCGAGGACTGGACCGAGCACGGAGACGCCGACGATCGGTTCGAACACCGACACGCTCGCCATCCCCTCGCGGAACGCCGCGGCGCTCTCGAACCCGCCCATGTACGCCGGTATCGCGAGTCCCGCAAACAGCGCGAATCCGACGACGAACGTGTTCCGCGACGACGAGAGGTCGACGTATTCGAGGTTCGAGACGCCGACCGCGACGATCTGCCCGAACATGGCGACGAACAGGCCGCCGACGATGGGGTCCGGGATCGTCGCGACGAGCTGGCCGAAGTAGCCGACGTAGCCGACGACGATCATCGCCACTGCGCCGATCTGGATCACGTACCGGGAGGCGACGCCCGTCAACCCGATCGCACCGATGTTCTCGGAGTAGGAGGTCGAGCCGCCGGTCCCCATGATCCCGGAGAAGACGTTCATCAACCCCTCCATGCCGATACCGTGGTTGATCCGCTTCTCGCTGGGTGCGCCGTGGCCCGCGATCCGGGCGACGGCGTGGTAGTCCCCGAAGCTCTCGACGATGGAGGCCAGGACGCCAGCGAACATGCCGATAGCGAGCGACAGCTGGAACTCAGGCATCCCCCACTGGAGCGGATAGATTGCGAGGACGGCGGGCGCATCGGCGACCTGCGCGAGGTCGACGTAGCCCGACGTTTCTGCGGTGTAAACGCCAGCGACGGAAAGGGTCGCCGCGATGAGCCAGGCCGTGACCATCCCCAGAAGGACGGGAAACAGGCGGAACGCGCGGTGAGAGGCGTTCAGATACTGCGAGAAGCCGACGATGAGGAGGACGGTCAGACCGAGTAACCACCAGTTCGTCGCGTCCGCGATCTGCGTGACGCCGAACAGCGAGAGGCCGATGAGCGCGATGGTCGGCGCGATGACGACCGGCGAGAGGTATCGCCGCAGTCGGCCGACGATGCCGAGATAGCCGATCACGACTTCGGCGAGCGCCGCCGTGATGATCGCCCCCTGTAACGCGAGGAGTTTCGCCTGCCAGGCCGCCCCACCGGTCGCGCTCACGACGCCGACGATAGCGATGGCCGGCGCGAGCATCGAGAACGGTGCGCCCTGAACAATGGGGTAGCGGTTGCCGAGCGTCGTCTGTGCCAGCGTGGCGATCCCCGAAACGACGAAGAACGTGCCGATGAACCGAACCGTCACGTCGTCGGGCATTCCCATCGCATCTGCGAGCAACAGCGGCACGGCGATGTTCGCCCCTACCATCGTCAGGTAATGCTGGACGCCGAGAAGCAGGGATTCACCGGCCGGTGGTTTATCGTCGATACCGTACTCGATGTCGTCGCCCGTCGCTGACGACGCCTGTGACTCTTCGTGTGCCATGTAGCTCGTTGTCGGAACCGACTCGGCGTTCGGTACTGAAAGGCGTACTGAAACCGGGAGCAGGTCGGCAGGAAAACAGGTCGACGTTAGTCGTCAGCCGCAACGGGTTCACCGTGGTCTATCTCGGTCCCGAGCACGTCGAGGAACTCCGCGAGCCACTCCGGGTGGTCCGGCCACGCCTGTCCCGTGACGAGGTTCCCGTCGCGCGTGACGCTGTCAGCCCACTCCCCGCCGGCTATCTCCACCTCGGACTGGAGCGCGGGATACGCCGTGCAGGTGCGGCCGTCCAGCACGTCCGCAGCCGCAAGGATCTGCAGGCCGTGACACAGCGCCGCGACGGGCTTTTCCTCCTCGAAGAAGTGCCGGGTCACGTCCAGTATCTCGTCGTAAGTCCGGAGGTACTCGGGCGCACGCCCGCCCGGGACGACGAGCGCGTCGTACTCGGCCGGGTCCACGTCGTCGAGCGCCGCGTTCAGTTCGAAGTCGTGCCCACGGGTTTCGAGATACGTCTGGTCGCCCCGGAAGTCGTGAACGGCGGTTTTCACGGTTTCGCCCTCCCCCCGCTCCGGACAGACCGCATCGACGTCGTGGCCGACCATTTCGAGCGCCTGAAACGGCACCATTATCTCGTAATCCTCTACGAAGTCGCCCGCGAGTAGCAGTATCTCGGACATGGTATGTGTTACTCCGTGCCAATCGGTAATAACGCCACGGAAAGGTAAGGGTTCAGATGTGACGCGTCTGGCCCGTTTCTGGCGCACTCGCCCCGTCCGCCGGAACTCCGTCGCTATCGGCGACCAGAGCCAGGGACAGGACCCCGGTAGCGTCGGCCCGATTCAGAGAGATGGTGCCGACACGCGGGGATTCGGGGGTAATCGCGAACAGAACGCATGTTCTGACCTATCGGAAGGGGCAGAACACTGTTCGAAACGCTACTTGAAAACCATATGTCGCTATACCAAATCGAGAGGAGTCCACAGAACAGAGGTCGGCAGTTTAGAGTTTGACAAATAACCAATTCGCCAACATGACTTTCAGTATATGAAGCCTGCGTACTCGGGGTCGTCTCAATGTGTCTCTTCGTCGGCAGTATCTTACCAGCCTTGTAGGGTTGAACCCTTGTTCTGTAGGCACAGTTTGTAGTTGATGCGGCGGTCGTCCATCTCCTTGCAGAAACTTTCCCGTACCCTCACCGGTAAATCGTTTGTCATTTTATTGCTGTGTTTCCCACAGTGGGACGGATCCGGTACTGGAACACTGCCGGATAAAGATACAGACTCAGACCACCACTCCATAATTTTATCAATTGTGTCTGACTACTGGATAGTTGGAATAGGATGGGTGTAGTATCGCAAGTGGCTAACGGCGGCTGGGGAGCTATTGCCGTCTACCTTTACAGCTATGCAGTGATACACTTTCAGAACCTCACCACGCCACGGGCAGGTATGGTAATCGCAGCAGCCCCCGCTCTGCTGCTTATGTTCCTAGTCTACCGGTTCAACCACAAGTTGAACGATTTCTGGGCAGGTGGCAAGCTCAAAGAGTCTACGGAAACGATTCAACGGATAACGGGCGAAAACGATAGTTATCACTCTGCATCACAGGCAGTTCAAACGACCGTCGATGAGTTTGATGAGAAAGCCTTTGGCCACCATGTCGGCATTCTATCCGGCCTCACACTAGCTGTACTCCTGCCCAGCTCAGCGTTCCTGACTTTTGGATATGTAGGGCTATTCAGCGGGTTATTTGGGGCGGTGCTGGCAGTCTGGGGACTCAGCGTGCAATCATTTAGAGAGTTGAACCGGCTTGCAAGTAACCTTTCAGTCCCATACGAAGAAAACTATGAAAATCAGTAGATTCGAAAGCGAACGGTTCGCCATCGACGAAAGCCCAACCATCAAAGAGCAATCGATCAGCGGTAAAGATCTCTTGCTATATGGCGGAAACCGGTCCGGGAAGACGCTCACCTTCAACGCCCTACTATACGGGTTATTCGGTCGGAGTGGCACATTCGGTGTTACACCTGGACAGAGTAGTACGGTCGAACTCTACTTCGATTCGGCAGACGCCATTATTCGAGATAGGAGCCACGAATACCAACACGAGGGAAACACCCTTGATGTGGAAGAGGGCGTAAGAGAGCATCTCGGGCTAGAGGAAAACATTGGACTCCAATTCGTTCCATCGAGCCCATCGAAGCAGCCACTTAGCAGACTCAGCGAAAACGAGTTGCTTGACCGAATCCGATCGGTACTCAGCAGTGAGAAACAGGAAGCAATTGAACGCCATCGGCGGGCGAAGTCTGAACTTGAGCATCTCAAAGAGATCAGGCGTCGCGGTGAAACCCAACCCGGGGTGAGAGAACTTAATGACCGTTTAGATGATCTTCCTGTCAAGGACACCCGAAACCGGATTAAAGAGATCAAGGAGCTGCTGGATCTTATCGAGAGTGGGCGAATACAGGAGATTAGCGACAGACTCCAACAGAAAGACGATGTAGCCGAGGAACTGAATCAGCTCTACGACCGCCGACGTGAGCTTAATCAGACGCTCAAAGAGAAGCGTAGAGAGCTTGGTGATGCATCTCGATACACGCAAAAAATCAACGACCTCATCATCGATGCCATCCAGGAATTCACCTGTCCTGTATGTGGGCGGTTAGTCGAGGAAGAGATCGCGCGTAACCGTCTCCCGGATCGGTGTCCACAGTGTGCCCGGCCACGGGATCTTTCTGACCTTCGAGACCGGCTGGAAGACAGAGTCTCGAAAGCAGACACACAGATTGAGACCCTAAAGGAAGAGATTGGTGATCTGGAAGAGGAATTGGCTGAGGTCAAGGCTGATATCGACGAGCTTCAGCAATCTGAGCCAGAGCTTTCCGATTTAAACGGCTTTGTAAGGACTGCTCTGGACCAAGCTGACTATGATATTGAGAAACTGCGCGAACGTACACACCGCGAGCTCCAGACGCACGAAGAACAGCTTGACGAACTGGAAGAAGAGAAAAGTATAGTTGAAGAGCAGTTAGCGGCCCGAAGACAGCTTCTGGACGAGTTTGAAGCGGCTATTCAAGTCGCTGATGAAAGGGTTGTCGAACTTGAAGAGCGCGCTTTCGATGAGGTTCGTGAGAAGTTCACTGACCGTATCTCGGAGGTGTATCAAGAGATAGCACCGGATCTAGGGACGGAAGTAGGGCTAACGCAAAGTGGAGAACTCGACTTTCCCGGCACGGGGTCTGAAGGAATCCGGTCGTATGAGCGGCTTAGCAGTGGCGAACGGAGGCTTGTCAACTTGGCCTTTGCAATCACCATGGCCGAGTTTGCCAGGGAAAACGAGGAAGTGCATGACTGGGAGGTACTGGTGCTTGACGAGCCACTCACCAATCTTGAATCCGATATCCAGGATGCTGTAGCCCGTTATCTTCGGAATACCGATATCCAGTGTATCATGACATCGCCTCTGGATCGTATTCAGTCTCACTTCCGTGATGACGAAGCGAAGATCGTTGGATTAGATAGAATTGAGACAGAGGACACGACGCTTGAGGAGTACCTATGAGCGATGAAGATCGCCAGATTCGGCTCTTACTATTGCATGAAGCGGGCGGTGAAATTGAGGGGCGTGGCAAGTACCACAAGTTGCTGGACCGGTATCGCAGGGGAGCCGAAGACACTGGAGTTGAGCACGTCGTTAAAGAGAGGGGGCCATACGATCCGGGATTATCCCGGTCGGTCCAGCGGTACCTAGACCTCGAATTAGTGGAAACCGACGAGGAGGGTGAATCACGTGATGTACGCGAAACACAGAAGGGCGAACGATATATGAGCGGGTACGAGCGAGTCCGGAGCCGATTGGATGAATCTTTCCGGAATACCGTCAAGCAGGCTAGGCAGGTGGTCGGGGAATACGGGGAGAAGAGTATGTCTCAGTTGGTCAAGGAGGAAGACGTTCAGGCTGATAAGGAACTTCCTTACGGGACGCGATTATCTGACGACGATTCTGCCGAGGAAGAGGTCTAACGGCTGAGTACCCTTGGTTGGTAATGACCACGTTCGGCTGTTGGGCAGAACTTATTATCGCTCCGTGTATGGGTTTTGACATGGCTGACCTCCCAACGCTGTTTACTGAATTTCTGTCGAACATCAGGCCGCAAGAGCACCATATTGAGGACTACAAAAGAGGTCACAAAGGGTTACGTGAGAAGCTGAAAGAGGATGAATCCGTCTCTGACATCTATGTTGCAGATTTCCTCCAAGGGAGTTACAAAAGATCAACTGCTGTCAAGCCACGGGGGGATGAGAAGTCTGACGTTGATATTGTCTTCGTAACGAACATCGAGAGGGGAACAAATCCCGGTGACGCATTAGATCAATGCGTGCCTTTTCTCCAGAATCACTACGACGATAACGAATGGGAGGAGAACGATAGGTCGTTCAAGATTGAGCGAGGCAACGTAGAGATAGACCTAGTGTTGACTGCTACTCCAACAGAGGGAGCTGAATCTGCGGTGAAAGCTATGGGAGCCTTCGAGGTGGAAGAAAACCTTGGAATCGAGAACAAATCAGTTCTCTCGGAGGCACTCGGGATGAACGGGAAAGATGGCGGTGATCAGTGGAAAGATGAACCGCTTCGTATCCCTGATCGTCGTCTTCAAAAGTGGGAGGAGACTCATCCACTGAAAACACTTGAGTTCACATCAAAAAAGAATGGCCGAACGGACGGTTATTACGTGAATGTGGTAAAAGCAATTAAGTGGTGGCGGCGAACCAAAACCCCTGACGTCGATGGTCCGTCCAGCTACCCGCTAGAACATCTCGTTGGTGAATGTTGCCCTGACACATCAGATTCCGTTGCTGAAGGTGTAACAAAAACCTTGGAAGGGATTCGGGATAATTATCGCAGCCACGCTGACCGGAACCAGTCACCTCAGCTGGCGGCCCACGGTCTCGCGCATGTGGATGTCTTTGATCGAATTGAAGGCGATGAGTTCGCTGAATTTCACTCGTCCGTGGTTGATGCTGCAGAAATAGCTAGGACTGCATATGATGAAGAAAACAAATCGAAGTCCCAGGATGGTTGGTCCAAACTATTTGGTGATGAGTTTCCCGCCTACGATGGGTCGGACTCGGACAGTGAGGGGGGGAAGGCGGTTTCATTTTCTTCCACCGAGAGTACCGAAGTTTCAGAACAAGAATTTGCGTGGAACACTAACTAATGCCCCCGGAAGATATCGAGGTAGCCATTGATTTTGTTAAGGATCTCAATAACGTAGTAATCCTTGATGAGCCTTACTTCCTAGACGACGATACCAAGTGGGTTTTAAAAATACAGCTTTGTCCTGACGACATCTGTTCTGACTCTTCAATTCCTGTGGAAACCAACTGGTTCGTTCATATTTCACCCTCGTATCCCGCTGGCGACATTACGATATATCCATCAGCCGAGAACGGCATCACCTCAACTTACGCCCATCAGCGACTAAACGTACGAGGAGATTCAAGCAATCCTTGGAGGCAGGGAAACATCTGTGTTGCAAGGTACGGGTTTTCGCTGGACCAGACCGGCGCGACAGGTGAACCAAACAGTGCAGAGAGGAGATTACCCTGGCATCTACAGAGGGCGCTTCAATGGATTAGTAAGGCTTCACACGGAGAGCTCCGAAATCCCGGTGAGCCATTTGAGGTGCCGGAATTTAATACGAAGACAGGTGATCGACCCCAAGTTGCGTTTGAAGAATCACAAGAATCCTTAGATGAGTGGCTGTGTTATGTCGGCCAATATGGCACTGTTGAGCTTCACGAGTTAGATTTATCCTCAAAAATTGTTGTGACGGGTAACTTTGAGGATGAGGATGAATGCCGGGTGACTGGCTCGGAATGGGGCGAATTCGTAGATGAACACAAGACGAACAGTCATACGGGAGCCTGGGTTTTCTTAGAAGACATTCCATTCCTTCCACCCTGGGAGCCACCGGAAACCTGGGAAGACCTTGCAGAAATCCTGAGTTCGTCTTCCATAGAGCCCTATGAGCTACTCGGCCAAATCAAGCCAGACCTTGAAGACGAATCGCTCAAGCTTCTTCTCGTTGGGTTTCCGATTCCAGAAACGGTTGATGGGGAACCGGTTGTCGTCCATTGGCAACCAATTAAAATCAAAGACTTCGAAGATCCGACGGACTATGGAGGACACCGACCTACTCAGCGAGGGAGAAAGTTTGCTGCGAAAATCGGAAATCGGGATACGGATATCCAATGGGTACAGTCGGAGAACTGGGCACATCAACAGCTATCACGCCGGGGAGCTTACCCAGATCAGTTCTGGGACAAACACGTTCTATTGATAGGTGCTGGCGCGTTGGGCAGTACAGTTGCTGAGAACTTAGTGAGATCCGGGTGCCGATATCTGACCATCGTTGACGGTGAATCGATCGAGATCGGCAACATGTCCCGCCATACTCTAACGCTTGAAAACAAAGACGAAGACAAGGCTTCTGCATTAGCTAAGCGGTTGAGAAACATATCCCCGCACGTCAAATCAGGAAGTATCGACAAAGACTTTCCACTTGATGATCCCCGGGTCGAGATGGTTGAGCGCGCAGATATCGTCATAGATTGTACTGCCTCTAGAACCGTTCGTCGAGCGCTCAGCGATCGTCAATGGAAAAATCCGGTACTGTTTTGCTCAGCATCGATGGGACGTCGTGGTAACCGTTTGTTCAACTTCACCGCGTTCTCCCATAGCTTCCCCTACGACGACTATCAAGAAGAGATGAGAATCTGGCGGCTAAAGGAGCAAATTGAATGGGATGACGAGAACGACGCTGTACCTGAACGAGTTGGTTGCTGGCACCCAGCATCGGTCATCCGAATGGACCGAGTTATGACTTGGGCTGGTACCGTCTCTCGACTTCTCAGTGAATCGCTACAGATTAGACAAGATAGATACGAATTCACGGTGTTAGAGACAAATAACGAAGATAGCCATCCTATTGTAACCAAAGCTGATAGTCCATTCTCAGATGTCAAAACATTCGAAGCCACGGAGTCCCCAGCTCAGGTGCACCTCCCACAAGAATGTTATAGTGCGATGAAGGCACGATCTCGCCGGACACATCCTTGCGAGACTGGTGGAATCATCGCCGGCACAGACATTGGGGATACTACAGCGTTAGTCGTTAATGCTAGAGATCCTCCAAGAGATTCTATTGAAAAACCTACAAGATTTCTCCGGGGAACTGAAGAAGTCAACGAGTGGTTGAAAAATGCACGAGATAGTATGGGGATCCACTATCTTGGCGAATGGCATTACCACCCTTCGGGAGAACCCTGCCCGTCAGGCAATGATATCGATTCTATGAGGTGTATTGCATCTGATGATGATTACGCATGCACAAACCCTCTGCTCTTTATTATCGGGGGAGATGAGTCAACAGGCTATACGATGAATGCATACATATTCTACCAAGACGGTGATTGGGAGGAATTAACGGCTTTTGATGGGTTTTCACCCATTAATGGAGGTGGAAAGTAATGACAGACCCACTGGGCAAGGTCTTTCTGAGTTACAAGCACCAGGACTCAGATTTGCCGGATTTGCTTGAGGAGACGCTGAAGAATCATGGGATTCCCCTCTGGCGAGATTTATCTCATCTTAGGGCCGCACCGATGCATCAGGAGTTGAAAAACGAAATACGGAAACCAGAGATTTCCGGAGCAGTCGTTCTGCTTAGTGAGAAGGTGGCGAACTCGGAAGCGATCCTTGAGATTGAGCTCCCTACTCTCCATGAACGTTGGAGAGAGGATGAAGCATTCTTTACTGTCATTGCTTTATATCCTAACCTCGGTTACACCGGTGCAAAAGAGGTGCTTGAACAGGCTGCTTCTTTGTATGATTTCTCCAATTGGCATATGGAATCATTGGATTCGTCTAGCGATGATTCTCGTAGAGAGGTCGTCAAGTCTGTTTTAAGAGAGCGATTAGACGCTATTAATGAATCAGAAGGTCCTGATGACCCGCTAGAGTGCAGCTTGGACACCTATGTTGAACCCTCTTACGAGTCCGGTTTAGCGCTAGAAATAGACTGGTCAAGCTATTTTGAACAGGGGTCACCCACTGAAAAGGAATGGAATGATTATCTGCTCCCAGTATTAGCGGACATCTTGAATCAGATAAAGCAGATTACTCCCCAACGGCGAGTTGTATTTCGTGGACAAGCTCACATACCAGCATCCTTCGCGCTTGGCTACTATACTCCGATAACCTCGTCAATACAGGCGGAATGGAAGACCACATATAGTCCAAACGACATCTGGTCGAACTATCAAGGTCAGCAAGAAAGCAGTTTAGATTATGAGCTAATGACGGAATCGGTGTCAAACACAGATTTAGCAGTACTGGTGAACATCACTGATCAAGTCCGGAATGAAGTCGCCAACACTAAACCCGATCTTCCTCCTTTCAATGGGGTACTTGAATTCACACCAGATGAAGGAACTGGGGTCCATCTTTCATCTGCAGAGGCAACTCATGCTGCGACTGTATTCCAGGAAGGAATTCGAGATGCAATTAACGAACTCCAGAATACCACGCAAATCCACTTATTTATGGCCGCTCCCACAGGACTCGCTTTCCTTTTAGGCCAACGTACAAACACCCTTCCACCGATTCAAACGTATATCCTCAACGAAAACGATCGGAAGTACGAGAAAGCAGGCAGATTAGAAATGTGAATTTCCCATTTCTAAATAGATGCCCGATATAGCATGAAACACAGTTCTCTGTATCGGCAAGACCGACACAGAATCCCTAACCCTAGGCCCTTTACGATATCTTTCAGGTACTAACTACACGATTCCTCATAGCTCAGGGTCGGGAAAGCGGAATTCGGAAATTCGGAAATGACACCCTTCCAATTATAATGCTGGCAGCCTGCGTCGACGCAACTCCATGATTACCGACGCACGGGTGCTGCAGCCAGAATTCATCCCCCGCGAGGTACAACATCGGGATGCTGAGGTCAATTACCTCTCTAGCGTCCTCGATCCCATCACGTACGGTGAACGAGCGGACCCGGCACTCCTGCACGGACCTTCCGGAGCTGGGAAAACCTGTATCGCACAGTTCCTTGTCGAACGTCTCCGCGAGGAAGTCGTTGACCTAGACTACCAGTACGTGAATTGCTGGGAAGACCATTCCCGGTTCAAAGCCCTCTACCGACTTCTAGATGGCATCGAACGCACCGTTGACGTCCACCGGCAGTCTACGCCTAAAGACGTCCTCCTCGAACGTCTCAGAGAACACGACGACACGCCGTACGTCGTCATTCTGGACGAAGTAGACCAACTGGAGGACAAGTCACTGCTGTACGACCTGTACCGTATCCCGCACCTCACGATGGTTCTCATCTCAAACGATGAGGACGATCTCTTCGTCTCCACAGATGACCGGCTCCGAAGCCGACTCACTGACTGTGAACGCATTCACTTCCGCCCCTACCACGAGTCCGAACTCGTTGCGATACTCAGCGACCGCATCCGCTGGGGACTCACCGACGATGTTATCGACACCTCTGGGCTGGAGTTGATTGCGGCGAATGCAGGCGGTGACGCGCGTGTCGCTATCGGGATTCTCCGTCGAGCTGCACGGACCGCGAGAGCAGCATCCATTGACGATATCACCGCAGAAATCATTGAGGATGAGACTCCGGAAGCGAAATCGGAAATCAAACAGCGAACCGTCGATCGGCTCACCCCACACCAAGAACTCCTCTACAACATTATCACCGAAAACGGAGAAATCACGCCGCAGGACCTCTACGACGCCTATTGTACGCGCTCTGATGATCCCAATACCAAGCGAATGGTGCGTAACTACCTCTCTAAGCTCGAACACTACAACCTCATCACCGCGGAAGGCAACACGAAAGCCCGAATCTACCAAGCACAAGCATAACACCCACTGTCCCGCCCGTTCGAAGGTACTGATTCGGAAACAACACGCGCCTCCCTATTGTCACAGGTCATCTCACTCTGTGTGTGATGAGCGATCCACCAAGAGACGCCCAGCCCAGTCCGACGCCATCGCCACCAGGTAGTGAGTCCGAGATCGAGGAAGCCCTACGCGACCGTGTTACGAACCGTGCGTTCAACGAATGGTACTCCGAACAACAGTTCCAATCCAACATCCTCGAAGGGAAGGCGTACTTCAACGGCCCATCGCCATCGAAAGACCCGGAGCAGCACACCCCGAGTAAACTGCTGCAGTGCCATCGAAAGGCCACCTATTCCCGGCAGAACGCCCCACGAGAAGGCACTCAGCCAGAGGGCCTGTTCTGGTTCGGTACCGAATTTGAAGAACAGGTCGTAGTCCCGTTCCTCCAGTCTATCACGACCCCAGATACGTACGTTACGAACTCAGTATGGACCGATACGGAACTCGTTCGTGACGGGACGTCACTCCGTGTGCGCGGGGCGACTGACCCTGCGATTGTCACGGCTGACGCCGACCCGCTGCTCGTCACCGAAATCAAGACCACCACATCACTCGACCATCTCTCCGCGCCGAAGCCACATCACCGCGCGCAGCTACACGCGTACCTGCATGCGCTAAACACCGAGCATGACCACGATGTGATGAGTGGCCTCATCGTGTACGGGTCGCGGGAGACACTGAATATCAAAGCGTTCAGCGTTGACTTCGATCCGGCCTTTTGGGATGACGTTGTGACATGGATGGATGACCAGACCGCCTACGAACAGGCAGGCGAGCTCCCACCGGCATCACCGGAGCGCGACTGGGAGTGTAACTACTGCTCGTTCAAACACCGCTGCGGCCAAGCCGACACACCGTACACTGACATCGGCGTGGACGGGCTGCTCCCCGTGTTTGACGGGTACGACCGAGAGAAACTGCAACAGTACCTCGACGGCCACGCGGACCGTGAGGCACGTCTCACTCCGACTCTTGCACATGTCTACCCAGGCCTGTCCCAGGAATACGACGTGTACGACTGGTCATGTGCCGCGTGCAATACGACCTACGCGTGGGATGAAGTCGAGACAGCCGACGACTCATCTGATCCACCGTATTGCCCCTGCTCTGCTGATGACGGCGATATTACTCCATTGAGCGGCCCAGAACCCCACCAACAACTCGGCAAGTGATTTTACGCGGAACCGGCGGTACTGCTAATCCTCTCGATTATCTTCATCCGGTGATTCACCCCACGTTTCAACCTTCCCTCGGTCATCATCCTCTTCAACAGAATCACCGCTTTTCTCGTCAGAATCTGACTTATTCGAGGAGGTATTCGCCCTCTTCGTGACGTCCAGCCCAAGTTCTGCACGAAGTTCCTCCCGTTCCTCCGCTTCTGTCGAAGAGTCTGACCGCATCCAGAAGTCAGACTGCCGGTACTCCTCATGCAGGCCTTCTTCACGGATGAGTCCTCTCACCTCAGGGAGGGCATCTTCAAGCTCTTGCTCACGGGCTAGGTAGGAATTGTAGACTCTGTCTAGACCTATGACTCTCAAGAGCGATTGGACGGATTTTCCCCGCTCGGTCAGTTGGTATGGTTGCGACCGTGGGTGATCATCAGCCGTGATAGTTTTTTCCTCGATCAGGCCGGCAGCGATGGCATCTGAGAGCCGGTCTCGAACTGTGTCCTCGGATGCACCAGTGCGGTCCCTCAATTCCTTCACAATGTTGCCGTCCTTCCGGTCAATACATGCGATGAGCCCGATCGCTTCTTTGTTATCGAAGACGTCTGGAACCGATTGGTCGCGGTCGTCGTTAGTCATGGTTTGGTGTTCGCTCCCCAAAGCGTACTTTCCGCTTTGGTGAACTCTCGCTATCCGGGGTTCCCGTGTAGCCGGATACCGGTATAGCAGGCGATTCTGCCGCACTGTTTATTAATAGTTTTCCGGAACTTCCGTAAAGCGTACTTTCTGCTTCGCGGGAAGTACGCCTTGGGTACTCCCTGATTTCCGGTGGTTCTCCAACAAATAAATCGGCACGCTGGCAGTTCTTATCGCCCTGCACCGGCGTTTCGGAAATAGCACGCGCGAGCATAACCTGGTTGCCAGCGACATCTCGCGTACCTCGAACCCAAGCGGACCAACCATGGCATCAGAATCCTCAACCCCGCCAAAGCAGGAGATCGCCGTCTCCATCAAGAAGCAGGTTGAGGCACTCGCAGATCTCCACGATAACATTACGCGGATCATCGCTAATCTCGAAATCAAATGCCACTGGTTCGAAGGGTACGAACACTCCGGTAAAGCAGACTTCAACCGGGAAGGGATGGTCAAAACCTTCCTCTACATGCACACCAAGGGGTTCAATGAGACCGAAACAGCCCGCCGAATGGCAGGCGCGGCGTTCATCTATGTCCGGTTCGACTTCGATCATCCACCAACGAAGCAAGTCATCAATTACAACAAGAGAAACCGATTCACGCTAGCTGAACGGGAGGTCTTGGAAAGCGCGGGTGCGTTGATTCACCACATCTGTGCGGAACACGACAACGTCCAGACCGACACCTCGGTCGAACCAGCACTCGAACCCGACGATATCGAAGGCACCGACATCGAGGAAGTACAGATCATGGACGCTGTTGAACGAGCGTCCGATCTCGGGTTCTCCGGTTTCACTGCCGACCGACCGAGTAACACCAAGTACGCGTTAGAGTGCTATCTCGAACGGCAAGGGTATCTGAACATGGCGAACGCCGGTGCAACCACGCCGCGGCGTCGATTCGCCCGACTGAGCGACCGAGATGAAGTGCCGCATGGGTCCTCGCACAACCGGACGATCAAGAAAATTGCAGACCCGGACTCCCAACTCACGTTCGACGAGTTCGTAGACGGCGGTCGAATCCCGGACTGGGAACGCATCCGCGATGAAACGCTCGACGCGTTCCACACCGGTGTGGAGCGTATACTGGACGAGATCCAGTCGGACAAGCACGGGGAAACTGGAATTCGAGAACCGGTCAACGCGGCGTTGGACATTGTGACGTGGAACTTCTGGCCGTCACCGTTCAAGAAGCGGGTAGACGCGGCCCCTGGTGAACAGCCAGTCACGTACGAGACCAGCTCCGGGAGCACCCGGACGAAGTATCTCAAAGATGACTACCCGGTGATGGCGTCCGGGTTCAAAGAGAGCCACGAACGCGGGTACAAGTTCGCCACGCTCACCATCGTGGCTGAGAACACGCCGATCGTTCTGGCGATTGAACCCGTCCGTGACGCCCGCGCGTGGGAAGACAGCGAGGATGTAGGTCGAACATCGTGGATCGGCTCTTAGAACAGGCTCAACAGCACGTGGACATTAACAAAGTGTTCGCTGATCGGGAGTTCGATGCGCAGGGCGTCCGGCACGTGATCGATCAGCGCGACCTGTACTACGTCATCGGGAAGCGAAAGCAGTCCGCTGAGGATAAGGAGAACGTCGAAGAGGTGGAGGAAGACCCGGCGATTGATGTGCGGGTCGAGTATGCATCGCTCACCGTTGATGGGGACACCCACGACCTGAGCATCATGTACGTCCCGAAGGACGCCGCTATTGAGAACGAAGAAGACGACGCCGATGATGACGAGGATGAGTACGCGATCTTCACGACTAACTACAGGGTTGAGCCTGACCGTGCGAATGGGCTCGCTGAACAGTATCGTGATAGGTGGACGATTGAGAACCAATACAAGTCCATCCAAGAACACTTCCTGCCAACGTCAGCGTCGAAGGATTACCGTGTTCGGTTCCTGTACTTCACGATCGGCGTGTTGATGCACAACGTGTGGCGGTTAACGAACTTCCTGCTCCGCGATGAAGTGGATGTGGACTTAGGAGAGAAACCGCCGTTGCGTGCTGGGGAGATCGTCGAGCTGGTCGCGTTCTGCCTGTTCGACCCTGGCGGCTGACGCGGACCTCATTCTCGGTGTTTGCGTGAACTGGTCAGCGGCGGCGTTCTCATTTTCACCGTGATTTTCCGGTTTGGAAACAGTGTAATTCCGAATTCGCACGGTACGATCTCGCCGATCATCAGAACTGGACTCGACTAGGTTCTTTCAGCTCCGGGAAGCGTCGGCAACAGCGGTTTTCACTTGACAAACGCGCCAAACAGTCAACCTCTGACAGAACAGCCACTGGCCGTCACGGCGAGAGGGTTGGTAGGCCCGGTGTTCGTGGCGTAGGAGGACCACTGGAATGGTCTCGACCACATAGCGGAACGTGAAACGAGAAAGACGGAACGAACGGTGATGCCGTTCCGGACTCAGGCTACTGCCGCGGGTCGTACGACAACGCGTCCTCGAACGCCGCCACGTCGTTTCCCGCAGTGTGGGCGTTTACTTTCGCGGCCGCCGGCGACTCGCGTATCTCGTCGTCGTCGTATCCGGCCTCCTCGAACGGGGAGAACAAACTGGGCGTACTGCTCAGGTGGAACTTCTGATGGTAGTCCTCCGCGAGGTGGAAGCCACTGAGACGTTCGACCCGGGTATCGACCGCGTCCTCCGGCCAGTCGCTCTCGCGCAGGTGCGTCTCGACCGCGTCTCGCTCCGCGTCCGACCCGTAAAACACGACGTTCTGATACTGACGCTTGCGAGGCTGGCTCCGCGGGTCGTGGTTTTCGAACGCGATCGCGACGAGGTCCGAGTAGTCGAGTTCGGTCGAGTCGTAGTCGACTTGCACCGCTTCGGAGTGGTCGCCAAGGGCGTGGTACGTCGGATCCGCCTTCGTCCCGCCGGCGTAGCCGACTCGCGTTCGGACGACGCCGTCTACCGCGCCGAACGTCGCGTCGGGTCCCCAGAAACACCCCAGAGCGAACGTCGCCGTCTCCGTCTCGTTCGCGGTCGGCGCGCGCTCGTCGTACTCGGTGATACGTGACGGGTACAGGCTCATCGAGTTACGGTTCGGCCTCTACCTTGTCGCCGAACTTCTCTCGGACTTTCTTCACCTTCGGTTCGGCGTAGTAGCCGCAGTAGCGGTCGTTCGGGTTCTTGTCGTAGTAGTCCTGGTGTTTCTCCTCGGCCTCGTAGAACGTGTCGAGCGCTTCGACTTCGGTGACGATATCGTCGTCGTACGCGCCTTCCTCCTCGAGTTCCACGAGGAACCGCTCCACCTGCTCTCGCTGTTCGTCGTCGTGGGCGAGAACGATAGAGCGGTACTGCGTCCCTACGTCCGGACCCTGCTTGTTCAGTTGCGTCGGGTCGTGGATGGTGAAAAACACCTCCAGGAGGTCCGGATACGTGATGTCGTCGGTGTCGTACTCGACCTGTACGACCTCCGCGTGACCGGTATCGCCGCTGCACACCTGACGGTAGGTCGGGTCCGCAACGTCGCCGCCGGCGTACCCCGACGTGACCGATTCGACGCCGTCGAGTTCCTTGAACGCGGCCTCGACGCACCAGAAGCAACCGCCGCCGAACGTTGCGCGCTTTGTCGTCATACGCGTCAGTAGGGGGTCCCGAGACATTCTTCTGTCGGTCGTGGACTGGTAACGGTCTGTCCGCCGAGGTGTCCCGGCTCGAACCGTCGGCAGGCGGGCGGAACGGTTTTGTGTCGTCCGGGTCATTCCGAAGCAGTGACCCGTCGCCTCGGATACCTGTCTCTCGGAGCGGCTCTCGTCGTCGCTATCCTGAGCGTCGCCGCCCGGACCGCCGCGGTGGAATGGCCGGGGGTCGTCGGCATTCCGACGACTCTCGTCGTCGTGAAACTGCTGACCGCCGCGGCCGTCGCCCTCGGCGCCCACGGTCTGTATCTCGTCGTCGTCGACACCGTCGAACGTCGGTCCCGGAGCAAGCGCCGCCTACACGACCTTCGGAACGTCCTCCGATTAGCGTTCGGTGCAGCGGCGCTGGTCGGCGTGTTCGGCGCGCTGACGGAGCAGTGGCTCGGTGTGCTGTTCTCGCTCGGGGTCGTCGGCTTCGCGGTGACGTTCGCGCTTCAGCAGCCGTTGTTCTCGCTGCTCGGCTGGGTGTACATCCTCGTGAAGCGCCCCTATCAGGTGGGGGACCGCGTGCGCATCGAGAGCGCAAAGGGCGACGTCATCGACGTGGACTTCCTCGTCACGACGCTGTGGGAGATAAACGGCGAACTCGTCTCCTCGAACCAGCCGTCGGGACGCATCGTCACGGTACCGAACAGCGTCGTTCTCTCCTCGGAGGTGTTCAACTACTCCTGGGACGAGTTTCCCTTCGTCTGGAACGAGATATCGATCCAGGTGGCCTACGAGACCGACCTCGCGTTCGCTCGGAGCGAGATGGTCGACGTTGCCGACGAACTCCTCGGCGACGAGATGCGGCGGAACGTCGAACGGTACCGCGAGGTACTCGCCGAGACGGCCGTCGAGATGGAGGTTCAGGACCGACCGACCGTCAACGTCGTTCAGGGGGAATCGTGGGTCGAACTCCGCTTACGATATCTGACCCATCCGCGCCGCGGCCAGCGCGTGAAAAACGAACTGTACGAGCGCATTCTCGAACGGTTTAACGACCATCCCGACCGGGTTGCGTTCCCGGTCAGCCGGAACCGCTGACGGTGGTGCCGCGGTGAGCGAACCGAAACGACGTAATTCGCTGTCCCGGCCCCGATTCGCGGAATGCCGAGAACCCAACGGTTACGGAGATGACCGTGCACTGTAGGTCATGGACATTCTCTCCGAGAAGGCGGCTCGGTTCGTCCGCGCCGCCGCGCCCGAACCCGACGAAGTACAGGCGGAGATGGCCGCGTACGCCGAGGAACACGGGTTTCCTACTGTGGGTCACGAGGTCGGTGCGACACTGCGTCTCCTCGCGCGGATGGCCGACGCCCGCAGGGTGTTCGAGTTCGGTTCCGGCTACGGCTACTCCGCGTACTGGTTCGCCGAGGCGCTCCCCGAGGACGGGGAGGTAGTCCTCACCGAACACGACGAGGACGAACTCGATATGGCGCGGGAGAACATGTCCCGGGGCGGGTTCGACGACCTGGCGAAATACGAAGGCGGCGACGCGCTCGACGCGATAGAACGCTACGACGGCCCCTTCGACGTGGTGCTGATCGACCACCAGAAACACCGCTACCGAGAGGCGTTCGAGGCAGTCCGAGCAAAAGTCCCGCCCGGCGGGGTGATCGTCGCCGACAACGCGATGAAAGCCGGCATCATCCAGACGGAGAAACTGCTCGCGCTCCTCGAAGGCGACGACCCCGACGACGTGAACGAAAACACGCGAGGGATCGCGGAGTACCTCCATCGAGTCCGACGGGACGACGATTTCGAAACGGTCGTGCTTCCGCTGGGCGAGGGGATAGCCGTGAGTTATCGGACCGCCTGACGCCGTCAGAAACCTGTTTCAGCTATAGTAGTCACTGAAACGATTTACACGTTGATCGCATTGCCGTCGTGCGATCAGGTGTGTATTGATTTTCAGTGACTACTATACTTCGTGGATCTCTCCGCGACTCGTTCAACGAGTACGCCCGTCGGTACGACTACCGCGATGCCGATAACTCGGGCGTGGCCTGCACGTCGTCCGGGTCGACCTCGGTGTCGAACCGGTCGAGCGCCGTCCGGAGCCGGTCCGCCTGCGAAGCGAGGTCCGACGCGTTGTTCGCAACTTCCCCGAGCGTCGACGTCTGTTCCTCGGCCGCCGCGGCGACCGTCTCCGCCTCCGCGCTCGTCGATTCGCTGACCGCGGCGGCGTCCCCGACCATCGAAACGACCTCCTCGGTCGATGCCGCCTGCTGGTTCGTCACTGTCCGGATCTCCTGAACGCCCCGGTTCGTTTCCTCGGCGTAGTCCGCGATAGACGAGAGGGCGTCCGTCACGTCTCGTACCGTCTCGGCGCTGTCCGCGACGGCCTCGCTCGCCTCACGAACTTCCGTCGCCGTGTCTTCCGTCTGGTCGCGGACCGTCTCGATACGGTCCTCTATCTCCGTCGCTGCCGCCTTCGTGTCGTCGGCGAGCGACCGGACTTCTTCCGCGACGACGTTGAACTCCTCGCCGTCACCGTGTTCGTTACGGGCCGCCTCGACGCTCGCGTTCAGCGCGACCAGGTCCGTCTGCTCGGCCAGTTCGGCGATCAGTTCGACCACGTCCTCTATCTCCTCTATCTCCTCTCGGAGTTCGTCCATGGCGGCCACGGCGTTCCGGGAGGTGCGAGTGACCGCATCGATCTCCTCGATAGCGTTCTCGGCGTCCCCCCGGCCTTCGCGCCCGGTCACCGCTGTCTCCGACGCGACCGTCGCGACGTCGTCCGCGGACGCAGCCACCTGCTGAACGGAGGCGGCGAGGTCGTCCATCTCGGCGGAGACGGAGCGGAACTGCTCGTTCTGCCGGTCCGCGCCCTCCGAGATCGATTGGATGGAGTCGGCCACCTGCTCCGAGGCGCGCTGTACGTCGTCCGCGCTCGCAGTCACCTGTTCGCTCGACGCTGCCACCGCGTCCGCGAACTCTTTCGCGTGGGCGACAGTCGTCTCTAACTGGTTCAGCATCTGGTTGTACTCGTGTGCGATCGCGGCCATCGCCTCGCTTTCCTCGTCCGGCGTCATCCGGCGTGAGAGGTCGCCCTCCGCGCAGGCACGCATCACGCCGCCGTACTCGTCCGCGGTCGATTCGAGGTGATCGGCGAACGCATCGGATTCCCGGCGGCGGCGGTCCGCCTCTTCGCGCGCGTCCTCCGCCTCACGGATCTGTTCGCGCAGCGAATCGCGCATACTGTCGAACGACCCGTACAGTCGCCCGAACTCGTCGGTCCTGTCCGTTTCCACGCTTGCGTCCAGATTTCCGCGTTCGAGTTCGGTCGCCGTCTCTGAAAGCCCCCGGACGGCGGCGACCGTGTTGCGGCCGACCGTTAGTCCGATAGCGAGCGCGCCGCCGGCGGCGAGAAGTACCATCGCCAGAACGCCCCGCGAAACGACGGTCTGGAGCGCGTACGCCTCCGAGGTGGGCGTCCGTGCGGAGAGAGTCCAGCCGTTCTGTCCGACTGCCGCGTACCCGACGGCCTGTTCGGTTCCGGTCCGGTCAGTCCCCGTCACGAACCCGCTAGAGGCGGTCTCACCGCTCGGGTCGATGTCCGACTGGGTGAGCAACAGCGACGAGTTCCGTGCCATCATGACGACCCCTGACTCGTTCGTCACGACGGGATCACTGCCGCCCCTGCTCTGGAGCATCGACCGCGAAAACCGTTCGACGTCGACCACGGTGACGATGACGCGTTTGCCGTCCGCAGGTACCGAGGCGACGAACAGGAACACCGGCGATGCCTCGTCGCTCGGGCGGAACGCCTGCGACTGGGAGACGCCGGAACTCCTCGACGCTACTGCCCGTACGCGGTCCCGGACCGCCGGACGCAATCGTCCGTCGGCTTCGACCGCGCCGGTTCCCGTCCCTTCGAGAACGCCCCCCGTCGTCACGTTGACGTGATAGGACCCCTGTACGTTCCTGTCACTTTCGACCGTGCTAGCGAGCCGCGTCGATATCTCGTCGTCGTCGTCCGTCCGAAACGCACGGGAGTTCGCCTGGGCGGACTGCTGGACGCGCGTCTTGCGAAGCCACTGTCCGACTTGGTTCGCTTCGACGCTCGCAACCGTCTCTAGTCGTTGCTCGGTGTCGTCTTCGAGAACGGTGCCGGTGTGTGCGTAGACGACGCCGCCCGCGACCCCGATGACGATAATCACGGCGGCGAGCGCGATACCGAACTTCGCCGCGTAGCTGTTCCGAATACGGGACGGGACGAGTCGTCTGAGCCCTCCGGTCATCGTTTGCAGCCGGGCGTTCCATGATATGTTGATTTTATAATATTTATACGTGCGACGCAGTACCGCTCGGGAGGGAACTATTTGGCACTGTTTGTCACAATGGACCGATCTCGGATAGACGAACGCCTCAGCGTCCGTTTTTTGTCTCGCTCGCAAAAACTGGATCTGATGTCGCTACCTCACCCCTCGAACCCGTCTTCGAACCTGAACGTCCCGTCACGCTGGATAACCTCGCCGTCGATTTCGATGTAGGAGTCCTCGCTCATATCGACGATCATGTCCTCGTGGACGACGCTCTGGTTCCGCTCGCGATCCTCCGGAACGTTCTCCTCGTAGGCCCGGCCGATCGCCATGTGGACGGTGTCGCCCATCTTCTCGTCGAACAGCATGTTGTAGGTGAACCGGTCGATGTCGCGGTTCATCCCGATGCCGAGTTCACCGATGCGACGAGCGCCCTCGTCCGTTTCCAGCAGGGTAGTCAGGAGGTCCTCGTTCTTGCCGGCGCTGTGTTCGACTACCTCACCCCCCTCGAACGTGAGGCGGACATCGTCGACTTCGCGGCCCTGTACCATCACGGGCATATCGAAGAGGACTGTCCCCTCGACGCTGTCGGGAACCGGCGCGGTGAACACCTCTCCCGCCGGCATGTTCACGTCGCCCCAGTCGTTCTCGGCGATCATCCCGTCGACGTTCATCGAGATATCCGTCTCGTCGCCGCTGACGATCCGGACCTCACTGGCCGGGTCGAGGATCTCGACGAGTTGTTCCTGGTGTTCGCGCTGGGCGTCCCAGTCCTTGTTGACGGCGCTCCAGACGAAGTCCTCGTACGCCTCGGTGCTCATCTCGGCGTCCTGCGCGTTCGCCGGTGCGGGGTACTGGGTCGCGACCCAGCGGTTCTCCATGAACTTCTCCATGACCGCTTCGTTCGCTTTGCGACGAGCGGCGTTCTTCCCGGGGTCGACGTCGCTTTTCTCGAACGTGTTCGTCGCCCCGCGCACGCCGATGAACGCGTCCGCGGCCTCCGACATCGCCATACCGACCGCCGACTCCTGAAAGTCGTCCTCGTCGGCGGCGCGCATGTACGCCCTCGTCGCCCGGGAAGTGACGCCCCGTCCGGACGGGATAGCGCCGCGTTCCCCTATTTTCTCGTACAGTGCAACAGTGAGGTCGTCAGCCACGGACGGTGCCGAGACGACCACTTCGTCTCCTTCCGAGATATCGACGCAGGTATCGACCAGTACCTCTGCGTGTTCCCGAACGCGTGGGTCCATATCGCACGGTACGGAGAAATTCGTGATATTTGTTTCGAATCGAAACCCACTCTGGGAGACGTGCTGCGGCCGACAGAGGTTCCGAAACGACGGTCGCGAACGCGGGACTGTCAAGCAGTCACCTCCGAGGAGTTCCGGATTCGACGGTTCGTCGTCGCCCGTCAACTCTGTCCGTCGGACCGAGGTTTGTGCGCTCCTCGACGATTCGAGTTGAAGGAAGAAAACGTCCCGTAACGGCCCCGAGTACACCGGACACGACCCCGTTCCCGTCTCCGGCCGATGCGAACTGTCCGCGGATCACTTTCCGGGTGGCCGGGCCAGACCGCCCGATATCCGCACGGCTACGACAGCGTTCGCTACTCCTCCGCGTCTTCTTCTTCGTTTTCCTTGATGGTCTGGAGCTGGTCGATCAGTTCCTCGCTGTCCGCGTCCTCGATAGACACTTCCCCCTGATGGTCGTGTTCGTGTACGTTGACGCTCTCGCCCTCGTCGTCCTCGTCGACTGTCTGTTCTTGTTGTTCGGACTCGTCGTAGCTACCAAAACCCATATCTGATCGTAGGAGCGGCGAACAGTAAAGTCCCCCGACTCAGATCACCGATTGGACGGATCGCCGCAGAAGTGCTGACCGTTCACCCGAGGATGGCGGGAACTTACAACGCAGAAACAATTTCTACAACCGCGTTAGCCGTTTACGTGGTTATATGCCCGAGCAGTCCCTGTATCGTTCATGGAACTGCTCGACGAGAGTATCGTCCCGGAACACGCCCGGGACGTGAAACTGGACGCACGAGAGTTCGCAGACGCACATATCAGGCCGAACGCGGAGGAGTACTTCAGTAGTGGCGAGTACCCGTGGGAGATACTCGAAGCGGGACAGGAGGCCGGACTCGTCGCCCAGGACATCGGCGAGGAGTACGGCGGGCGAGGGCTGAGTCTGATCGAGATCCTCGCGGTCGCGGAGGAGTTCTTCCGCGCCGACGCCGGCATCGCGCTGACGCTGCAACTGGCGAGTTTCGGCGCGGAGATCGTCGAGGAGTACGGGAGCGAGGAGCAAAAAGAGGAGTACCTCCGTCCTGTCGCCGAGTGCGAACAGATCACGGGGCTGGCCGTCTCCGAACCGGAAACCGGAAGCGACCTCGCAGGGATGACGACCCGCGCGGACAAACGCGGGGCGGAAGCCACGGAAGGGAGCGGTGCAGCCGCGGAGAAAGACGGGGACGAGTACGTCCTGAACGGCGAGAAGTACTGGATAGGAAACGCGGTCGAGGCGGACTGGCTGACGGTCTATGCCCGGACCGGCGATGACGAGGAGAACCGCTACGGGAACCACTCGCTGTTTATCGTCCCGACGGACGCCGAGGGCTACCACGCCGAGCACATCCCGGAGAAGATGGGGATGCGCGCCTCGAAGCAGGGCCACGTCGTCTTCGACGACTGCCGGATCCCCGAGGAGAACCTGATCGGTCACGAGGGGACCGGGTTCATGATACTCGCCGAGTTCTTCAATCACGGTCGCGTCGTCGTCGCGGGACACGGGCTCGGTCTCGCGGCGGCCGCGATCGAGGAGGCCTGGGAGTTCACCCACGGACGGGAGGCGTTCGGTCGGGACGTGAGCGACTTTCAGGCCGTCCAGCACGGCCTCGCGGAGATGCGGATGGACTTCGAATCGTCCCGGGCACTGACCTACCGCGCCGCCGAGAAGGTCACTGAAGGGGACGACGCCGGGCTGTGGGCGGCCATGGCGAAGACGACGGCTACGGAGACGGCGGTCGACTGCGCCGAACAAGGGATGCAGTTCCACGGCGGCCGCTCGGTTCTGTCCGACCGGCGGATCGCACGCGTCTATCGAGACGTTCGCATACCAGTCATCTACGAGGGGGCCAACGAGATACAGCGAAACCTCGTGTACAACCAGTCGTAAGCCGACACTCCCCGCGCTCGGTCCGGCTATTGTCACCGGGTTGGCGGACAACAAACGTTATTACACCGTGTTGGCTAACACCTGTGAAAGCAGGTATTGTCACGCTTCATAGGTCTCGGCCGCTTAGTTGCGTGACGTGGCAGCCACAACTTATCAGAAATGAACGAATCGAGTCAGGTTCTCTGTGTCTGCGATAACGCGTCGCTCCGAGAGCAACTCGCAGCGCCGCTCGAACGGGCGTACCCACAAGTAGCAGTTCACACAGCGGCCGGATTCGATGCGGCGATCGATTACATCGAACGAGGCAACGTCGACTGCGTCGTGAGCGACCACGAAACGCTCGCCCGTTCCCCGGCGATCATGCAGGCGATCCGTGAACGGCACCCGGACCTGACGCTACTGACTGTTTCGGAGTACGACGCCGACGCGGGATCCGGCACGGCCATCGCGGAGGTCGTCGATTTCGTCGACGAGATGAACGACCCCGGGTCGGACGAGGCGTTCGCCGGGCGGGTCGCTACCTCCGTCGCCCGGGACCCATCCGACGCTGCGCCGCCGGGAGGACCTCGACCGGAAGATATCGTTCGGGACGTTAAACAGGGACTCGTCGACGCGTCATCGCCGATGGAGATCCAGCAGGCGGTCTGCGACCAGTTGACGCTCGGCGGGCGGTACACGTTCGCCTGGATCGGCGAGTACGACACGGGAGAACAGCAGGTTGTTCCCTGGGTAACGGGGTCAGCGGTCGACGACTGGCCAGTGTCCGAGACGTTCAGTGTCGGCACGGGAACGCCGGAGACCCTCGTCGAACGCGTCCTGCGTAAACGCCGAACCGAAGTGGTCCAGGACCTCTCGGCGTACTCTGGAACGGTCCCGTGGAAGAAAGCGGCCGTCGACCGTGGCTGCACCGCGACCGCCCTCGCACCGCTTGCGATCGAGGACGAACTGTACGGCGTACTCGGTGTGTACACCGACGCCCGGGACGGGTTCGACGATATGGAGCGCTCCGCGTTCGAGGAGATGGCGGAGGACGTCTCGAACGTCCTCCACGCCATGGCGCTCCAGGGTCGAATCGAGCAACAGGACCGGGCGCTCCGCCGATACGAGCGACTCGTCGAAACCGTCGGCGACGGGATGTACGCCCTGGACGACGAGGGCCATTTCATGACCGTCAACAACGGGTTGCTCGAAATGACCGGCTACTCGCGGGAGGGGTTGCTCGGCGAACACATCTCCATCGTCATGGACGACGAGGCCGTCGAAGTTGGCCGTTCGGAGATCCGCGCACTGCTTGCCGCCGACGATGACAACGCGTCAGTGGAGATGGACCTGTACACGAAAGACGGCCGCGTGATCCCCTGCGAGAACCAGATCGCCTTACTCGAAGACGAGGGCGAGTTCCACGGGACCGTCGGCGTCGTGCGGGACATCACCGAACGGAAACGGCGGGAACGAGAACTCGAGCGCCAGAACGAACGTCTGGAAGCGTTCGCCGAGATCGTCAGCCACGACCTCCGGAATCCGCTGTCGGTCGCGCAGGGGTATCTCGACCTCGCCGTCGAGACGGACGAGACGGACCAGTTGGACCACGTCGTCGGCGCTCTCGACCGGATGGAAGACATCATCGGCGACGTGCTCGCGTTAGCACGTCACGGCCAGACTGTCACGGAAACCGAACCGACCGACCTGACCGCGACGGTCGAGGAAGCGTGGGGGAACGTCAGCACGGACGGGGCGTCGCTGTCCGTGGACGACCTCGGAACTGCGGCCGCTGACCGGTCGCGGGTGCTACGCATGCTCGAAAACCTGTTTCGGAACGCCGTCGAACACGGCTCTCCGAAAACCGGTCCGTCCTCCGATGGAGACGAGGATCACGACGAGGCGGCCCTCAGGGTGCGAGCAGGCTTGCTTATGGGTGATAGACAGACCGAACAGGCCGCTGGATCACCGGACGGCACACAGCCCGTCGGCTTCTTCATCGCCGACGACGGGACGGGCATCCCCGAAAACATCCGGGAGAACGCGTTCGAGTCCTCGTTTACGACATCTGAGGACGGTCTCGGCCTCGGACTGTGGGTCGTCCGCGAGGTCGCGAGCGCTCACGGATGGACTGTGACAGCGCGAGAGAGCGAGAGTGGTGGCGCGCGGTTCGAGTTCTCGGGCGTCGAGTTCCCCGAGTCGGAGTAGACCGCGAACGGTCACACGGACCGCCGCACGCGGTCGGTTAAGAGATGACCCGACAGCTATCCGTCCGGAAGGTCCTCGAACGCCCCCACGAAATCGTCGTGGTTCGAGAGGCCGGACATGGTGTCGTCGACCTGGGAGTCGAGTTCGTCGACCCGGTCACAGAGTTCCTGATACTCCTCGTTTTCCGCAAGGTCCCGTTCGGACTTTTCGGACTCCAGCAGGGCCTTCTTCGAGGTGAGAGAGTAGTACTCCTGGATCTCTTCAGCGTAGGTCGAACGGGTCAACATCTTCTCCGCGATGGCGACGAGGTCGTCTTTCGAGACGGGTTTGACGAGGTAGTCGTCGAACCCCATCTCGATGATATCGAAGTCAGGATCCACGGCGGTCACCATGATGACGCGACAGTCGTAGCCCCGATCCCTGATCTCTTCGAGTACTTCGTCGCCCGAAAGGCCGGGCATACGCCTGTCGAGGAAAACGAGTTCGACAGAGTCCGTCAGCAGGTCGAGCGCGGATTCGCCGTCGTTGGCTGTATCGACGGTCCACTCGCTGCGAAGCCACGTTGCAAACAGGTCGGCAAGGCGCGATTCGTCGTCTACGACGAGTACTTCGAGAGAGTCATCGGACATGGTTGAGTCGGACCCCGAATCGATTTCTCGGGCGTATTTCGGTTAGTCCCGAGTCAGTTTCTCGGTTAGTAGTTCAAATGGAATAGGGGTTGATAAATGTCGCGGCCATCGTCGCGAGTATCACCGGAATATCATAACTCTGCCTCCGTCCCCTCTTCGGATACCGGGACCGATTCGGTTCCGATACTTTCGGACGTTGACGGGCGAAAGACGGTCAGCCGAGCGGCCGCTCATTCTCCCGTGACGAAACGTCGGATATCGTCGACGGCATCGCCGTGGTCCCAGTACGCATCGTCCGGGACCGCATCGAACCAGCCCATCTCCAACTCGTCCCACGGACCGAAACTCGGGTCGCCAGCGATGGGGGACCCCTGGACCGTCCGCGCGCGCAGGATAACATCGTAGCTCGTCGTTTCCCTGGTCTCGTCGCCGTTCAAACAGTGAGTCGTCTGCCCGACTCGCTCCACCCGGTCGATGTCGACATCGACACCGGTCAGTTCCTGGCCGACGTGTCGACCGGCGTCTACCCAGTCTTCGTCCGTACCGACCGGTCCGTACGGCAGCCTCCACCCGTGCGGGCTGTTCATCAGCAGTACTTCGGCCGCCTCGTTCGTGATGCCGACCGCGACCATACCCTGGATAGACGCGAAGTACTCGAACCCGTCTCGTTCGTCGACACTCCGCTCCTCGCGGAACGCAACGTCCGCCCGCTCGCGGAGAGAACCGGGATCTGAAAGCGAATCCATTACGCTCGACAAACAGGTGTCTGTCTTTATACCTTCTGCGAGAAACGACGTGCGACGCTACGACGAACCGCCGCCGTACCGCGTCGTCAGGTTGTCCAGAATACGGTCGACGACGGCCGGGTCGTACGTCCAGAAGCCGTAGAACGCCCCTTCTTCGCGTTCCTCGGCCAAGAGCGCACACTTCTGTTCGTCCTCGCCCGCGCCGTCGAAGACGACGAACCAGGACCGTTCGATCTCTTCAGTCTCCTCCAGATAGACGGTGACACCCGGCAACGTCGGCGGCCTGCGGTCGGGCGTCGCGTAAGCGTGAACGTCAAGCGGACGTTCGGCGAGGTCGCGGTAGACGTTAGCCGTGCCGTCGAGGGTAGAGACGTTCTGGAATCCGGCGTGGAGACACCCGGCGCCGACGCGCCAGGCGCGGTCCTCTATCTCCCGGGAGGCTGCGAGCATCTGCTCGGGAGAGTACGACGCGAAGGTCGTTTCCTCCAGAAACCGCAACACGTCGGCGTGCGCGGCGTCGTCGATTCCGAGCCCTCCGTCCCCGGGATGCGTCTCGTCCGTCAGGTCGCGTAACACGTCGGTCGATGTCGACGTGAGATGGGCGTCGCCCTGGCTCAGCACTGCGATCCCCTCCGGTCGGCCCGACTCTGTCGTCTCGGAGCGGACCTCGACGTTCTGGGTGTCGAAGTACTCCTCGAGGTCGCGATAGAGGGTATCGTCGGGTCCGGGGTTGAAGACGGTCAGCGTCTTCCGGCGGTTCTCAACGTCCGTGATTACGTCCCCCAGGCTCATTCGATCGTCGGGTGATTTCGAGGCCAGCGAGAAGTAATTGGCGGCGTTGTCAGGCCGGTAAAAGCATCGCGCAACGCAGGTCCAGTTCTCCTTCCGCCGCTCAGAACCCGCCCCACCGAAGGTACACCATCGCCGCGACGACGGCCAACTGGAACGCTCCCTGGACGCCGCTCAGTTTCGCGTTGCGCATCCCGATACGACTGATCACGTCCGGGTCGGGGTCGTTCGATATCATCTCGCGATAGAGGCGGACTTCCCCGGGAAGCAACACGCCGAACCCGAGAACGCTGAGGACGGTCACGATGGCGAGTGAGACGACGATGACGGGCCGTGTCCACGCGAAGTCAGGCATCGTCGTGGCGAGAGATGCGGCGCTGACAACGGCGGCGACACCGAACGCCGCCAGCCACCGCCAGTCGCGGAACGCGTCGAACTGCCAGCCGATCAGGAGAAGTGCGGGGAGGAGACTCGCGGCGGTAAAGAGCGCGAGCCAGGGGTCGGCGTGCGGGAAGTACCCGAGTTCCCCCGCGAGCGTGATACCGCCGACGATGGTCACGAGAGCGAGCGACGGCATCAGGAACGTCATCTTCGGCGTGAACCGCTCGAAGACGTTCGCCCGTTCCTCGACGGCAAGCCCCCCGAGCACCGGGCCGAGGACGAGCGCCATGAACAGGTCGATACCCGTCCAGAGAACGCCCGCCATCACGTGTGCGTAGGTGTGCAGTTGGACTGATGCGAACAGCACTGTGTACGCGAATACTCCGACGGGGACCGCGACTGCGCCGACTGCGAACGCCGGGTTCGCGCGTGCGCCCATTCCCTGAATCGTACCTCGAATCGTCGCTGTCATATCAACTGGAGTGGCCATCGATCACAAAAATAGTGTTGGAATAGCAACACGAATTCTGGAGTCACCGTCGGGCCGTCGTCACCGCGTAGATACCGACGGACATGACCGTACCGCCGACGAGATAGCCCGCACCGAGCGCTTCCCCGAGGACGGCCGCACCCAGCACCGCGCCGACGGCGGGTTGCGCGAAGAAGAACACGGCGACAGTCCCCGCGTCCGCGAACTCCAGTCCCTTGTACCAGAGATACTACGCCGCGGCGGTACTGAGAAGGCCGAGATAGAGGACCGCTCCGACCACGTCGACGGAGAGCGGTATCCCTCTCATGGACGCGTCCGTCAGCGCCACTTCGACGGGGACGAGAACTGCGACGACGGGCACCGAAAACAGCGTCGAGTACGTCGCCGTCTCCAGCGCGGAGTACGTCCGGACGAGGCGCTTGCCGCCGACTGTGTACGCCGCCCAGCCGAGACCTGCGACCAGCAACAGTGCGACGCCCCAGAATCGCTCGTCGGTCACGGCCGTCACTCCGCGGTAATAGGTGAAAAAGTGGAGAAAGCGGCGTATCCTAACGGCTTCGTCTACTTCTCTTCGAAGTTCGGTTCAGCGTCTGCGACGACGAACCGCGACTCCGTCACGCGTTCGCTTCGCTCACTTGCCCTCGAAGTTCGGTTCGTCGTCGCCCATAAACGCGGTGATACCCTCTATCACGTCGTCGGTGGACGCCAGCTGACCGAACGCTTGATTCTCGTACTCCAGACCGGCCGTCGTGTCGTCCCGGCCGGCAAGCATGGCGCGTTTGGTGTACCGGTGAGCGATGGGCGGGCCGGCGGCCAGATCCGCGGCGAGATCGTAGGCGTGCTCGTCCAGTTCGTCGTTTGCAACGACCTCGTTGACGAAGCCGTAGTCGGCCAACGTCTCGGGGTCGTAGCGGTCCGCGGTGAAGATGATCTCCTTTGCGCGGCCCTCGCCGACGATCTTCGGCAGGCGTTGCGTTCCGCCCCAGCCGGGGATCAGCCCCAGGTCGTGTTCGGGCTGACCCAGTTCCGAGCGCTCGCTGGCGACGCGCAGGTCCGCACAGGCCGCCAGCTCCATGCCGCCGCCGAGGCAGTAGCCGTCGATACCGGCGACGACCGGCATATCGCACGACTCTAGCTTTCCGAACGTCTGCTGTCCAGTGCGGGACAGTTCCGTCACTTCGAGGGGGCTCGCGCCGCTTGCCATGCTCTGGACGTCAGCGCCCGCGGAGAAGGCCTTGTCGCCCGCCCCGCTGAGCAGGATAGAGCGCACCTCGTCGTCGGCTTCGAGTTCGTCGATAGCCGCCGAGAGGTCGTCGAGCAAGTCGTCGCTGATGGTGTTCATCCGGTGCGGCCGGTCGAGGGTCAGGCGGGCGACCATGTCGTCGGTCTTCTCGATGGAAACCGTCTCGAAATCGAGCGCGTCGCCGCCTTCGTCGCTGCCGCGGAACCCGCCGGATTCGGCGGCTTCGCGGAGGTACTCCGCCGGTTCGTACCGCGCCGCCCCGGTTTCGTCGTGGGCAGTTTCGAGCGTCTCCAGCAGTTCGTCGAGACCGACCTGGTCGGCCATCTTCGCCGGGCCCTCGGGGAAGCCGGCACCGAGCATCACGGCTTCGTCTATCGCGTCCGGGTCGGCGACGTCGTCGCCGACGAGGTGGGCGACCTCGTTCGCCATGACGGCCTGCAGACGGCGCTCTATCGACTCGTTTCCGGCACCCGTCGGGATGTCGGCACCGCCGTTCTCGTAGTCGTAGAATCCTTTGCCGGTCTTCTTGCCGAGTTCCTCGTTCTCGACTTTCTCCTCCAGTAGCGGGCAGGGCTCGTAGGCGTCGCCGAGCACCTCGTGCATGTAGTCGAGAACGTGATAGCTCACGTCGTTTCCGACCTGGTCGCCGAGTTCGAACGAGCCCATCGGCAGACCCATATCGTACTTCGTGGTGCTGTCGACTTCCTCGATGGTCGCTTCATTCTCGTGGACCAGCCAGCAGGCCTCGTTCATCAGCGGGACGAGGATGCGGTTGACGATGAAGCCCGGGCTGTCCTTGCGGACGCGGACGGGCGTCTTACCGAAGTCCTCAGCCAGCGCTTCGGTGAGTTCGAGCGTCCCGTCGTCGGTGTGA
Organism: Halostella pelagica; assembly: GCF_004762015.1. Lineage (NCBI taxonomy): Archaea > Methanobacteriati > Methanobacteriota > Halobacteria > Halobacteriales > Natronoarchaeaceae > Halostella > Halostella pelagica. The sequence continues at coordinate 194,592 of NZ_SJES01000004.1, forward strand.
GCGCCGGAGATGACCTCGACGAGTTGCATCCGGACAGGCGGGTTGAAAAAGTGCATACCGCAGAACCGTTCCGCTCGGTCGGTGACCTCGGAGAGGTCAGTGATAGAGAGACTCGACGTGTTCGTGGCGAACACAGCGCGGTCGGGCGCGTGTTCCTCGACCTCGTTGTAGACGTCTTGCTTTATCTCCATCTTTTCGGGGACGGCCTCGATAACGAAATCGACATCGCCGACGGCCTCCTCCACGTCGACCAGCGGCGTCACGCGGTCTAACGCGGCCTCCGCCTCGTCCTCCCCGATCTGTTCGTTCTCGGCGAGTTTGTTCAGGCTCCACTCTATCTGCTCGTAGCCGTCCTGTACGAACTCCTCTTTGATGTCCCGCAGGTTCACGTCGTAGCCGGCCAGCGCGGCTACTTCGGCTATCCCGTGGCCCATGTTTCCAGCACCAAGAACTGCGATAGTGTTGATATCGTCCATCTCCATGAGCGTACACTCACCTGCAATCGGTTTCAACGTTTCCCTCACCAGCACTATAAACACTGTTTGAGTTTACATCGGGTTACAAAGGTCTTTATTATTGTGCATGGAAGTCTATGACATGGACTTCGAACTGACCGACGAACAGCGGGCTATCCGCGACGAAGTACGACGGTTCGCCGAAAACGAGGTGGCTGCGGTCGCCACGGAACACGACGAAGCGGAGAAATTCCCGCATGAGGTCGTCAAGAAGGCGGCGGAGATGGGATTGACCGGTGCGAACATTCCGATCGAGTACGGCGGCGCGGGCTACTCGCCGCTGGAGACGGCACTCATCATCGAGGAACTGTTCGCAGTCGACCCGGGTATCGGCCTTTCGATCACGAGCGCTTCGTTCGGCGCGGACGCGATCAAAGAGTTCGGAACGGACGACCAGAAAGAGCGGTTCCTCGAACCCGTCGCGACGGGCGAGTCGATCATGGGTGCCGCGATCAGCGAACCCGACGTCGGGAGCGACGTTTCGTCGGTCTCGACGAGCGCCGAGAAAGACGGCGACGAGTGGGTGATCAACGGCAACAAGATGTGGATCACGAACGGGAGCGTCGGCGATTACTTCGTCGTCCTCTGTCAGACCGACCCCGAGGCCGACGACCGGTACTCCGGGTTCTCCCAGATCGTGGTCGAATCCGACCGCGACGGGTTCGAGGCGGACAAGATCACCGGGAAACTCGGCATTCGGGCCAGCGACACCGCCGAATTGATCTTCGACGACGTGCGCGTGCCCGAGGAGAATCTCGTGGGAACTCGCGGTGCGGGGTTCCTCCAGTTGATGCAGTTCTTCGACGAGACGCGCACCATGGTCGCCGCCCAGGGCGTCGGCATCGCCAAGGGTGCCTGCGAGCGCGCCCTTGACTACGCCGAGGAGCGCGAACAGTTCGACCGACCGATCTCGGAGTTCCAGGCGATCCAGCACAAACTCGCCGACATGCACACCCGGACCGAGGCGGCCCGCCTCCTCACGTACAAGTCCGCCTGGAGCATCGACAATGCGGACGACCAACTTACCGCCTTGGCCTCGATGGCCAAGGAGTTCGCCTCGCGCGTCGCGGTCGACGTGGCCGACGAAGCCGTCCAGATCCACGGCGGGGCCGGCTACGTGAACGACTTCGACGTCGAACGCCTCTACCGCGACGCGAAGATCACCCAGATCTACGAGGGCACGACGGAGATACAGAAAAACATCATCGCGCGAGAACTGCTCGGCAAAGGCTACTAAACTACCGTTTGCCGCCGTTCGAAAGGACAGTTCACGCTCTTTCGGAACCCGCAATAGCATCGCTCCTGCGGACTCGGGCGACGTATCGTGTCTTCCGATGGACCGCTCGGTTCGTCGCGTCTCCTCACCGCTTCCTGCCCGGAACGCATATTTCCGTTCGATAGCTACGGGACGACATGACCGAGATCCACGGGAGCGATGACCGGACGGCCGACGCGCCCATCCCGAACGGTTCGTATGACAACGACACACCAGAGCCCGAACGATGACGATAGACGACGAAGTGAGAGAGAGACTCCGGAACGACCCCGTAATGGCGGAACTGCTCGACGAACACGACCCGTATTCCGAACGGGACTGGGAGGAGTTCGAGCGACTCGTCGTCGCCATCATCAACCAACAACTCTCTACGGCCAGTGCCACCGCTGTCCGGGAACGGGTTTTTGACCTCCTCGAGTACGAGATCACTCCCGAAACGGTGTTGAACGCGGACGTAGACGCGCTCCGTGATGCCGGACTCAGCGGCACGAAAGTAGAGTACATCAGAAACACCGCCGTGGCGTTCGAGGAACACGACTACTCTCGGGACACCATGCGAGAGTACTCTGACGAGGAGGTGGTCGAACGACTCACGGAGATCACGGGTATCGGAGCGTGGACTGCGCGAATGTACCTGCTGTTCGTATTAGAACGAGGAGACGTGCTTCCGCTCGGCGATCTAGCCGTTCGGCGGGGGATCGAACAACTGTACGGAGACGGTAGCGGAGAGATGTCGCGAGCCGAGATGCGCGAGATAGCGGAGCGATGGCGTCCCTATCGGAGCCACGCAGTCCGATACATCTGGGCCGAGTACGAGGCCGAGAAGTGATTTTTCACCCGGTGAGCAACCCACGTGCCAGTGCGTTCGTAGGCTACTTCGTCACCTGTCGATCTCGACGACGTAATCCGGACCTTTGTTTTCGAACGCCCGTTTCCAGGATCGGTAATCGTAGAACTGCAAGAGGGCCAAGATCAGGAAGACGGTGATGATGATAGAGCCCCAGGTGAAAACTGCGAGCGGGGACACTACCTTCAACCCGCCCAGTAGTAGAATGACCGCGTTGAGAATACCCAGCGCGAAAAACAGCTTAGAGAAAGACCGACAGTCGTGATCGTGCGTTGCGACTTTGAGGGAGATCTGCTCCCCCACCTCAGTGAGCGAAAGCGTTCGGTTCTCTCGGTTATACGAGAGAATACCTAACTCTACCAGCCTGGGTAGATGTCGTTGATAGAGGGAACTATACACGGATTTCCGATGTGAGGTCTTGCTTTCGGGGACTTCACCGTTGTTCTCCCAGGCTGTTATCTTGTCGACTACGTCGTCCAGCGACGCACTCCCGTCGTTATTTTTGACGTAGAAAAGCGTGTATCTACGGCGAGAGTTCCTCAGTTCCTTTTTCACACGATCCATTGAAACCTCCATATCCTCCAGTTCGGCACCCATAATTGCTAACGTAAAAGACCAGTGGGTTATAAGAGAGGTATCGTTGTGTGAGTTTCAGAAGAGAATGGGATGGTTTCGGTCCTGTTCGGCGATGTAACCGGATATTTTATTCTTATTCCCACTCACGGAAACAAAGAATCGCTGTGCCGGGGGACTCCGGAATAATCGCCTCTAGCCCGGATAATTCATTTCAAACAGCTAGTATCCGGTTGCTTCCGAAAAATAGAGGACGAGGAACTGTTCCCGCTAATCCTGAGTCTGGCTGGTACTGACCGAAGACGACTGCTCCTGTTCCTGCTCGTTGTCGTCTCCGCTGGTCTGTTGGTTCTGGTCCTGATCTATCTGCGCGTTGCTCGACTGGCTCTGGTCCTCGTCACCGTCGGCGTCCTGTTCTTGCTCCTGGTCTATCTCGGCGGTCTGTTCGGCAGTCTGCTCGTTGTTGTCTCCGTTCTGAACGACCTGATCCTGATCCTGGTTCGTTTCGGCGGTTTGTTCGGACTCCTGGTTGTTCAGCGCGCCGTCAGCCTCCTGATCGGAGTTCTGGTCGATGTCGCTGGTCTGGTCGGCGGTCTGGTCGTTGTCGTCCCCGTTCACGACGTTCTGGTCCTGGTTGGCGTCCTGTCCGGCGGTCTGGTCGCTCTCCTGGTTGTTCAGTACGCCGTCGCTGTCTTGGTTGCTGTTCTGGTTGGAGTCCAAATCGCTATCAGCGTCCTGGTCGTTGCCGTCGCCGTCGGAGACTCCTTGGTTCTGTCCGGTGGTCTGGGTGCTGTCTTGGTCGTTGTCCTGGTTGTTCAGTACGCCGTCGCTGTCTTGTTCGCTATTCTGATCCGCTTTCTGAGTGGCGTCGTTGCTCTGACTGTTATCGTCGCCGTCGGAGACGCCTTGACTCTGGCCGCTGCTCTGATCGACGCTCTGGTCGTTCTCCTGGTTGTTCAACACACCGTCGGTGTCCTGGTCGCTGTTTTGATTACCGTGCTGGTCGACTTCGTTGCTCTGGCTGTTGTCGTCGCCGTCAGCGACACCTTGACCCTGGTCGTTGTACTGCTCGCTGTCTTGATCGCTTTCCTGATTGTTCAGTGCGCCGTCGGTGTCCTGGTCGTTGGTCTGGTCGTTGGTCTGTTTGGCGTCGTTGCTCTGACTGTTGTCGTCGCCGTCTGCGACACCTTGACCCTGATTACTGTTCTGACCGTTATTCTGGTGGTTCTCCTGGTTGTTCAGTCCGCCGCTGCTTTCTTGGTCGCTGTTCTGGTCGTTGTGCTGTTTGGCGTCGTTGCTCTGGCTGTTGTCGTCGCCGTCAGCGACACCTTGACCCTGGCTGTTGCTCTGGTCGTTGTCCTGTTTGCTTTCCTGATCGTCTAGCACACTGTCGCTGTCTTGTTCGTTGTTCTGGTCGTTGTGCTGTTTGGCGTCGTTGCTCTGGCTGTTGTCGTCGCCGTTCGTGACTCCTTGACCCTGGCCGCTGCCCTGGTTGCTGTGCTGTTTGCTGTGCTGATCGTTAGCGACTCCTCCGCTGTCCTGGTCGCTGCCCTGCTCTGAGTCCTGATCGGCGTCGTTGCTCTGGCTGTTATCGTCGCCGTTCGTGACTCCTTGACCCTGGCCGCTACCCTGGTTGCTGTCCTGGTAGCTGTCCTGCTCGTTGTTGACGCCGGCAGTGTCTTGTTCGATGTCCTGGTTAGCTTCCTGATCATTCGCAGCGTCCTGGTCGTTGTCGTCACCGTCGGTCACTCCCTGACCCTGACCGCTTGCCTGGCCGGCGGTTTGGTCGCTGTCCTGCAGGTTGGAATCGCCGCCAGCCTGCTGGTCGCTTCCCTGGTCGATGTTTTGCTCGCTATCAGCGTCCTGGTCGTTGTCGTCGCCGTTATCGACGTTCTGAGCCTGGCTGCCGCTCTGTGCACCGGTCTGGCCGGACGACTGCTCGTTGTCGTCGCCGAAGAGGACCAGCTGTGCCTGCTGTTGCTCGATGTCGTTGTCGTTCTGTTCGGCGGTCTGGTCGTTGCCGTCGCCGTCAGCGTTCTGGGACTGGCTGAGCGACTGGCTCGCGCTCTGGCCGGCACTCTGGTCGTTGTCGTCGCCGAAGACGACTAACTGGACCTGCTGTTGGTCGACATCATTGTTGTTCTGTTCGGCGGTCTGGTCGTTGCCGTCGCCGCTTGCGCTCTGTGACTGGCCGAAGATCTGTTCAGCGTCCTGCGTAGCGTCCTGGTCGTTGTTGTTGCCGAAGATGACCAGCTGGACCTGCTGTTGGTTGATCCCGTTGTTGTTCTGCTCGGCGGTCTGGTCGTTGTCGTCGCCGCTTGCGCTCTGGTCCTGCTGGAGGACCTGAACGCCGCTTTGACCGGCACCCTGATCGTTGTTATTGCCGCCGATCGCTAGCTGGACCTGGAACTGACCAACCTCGTTGTTGTTCTGCTCGGCGCTCTGGTCGTTGTCGTCACCGGCCGCTGCCTGAGATTGCTCTAGAGCCTGAGCAGCCCCCTGATCAGATAGCTGTTCATTGCCCGTACCGAGGACGACGTACTGGACCTGATCTTCCGAAACGCTACCGCTTTGACTGGCGCTCTGGTCGTTATCGTCGCCGCTCGCGCCCTGGTCCTGCGTGTAGAAGACGAGAGCGCCCTGACCGCTGATCTGCTCGTTATCGTCGCCCTGGATGACCCACTGTTCCTGGCTCTGTTGGTAGTAGAGCGTTTGCGATTCCTCCTGACAGTTGTCGTCTCCGCTAGAACCCTGGGTTTGCATCAGGTCGCCGTCGACGTTGGCAGATTGTTGTTGGTCGTTATCGACGCCCTGAGCGTTCTGTTCCGCCGTCTGCGACCCGTCGACGATCTGTACTTTGTCTTGACAGTCGTCCTGTGCACTGTTCGCAGCCACGACGCCCGTGCCCGATAGCAACATCCCCGCTCCAACTAGAACGGCGAATAGGGCTGCTACGAGACGATATGCTGGTATTCTCTCTCTCATATTTGATCAGTTGGTGGTAGACTCCACCGAGAACAACGTTCAGAGAATCACACTTTGTTATGAGTTTTAAATATACGTACAACAATCGTTACTAAGAAAACCAATAGGCGTTACCTGGGTTAGTAACGGTCGTCACCGCGAATTAAGCGGTCGTTTTGGACGGGGCTCTATGCCGGGACCTCCTTCACCCGCTTCGTCACGGTTAGTACGTCCGTGGACCCGAGACTGCTCGGGTTAACGGCGGTGCTAGGGGTCGTTTCGTTACCGTCGCCCGAAGCGTTGTGTGTCCTCTCGTCCGACGGAGTATCGAGAGATTCGGACGTGTTCGGCGAGTCCCCTGTGCCGTCCTCCGCTGGGGTACGGTCGTCTGACTGATTCTTCGGTTCAGTCGTCGTCTCTACGTATTCATCTGCTTCCGCCACGTTTTCGCTACTCGTTTCGGTTTCGGCAGAACCGTTGTCCGGTTCCGAACCGCTCGCCACTGGCTGTTCAGTTTCCACGCTCTCGTTTCCGACGGTCGAGTCCGCCGATCCGTTCTCGTTATCGGACGGGTCGGAATCAGTTGTCCCGCTCTCGGTTCCGTTCTCGTTATCGGCCGGGGCGGAATCGGTTGACCCATTCTCGCCCCCTTCGCCGGACGTAGTTGACTCGTTTTCCGTCGGTTCAGCAGTATCAGTCCGGTCCGTCTCGGCCGTCGTATTCGTCGCGTTCCCAGCCGATTCAGTCCTGTCTGTCATCTCGGTCTGGTTCTGCTCCGCGTCCTGGTCGACAGCGACTGACTCGTCCTGTCCCTGCTCGCTGTCGTTACCTGTCTGTGTCTGGTTCTGCGTCTGACCGACGTCGACCGTTCCGTTTTGTGACTGCGAACTATCGTTTACCGTCTGGTTCTGCTGCTGTGACTGTTCGGCTGAGACGTTCTGGGTCTGGTTCTGGGTCTGTTCGCCCTCGGTTCCGTTCTGCTGTTCGCGCTGAGTTCCGTTCACTGACTGTTCCTGGCGCTGCCGCTGGTCGTCGCTCTGAGCCTGTTCCTGCTCCTGGGAAACACCGATGGACTGATTTTGGCCCTGTCGCGTCGTCTCGTTCGTCGCGTTCTGACGCTGTTGTTGTCGCTGTTCCGTCTCTATCTCTTCGGTCTGCGATTGGTTTTGCGCGCGCTCGGTCTGGACCTGTTGCTGTTCCTGACTCGCGTTCGCCGACTGCTGTTGGGTCTGGGACTGACCGCCTTCCTCCTGTACTTGCTCTTGGCCCTGGTAAACGACGCTCACTCGCTGGTACTGCTGTTGTCGTTGCTCGACGCCGGTCCCCTGATTCTGGGACTGGTTCTGGTCGACCTGGACCGACTGGGACTGCTGTTGTCGATGCGCGCCGTCCGCGGCGGGCTGGATCTGTGCGCCGAAGAACGTCACTTCGAACACCTGAATCTGCGTCTGGTTCTGACTGCTTCCCGTCTGGTTCTGGGCCTGCTGTTGCGTTCCCGTCGACGTCTGGATCTGGGTCTGTTCACCGTTCTCGCCGGAGCCCTGTTGCTGGCTCTGGCTGGCGAACGTGATCAGTAAAAACTGCCGCTGCGCCTGGCGGTTATCGACACCGTCACCCTGTCGTTGACACTGCTGTTGCTCGACGTTGACGCTTTGTACGTTCGCCTGAACGCTTCCGTTCTCGCTGATCTGCTGTCCGTCCTGCGCGAGCGAGACGGACTGGTCCTGTGTCTGGTGCTGGTCGCCACCGCTTTGGCTCTGGCACTGCGTCTGCGTAACGGTGACCGCTTGTCCCTGCGTCTGTCCGCGGTCAGAGGCACCCTCGTCTCCGTCACCAGGTGTTTCACCACCGTCTCCTGGAGAGTCATCTCCGTTTCCAGGAGAATCGTCACCGTCACCGGGCGTCTCGTCACCGTCGCCTGGGGTTTCACCTCCGCCGTCACCGGGCGTCCCATCGCCGTCTCCTGGAGTCTCATCACCGTCACCGGACGTCCCATCGCCGTCACCGGGCGACCCATCGCCATCACCGGACGTTTCATCCTCGCTGTCGTCGGTCTCGTCGTCAGAGCGGCTATCGTCCGTCGGCAGGGAGTCGTCATCGACCTGGCCGTCACCGTGGGAGTCCTGCTCCCCAGCGGAGTCTCCCGAGCCGGTTCCGCCGTCCTGCGTCCCGCGTCTCCCGTCGCGGGACGTCTCGGACGCGTCCGTATCGGTAGATTCGCCGGCGTCCGTCTGCTGTCGGTCCGCGTCACGCGTCTCCGTGTCACAGCCGCCCTCGAAGAGTACGGCCGCCTGTCTCGGGGAGTCGGCTATCCCGGGGGACCCGACAACTACGTCGTCGGCGCTATCGCCCGACACGTTCCCGACCGCCAGGCCCGTCCCGGTCATGTTCGCGTTCTCCCCGCCGGCGATCTTCGCGATTTCGAACCCGCCCGCGTACGACCGCCCGTACAGGAGGTACGCGACACCAGACGACCCGTCGGCTACTTCGTGGTTCGGAGCGCCGACCAGTACATCGGCTAACCCGTCACAGTCGACGTCGCCGCCGCCGGCGACTGACTGTCCGAGGCGGTCGCCTCGGACCTCCCCGTGGATCGTCGCAGCCGCTACCTCTGCGAGCGGTGTCTCTCCGTCTCCCACGTCGCCACCGTGGACGACGTAGGCGGCACCGGCGTCGTCCCCGCGCCGGTCGTGACCCGGCGCACCGACGAGGATATCAGAGCTACCGTCCCCGTCGACGTCCCCGGCGTCCGTGACTGCCGTCCCCGCCTCCGCTCTCGGTTGCGGACCTTCGAGTGTGGCGGTGGCGTCCGCGAGCGAGCGTTCGCCCGAAACCGTTGCTTCGACGACGTGGACGGCACCTGCCTCCGATCCGCCGCCGTCGTGCCCGGGAGCACCGACCAGTATGCCCTCGGAACCGTTATCGCCGCTGTCGGTAGCCCAGGCAACCGCTTCACCGGATCGGTCGCCCGACGACTCCCCGACTAACCTCGAATCGGCGTTCTCGGCCGCCAGCGTACCGTTGATCGTGTTCCGCGCGACGATGACCGCTGCCCCGCGCCGATTCCGGTCATCGCCCGGAGCCCCGACCGCGATGCTCGATACGGCGGGGTCGTCGACAGAACGAACGTCGATGGAGGTCCCTAACCGGTCGTGGGAATCGCCGACGATCTTCGTCTCGTTCGGTCCGAGGGCGTACCGCCCGTTCGGTGAATCGCTGGCGTCGATCACGTACGCTGCGCCCGCTTCCGCTCCGCGCGTTTCGTCGCCGGGCGCTCCGATCACGATATCCGCTTGTCCGTTTCCGTTCACGTCGCCACTGTCGACGGCTCTGCCGACCTCACTCCCCGGTTCGGTACCGACGAAAACCGCGTCAGCATCTTCGAGAGTAACGTTCGAGGCCTCGACCGGTCCGTAGAAGAGATACACCGCCCCTCCGTCCTGCCGAGTCGGTGCCCCGACCAGTAGATCTGCGACACCGTCACCGTCGACATCGCCAGCCGTCGATACGGACCAGCCCGCTCGGTCGTCCGATTCCGACGACATGAACTCGGTGTCCGCCGAAGAGCCGTTCACCAACCCCTTCGGGGGTGAGTTGTCAGCGGCAGTAGCACCGGCCCGGTCAGCTTCAGTCGCAGTCGAGTAATCATCCGTTTCGTTCATCCCCGCTGCCGCTCCGACGCCCGCCGCGGTCGCACTGACAACGACGGCTGCGACCACGAGGAGTGTCAAGAGAGAACGACATCTCTCTTGCCACTTCTCTCCTGCAGAGGAACTTACCCTCCAATATCGTGTCATACCACTCGTCAGAACACGTAGCGGGATATTGTAATTCAGCAGTGAAACCGGACGTAACGTGCGTTACCACCGCTTCTGGCTTTTATTCCCGTTTTACCGCCCTGATACCAGCGTCCGCAAGACTACTGACCTCCGGTAACAGCGTATTACCGGGCCTTGCCCGCTCTCTCGGAGACAGAGCAGAGAACTGACTTCTCAGAAACTCGCCGTAGACGGTGAACCGATAACGGTACTGAAATCATAACGGTCACCGCTCGGACCTGTACGGATCATCGGTCGGAACGTCGGGAGGTCGATGGATATTCACCGGAGTGAAAGTAGGGCGATTGCCCAGAGACCCGCTTATTCCTCGTCAGCGTCGATCCGCCGTCGAACGTCGACCTGGTAGTTCTCGAGGATGTCCCGTCCGAGGATCATCTCGTAGGACATGTGGCTTCGGTCTTCGATGCTCGCCGTGACCGTGTGGCGCTGGCCGCCGATGCCGACGACGATGTCGACGACGGGTCGCGTTCGGCCCTTCTTCGAACTGCTCGACCGGACCTTCGTGAGGCTCTTGATCGGTCCGGCTCCGATCTCGGCGGCCAGTCGCGTGTCGATGCTCGTCCGGGTCGCGCCGGTGTCGGATTTGGCGATGACGGACTCCGACCCGCTGGTGCCGCTGACGACGACCTCCTCGGTGTACCCGACGACCAGCGTCTCGTCGTCGTCTCTCAGGATCGGTTGCGGCTTGCAGTCGGGGACGGAATCGTCGAGCACGTGCGAGAGTTCCTCGACGCGCTCATCGTCGACCGTCCCACCCGCCTCCTCGATAGCGAGGCGGGCGATGTAGGGCGCGGGGCTCGTTCCGGTCGCTTCGAACATTCCTTTGAACCCGGCGGTCGGATTGACTTCGAGGACGTACCACCCTTGCTCGCCCTCGACGAGGTCGACGCCCGCGTAGTCTAGCCCGACGACGTCGGTACTCGCCAACGCGATGTCGACGACTTCCTGCGGGAGTTCCTCTGAGGCGTTCTCGACGTCGCCGCCGAGCGCGACGTTGGTTCGCCAGTCGTTTTCCGGCGCGTAGCGGTTCATCGCTCCGATGACTTCCTCGCCGACGACGTACACGCGGAGGTCCCTGTGGCGTTCTCCCGACCGCTCGATGAGGCTCTGGAGGAACGCCTGTCGGTTGCCGACGCGGGGGTTCACCTCTTCGTCGGGCCCGATCTTCCAGGTGCCGCCGCCGTGGGTTCCGATGGCCGTCTTGTACACTGCCTCGTCGCCGAACTTGAACCGGTCGCGGTTGAGCCGCGCGTTGTTAAGCGCGAGCAACGCGTCGGGGACCTGGATGCCCGCGTCCGCGAGCGCCGACGCCGCAGCGAACTTGTGCATCGCGGTCAGCACGGCCTGGGGTTCGTTGAGCATCGGAACCAGATGGGCGAACGTGGTCGCCAGACCCATCTCCTCCGACGGCTGTTCGGTGTTCGAGAGCAACAGTCGGTTCGCGACCAGATCGATGTCGGGTTCGATGCTGACCCGCCCGTCCTCTATTTCGACGGCGGTGTTTTCCTCTCTCATCCACTCCGGGCGATGACCCAGTTCCTCGACGGCGTTGAGTATCGCTTTCGTTTCCTTGCTGTTGTGTAGGCTGAGAACCCCTATCGTCACGGTCCTCCCGCTCGAAGACATAGTTACTGTTCACTGCCGATACCAAAAACCGTTGCCCGTCGACGAACGGGACAGTTCGTCCGGAACTCGGTGGGAGTTCGCGCATCGAACGGCGACACCCCTCAGCAGCGTGACGTGGCAGGTTTTTACGTGCCGGATTCGGAGGCAAACGCATGAGCGACAGCGAGGCCGAAACGTTCACCTACAATGGCGGGAGCGTCGCTCCCGGAGAAGCGGCGAACATCCGGTACGGCGTCAGCGAGACGTATCTCGGCGACCCCGTACGGATCCCCGTCACTATCGTCAACGGTGAGCGTCCCGGTCCGACGGTGTTTCTCAGCGCGGCGATCCACGGTGACGAACTCAACGGCATCGAGGTCGTTCGCGAGGTGGCCAACGAGTGGGACCACACCGAACTCCGAGGGACCGTCGTCTGTCTCCCGGTGTTGAACGTCCCCGGGTTCCTGGCTCAGCAGCGGTATCTCCCGATCTACGACCGCGACCTGAACCGGGCGTTTCCCGGCTCCGCAAACAGCACGAGTTCGAAGCGGATCGCACACCGGATCTTTCGGAACTTCATCGAGCCCTGCGACTACGGTCTCGACTTTCACACGTCGACGCGCGGGCGGACGAACATGCTTCACGTCCGGGCCGATACGGGCGACGACCGCGTCGACCGACTCGCGCGCGCATTCGGGTCGAACGTGATAATCTCAAGCGAAGGCCCGGACGGCGCGCTCAGGAAGGAAGCGACGGAACGCGGCGTTCCCACGATCACGATCGAGATGGGCAAGGCCCACGAGTTCCAGCGGGACTTCATCGACCGGGCTCTGGACGGCGTCAAAAGCGTCTTCTCCGAGTTCGGCCTGCGAACGACGAGCGCCGTCAAGTGGCCGGGCTGGCGAACGGTCGTCGACGGCTCCTCCGATAAAACGTGGCTCCGGGCGGACTCCGGGGGGATAGTCGAGATGCATTTCTCCCGAGGGTCGTTCGTCCGGGAAGGCGAGACGATCTGCACTATCACGAACCCGTTCGAGACGACAGCGAACGAGGTGACTGCCCCGTTTACCGGCCTGCTGGTCGGTATCCTCCAGAACCCGCTCGTGTTCCCAGGGAACCCTATCTGTCACCTCGTCGAACTGGATGCGGGGACCCGTCGCGTGATCGAACGCGAACAGCGACCGTAGGAGCGTGGGACGGATCCCCGAACGAGTTCGGTCATGATTTCAGGGCTGGACTACCCGTAACGCCGAAAGGTAGTAACTTCTATACCGCCGCGGTCCAAGCCTCACGCTAGAGCATGAGTCAGTCTTATAATCGAGGTAGCGTCGAGGACTTCGGTCGTTGGCGGGAGTTCTCGGCCGGAATGTGGGCCTGGATATTCCACAAGTTCACCGGGTGGGTACTCATCGGCTACCTGTTCACACACATTGCGGTGTTGAGTAGCGCGACGCAGGGAGCCGAGGCGTACACCACGACGCTTCAGGGGCTGGAAAGTCTGTTCATCGTCCGGCTCATGGAGATCGGGCTGCTTGCCGTCGCTGTCTTCCACATCCTGAACGGGATCCGCCTGCTGATGGTCGACCTCAACGTCGGACTAGAGGCCCAGGACAAGAGCTTCTACGCTTCGATGGTTCTTACCGGTATTATCGTCGTGGCGAGCGTTCCGACCTTCCTCTCGGAGGTGGGCATCTGATGGCCGAACGCTACTCCTCGTTCGAACCTGCGAGCACGCGCTGGCTCCTCCAGCGCGTCACGGCGGCCTTTCTCGTGGTCGTACTCGCGTTCCACTTCTTCCTACTCCACTTCGTCCACCACGCGTACGAGATCGAGTTCGCAGGCACGCAAGCACGAATGGAGAATATCGGATACTTCATCACGATGGTCGCTTTCCTCGTGACGGGGACGTTCCACGGCGTCAACGGAGTGTACAACGCACTTATCAATCAAGGACTGGACGGGTCGCAGAAGACGGTCGTCAAGTGGGTGCTGGTCGTCGCCAGCCTCGCGCTGGTCGCACAGGGCGTCAGAGTCGCCATAGTCATGGCAGGATTCTAATATGAGTACGCAAGTTCCAGAAACCGAGACGGAAGCCGAAGCGGAGACCGAGGGCAAACCGCATCAAGAGCGCCGGCTAGCGGAGAAAGAAGAGCGGCGCGAGGCCGCCGACCGCGAACGCGTGGCCCGCGAGGAGATAGAGGCCGCCGACGACTCGGTCCACCTGAAAGTGTTCCGCTACGATCCCGAAGTCGAAGGCAAGCAGGAACCACGGTTCGACGACTTCCACGTCCCCTTCAAGAAGGGGATGACGGTGCTCGACGCGCTGATGTACGCGCGCGACCACTACGACTCCTCGCTCACCTTCCGACACTCCTGCCGGCAGGCGATCTGCGGGAGCGACGCGATGTTCGTCAACGGCTCCCAGCGCCTCTGTTGCAAGACTCAGATGGTCGACCTGGAGGAACCGGTTCGCGTCGAACCGCTCCCCCATCAGGAGGTCGTGAAGGACCTGGTCGTGGACATGCAACACTTCTACGACCAGATGGAGTCCGTGGAGCCGTACTTCCAGACGAACGAGACACCGGACGGCGAACTGGAGGAGCAACGCCAGAGCCGGGAGAACCGCGAAAAGATCAAGATGTCGACGCGGTGTATCTGGTGCGGGGCTTGCATGTCCTCGTGTAACATCGCCGCCGGGGACAACCAGTATCTCGGTCCCGCGGCCATCAACAAGGCCTACCAGTTCTACATGGACGAACGGGAGGGCGAAGACATGCAGGAACACCGGATGCGCATCCTCGAACAGGAACACGGCGTCTGGCGCTGTCAGACCCAGTTCTCCTGTACCGAGGTGTGCCCGAAGGATATTCCGCTGACGGAACACATTCAGGAGCTCAAACGCGAAGCGGTCAAGAGCAACCTGAAGTTCTGGTGAACGACGCGACAAGCAACACCGACATTACACACAAACTATGCACGAACACGACGTGATCGTGGTCGGGGGCGGCGGTGCGGGTCTCCGCGCAGCGATCGCAGCGAGCGAGGAAGGAGCGGACACAGCCATCGTCTCGAAACTACATCCGGTCCGGAGCCACACCGGCGCGGCGGAGGGCGGCATCAACGCCGCACTGCGCGAGGGTGACTCCTGGCAGGACCACGCGTACGACACGATGAAGGGGTCTGACTTCCTCGGCGACGCGCCGGCGATAGAAACGCTGGTGAAAGACGCACCGGAGGAGGTCATCAACCTCGAACACTGGGGCATGCCGTTCTCCCGCGAGGACGACGGCCGCGTCTCCCAGCGACCGTTCGGCGGCCTCTCTTTCCCACGGACGACGTACGCCGGCGCTGAAACCGGCCATCACCTGCTCCACACGATGTATCAGCAGGCGATGAAACACGGCATTCAGGTGTACGACGAGTGGCACGTCTCCGAACTGGCGGTGACGGACCACGAGGACCCCTCGGACCGCAGATGCCACGGCGTCGTCGCGTACGACGTCAAAACCGGCACCGTCGAGGGATTCAAGGCCAACCGCGGCGTCATCCTGGCGACCGGCGGTCCGGGCCAAGTGTACGAACACACGACGAACGCCGTCTCGAACACCGGCGACGGCTACGCGATGGCCTATCGGGCCGGCGTTCCGCTGGAGGACATGGAGTTCGTCCAGTTCCACCCGACGACGCTTCCATCCACGGGCGTCCTCATCAGCGAGGGCGTCCGCGGCGAGGGCGGGATCCTCTACAACGAGAAGGGGGAGCGGTTCATGTTCGAACACGGCTACGCGAACAACGAGGGCGAACTCGCCTCCCGCGACGTCGTCGCCCGCGCGGAGCTTACCGAGGTCAACCAGGGCCGTGGAGTTGAAGACGAGTACGTCCACCTCGACATGCGTCACCTCGGCGAGGAGCGCATCCTCGACCGTCTGGAGAACATTCTCCACCTCGCGGAGGACTTCGAGGGTGTCGACGGCCTCGTCGAACCGATGCCGGTCAAGCCCGGTCAGCACTACGAGATGGGCGGCATTGAAACGGACGAGAACGGCGAAACCTGCATCGAGGGCCTGTACGCGGCCGGCGAGTGTGCCTGCGTCTCCGTTCACGGCTCGAACCGCCTCGGCGGCAACGCCCTGCCGGAACTCATCGTGTTCGGCAAGCGCGCCGGTCATCACGCCGCTGGAAAGGACATGAAGGAGGCCGAAATTACGACGGGCTACACGGACGAGTGCGAACCCGGCGAGGTCGACTCCCCGGTCGAACCCGGGGCCGTCGACACGAAAAGCGGTGACGTGGCCGCGGACGGTAGCGGAGAGTTGACCGATCCGCAGGCAGTGGTCGAACGGACCGTCGAACACGAACGCGACCGGGTCCAGACGTTCCTCGACAAGGACGAAGGCGTCCAGCACGCCGCGATCCGCGAGGACCTGCAGGATTCGATGACGGCGAACGTCAACGTGTTCCGCAACGAAGAGGGTCTGAAGACGGCGCTCGAAGACATCCGAGAGGCTCGCGAGCGCTACCAGGACGTGTACGTGGACGACCCCTCGCGGACGTTCAACACCGACCTCCTCCACACCATGGAGACGCGAAACCTCATCGACCTCGCGGAGGCCATCACCCTCGGCGCGCTCGCCCGCGAGGAGTTCCGCGGCGCGCACTGGCGTCAGGAGTACCAGGAGCGCCGCGACGACGAGTGGCTGAAACATACGCTGCTTCGCTGGAACGACGGGACCCCCGAACTGTTCTACAAGCCCGTCATCCTCGAAGGCGAGAACAAGACGTACGAGCCGACGGTCCGGAGTTACTGACCCCGGTTCATCGGTATTCCTTAGTCGCCCCGGCGAGTACTGATACGTAGGGAAGGGTGGCTCAGTGGTAGAGCGCGCCGCGTCGACGGATCCTGCCCGTGGACGTGGATTTTCAAAGGCTTCGCGTGGTTCAAATCCCGCCCCTTCCACTTTACACCGTTTCCCGCGAGACGTTTCATCGTCGAGCGACTGCTCGGTGGGAAGGTGCACTCGGGATTTGAATGAAACGAGTCGTAGGCGTGATCCTGAAAACCGGTAGTCGAACGCTCTACACACGGATACCGAGCGATACCATCAGCCATTCGGAATTGTTCGACGATCGTCGTAGAGGGGTTTTATTATCGTCGAACTGATCGTGTCAGTTACAATGGTTATGCGAACGCAGGACGAACACGATTCGTTGCCGGAAGAGTTGGAGTCACCGCGCGCGAAACTAGTGTATATGTATATCTCGGTACGCGGCGAGGTGACAGTCGAGGCGTTACAGGACGCGCTGGACATCGATAAGATAACGCTGTTTAGCATCCTGAAGACCCTCGACAAGCGCGGCCTCGTTCGAAGGAGTTCGGACGCGTACAGGCCAGCGTAGCGGGCCTATCAGTCGGTACTGAGGTTCAATGCACACTCAGTCACACGACAGTGATGCGATCAGCTGTGAGCCGTTTCAGAAACGACCATAGTTCGGACCGGTGACAGAACATCCCGTCAGATCACAACATGTTTATCGGCTACATTCACAGCCAAACGTACGGGTGCCGTCGCAGCCGGTGTTTGAGGCTGTTGCGTTCCCCACCCCATTTCTGTGCCGTAGCGGGCGGCATACCCGTACCGCGGTCGCCTTTCGGCCCGCGGTTTTGATCGGTTTGAGCCGGACAGTGGACTTCGGTTACAGTCGCGCTTGCAGATCCTCACACACTCGCTCGCACGACTGCGTGCGACCGGACGTGTAAACAGTTGTAAGCGCTACTATAGCTGTGTCAGTTAGTCGGCGACGCCGCCGCCGAGCCAACGGCCGGTACGCGTTGGTAGAGGGCGGCGAAGATAGCAGCGGAGACCAGAATAAAGCCCGCGGCAGTCCAGAAAGCGACGAACACTGACGTCGCATCCCAGAGCGCGCCGACGGCAACCGGTCCGGACTCCTGTCAGATCTTCCAGCCGATCGAGCGCAGCGACATGCTCCCGGCGACGGCGTCGAACTGCTCGCCCTCTTCGACGAACAGCGTCATGCGCGCGGGACGCCGGGGGCTGTCCGCGACCCCTTGGACCGTGCGCATGACGATGACGTGCTCGACGCGCCCGACCAGCGAGAACCCGACGAAGACGCCGACGTTCAGAACGAGTCCGGCGACGAGATACCGCTTCTCGTCTCCGATGTCTATCAGGCGGCCCAGCGGTAACACGATACCCAGTTGAGCGAGGGCGAAGCCCGTGCCGAACATCCCCTCTACGGTGTCGCTCGTCTGGAATAGGCCGGCGTACAGCGCCAGCGCGATGAAGATGGTCGAATACGTCTGACTCCGGGCGAACGCGGTACTGGCCAGTGCGATGAACTCGCGGCTGTGGAACAGATGACGAACCCCGCCGCTCCCCGGCACAGTTACGAATCGAAACAGTGAGCGAACGCGTGTAAGTCCTTACAACCGCTCAGAGTTCGATCCGCTCGACTAACTGGTCCGTCTCCTCGTTTATGTTTACCGCGACGATGCGCACGTCGTCTTCCAGGCCTGACCCGCGGAGTTTCGCCTTGAGTAAGTTGTCGACCTGATAGACGCCGGCAGCGTTTGTCATCTCTATCTCGACGAGGACGGGACGGTCATCGCCGGGGCGCAGCGAGACGTTGCGGATGGCCCGACTGGAGATAGTGTTGATGCCGCGCCCGCCCATCTCGTACGGCATGCGCGACCGGCCGCGTTCCATGTCGAGGGCGTCGGCCACGCGGATGACACCCGCCTCCGTCGTCAGCGGGTCCTCCGACGTGTGGTGACAGAGGATGGCGTGGAGAACCTCGCCTTTCATCCGCACTGCGTCTGCGACATCGTAGAACTCCGGGAGGATCCGGTCGAGGATGTCCGCGGCGAGCGGTATCGAGTAGTAGGCGTGACTGTCGCGATGGACGACGTGACCGATGTCGTGAATCGTCGCCGCGAGCGCGACGATGATGCTCTCGTCGGCTTCGTCGAGTCCCTGGTCAGCCGCGCCGTTGAACTCGACGCCGGCCTCCTTCAGAAGGTCGTACAGACACAGCGCCCGATTGCGGACGATGCTGATGTGTTTCGCGCCGTGGTCGTTGTACCCCTTGCGTTTTACCGGATTGACGTTCTGCGCTTCGAGGTAGGTCTGGACTTCCTCGTCGTCGTCGAGAAACGCCAGTACCTCGTTGAGCCGGTCGTCCGGGAACGCGTGGTCGGCCTCGGGTGCATACGTTCGGCCGTTGCCGTCGCTAAGTGAGTCGTCGGTGTCGGCGCTTGGTGAATCGGCCATGCCCGGGGTTTCGTCGCCGAGGTGAAAAAGGGCACCGGGCCGCCGGGAAAACGGGACGTTACGCGGTGTCGTCGACAGCGGCCGCGATCTCGTCGTACTCCGGTTCCACGCCGGGGTCGTCACTCACCCACTCGTAGGTTATCTCGCCGTCCGCTCCGACGACGAACACCGCACGCTTCGCGACGCCGTGGACGCCCAGGTCGGCGAAGTCCATCCGCACGTCGTAGGCGTCGATGATCTCCTTGTCGATGTCGCTAATGAGGCCGAACGACAGGTCGTTCTGGTCGCGGAACTCGTTTAGCGCGAACGGTGAGTCGACACTGATCCCGTAGACATCGGCACCGATGTCATCGAACTTCGATAGCCGGTCGTCGAACGTACACATCTCGGTGGTGCAGACGCTCGTGAACGCCCCAGGGAAAAACGCGAGTACGACCGGGCCGTCGGCTAGTTCGTCGGCGAGTGTGAACTCATCTATGTCGCCGTTTGCAAGCGGTGCAGTGAAATCCGGAGCGTCGCCGTTAGCTTCGGCCATATCGTCTGCGCGTAGTCACGGCGGAAAGAAGACAATTGCGTTTTCCTGACCTATCAGCCCGCTATTGGGGGTTCCCGAGCAAAAAGACTATAATTGCTTCCCGGTTAATCTGAGGTAGAGATGGCACTTGAAACCGCACCGGCGTTCGTCGGGGGACTTCCCGGCGGAACCGAACTCGTCGTTATCCTCCTGATCGCCGTGCTCCTTTTCGGGGCGAACAAGATCCCGAAACTGGCACGGTCGACCGGGGAGGCGATGGGCGAGTTCCAGAAGGGACGAGAGGAAGTCGAACAGGAACTCGAAGAGATGCGCGAAGGCCCCGATTCTGACGGCTCGACCGCAACCGACGCCGACCTGGCGGAGCCCGAAGACGACTTCGTCGACACCGACCCCGTTACCAGCGAAGACACGGAGACGAACACCGAGAGCGACTCCGCGCAGTAACGCGCTTTCTTCTTATTGCGGACGTGTGGCCTAGTGGATCAGGGCGGGAGGTTCCTAACCTCCAGAGCGTGGGTTCGAATCCCGCCACGTCCGTCATGCGACGAACGGACGTGAGGAGCAGAGGGACCCGGAGTTCGAATCCTGTCAGTCGCAGCCTGCGCAGTTCGCGAAGCGAACGAGCAGGACCGTCTGACTCCGGTTCGAATCCCGCCACGTCCGTCATGCGACGAACGGACGTGAGGAGCAGGGAGCTGTAAACCGCAGACAGAACGTGACCATGGGCACGGATAAACGGTGAACACTCCCGTTTTCCCCGGTCAGAATGATCGTTCAGAGACAATTCGGTCCAGTCCGAACCCAGCGGAGACGTGTAATAGCACCGTCCCGAGCGGAATTGAGATCTCATCTCCGTGTTAGTGGGTGAAATTACTCTCGAAAGTAAAATTCCTCTTACGAATACATTCCCAGATAATGATAATCTATGGAGTGATCTCTAGAAAACCCAATTCAAAGCGGGTAGTGCGCCGAAGTTATCAACACTGATACTCTATAAAAGGTTTTTTGACTAGTCAGCCAGTGGGAGTAGCCAATGGCTATTGACGACGCCGACCAGTCGGACTCCAAACAGTTAGAGGGGGAGGTGGACGAGTCGGCAGCCGAGCCTGAGGGCAATACTGATCAGGGGGGTGACGGCCCAGATCCCACGGACGGGGGATCAGGGACCGCCAACCAGGGCCCGACGGTCTCGGTGGGGGAGTACACGTGGGCAGAGTTCATGGAGGAGTTCGGGTACGAAGACGAGGTCAACCGGGTGTACCCGTCGAGTGCGACGAGCGGGAGTGGGGGGTCGCTCGGACTCGGAAGTTCCGAAGACGTGGGGCCACCCTCCGGCGATGACTGGAACGGCGTCGAGTTCGCACCCGAGGAGTATCTCGGTTTCCACCCGGACGACCTCACCGGTCGAATCACGGAAGACGCGGCACCTCCGGCGAAATATCTCTGGGAGGCTTTCAAGGAGGACGTATTCTCGACCCCGGTCGTCAAAGACGAGTACGGCTGGGAGCATTTCAAGTGGGAGTACTACTACGAGGACGAAGGCGACCTCCCGCTCGACAGCGAGGGTGAGACGGTTCCGTTCGAGCCGGAGAGTCACCTCGGCTTCGACCCCGAAGACACAGAGGGCCTACTGAGTCAGGGCCAGGCGTTCGCGGACGAACTTCACGACGTCATCGAGGAGCGCACGGTCAACGTCCGACACGAGAAGGAAGACGAGTTCTTCAGTACGCAGGAGGGGCACACGACCGTCGTCAATCGGTACGACCTGGAGAAGGCCGTCCCGCAGGAGAAAAAGACGCACTTCCGCGAGGAGGACCGGTACTGGGTCAACAAACCGTACGCCTTCGTCATCCTGTTTCACTCCGAGAAAGAAAACGAGAAGAAATACTACGCGATCGAGCCCAACCTAAACGAGATAGAAAAGGACTTACAGGAGTTTCTCACCGGCAAGCTACGAACAGCGATCAAGTACACCGACGAGGACATTACCATCGAAGGCGGTGAAGACGAGCGGAAAGACGTTATCGAACGCGAGACGAAACGCCTGCTCAAACGGTACGATATCTTCCAGCAACCGACCGGTGGCGGCGGCGACGGCTCGATCATCAACCAGATAAAGGGTCTGTTCGGAGAGCCCGACGAGGTCGCCATAGAGGAGGAAGACGGCGGACTGGACGGTATTTCGCTCCGGCCGGAGCCGGCGATCCTGGCGGACGATCCGGACCACTTGAACGAGTACCAGGTCGAGAAGCTTCTGTACCTGCTGAAGCGGGACTTCATCGGGTACGAGCGGATCGACCCGATCAAACACGACATCAACGTCGAGGACATCTCCTGTAACGGGTACAACTCGCCGGTGTTCGTCTATCACACCGACCACGAGCAGATCATCTCGAACATCTACCACGCCGAGGAGGAACTCGACGACTTCGTCGTCAAACTCGCGCAGCGCTCCGGCAAGGGTATCAGCAAGCGCCGACCGCAGGTCGACGCGACGCTACCGGACGGCTCGCGGTCGCAGTTGACTCTCGGACCCGAGGTGTCCGACCACGGGACGAACTACACTATCCGACAGTTCAAAGACGTCCCGTTCACGCCGATAGACCTCATCAACTGGAACACGTTCTCGCTCGACGAGATGGCCTTCCTCTGGCTCAGCATCGAGAACCACAAGTCGCTCATCTTCGCCGGAGGTACGGCGTCCGGGAAGACGACGAGCCTGAACGCCATCTCGCTGTTCATTCCGAGTAGCGCCAAGATCGTCTCCATCGAGGACACCCGCGAGGTCGAACTCCCCCAGCGTAACTGGATCGCGAGCGTCACGCGACCGTCGTTCTCCGACGACAGTCAGGGCGACGTCGACGAGTTCGACCTGCTGGAGGCCGCACTGCGCCAGCGACCCGACTACATCGTCATGGGCGAGATCCGCGGTGAAGAGGGTCGGACGCTGTTCCAGGTCATGTCAACGGGGCACACGACCTACACGACGTTCCACGCCGACTCCGTCGGTGAGGTTCTCAAGCGGTTCACGACGGACCCGATCAACGTCTCGAAGACCATGTTCACGGCGCTGGACCTGGTTTCGATCCAGACGCAGACGCGGGTGCAGGGCAACAAGGTTCGCCGGAACAAGTCCCTAACCGAGATCAACCACTACGACGCGGAGAACGACGAAATCAACGTTCAGGACGTCTACCAGTGGCAGGCCGAGACAGACGAATTCCTCAAGATGGGGGATTCGAACACGCTCGAAGAGATCCAGTTCGACCGTGGGTGGAACAGGGACCGACTCGAAGAGGAACTGTTCGAGCGCCGCGTCATCCTGGCGTATCTCATCAAGAACGGACTGAACGAGTACACGAAAGTCGCGGCGACGGTTCAGGCCTACATCAACGACCCCGAAACGATCCTGACGTTGATCGCGAACGACCAACTGGAAGACAGTCTCGAAGACCTGCGCGAAATGGAGTCCGTCCTGATCGATGTCGACCCGGAAAAGGAGGCGCTGGTCCCGCGGCCGGACGCCGGCGAGGAGATTTACAACGAGGCAACGGACATCCTCGAACGCGCCGAAGAGCGCGTGTTCGAACAGTACCGCGGCAAGGTGCCGAGCGGTCTCGGGAGCGCACTTTCCAGCGTCTCCGGAGAGGAAGAACCGACTATCACGCCGGAGGAAACCGACAGCGACGACTTCGACTTCGGCGGCGGCGGTCTGGACGACTCCGTCTCAGAGGATGAACTCGGACTCGGCGACGACGACGACTTCACCTTCGGCAGTACGGCCGAGGGCGACGAAGCGGTCGCCGAGGACGGACCGGGATGGCTCAGCGACGACGAGGACGAGTTCGGTGGAACGGAGTCCGACGGCGAGACGGGGGTCCCCGAAACCGCAGAGGGAGACGCCGGAGACGGGACTGATACGCCGGAACTCGACGAAGCGGAAGAAACGGCCGCCCTCGCCGCTTCCGGGGCCGAGGCGGACGCCGCGGAAACGGACGACTCGCCGCCGGATGAGACGGAGGCCGGTTCCGTCGAAGAGACGGCTACCGCCTCCTCTGCGGACGGGACTCGCGAGGACGGGGCGGACGATACCGACGAGGCCGTCTTCAGCGACCCGACCGGTGGAGACGCCGCTGTCGAAACCGCGGACGTCGGGGCTGAAACGAACACCGAGGCGACGGAGACAGACGACGTCCCGGTCGAGAGCGACGACGCGGTGTTTAGCTCCGGACCGGAAGATGACCCCGCTTCAGACGGCACGGTGTTCGGAGAACCGAACGCCGACGAGGCCGAGGGGACAAAGACGCCCGACCCGACCGAGGGGACAGATGACCCCGGTAACGGGACAGTAGACGACGAACCGACAGAGGAAGCCGGTTCGGCCGCTGTCGACGACGCCGAGGACGAAGCCGAGGATGAAGTGTTCTCGGGTGACAGTTCCTTCTTCGGGGACGAAGACAGTTCGGACGAAAGCGGGAGCGACGAGTCCATCTTCTCCGACAGCGGCAGTAGCGAGTCCCCGTTCGGTGACAGCGAGGACGCGGACGGCGACACTGATGGGGAGGACGCGATCTTCGAAGACGACGGGGAGTCGATCTTCGGGGAAACCGACGGCGATTCGATCTTCAGCGAATCCGACGAAAACGCCGGCGACGAAGCGGAAACGGACACCGGATCGGTCTTCGACGACGGAGACGGATCGATCTTCAGTGACAGTGACGACGAGGACGAACAATGAGCCTGGATACACGGTCAGGGCCCGAGAGTAGTGGGATCGGGTCTAGCGACGACCCGCTCGGCGATATGTTCTACCCGCTGTTCGACATGCTGTTCGACGAGAATAGTGACTTCGTCAACGGAGTCGAAACCAAACTCGCACAGGCCCGGATGTCGGACCCCGTCGAGATGTACCTCTCCCGGGCGATGGGTATCGGCGTTCTCTCAGGTGGATTTCTCTGGTTGATCGGCACCCTTCTCGGCTACGTCCTGTTCGTTACCGGCGTCGTCGAGGTGGGTCTGATCCTCGGCGCGCAGATCCCCAACCAAACGCTACTCGAGTTCATTCAGGCGGTGAAGATTCCGGCGCTCGTGCTGACGACGGGGCTGGTGCTCGGAACTATCGGATTCGGGATGGGATTCGGCGCGTTGGTCGCGGTTCCGTACTCGCGGGCGTCGAGTCGCGAACGCGAGATCAACATGTTACTCCCGGACGCCGTGTCGTTCATGTACGCCCTGTCCGTCGGAGGGCTGAACCAGTTAGAGATCCTGGAAGCGATGGCACAGGCAGAGGACACGTACGGGGAGGTCGCCTACGAGTTCAGGAACATCGTCCAGGAGACAGAGTACTTCGATACGGACTACCGGAGCGCACTGCGGACGCAGGCGATGGAAACGCCGAGTGACGAGTTGAGTCAGTTCCTGACGGACATGCTCTCGATCGTAAACAGCGGCGGAGACATGGAGTCGTTCCTCGACGACAAAAAGGACAAGCACATGCGGACTGCCAAGCAGGAGCAGGAACTGACTCTGGAAACGCTCGAACTGTTCGGCGAGATGTATATGACGCTTTCTCTGTTCCCGCTGCTTCTCCTCATCATCATCGTCATCATGGGGATGATGGGACAGGCGAGAGAGACGATGCTGTACGGGACGGTGTACGGCCTCATCCCTATCCTCGGTGTCGGGTTCCTCGTGATGGTTTCGACCGTGAAACAGGACGAGGTCGGGGACGGCTACCTCAACCCAGCCAACAGCAGCGACCGCCTGAAAAACGCCTCCAACGAGAGCATCCTCGACCTTGGCCTCATCGAGTCGTTCACGGGCGAGCACAGCGTCTTCGACCGCATCAAAAGCCGTGAGGGGACGTTCGAGACGAAGAAGGTTCTGAAACGACCGCACATCTTCTTTCGGGACAATCCACTGTTGACGCTGGCACTGACAGTGCCCGCGGCGCTCGTCATACTCGTCACTGCTATCGCCTCCGGGTCCGCGCCGACATCTATCGACGGGTTCGTCGAGCAACCGGTGTGGGGCACATTCATCTACGTGTACATGCCGACTTACCTCTGTCTCACGCCGCTTGCTATCTTCCGGGAGTGGAACATCCGGTCCCGGAACGCCATCGTCTCGGACATCTCCGATAACCTGCGGAAACTGGCGAGTGCGAACGCGACGGGCCTGACGCTGCTGGAGTCGTTCGAAACCGTCGCCAACACCACGTCCGGCAAACTGGCTCACGAGTTCGACCAGATCCACGCCAAGGTCAACTACGGAATGAACCTCCGGGAAGCCCTCGTCGAGTTCAACAACAACTACCACTTGCCGCGACTCGCTCGGACCGTCAAACTCATCACCAAATCACAGGAGGCGTCCAGCCAGATTACGGACGTGCTAAGCACCGCAGCACAGGCGAGCGAGAACCAGGACGACATCGAACGCGAGCGCAAGTCCCGGACGCGGATGCAGATGGTCATCATCATCATGACGTACCTGACCCTGCTCGCAGTCATGGCCATTCTGAAGACGCAGTTCCTCGACGTGATGTCCGGCCTGAGTGGCCAGGCGAGCGGCGGCGGAGGGGGAGGCACGTCGCAGGGGCTCAGCAGCGGCGTCGACACCCAGATGCTATCGCTACTGTTCTTCCATGCGGTGACTATGCAGGCGATCCTCTCGGGGATGATCAGCGGATACATGCGAGAGGCAGACCTGATGGGAGGTCTCAAGTTCGTCATCATCCTGCAGACGATAGCGCTCGCAGTGTGGACGGTGGTCGGATGATCGGCGACGACCGCGGACAGACGAACCAGGACTTCGCAGTCGGTGTGAGTATCTTCCTGCTGACGACCGCGTTCGTGTTCGCGTTCATTCCGAGCATCTTCACGCCGTTTAACTCAGAGGTGGAAGACAGCCAGGTGACACAGGCCGACAGAGTCGCATCGGCGTTTCTCGACAACTACTCCGTCGCCGACAAACCGGGGACGCTAGATGTCGACCGGGCTGAGGAGTTCTTCGGCAACGGTGGTGATGGCGACGAACTCCGGGACCGCTATGACCTGCCAGTCACGTCGCAGGTCAACGTCACGGTCCGGACGCCGAACGGGTCAGTGACGCATCAGAGCGGCGGTGTCACCTTGGCTCGCGGCGACGATTACAGCGGCCAACCGGCAGCGAGTACCAGTCGAGTGGTGACGTTCGACGACGGGAGCGTTTGTGACCCGTCCTGTCGACTCGTCGTGAGGGTGTGGTAATCATGCGTGACGACAGAGGGCAGGCGTTCACGCTCGAAGGGTTCATCGGGTCGATGCTTATCCTGACGGCAGTACTGTTCGCACTCCAGTCGGTCATCATCACGCCGACGACGGCGGGGACGGTCGACCGCGACGTGCAGGCCCAGCACCAGTCGGAGGCGAACGACATCCTCCAGCAGGCGAAAAACAACGAATCACTGAAATACCTCGTACTGAATCTCAACCCCTCCCGGGGGAACGAAGTGTACAACGGGACCTCGCGCTCCGATATCGGATACGGTGCAAGCCCCCCACCGACTGAGTTCGGGCAGACGCTGAACGCGACGTTCAATCAGCGAGGGAAAGTGTACAACATCATCGTCGAGTACCGCGACGTAGAGACGTCGGTCAACAGCACTAACGTCACAGTCCGGTCGAAAAACATGGTGTACCGTGGCGTCCCCTCGGACACCGCCGTCGTCGCGACGGAAACGGTGACGGTGTACGACGATGACCCCATGCCGAACTCTGCTCGAACCGTCGCTGAAGCGGCGGAGGCGGGCGAATTCCCAGTCAGCGACACCGCACCGAACAGTCCCGTGTTCACCGTCGTGGAGGTGTATCTCATCGTATGGTGAGGAAGCTACAGGACTGCGATAGTACCCGCGACCGAGCCCAGTTGATACTCGTCGGAAGCATCGCCCTCGCGTTCATCATCATTGGCCTGGTGGTGGTGTTCAACACGGTGCTTTTCACGGACAACCTCGCCGCCCAGGGCTCTGTCGGAGAGATCGAAAACGCACAGGAGTTCCAGCAGCAGGTCGAACGTGACATGCCCGAACTGGTCCGTCACGTAGAGAACGGGACGGACAGTAACCCGGCTTTCAGCGGGAATGTCGACGGGAACGTATCGACGACGTACAACCGGCTACTCGCGGAGACGTACGCCGACGGAAGTCCGACGTACGTTAACGTGACGTTCAACGAGTCGAGTAGTACGTTCGGGACGCGGGTGGTGCAGAACAACGACACCAACTTTAACAGTTCAGGAGACACATCCAATATCGACTGGGAACCGGTTCAACCAGGGGATCCACGATACATCGGTCAGTTCGAGACGAATATCACGACTGGAGAACTCCTAGATGTGTCTGGATCGGATAATTTCACAATTGTACTACGGAGCGAGTCGGCATCGGAACCTCCGGTACACATACAACTATCAGACGACACCGGGACTTTCGTCCTCAACCAGACTCGTGGAAGCGGTATCACGCAGAACGTCTGTACGATCACCGACAGCCATGTCCGACTGAACATCACCAATGGTTCCGCACCAAACCACTCGTCCTGTTCGTTCAATTCGACGAACGTTCTCAGCGGTCCATACTCGATGGAATTCCAGAACGTGGACAATGTTCAGGGTAATTACTCGTTCGTAGTCAACGGAACGGTGGACTCCCACCCAGGGATCGTGTGGGACCGTGACGGTCCTGCCACGCCGTACGCAAACCATGTCCTCCTCGAGGCTGGCGTCGACCTCTACTACCAGTCCCGCACGGTAACCTACGTGAGCAACCAGACCATCACGGTCAGAGAGGTTCCGCAATGACCGGTCCGCGTCGGTTCGGGCCGGACGACCGTGCCGTCTCTATCGCCGTCACACACGTCCTCACTATCGGTATCACGACGATACTCCTGACGGGGCTGCTCATCGGTGCCGGCGGAGTCCTCGATAGTGAGCGAGAACAGGCTGCCAGAAGCGAACTGAAGACGATCGGCGACCGACTCAGCGCGGAGATGGAGAGCATCGACCGGACGGCGACGCCCGACGCGGACGAGCGTATCGAACTCGAAACCGAACACCCGTCGAGGGTGAGTGGCGCGGGATACACCGTCCGGCTCAAACCTAAGAGCCCAGGATCTGCCTGTGACGTAAACCGCCTGGATAACGCGTCCGCCTGCCTCGTTATGTCGACCGCCGAGCTAAACGAGGACGTAGTCGTTCCGGTCAACGTCGACGGAGATACCGTCGATCCAGGTGCAGTCAACGGCGGCGACGTTCGAATCGTGTACGAAAACGAACCTGGGAACGATCCCACGATAACCATAGAGAGTGCCACATGAGAGAGTCAGACCGCGCCGTCAGCGACATGATAGCCTTCGTCATCGTCTTCTCGCTCATCATCACGAGCGTCGGGATCACATACACGTACGGCTATTCGACGCTCACCGATTATCAGGAGGACGAACAGAAACGTAACGCAGAACGCGCGTTCGTGGCCCTCTCCAACAACATCGGCGACATGGAAGGGAGACACATCGAGGGACGGTCCGGTGAACTCCGCCTCGCGGGCGGTACGATTTCGGTCGAGAAAGACACAGAAATAACGGTGGAAGCGCCGTCCTGGAGCATGCCGACACGGACGGCGGGAGCGCTGACGTACGAGTTCGAAGATACCCGTATCGAGTACGAGAACGGCGCTGTCTTCCGCCGGGACGGAGACAACCGACGAGTGATGCTCTCGGAACCGGAGTACCAGTGTACGGACTCGCACGCGACGGTTTCGGTCCTCACGCTAGACGCACCGAACAGCGCCGGACTCAGTTCCGACGGAACCGTCCAAGTGATCGGGAAGCTCGAAAACCGATATCTTCACTACCCGCAAAACAGGACCGGCACGAACTCCACGTCGGTCGACAACGTCAGAGTTACCGTGGACTCGAGCAGCACGGAGGCCTGGGAGGAGTACTTCAACGAGAACGGCTGGGACGTGAGCGCGTCCGGAAGTAGTATCACAGCTAAATGTGAACCGAGCAGCGGCCAGATCGACCTCTACGTCCGGGAAACGCGGATAGACATCACATTCATCAATTGAGGTCCGGACACACTGCTCGGGAGGGTTCGCGTCGTCGGCACAGAACGAGCCGCTCGAAAAAACTGCGTCAGTCGTCTACCGCTTCGTCGTCACCGGACCGCTTCGTGTGCCGGTTGTCTCTCCGTCCGACGGTATCAGGAGTCGGACGTAGCGACGTCAGATTCGTCGACGTCGACGGCAGTCTCTTCCTCTGCAGCGACTTCTTCGGGACGCGCTTCGAGCGTAGCCTTCTGAATCTCGACGCGGCGCAGCGGGTAGATCGTCTTCGCCTCGCCGTAGATCGCGCTGGAGAGACGGCCTTCGACGATGCTGTCGATCAGCTGTTCGAAGGTGCGCTCGTCAGCGGCCTCGTTGACGAGGTCGATCATCGTTCGGCGGATAGCCTTCTCCTGACTGGCGTCCGCTTTCTTCGTGGTGAACGCGACCGGCTGAACCTGCACTCGGTAATCGTCGGTCGTCAGTACCGTGACGTTGACCTCGATCTTCGAGGCACCGCGGCGGACCAGACTGCGCAGGTAATCGCGGGTGAGTTCGTGTTTGATGAACTCGGTGTACGCCGCGTCACTGCCGACGTCCGTGATCTTGAACGTCAGCTTGGTGTTGTTCTCGCCGGCGTCCGACGTGAGGTCACCCAGCGTCGTTTCGATCGTTCTGCCCTGTACTTTCTCGGGTTCGTCAGCGGGGGTGTCACCGAGTTCCTCCCGGTCGAACTGCTCCGGGGCGTGGACGGTGTACCACCGCTTCTCCTGTTTCTGCTTGGAAACTGATCGTTCGCTCATGATTGTGTGTTGGTGAAGTCGTTTGCGTGTCGTACTACCTTGGTTGCGACGTCTACGTTGACGACGTAATCGTCGACCGTCGACTGGAGGCCGCCGGTCGTCTCGCGTTCGATCCGCGTGACGACCGTCTCGCGCTCGCCGGAGTCGTCGGTTTCCGACTGATTGCTGTCCGAACTCCGCTCGACGGTCGTGGTCATCTCCGACGTGTTGTCGGGAGCCACTGCCGCCGCGACGAGGGCGGCCTGGTCGAGTTCGGTTCGGATCTCCGCGCGCTTCATAGTGCCTCCCTGAACGCCGCGATGAACTCCTTGGTATCGGGACCGGATGTCCCGTCCTCGTCCGGGTCGAACTGTGCGTAGCCGCGGCGGCCGGTGCCGCTGGACCTGCCACCGACGGTTGCGGCGGCCGCACGGACCGCCTCGCCTATCCCGCAGTCGGTCGTCGCCGCGGCCGCTGCCTCGCCATCGCCGACGACGAGCGCCACGGGCTCCGGCGACCGGAAATCCCGCAGCATTCGCGCAGTCGTCGCTACCGGTGCGGCGTCGTGTCGCGCGACGAACAGGCCGTCGTACCGGCCGGTCGTCCCCTCGCGGAGCGCGCGGTGGGCGCGTTCGCTCGCGTCCCGCCACGCATCGAGCGCGGCGTCGCGCGCTTCGTGACCGAGCGCGAGCGCCACGGCGGTTCCGGGGGCGGTCTCGGCGGTCACTTCGAGCACGTCGGCGTAGCCGCCGACAGTGGCAAACGGCGCGTCGACCGTTGCGTAGGCTCGGAGCGCGCGTTCGACCGCTTCGGCGGCGCGCCGAGGCGTGTGCTCGCCGCCGGTCGCCGATATCGCGACGAGCGACGCGACCGCGCGGCGGGCGTCGCCGTCCATCTCGGCCGGCAGGTCGAGCTCCGCGAGCGCGGCCCCGGTCGTCGTGGGGTCGCCCGAGAAGTCCGCGTGCAGTAGCGTCGAGTGGGCGAGACCGTCCACGAGGTCTTCCGTCGGGACGGCGACGCCCGGGCGTCGGGCGACGAGACCCTGGTCCGTCGCGCTCGCGAGAACACGTTCGCTCTCGCCGGCACCGGGAGTCGTCCCGGTAGCGGCAACGCCGGACAGCGCGAGTACCGGGTCGGACGACGCGCCAAGTCCGCTGGCCACGTCGACGGCGGTAACGCTCGCCGGGCGGTCCGAACCGGATATCGCGAGTCCGTCGTCGTCGTTACCGACCGAAAGCACGACGGCCTCGTCCGCGTGGTCGTCTGCGAACTGCTCCGCGCGCCGTTCGCGCGCCGCGTCCGTCCGGGTAACGCTCACCTGGAACGGACAGTCGAGCGCGCGGGCGACGACGCCGCTCGCGGCGACGCTGTCGCCGTCGGCGGCCGTAAGGATCCGGACGAACGGCGCTTCGCGGAGCCTCGCGGCGAGATCGTCCGGCGCGGCGGTTGCGGTTCGACCCGTGGTGGACATCTATTCGAGGAGTTCCTGTGCGTTCTCGTACGAGTACGTGAAGTCCTCGTCGAGTTTGTCGCCGCGGTAGTAGTCGGCGAGACGGCGAACCTTCGACTCGGTGTTTTGCAGCGCGCGCTTGTTCTGGTGGTCCTGCGCGTTCTCCTCCATGTGCTCGCGCAGACGAAGCGCGCGCTCCATGAGGTTCCGCAGGTCCTCGGGCAGGTCGGGGGTGGCGTCGTTCTCCTCTAAGATCTCCGTGACCTTCTTGTCGGTCGCCAGTTTGACGTCCGGGATCGGCGTGCCTTTCACGCCCTCGTCACGGAGCTTGAGACCGATCTGACTCGGGTCGTGCCCCTGTTCTGCTAGTTCGACGACGCGCTCTTCGATCGCTTCGGCGTCGACGTCGCTCCACTCCGGCGGTTCGTCAGCCGTCGGCTTGTCCGAACCGGACGAGCCGCGGCGTCGGGTGTGCATTCGTGCCATAGTTTGAGGATAGGAACCGCACAGACCGCTGTAGTATCAGCGCGTAAACGCCTGCACTACCGCAATCCCGAGTCGCGCGAGCGCAAACATGCGCAAGGAGCCGCGCGACAAGTCAGATTTGCGGTCGTGCTGTTCCCACCGGTCTTTCCGGGGACGCGGACTAAAGGGTTTCTACTCGATACTGGGTCCTGCGACGGTCTGCCGTAGGGCGGCCGATCCGACGGTTTTATCAATACGTCCCACGCTACGATAGGTTACGCTCGAGGGCTCGTAGATCAGCGGTAGATCATCCCCCTGGCACGGGGAAGGCCGCGGGTTCAAATCCCGCCGAGTCCACTAATTTTGCGGCGAACAACGCGACCAGCACCGCGTAGCGTGTGCTGGCCGCCTGTGAGCCGCACATTCGTAACGTGAGGCGGGATTCGAAATAGACCAGACGCAGCGCCGAGTGAAACGAGGCGACCGTCTGGGCGTGGTTCAAATCCCGCCGAGTCCACTTCTTCATTCACTTCGTTCGTTCAGTCGTCGACTCGGCGACCTTCGCAATCCCGGAGGGATTTCTCAGTCCCGCCGAGCCCACTAGTTTTTCGGCGAACGCCGCTACCCGTCGTCGATAGCGTCGGCGGCCGCCGTAGCCGTCTCCTGTGCCGTTTCGAAGTTCTCGGCGACGACGGCCTCTATCTCGTTTTCGATCCGGTCTTCGTCCCACTCGATGACGATGTCGCGGAACTCGACGAACTCCGCGACACCGTAGCGCGTGCGAGCGTAGGCGGTCGCTAGCTCTCGGTCGTCGCCCTCGATACCTCGGTCGCGGAGGCGGTCGGCCCACCGCTCGGCGAGGATATCCGGGTCTGCACCGATGAACTTGGCCGCTTCTTCGCTGTTCTCGACCGGTGCAAGCCGTTCGACGTACCAGGTTGGGAATTCGCCGGAGATGACCGCCAGCGATAGTTCGCGGAGCATATCTCGGCGGTCCTCTGGAGAGGGTAACTCACTGACCCCGTCCACACCGTCAGTGACAGCAGCGAGGTCCTGGACGGCTTCGACCGTCTCGGACTCTATCTCGGTGAAGATGGAGAGAACTCTATCGAACTGGTCGGACTGGACGAACTGACGCGCCATCTGCTGTTCGAGCGGATCCGTCACGGTTCGGTCTCCATCGCGTTGCTCGCGACATCGCCGTCGAACGCGGTGAGGTTCATCGCAACTGTCCTCGTTCCGTCGATACTGCTCCGTACGGCGGTCATCTCTTCGCCGTCGCGCTCGACGGTTCGGCGGTCGAGAGCAGTGTCGCGGTCGAACTGGCGGGTCGTCGTCGCGTACTGGTCCATCACGGTTCACAGTCGGATACGCCCTCCCCGTATTCCAGTGTGGCGGCTATCGATTCCGTCCTGACGGGCTACCCCGAGGGTGGCTGTAGAATGCAGTGCTTGGCGGTCGGCTGTCTGCGATAATACGAGTGGGTGTACGGATAGGGGCGGGAGAGGATACAAACGATCGGCCAGTATAAAGCGGAGTAAACCAGACGTTTGTTTTGGAATCAATTCATTGTTGGAAATATATTGTATACTGGTGGAAATACTAATAAGTGCTAAGAAAACACTATGTGGTGCCGTGTAGAGCGGTCTATACGCAACGGAGGTGACGAACGAGGTTCGAACTGCGATCCGTCGAACGACCAGTCGAGTCGGATACTGCTGCTCAGGTCGAAACTGCCCCGCAGGCCCGGAACCCGTTCACGTTCGGTCGAAACTGCAGTCACTGCTGCCGGGGCATCGGTGAAGCGGGCTGAGCGATGCGCTGCGATACGTTTACCAGCGGAAGCGGCGCTACCTCCCCCATCTTCATCGCACCCGACCGTTTCAGAGTTTTGTGCTTCTGTCCGCATTGGATCGCTTCGGTGTCACCAGCGCTCCGACGACCGGTCTGTGCGACTGTCAAAGGTGTAGAATTATGATGGACGGGTTCGAACGTCGCACCGACGATGGACGAATCCGAATTCGACGAGATGGTGTCGTCGCTGACGCCTCACGAGTCCGCGGACGGCGTCACGACGTACCGGAACACGGTCAGCATCACCTGTCCCGCCTGCGACGAACCGTTCGACGACCTAGTCATCTGCGAGGACGAACTGAACAGCCTGGAACTCAGCATGTTGCTCGACATCTGCGTGACGACCCACGAGGACGACGTGTTGCTGTTCACGCACAAACACTGAGTCGCATTCGGCCGGAAACGCGGTCGACAGCGACGCAAGTAACGATCTGCCTCGGATCAGTTCACGGTCGGGAGGGGGACGAAACAGTGTCGCAGTCCGGGCAGTCGCGACGGAGTCGGTTGCGGTGTCTGTGCACGCTTGGAGACGAGACCGTCTCCGTCCTATCTCCGTCCGGAATTCACGCGGATTTGGCATGCGAACGGCAGGGCACTCAGATCCGCTCTCTGACCGACCGAACGATACCGTCGACATCGAACTCGTCTTCCGCTTTGTCAAACACGACATCGCCGTCGACGTCGACGCGAAACACGCCGTGGTCGCCGGTCCGGAGCGTTACGGCCTCCAGATCGTTTCCGAGTGACGACAGCAACGCGTGCTGGACGTCTTCCGCGCGGTCGAGGAACCCACAGGGGACGCAGTACTCTATCTCTACGTGTGACATGTGCGTGCGTACGGACTAGAGTGTCTAAAGTTACGGGTCGACTTCCTGTCCGACCGCGTCGACGGAGCGGGTTCGACACCTCACGCGTTCCCGGGATACTCCGCGACGAGCGAGTTGAGTCGCTCGTGGTGTTCGACGGTATGTGGCGCGGTGAGCGGCGACACGCTGACGCGGCCCTCGGCGACGGCCCGACGGTCCGTCCCCTCGGGATCCGGGATCTCTCCGTCCGCCATCCTGTCCCAGATACGGTCGTGAAGCGTGACGATGTCGCCGTCCTGGGTGGCGTCCATGTCGTACACGTGTGACGGCGAGGTGATCTCCATCGGTGCCGGCGATTCCTCTGGCATCGGGACGTTCACGTTCAGGTAGTCCGCGGTGTCGAACAGGCCGTTGTCGAGCGCCCCGTCTGCGAGATACTGGGACGCTCGAACCGCCTCCTGGTAATCGTCGGGGGTAGCGTCGAAGTCTGCGTAGGCGATATCGCCGACGGGGACGTACAGCGACACCGCGATGGCGGGCACGCCGAAAAACGCCGCTTCGACGGCGGCGCTGACGGTGCCCGAGCGACCCAGAACGTACGCGCCGAGGTTCGCGCCAGTGTTACAACCAGAAACGACGAGGTCCGGATAGGGGCCGAGCGCCTGGAGACCGGCGACGACGCAGTCGGCCGGCGTCCCCTCGACGGCGTACCCGAGTTCGTGTTCGTTCACTGTGACGTCCTGAGACATCGCGCGCCCGACCGCGCTCTGGTCGTCAGCGGGGGCGACCCCGGTGACGTTACCGATCTCGGAGAGGCCGTCGTACAGCGCGCGAAAGCCCGGACTCTCGATACCGTCGTCGTTCGTCAGAAGGATTTCGGGCCGCTCGTTCATGGTATTCGCATGGGATGCTGTAGCGAAAAGCCCACCGCTTGCCGATGCGTGCCACGTCTTTCGGCGTGCCGCGAGAGCGGCCCCGACGCGACGTTACGCGGGGACGCGGTCGACGACGGTTTCCTCGTCGACGACCAGGTTGTACGCTTCCTCGTCGTCGTTCCAGAGGGCGAGAACGCCCTCGAACGCGAGCAGGTCGCCGTAGTCCGCGCCGAGAAGGTCGGCGTTCAGCGACGTCTCGCGAGTCACGACGGCGTACTGGTCGGTGCGTTCGCTACCGTCGCTCACCTTGAACAGCGGGTTCGACTCACCCTCGCTCAGGTCGTGGCTCAACTTGAGTGCCACCAGGTCGATGCGGTCGGGGACGTGCTCGTCCATCTCGGCCATCTTCGCCCAGCGGTTCGGGTCGGCCGTGAAGTCGATCCGACGCTCGCCGTCGGTCCGCAGGATCGCGTAGGAGTACTGGACGTCGACGTTGACGAACTCGCCCGGGGAGTGGTCGGGGTCGGTGGCGGCGTCGTCGAGGCGGCGCTGGAACGGCGGGACGTCGAGGTCCGGCCTGACCGTGAACGACCACCCGGTGTCGGACGGCTCTTCGGACGGCCAGAGCCGACCCGTCGGCGAGAACACCGTCGCCACGTCGGTGAGCGAGCGCTCTACCTGGCGCAGTCCGATGCTCGTGTTCCGGTCGGCCGGCGCAAGGGCGACGAACGACCCGTCGTCGGCGAGCGAGTCGAGATACCGCCGCGCGGTCGCTTCGGGTTCGTCGAGTTCGTTGAGGACGTTTGCGAAGAGGACGAGGTCGTACTCGCTCTCGGGGGAGAACGCCTCCGCCCGCTCGCGGTGGACCGTCGCGTGGAAGTTCCGTCCCGTCTCCGCAAGCATGCGCTCTAACACGTCGGCCGAGGCGCTGGGTTCGAGGGCGTGGTACTCCACCAGCGCGTCGTCGGGGAGGAAATCGCACAGTCCGAGCGCCGGGCCGCCGACGCCCGCACCGACGTCGAGAACGCGAAGCGACCGCGGGAGCAGGCCCTCATCCGCCAGTTCCGCGAGCACGTACTGGAAAACGGCGTAGTAGTCCGGCAGATGATACACCGCGTAGCCGAGCGCCGCCGTCTCGTCGTACTCGACGGGGTTTTGACGGTAGTAGGCGTCTTTCAGGCGCCGGATCGTTTCCCTGAGTTCGTCGCCGCTCTCGCCGTCGGGCCAGCCCGGACCGAACTGTTCGACCAGCAAGTCTTCGAGCGCGCGGGCGTACGCATCCGGAAACTCAGTCACGCCGCGGAACGTCGGTTGGAGCGGCTCCTCGTCGACGGGAACGAACGTCCCGTCTTCGCGCTCTATCAGGCCGAGGTCGACCGCTTCCTCGCGAAGGACGCGGGCGACGACCGCCGGATGTGGTTGGCTTTCGACGTACTCGCAGATCTCCTCCGGGTCGACGGGTCTGACGTTGCGGAGGTACTTCGCGTTCGACCGGATCGCCTCTCGCTGATCCGTCACTGGTCGTCCACCCCGTTGGACGACCGTCGCTCGCTCGCCTCTCGGTACAGTGCTTCGGTTTCCGGTAGGTCCGCGTCGGCGAGGCGTCTCGCAGCGTCGGCCACCGCGTCCGCGCCGTCGAACCGCTCCTGTATCTCGGCGTACACTCGCGGGTCGTCCCCCGTCACCTGGTCGACGAGGCGGTCGAGGCCATCGTACACAGGCGTCCGGAGACCGTCCGGAACGTCGTCCGTCGCCAGCGCGAATGCGAGGACAGCAGCGTGCGTCCCGGCCTGAACGGTCTCCATTGCATCGTCGTGTTCCTCGGGCGTCGTTTCGACCAGTTCGTTGCCGGCGGCCGCGATGTCGTCCAGTATCGCGGCTATTACGGGACCGTCGACGTCGAGGACGACTGCGACGTTCCCGGGTGCGTTCCCCGGGGCGAACAGGGGGTGAAGGCTCGCCCGCTCAACGTTGGGGGCGTTCTTTTCCATGGCCGCGACGGGGTCGGACATGACGCCCGTCACGTCAAGTATCGCCCGTTCCGCCCTCTCGGCGTGGTCAGCGATAGCTGCCTCGGCCGCCGAGATAGGGACCGCGATACAGACGGCGTCGAACGTTTCGTCGGCGTCCAGCGGAACTGTGCGGCCGCCGAGATCGTCCGCTGCTTCGACGGCCGTCTCGGGGTCGGCGTCGGTAAAGGCCACCGCGGCGTTGACTGCTCCGGCGAACCAGCGCCCCATCGCGCCGGCTCCAACGACCAGGATCTCCATTGGAGAGTGATTCTCCTGCACGTTCCTAAAGGAGTTCGATCAGGGGATTCTCGGGACTCTCGTCAGTTTTATCCGTCCGTGCTTGGTTCGGATACGTGTGAATAAACGCATACTCGGAATACTGGCAGTTGTTGTCCTCGTCAGTACGGCAGGCTGTGCGGGGGTTCTCGGTTCCGACGACGACGACGGCGACGACGAAACGAACCAGAAGACGGTGGGCCTCGACGACGTCACGTATCCTGACGGGGCGGCGGAAGACGGGTTCAACAACGCGACAGCGGTGGCAGACACGCATCGGTCGGCGCTCTCGAACGCGTCTTATGCGCTGGAGCTAAGTCAGGAGTCCGCCGAGGGCAATCAGTCCCAGCAGTACGACTACACTGTCCGGAGTAACAACGAGAGCAAGAGGATGGTCGGCTCGACCACCTCCGTTCAGGAGATGGAGGGTTCGAACGACCCCTTCGAGATCCGGAGCGTCCTGTACGAAAACGACACTCACCAGCACAGGAACGTGACGAGAAACGGTGGGTCTCCACAGGTGTCCGTTCGGGAGTCACGAACTCCCTTCGCGGCGTCACACGAGTCCCAGACGAACGCTAATCTGGTTCAGAACCTGATCGCGGCCGGTAACTACTCGGCGACTGAAGCAGTCCAGCGTAACGGCACCACGCTTGTGCGGTACGAGATGAACGAGTTCAACGGGACTGCAGGAAGCGATCTGAACGTCTCGAACGCCGAGGGCTACATCCTCGTTAGCGAGACCGGCGTCGTCTACGAGGCACAGGTGTCCATCGAGGGCACCAGCGGAGGGACGGAACTCTCCTCCGCCATCGAGTTCGAGGTGACGCAGGTCGGTGACGTGACGGTCGAACGGCCGTCGTGGGTCGACGACGCCTGATAGGCTTTTACGACTGCCCTGTCGCTCACTCGATTTCTAACTGTTCTGCGTACTGCGTGAGGTTTTCGTAGCCGTCCTGGGTGACGACCACGAGGTCTTCGAGCCGAACGCCACCGACCTCGGGGTCGTATAGCCCGGGCTCGATCGTGATGACGTGACCTGGTTCGAGTTCCTCTCCCCGTGGACTGACGTGGGGGAGTTCGTGGACGTCCAGTCCGACGCCGTGGCCGGTGCCGTGAATGAATCCCGTCTCCGCCGCCTCGTCGCTACGCAACGTCGGATAGCCGGCCTCCTCGTACACGTCACACACGGCGTCGTGGACCGATTCCCCGGTCACCCCGGGTTCGATAGCGTCGAAGGCGGCCCGTTTCGCCTTCTGGGTCACGTCATAGTACTCGCGTACGGCGTCGGACGCCTCTCCCTTGACGAACGTCCGGGTCATGTCAGCGTGGTAGTTCGTCGTCTTGTCCCGGGGGAAGATGTCGATGACGATACTTTCGCCCGCGGCGAGCGGTCCGCTCCCGCGGTCGTGCGGGTCGGCGGCCGAAGACCCGCAAGCGACGATCGTTTCGTCCAGCGCGCATCCGTTCCGGAGCAACGTCACCTCTATCTCCTCCGTGACCCGTTCGCTCGTCAACGTCTCGCCTTCGTAGACGAGGGTTCCGTCCTCGATATCTGCCGCCGCGATCAGCGACTCCGCGGCGTCCATCGCCGCCTCGTTCGCCCGTTGTGCCGCGCGAACGTGGTCGATCTCCTCGTCGGTTTTGACCGAACGGATCTCCGTTATCACGTCGTCCGTCTCCGGCAGGACTTCGACGCCCAGGTCCCGAAGGGTGTCGGCGAGGGCGACGGGGAAATCCCCCGGCACGGCAATGGAGTCCACGTCGTAGTCGTCGAGAAACGCCTTGAACGTGCGGCAGTTCCCCTCGTGGGAGCCGTACTCTTCTACTTTCGCCCGTCCGTCGTAGTCGGCGGGCCGACTGACCGTGTCCGCACGGCTCTCCGATTTCGCTCGCCCGTACTCCAACCCGGAGACGAGCAGGTGGATCCCGTCGGGAGTGTACAGCGACGTAAACGGGTCGGGTGCGCCGAACTCGGCGAGATACAACTGGTCGGAGTCAGTGTCGTCGGCGTGTATCATGTATCCGTCGGCGTCGACGTTCGAGAGGTGGGCGTCCAGTTGGGAGAAGTCTGGCTCCATGGGGTTTGCTCCGTCGGGTGCCACCAAAATACGTGCGGATCTACGCCGACAGTGGCCACGGAATGCCCACGTCGGGCATCTGCGGCCCGGACGGAACACGACGGGTTCCGGTAGTCTGATTGCGGTGCAACGACAGGAGTCAGGCATGAACGTCACCGTCTCGAAGTCGACGGTCAGGGGCAACGCGCGCGCTCCGCCGTCGAAGAGTTACACGCACCGCGCTATCCTCGCCGCGGGGTACGCGGACGGCGCAGTGGTCACCGACCCGCTTCGGAGCGCCGACACCCGCGCGACGATGCGCGCCGTAGAGGCGTTCGGCGGCACGGTCGAAAACACCGACGAAGGGCTGGCGGTCACCGGGTTCGGCGGCCGACCGTTCGTCCCCGACGACGTCATCGACTGCGCGAACAGCGGTACGACGATGCGTCTCGTCACCGCCGCGGCCGCCCTCGGAGACGGACTTAGCGTCCTCACCGGCGACGGCTCGCTCCGGTCGCGCCCGCAAGGGGCGCTTCTCGACGCCGTCGAGCAACTCGGCGGTCGCGCCGAGAGTACCCGGTCGAACGGGCAAGCGCCGCTCGTCATCGGCGGGGCCGTCTCGGGTGGCGACGTCTCGATCCCCGGCGACGTATCGTCGCAGTACATCACCGCACTGCTAATGGCCGGTGCGGTCACGGACGGCGGGGTCGACGTGGAACTGGAGACGGAGCTCAAGTCCGCGCCGTACGTCGATATCACGCTCGAAGTTCTCGACGACTTCGGTGTCGATGCCCGGAAGACAGATGACGGATTCAGCGTCGACGGTGGACAGTCCTACGCGGCGGAATCCGGCGAGTACCACGTTCCCGGCGATTTCTCGTCGATGTCGTATCTCCTCGCCGCCGGGGCGGTCGCCGCCGACGAACTCCGTGTCGAAGGCGCCTACCCCAGTGCACAGGGCGACAGCGCCGTCGTCGACATCCTCGAAGACATGGGCGCGACGATCGACTGGGACCGCGATGCCGGCGTCATCACCGTCGAGGAGTCCCCGCTCGTCGGAACGACAGTCGACGTGGGCGATACGCCCGACCTACTGCCGACGGTGGCCGCCGTCGGTGCCGCCGCGGACGGCGTCACCGAGATCGTCAACTGCGAACACGTCCGCTACAAGGAGACCGACCGCGTCAGCGCGATGGCCGAGGAACTGGAGAAGATGGGCGCGGACGTGAGCGAAGAGGCGGACACGCTCACTATCTACGGCGGCGACTCCACACTCACCGGTGCCCGCGTCGACGGCCGGGCCGACCACCGCGTCGTCATGTCGCTGGCCGTCGCCGGCCTCGTCGCTGACGGTGAGACGACCATCGAAGGCGGCGAACACGTCGACGTTTCCTTCCCCGACTTCTTCGACGTGCTGTACGACCTCGGGGCTGACGTACACCGCGAGAAGGAGTGAGAAACGTTCGCTAATAGCACACACACACACACACGCCCGGTAACTTTTTGCTCAGTCCACCGGAGATGTCAGCCATGATCCGCGAGTCCGTCGAACGCCGCCTGCGCGACGACCACGGGGACGACGGCTACGTTTTTCCGGCCTACGAGGACTACTGCTTCGCCAACGTTCCTCACACGGTCACCTCGCTGCTCGGCGCGGACACCGGACGAACGCTCCCCGACGACGTTTTCGAGGGCGTCGACACTGACGGCATCGACACCGTTATCCTCGTCCTGATCGACGGGTTCGGCCTCGAACAGTGGAAACGAGACCACGGGAACCACGAGTTCCTCAGTCGCGTTACCGAACGCGGCACCGTGACGCCGCTGACGTCGATCTACCCCTCAGAGACCGCCGCCGCCATCACCACCTTTCACACCGGCGTTCTCCCGGCGCAACACGGAGTCATCGGATGGAACGTGTACGAACCGACCGTCGACGCGGAGTTCGAGGCGTTACCGTTTCGGACGAAAGACGGCGAAGCGCCCGCGGGACTGACTCGCGAGGACGTGTTCGATGCCGAAGCACTCTATCCTGCACTCGGCGAACGCGGCGTCGAATCGCACCACGTCGACCCGCTCGACAAAGCCTACGCCGGAACGATACCACACACGTACGAGTACGGGGACGCTGCTGACACGGAATCGACGCTCCGGGACGCCGTCGACGCCGCGGAACCGCCGTCGTACGTGTTCGCCTACTTCCCGCACGTCGACCACGCGTCCCACGGATCCGGGACCGAATCCGACGAGTACCAAGAGGCGCTGTCGGCCGTCGACGAAACGGTCGCGAACGCGCTCGACGGAGTCGCCGACGCGGCGGCAGAGGACACACTGGTCGTGGTCACCGCGGACCACGGCCACGTCGACACCGACCCCGAGCGAAACGTCGAACTGTCCGGGGTCGACGGTCTGACTGAGAGCCTCCGCCAGCGCGCCGATGGCACGCCGATCCGGTTCTGCGGAAGCCCACGAAACGTCCATCTGCAACTCCGGCCGGACCGCGTCGAACCGCTCCGCGAACGCCTGCTTGACGTACTCGACGCTCGCGTCTTCCGCCGAGAGGAAGTCCTCGACAGCGACCTGTTCGGCGACGTCGACCCGTCCGAGACGTTCCGCAGACGACTGGGCGATATCGTGCTCACCCACCGGAACCTCGGCACCTGGTTCGGCGACGCTGAACCCGAAGAACTCGATCTGGTCGGAATGCACGGCGGCCTGCATCCCCACGAGATGATCGTTCCGTTCGCCGCCGCTCGGCTGTCGGACGTGCGGGAGTAACTCGACAGTGTTCTCGACGGCCCCTGCTACGCCGCTTCTTGCGCGTACTACAACATCTAAATGCCAGGCGGCCCCACGGATGCGTAATGAACGGCAACAGCTTCGGTCACCTCTTTCAGGTGACCACTTTCGGCGAGAGCCACGGCGAGGCGATGGGCGTGACGGTCAGCGGCTGTCCCGCCGGTATCGAACTCTCCGAGGAGGACATTCAGGCTGACTTGGACCGACGCAAACCCGGCCAGTCGATGATCTCGACGAGCCGCGGTGAACCCGACGACGTCTCGATCAA
Organism: Halostella pelagica; assembly: GCF_004762015.1. NCBI lineage: Archaea > Methanobacteriati > Methanobacteriota > Halobacteria > Halobacteriales > Natronoarchaeaceae > Halostella > Halostella pelagica. Next base: position 237,763 of record NZ_SJES01000004.1, read on the forward strand.
AAGCGGCGTACAGGACGGCTACACTACGGGCACCCCGATCGGGATGATCATCCAGAACAAGGACGCCCGCTCCGGTAAGTACGAACCGTTTATCACCGCGCCGCGGCCAAGCCACGGCGACTTCACCTACTCCGCCAAGTTCGGCACCCGAAACTGGGGCGGTGGCGGTCGCTCCTCGGCCCGCGAGACGGTCAACTGGGTCGCGGCGGGTGCCATTGCGAAGAAACTCCTCGCACAGGAAGGGGTCGAACTCAAAGCCCACGTCAATCAGATCGGCGACGTCGAAGCGCCCGAACTATCCTTCGAACAGATCAAAGCACACTCCGAGGAGAACGATGTCCGCTGTGCCCACCCCGAGACAGCCGTGGAGATGCAGGAACTGATCGAGCAATATCAGGAAGAAGGAGACTCCATCGGTGGCAGCATCTACTTCGAGGCCCGCGGCGTCCCGCGCGGCCTCGGTGCACCGCGGTTCGACTCCGTCGAGTCACGACTCGGTCAGGCGATGATGTCCGTGCCCGCGACGACTGCCTTCGAGTTCGGCCTCGGCAAAGACGCGCGTGAGTACACCGGGTACGAGCGCAACGACCACTGGGAATTTAATGACGACGGTGACCCCGTCCCGGCCGAGAACGACCACGGCGGCCTACAGGGTGGTATCACCAGTGGCGAACCCATCTACGGCGAGGTGACCCTGCACGCGCCGACGTCTATCCCGAAGTCACAGCAGACCGTCGACTGGGAGACCGGCGAGGAGAAAGAGGAGAAAGTCATCGGCCGCCACGACCCCGTCCTCCCGCCGCGGGGCGTCCCCGTGGTGGAGGCGATGCTCGCGCTGACACTCGTCGATTTCATGCTTCTCGGTGGCCGGATCAATCCCGACAGGGCGGACGGACAGGTCGGAGAGTACGATACTGAGTATCACCCGAGCAGTCCGGAGAACGAAGAGTAGACGTTACCGTCGATACCACCAGACAGCCAACACGAATACGAGCACGCCGACGCCCGTGATGACGTGTTCCATCGGAGTTGGCTCTGATTCGTTCGCGTCTTCAACTACCGCTTCCATCGATTCGTTTTCGTACACGTATCCGGGTTTCTTCCCGTACGGATCCCGTGCCGGTTCGTACGTCCGGTTCATGACCTGCGTATCGCCGTCAGCTTCCCCTACGAATTCACGTTGATCGAAGCCATGGTCCGTATCTGAGAGATTGTTGTCGTAGAGTCGAACCTCCCCCGCGACCATCGCTCCCTGCGGTTCCTCGATCGGCACCTGAACAGTTGTCTCGCCACCCGGCGGCGCAGTAGCGTCTGCCCGCCTGTTGTGGTCTGTTTCGAGGGTGTGAACCATCAGTTTCGTTCCGTATAGTTGTTCGGCGGGGTTCTCTACGGTTACCCTGACGACAGATGTCTCTCGTCCGTACGGCGTTCCATTTGCTACTTCTACACTCGTGATGCGTGGAGCAGGGACTTCTGAAGTATTCGAGGGGTCGATATCACGGGTGAAGTTGAACTCGATAGTTTCCTCGCCCGTTGGATAGAACCTGACTGTGTGCTCATCCCGTTGCACATCTATATTTCTCGTAATGTTGAATGAGTCACTCCAGGTTTCGTTGGCGGAGAGGTTGAGCGATTCATATGTATTCATATATCCGTCTACCTTGATTTTAAACCCTTCATTTCTATATCCATCCTTGGGGTTTGAGCTATATATGTGTAATTTGTTGCGTTCACTATCAAACCGAACAGTATACTCAACGCCAAACTCGGAGGTGACATTCTTCGTCTCATTTTCACTTTCGCTTTCTGAGTCACTGGTACTATCGGCGACAACTGTCATACTCAAAAGTAGAACAGTCACTACGACTAACAGTCCGACGGTGAGTTTACGATATCGACTCATCCATCACACCCCGATTCGTTTCCTCTCGGGAGACATGGATCCGCAACCCCTTCGATAGTCTGTAGGCCTTCTTTGATCGTGTCTTTGGTAACGAGACCGTCATCGGTGTACGTCTTCGTGAATTCGCGGATTTTCGTCCGTCTCTCTTCGTCACCGTTTATCTGTGGTGAAACCATCACGACGTCGCCGGTAACTCTCGCACTCGTTTCGACCACGCGGTTCGGATCATCGTAGTCTCCAACGGTGATCTTACGCGATGGTCCGGGCCGACTTAGGACCCATTTAGTCGCCTGTTGTTCCCCTGCAACGCGGAGAGAATTGTCAGACGGGGCGATCTCCTCCACTATAAAGCGGTTTGTCGTAGTGTCGTGGACTTGCCACTCGAACTCCGCATCTTGTGTCTGGACCTGCCGTGTGGCGACATACTCGAAAGTCGTTACTGGTTTTTCCTCTTGATATTGGTATTCGTACTGTGTTTCGTATTCTGCCGGTGAGACCCGCTTACTTCGAGTTACACCGGTCGAACGATGAGACGGACTTCGTGGGTAGACACTCCAATAAGATCGGGTGACCGTCTCGGTGTGTGTCTCTTCTCTGGTTACTGTTCTCGTTACTTCCCTAGTCCCTCCTCCGATCGTAGGAACCGTGATCGTCTGCTCCTCGGTTATGGTTCTGGTTCGGGTGGTTTCATCTTGATACTCGAATTTATGTTCGTTCTGGTACGAAGGTGGTTCTACTTGTACACGCCGTGTATTGCCCGTGAACTCTCCGTTCCCATATCTGCTGCTGCGCCATTCCGTTTCTGTTACTACCTGTGTTTCCTGTTGTGTTTCTGTACCAGCTTTTTTCCACCCGTCGTTCTGTTCGACAAACCGATCTCGTATCATTTGATGCTGGAAGGTTTCTCTCTCCAGATCGTATTCCGGTTCCTGGACTTGCACTCGTTTCTCGATTATGTATTCCGTCCCTCTCTGGGAGGAACGATCGAGGCGATACTCACCCTCTAACAATTCATCCCGGCGGTCACGAGAATACACAGTTCGTTCTATCCTACTGGGGACGTTGACGGCGTAAGAGATATCCTGTATCCGCATATTGGCACGCTGGGACTGACCAGAAACGAATATCTGGCTGGTAGTAGTGAGACGGACCGTTTTCTCCGTTGTATCTGGGTTTACAGGGTTGTAAAACGACACTGTTGGGGTCGGACGATCCTCGGAAAATACAGACGCATCGACCTCGACGATGGCTGCGTACTGTTCTCCAGACGAATTGTCCGGATCCGTTTTTGCCTCCTGTTCGCCGGTCATATTCCTAGCTAGATGAATTACGTGGGCGCCGTTTGTAGCAGATACTCCTACCTGATGGTCTTCGTGAAACCTCGTTTTCGTGAAGTGAAACCGATCAGAATAAACGGTAAACCTGATCGTATCGGTCGAGTTGTATGGGCCCGACGTGTCCTCCTCGACCCGTTGTATATCAGGTGTATAATGATATAAGAATCCACCTTCCAATTTGTTTTGCAGGCCGAACCCGTCTTCGATAGTCAAATTAGCGAACTTGAACGAGTCGAACTTCCCGATGCCTGTTTCGTTCAACGGAACCGCTTCTTGCCCCCATGTGAACTCGATCTCACTTCCATCAGGATCGAATGATTCTCTGGCGTCAACGACCATCCCATGGTCACTAATGTGGGGAAATCGTCCCCCATGAGTAATGTCGAGTCGGATTTCAGGTTTGCTAGGTGTGATTTTAAAGACATTGGTTTCAGTGTTGGTTATTTGTTCAGTGCTATTACGGGTTATTAACATGGCAAAAGAAACCTCATACAAGCCAGGGGTTTCACCTACCCAATACGAATGAAACACTAAGGCATCGGACTGTGAATCATAGTCGCGATGACGGTGATATTCTCTGGAATCAAGTTCGGACGAACTATCATTCTGAGGTGAGTATTCAATATCGACTTCACCTGGACTCAATCCATCTAAATCGACCTCAATGACGTGGTGGGCCGCATATCGATCTGCAGAGATCTGTTCGTGATACGAGTCGACGGGGCTGTTTACGAACTCCGCACGTACTATCTCCGGTTCTGCCTGCTGAGAACCGGTAGTAGAGACATCAACTCGTTGCCCCCTTGAATCGATCGCAGTTGCAGTGACGTTCCGCTGAGACCCAATCGATCCCTCATCGTCACTGAACCCAAAACTCTTCTCGTAAACTCTAGGGGGGCTGAGAGTGTCTCGATTGTCCCATTCTCTGACGGTCGTTCCGTTTACATCAATGACCATCTGTTGAAGGTTACCGTTCGCATCGCTTGCGTCGACGACACCCGAGAGGGTGCTATCGTTGTTGACCTGTCGAAACGATACGTCCGGGCGTGCATCCACGTACACATCTGTCGTGCCATCCGAGAAGGTTGCACGAGTTTTCGTGCCATCTTCGTATGTGACGACAGCAGAGAGTGTGTGGCTACCCGGCGTCCAAGAGATGTCCGTGTTGGTACTAGAACCGTTGGCTTTGCCGTCACGGACCCACCGAACGTGGTCGATCCGGGAGGAAGGACGATTAGTATCAACTGCGTATTCGCTCCGGAACGGCCGATTTCCCGTGAGAAGTTGGTCGCCGCGCAGAACGGGATCAGCCGAGGGCTGTGTAGTGGTATTAGATTCATCCGCTTCTTCGGGATCATCCTGCGGAGGTGTTTCCTCCGGATCATCTCGTGGGGGCGTTGGTGTCTCCTCAGGATCATCCTGTGGAGGGTTTGGAGTTGGCCGGGAGACAGTTGTCGTTATATTCGCTCCGGATTGCTTGCCTTCCGTGTCCCTCACGATGGCGGTGACAGTGTGTTCCCCCGATGATGTGAAGGATCGGGTTAGAGACACCGTATCACGGTCAGATGAAACTGACTGAGTGTCGACTGGACGCCCGTCGATCTGCCAGAGAACTTTCTCTAGTGGCGCGCCACCTCGCCGAACGTCTGCGGTGTACGTCAGCGGTGAATCAACGTTTCCCGTTGTCGGCCCTGTGACCGCGATCGAAGGACTATCTCCGGCAGACACATTCACGTAAAGCGTATCAGTACTGTTTGCGCCATCGTCGTCAGTCACTGAGAGATAGACGGTGTAGTTGCCAACCGTCGTCGGCGAGAATTCAGTCCGACCACAGGATGAACATCCGGGTGAAATTTCAGTGCCATCTGGATCAATTATCCGCCATTCATAGTCGACTATTTCACCATCAGGGTCCCGAGAGCCGGTACCGTCCAAAAGAACCGTTGAACCGAGGGAGACATCCTGGTCAAGCCCGGCATCGACGAGTGGCGGATCGTTACCAGCAGACATTCCGTGAGCGGGTGCAGTCAAGAGAAGCGAAACCATGAGCAGGGCCAGTGCAGTTTCTTTCATTCGGCGTACCGTTATTTTCGGGGAGTATTATGGTATAAATATTTGGAATTTAGAACTCTATCCGCGAAGAATTAAACCGTTGTTCTTCACAATAGTTCCTTGTTAATGTATAGCAAAGCCTTTAGTCCGGGTGTAGCCAAGAAAGTAACTAGTCGTGGCCCACGCGGGCCCGGGACCTACAACTATGACTGACAACGAACTCATCTGGCGCGTCGCAGGAGGTTCCGGTGACGGAATCGACTCGACGAGTCAGAACTTTGCGAAGGCCCTGATGCGAGCGGGGCTACACGTATTCACGCATCGCCACTACCCCTCGCGTATCCGCGGCGGCCACACGTACGTGGAGATCCGTGCCGCCGAGCACGAGGTGAAATCACGCGGAGACGGGTACAACTTCCTGCTGGCTCTGGGCGACTCGTTCGCTCGAAATCCGAAGGAGAACGCGTACTACGGAAACGAGGAGACGAAGCCGCTGTCGGAGAACCTCGACGAACTCCGCGAGGGTGGCATCATCGTCTACGATTCGGGACTGCTTGACGCCGAGGACATCCCGAACTTCGAGGAGCGCGCCGAGGAGAACAACTGGCACGTGTTCGACCTCGACCTGCGCGGACTGGCCAAGGAACACGGCCGCGAGGTTATGCGGAACACGGCCGGTGTCGGTGCCACCGCCGCGTTGCTCGATATGGACCTCGAACACATCGAGGACCTGATGGAGGACGCGATGGGCGGCGACATCCTGGAGGCGAACCTCACCATCCTTCAGGAGTCCTACGAAACGGTCAAAGACGAATACGACTTCGAACACGACCTGCGCGTGCCTACCGGCGACCACGACGAGGAACAGGTACTGCTGTCGGGGTCGAACTCCATCGCCTACGGTGCGCTGGACGAGGGATGCCGGTTTATCGCCGGTTACCCCATGACGCCGTGGACAGACGTGTTCACTATCATGTCCCAGAACCTGCCGAAGTTCGGCGGCATCTCAGAGCAGGTCGAGGACGAGATCGCGGCGGCAGCGCTCGCGGTCGGCGCAAGCCACGCCGGCGTCAAGTCGATGTCCGGATCGTCGGGTGGCGGCTTCGCGCTGATGAGCGAACCGCTCGGCCTGGCCGAGATGACCGAGACGCCGGTCGTCCTCGTCGAAGCGATGCGGGCTGGCCCGTCGACAGGGATGCCGACCAAGCCGGAACAGGGTGACCTCGAACACGTCCTGTACTCCAGCCAGGGCGACTCGAACCGCGTCGTCTTCGCGCCGGGCACCGTCGGCGAGGCGTACGACCAGACGCGGATGGCGTTCAAGATGGCGTACGACTACCAGATCCCGTCTATCGTCATCTTCGACCAGAAGCTCTCCGGCGAGAACACGAATCTTCCGGCGAGTTTCTTCGACCGGGAGCCCAACGCGGACCCGGGGAGCGTACTGACCGAAGAGGAGATCGCGGAAGCTGCTCACGACGAGTCGGGCAAGTTCCACCGCTTCCTTCACGAGACCGAAAACGGCGTCAGCCCGCGGTCCCTGCCGGGACAGAAGGGCGGGCGCTACCTCGCGACGGGGAACGAGCACAATCAGTCCGGACACATCAGCGAAGACCCGGAAAACCGCGTCTACCAGATGGACAGGCGGATGCAGAAGCTCGATTCCATCCGTGAGGAGCTAAACGAGGAGTACGAAACCCAGCAGACGTATTACGGCCCGGAAGACGCCGAATACGGGCTCATCACGTGGGGGAGCCAGCAGGGTGCTGTCGAGGAAGCAGTCGACCGACTGAACGATGCGGGCCACTCCGTCAGATCTATCGGCGTCAGTGACATGATGCCGTTCCCCGAACAGGAGATGACGGAGTTCTTAGAGAGCGTCGAGGAGGCGCTGGTCGTCGAGATGAACGCGACGGCACAGTTCCGCGGACTGACTCAGAAAGAACTGGGACTGTACGGCGACAAGATGACCAGCCTCCTCAAGTACAACGGAAACCCGTTCGAACCGGGCGAAGTCGTCAAGGGCTTCGAGGCCCAGATCGACGACAGTACCGAAAACCTGGCGACTGGTACCCGGATCGAACCTGCGGCAGGTGACTAATCATGAGCGCATTCAACGCAATCGGTGAGGAACGCGACATCGAACGAGACGAATTCACGCCCGGTATCGAACCGCAGCCGACCTGGTGTCCGGGATGCGGCGACTTCGGCGTCCTCAAGGCGTTGAAGCAAGCCCTTCCGGAAGTCGGCCGAACGCCGGAAGAAGTACTGACGGTGACGGGGATCGGCTGTTCCGGCAAGCTGAACAGCTACCTGGAAACGTACGGTTTCCACACGATCCACGGCCGTTCGCTCCCGGTCGCTCGCGCGGCCAAACTCGCGAATCCCGGCGTCGAAGTCATCGCCGCCGGCGGTGACGGTGACGGCTACGGTATCGGCGGGAACCACTTCGTCCACACCGCCCGGGAGAACCACGACATGACCTACATCGTGTTCAATAACGAGATATTCGGGCTGACGAAGGGCCAGACGTCGCCCACCAGTCCGAAGGGTCACAAGTCGAAGACCCAGCCTTCGGGCAGCGCCAAGACGCCGATCCGGCCGCTGTCCCAGAGCCTGACGTCCGGGGCATCCTACATCGCTCGGACGGCCGCAGTCAACCCGAACCAGGCCAAGGAGATCATCATGGAGGCCATCGAACACGATGGCTTCGCGCATATCGACTTCCTGACCCAGTGTCCGACCTGGAACAAGGACGCGAAGCAGTACGTCCCGTACATCGACATTCAGGAGAACGACGAGTACGACTTCGACATCCACGACCGTCGCGAAGCCTCCGAGATGATGTACGAGGCGGAGGACGCCCTCTACGAGGGAGAGGTTCTCACCGGCCGCTTCTACGTCGACGACGAGCGTCCCTCCTATCAGGAGGAGAAGCGGGCCATAGGCGAGATGCCCGAGGAACCGCTGGCGGAGCGGTACTTCGACGACGACTACGAGTGGGAGCGGAGCGCGGACCTGATCGACCGCCACAAGTGATCGGCCGGCCACTGACCGAAAGCTGACTCACCCCCGACGCGATTTTTCCACATCTGGCCCGTCTAGTGTCCGTTTCCACCGTCAACGTGCGCGAACCGGTTCGGTCACTGACTGTTTACGTGTTCAAAAGATATTTTTCCGTCGGAGCAAAATATATCCTTATGAGTACGCAGTCCACGGAAGACCGTATTCTCTCTGTGCTGGAGGAAGACGCGCAAGCCTCCTACGCGGAGATAGCAAACCGGGCCGACGTATCGAAACCGACGGTCCGAAAGTACATCGACAAACTCGAATCCGAGGGCGTTATCGTCGGCTACTCCGCCGACATCGACCCGAAGAAGTTGTCGAGTCAGAGCATCGCGATGGTCGGCATCGACGTCGAGAGCGAGCGGTACGTCGAAGCGACCCAGAACCTGAAGGGACTGCCGGCGGTCGAGGCGCTGTTTACCTCCAGCGGCGACCACATGCTTATGGCCGAAGTCCGCGCCGCTGACGGGGACGAACTCGGCGAGATCATCAGCGAATCTATCCTCGATATCGATGGCGTGACCGCCGCTCACCCGTCGTTTCTGCAAGAACGCCTCAAGTAACGAACGCTCTCTTTCGGCGAGACGCCGCGACGTGCTCGCGGAGAGCGCGAACGTTCCTATGGCCGTGTAAAACGCGCTACTCGATCTGACGAACGGTAGTTCCGCGGACCCCCGGGTGTTATACTCGCGTCGACCCAATATGGTGCATGGCCGTTTATCAGCGCGAAACCCGGGTCGGCGCGCCGCTTTCGGAGGTGTGGGACTTTCACTCGAACGTCTCGGGCCTCCAGGCGCTCACCCCGGATTTCCTGAACCTTCGCGTGGACTCAGTCACTGGTCCGGACGGGGAGTTCGACCCCGACGTGCTGGAGGTCGGCGCGGCGATCTCCCTGTCGATGCAACCGTTCGGCGTCGGTCCCCGGCAATCGTGGACCTCGGTTATCGTCGAACGCGAGTACGGTGACGGAACGGCGGTGTTCCGGGACACCATGGAGGACGGTCCCTTCGACCACTGGGTACACACTCACCGGTTTTTCGCGGACGGGGGCGAAACGATAGTTAGCGATAACGTGGAGTATCGACTGCCCGGCGGCAGCCTCGGGAATGCGGCAAGTCCCGTTGCTATCGTCGGGTTCGAACCGATGTTTCGGTTCCGACACCGGAAAACGAAGGAGCAGTTCGAAGGATAGGCAATGACCGAACGGAAGCAACACGGAGGCGGATCTGAAACGCGCCGACGGACGATGCTCGCTGCCCTCGGGACGGCCGTGGCGGCAGGACCGTTCGCCCAGGCAGCAGGAGCGACGACTGATGCGGCCGAACAGGCGCTCACACTGCACCTGCACGTCCACGAGGACTGTACGAGCGAGGACATCGAGTGCGCGTCAAGGGCGGCGACACTCCTGTCTCGGCAGTTCAACGAGCGATTCGACGAGTTCTCGCTATCGTGGACGATAACGGCCGAGTCGGACTGGTCGACCGACCGGACTCATCTGGAGTCCGAGTGGGAGGGTATCCCCGAAGGCGATACTGACGGGCCGGGGATCCACGCGTTCCTGCTGCGCGGTTCCTGGCAGTTTGATAACGGCTACGGCCACCGGATCGACCGGGTGACTGCCGACGCTGACGGGGCGACCGTGGCGAACGTCGGTGCTGCGCGGTTCTGGGACGGGAACCGCGTCGCCGCGAACCTGATCATCCACGAGGTGCTCCACGCACTCGGTGCCGACCACGCCGATGGCGAAGTGACCTACGTCTCTCGCGACCGGGGAGAGGCGGGCGTTTACACGAACGTCTCTCCGATGTCGACCGCCTACGTTCGGTACGTCGGCGAGGAGTGCGACGGTCCCTTCCGAGACTCCTGTTCGGACACGGCCTGGCCGGGGTCGGGGACCGTTCCCGACACCTTCTCGAACGGGACGGACAACTTCGCGCAAGCCACCGCGGTGAGAACTCACACGACCGTCGTCGCCGACGCCGCCTGGGACAGCGTCGGATCGCAATTAGCGGAACTGGAAAACGATCTGTCGTAGCGAAACCCGAGGAAAGCATTATCGACGTGAGCGTTGACGGATCCGATATGGTCGACGTAGCAGTTATCGGCGGAGGACCGGCAGGATTGAGCGCTGCGCTTTTCACGGCGAAAAACGGCCTCGCCACCGTCGTGTTCGACACTGACGAGACGTGGATGCACAAGGCCCACCTGTACAACTATCTTGGTATCGAGGAGATAGGGGGATCGGAGTTCATGGAGGTCGCTCGGGGTCAGGTCGACGATTTCGAGGCGGACCGACAGCAGGCCGAGGTGACGGCCGTCGAAGAGACGGAAGCGGGGTTCTCGCTTCGAACGGAGGACGGGGAGTACAACGCGGACTACGTCGTCATCGCGGCGGGCGACTCGGTGGAACTGGCCGAAGGACTCGGCTGCGGCGTAAACGACGACGGGACGGTCGTCACCGACAACGACAACGAGACGACTATCGACGACGCCTACGCGGCGGGGCGTATGATACGCGGCCAGAAGATGGAGGCCGTCATCTCGGCCGGCGACGGTGCGGTGGCGGCGGTCGATATTCTCAGCAAGGAAGCAGGCGAACCGTTCCACGATTTCGACACGCCGTCGTGAGGTAACGGTTCGCGGCCGAGGGTTCACACTGTCGGACGGGAGCGTTTCAACCACCTCTTGGAAACGCCCTTGCGAGGGCCTTCGATGACGCCCGTCAGTCAGTGTCAGTTATCCGAGACCGTAACGACCAAGCGGTGAGGAGGGAACATTCGGGTAGATGGGAGGGATCAGCAGTCGCGTCTCGCCGCTGGGTGCGATTATCGTCGCCGTGCTCGCCGTCAGCACGAGCGCAATCTTCGTCCGCTGGAGCGTCGCACCGAGCGGGATCAAAGCGTTCTACCGCGTCCTCTTCACGACGGCTCTCGTGGCACCGGTCGCCGCCGTCCGGAACCCCGGTGACTTTCGGCGGTTTTCGGGCAGAGACGCCGCCGCCGCTGTGGTTGCGGGCGTCGCGCTCGCCGTCCACTTCGCGGCGTGGTTCGAGAGCCTGAATCACACGAGCGTCGCGGCGTCTGTGACGCTCGTCCAACTGCAACCACTGTTCGTCGCCGTCGGAGCGTATCTCCTTCTCGACGAGCGTGTGACTCACCGCACCGTCGCAGGCATCGTGATAGCTGTCGTCGGCATGGCCGTCATGACGCTCGGCGACGCCGGATCGCCCGCGACGACGGGTCGATTGGTTCTCGGTAACGCGCTTGCTGTCCTCGGCGGAGTGATGGCAGCGGGCTACGTCCTCGCGGGCCGGTCGATCCGTCAGCGCGTTCGGCTCTTCCCCTACGTCACCGTCGTCTATGCGGCCTGCGCCGTCGTTCTGCTCGGCTTCGTCGTCGCGAACGGGTACCCCCTGTTCGATTACCCGCCCCGGGAGTGGGCGCTCTTTCTCGGCATGGCTATCGGCCCGGGCGTGTTCGGCCACACGGTGATAAACTGGGCGCTCGAACACGTCGAATCGAGCGTCGTCAGCGTCTCTCTGCTCGGTGAACCCGTCGGGAGTACGCTGCTCGCGCTGGTGTTGCTCGCGGAGGTCCCCTCTGCCACGACGGTCGTCGCCGGTGCCGTTGTCCTCGGCGGTATCTACGTGACGACGACCGCGAGGGATGGCAAACCCACGTCGTAGTGGTCGGAGAGTGGTCTACGAACGCGGAGGCCCGTCGGCGTAGTCCGGCCGTTCGGCGTACTCGATAGGGTCGCGGACGCCGACACGCTGGAACGCCTGCAGGCGGTACGCGCAGGCGTCGCAGGTGCCGCAGGCGGGTTCGTTATCGCGGTAGCAACTCCAGGTGTACGCGTAGGGAACGTCGAGCGAGATGCCGCGTTCGGCGATGTCTGTCTTTGACCATTCGACGAACGGCGCGACGAGGTCGATGCTCGTCTCGGATTTCGTCCCCACGTCGACCACGCTCTGGAAGGCGTCGAAGAACTCGGGCCGACAGTCGGGGTAGCCCGAGAAGTCCTCGCTGTGCGCGCCGATGAAGACGGCGTCGCAGTCGTTCGCCTCCGCGTAGGAGACGGCCATCGACAGCAGGTTGGCGTTGCGGAACGGGACGTACGACGACGGAACCTCGTCGTCTCCGAGGTCCGCGTCGGCGACGGCCATCTCCTCGTCGGTGAGACTCGACGCGCCGATCTGCGAGAGGTGGCCCGTCTCGACGTGGAGAAAGTCCGCGGCGTCGGTCGTCTCCGCCAGTTTACGCGCACACTCTAGCTCCCTGTCTTCCGTCTGCTGTCCGTATGAGGTGTGCAGGAGGTAGAGGTCGTATCCGCGCTCCAGCGCTACGTACGCGGCGGTGGCGCTATCCATGCCGCCGGAGGCGAGGACGACGGCGCGTTTGTCGGTCGATTCGTCGGTCGTGGTCGGTGAGTTGTCGGTCATGTTTGGGGAAGCGAGCAAACGGTCGTTACGTTTCCGGCGCGTCGTTCCAGAGGTCGACGTGAAGCCGCGGAGTGTAGCGGTAGCCGTGGTCCATAGCGAGTTCGGCGACGCGCTCGCGAGTCTCGTTCAGGCGCTTCCGCGTCGCGCCTTCCGGCATGAGGAGCACGTCGTCGTCCCGGACGGGAGCGTCAGCGACCTCCCGTATCCGGGCGACCAGGTCGTTCACCTCCGGCATGTCCGACGCTTCGGTGACGACGAACTTCAACTGGAAGTCGTAGGTTTCCACGAGGTCCGCGAGCGCATCCGTATCGATCCGCCGGTCTTCGTGTCGTTCGGCCCACTCGCCCTCGCCCTTCGGGTCCCGGTCGGCCGTGGGCGTGCTGTTTTGCAGTTTCGGACTGATGCTTGCCAGGTCGATCGGGGCGTCGCGGTAGATCGTTCCGTTCGTCTCCACGGTGACGTGGTAGCCGGCGTCGTCGAGTCGTTCAAGCAGGCGGACGGACGCCTCGTGCATCATCGGTTCGCCGCCGGTGAGAACGACGTGGTCCGCGTCGCCGTGCGAGCGCACGTCGTCGAGGACCCCGTCTACGTCCATCGCGGCGTGGGTCGGTTCCCAGGAGGTGTGATAGGAGTCGCAGTACCAGCACCTGAGGTTACAGCCGCTGGTCCGGATGAACACCGTGGGGACACCGGCGAGTTTCCCCTCGCCCTGGAGCGAGTAGAACAGTTCGTTGACCGGGAGGTCCCCCGCGGCGTCGGAATCAGATCCGGGGTCGCTGCTTACGGGCACGTCAGAAGCCTCCGCCGCAGAGTTCCGCCGTTTCGCGGACTCGCACCGAAACCTCGTTTACGTTGTCGGGCAAGCGGTCGACGAGGCGTCGTTCGAGAACGAGGCTCATCACCTCGGCGGTCGGCGGGTGGTCGAGAACGACCACGCCGTCGTCGTCACCCGACGATGCGAACGCTTCGACGAGCGGATCGCCCTCCTCGACCAGAAACCGATGGTCCCACTCTGATATTACCTCGGTAATATCCCCTTTGTCGACGACCCACCCCTCGGCGGTCACCTCCCCGACGACGCGAACGGTGACCTCGTAGTTGTGGCCGTGGGGCCGGCTACATTTGCCGTCGTGGTGGAGAATCCGGTGTCCAGTACTGATCCTGATCGGCCGATCACGCCCGACGTACAGGACGCGTTCGCCCGCGTCGAGGTCGCGGGCCGGGGGCTCGTCGGTCGGCTGAGTCATACCCAGAGTTTATTCAGAGAATACTTAGGACTTCCTACTCCCTGTCGATCTGGTCCTGAATGTGGTTTTTCGCCTCCGACCGTTCCTCGCGAGTGATCGTCGGAGCATCGGGCGTGAGGTCGATCGAGAGTTCGTCGAGTGTCCGACGATAGACGTTCGTTCGACGGCCCTCCTCGGATAGTTTCCGACCCTCGCATTCGAGCAGGCCGGCGTCGACGAGTTCCTCGATGCGTCGGTAACATGTCGCGATAGGGACGTCCAACTCGTCGCTTAGTTTCTGAGCGGAGGTCGGTGATTGGGTGGCGTGGAGGATCTCGACGCTGTATTTGCTCCCTAGCGCGGAGAGAAGAACGTGCGAGTCCGTTTCGTCGGTTCCGAGTTTCGTAGCGGCCATCCTTTCGGGAAAGTATTAAATTATCATAGTTGAATCTTCCGGCCGCGAGATAGGTTACGAAGACCGTCAGATCCCGTTGATCGCGTCGGCATCGACCCACACTGTTTCCCCGTGGTCAGTTTGGACGGTCCCCTCGACGTGCGCCATCGGACCGGACGCCGACAGGACGGTGTCGTCGTCGACGGAGACAGCGTTCCGTACCTCGTCGACGAGCCAGGCGTCGACGTCACCGCCGGACCGGGAGTTAAAGACAACGACGTGTTCGGCGTTGTCGATCTCCCCGGTGTGTCTGACGGCCGCGGTGACGCCGAACAGATGTTTCAGGTCGATCACGCGGAGCGTCTCACTACGGACGGCCATTCGGCCGGCCAGAAACTCCGGGTCGGAATCGACCGACTGTAAGGAACCACATTCGACGACGTTCGTCACCCGCTTTAGTTCCACGCAGTAGCGGTCGTCGCCGAGTTCGAAGAGAAGCATTTGGCGGTCCTCGCTCATACGACTCCCGTCGTTTGGGCGGTACGTGAACTTTCTCTTCTGTCGATCGGTTCGTGGAACTGTCCGGACGGGTCGAGGTCAACGTTTTTGTATCTGTCCGCGAATACGTTACACTCAATGTCTACCGATCTCCCGGAAGAACTACTCGGCGTCGACGACATCGGGTTGGAGGAAGAGAACACGGAGCGGGACGGCGACGGGGGAGACGAAGAGCAAGAAGAGCACGAACGCGTTCTCGTTTTCAGCCTCGGCGAACAGCGATACGGGCTCGATGTCGGCGACGTTCGAAACATCGTCGAAGTGGGAGAACGGACCCGCGTCCCCCGTTCCGGGGAGGCGGTCGACGGTATCATGGACATGCGCGGCGACATCACGGCCGTCATCGACCCGCGAAAGCTTCTGCCCGTCTCGGAACCGGTCGAGAGCGAAGCGAACCAGCGGATCGTGGTGTTCGACCGGTCGGCTGACAAACAGAGCGCGAGCGTCCGCATCGACACCGTTGAGGGCGTCGAGTCGTTCCCCGTCAGTCAGATCCGCCGGGACGACGCCGAGTTCGGAATGCCTGCTGGTGACCTCGTCAAGGCAGTCGTCGAGATACCGGACGACAACGACGGGAGCGAGGACGACCCGGCCACAGTCGAGCGGATCTCTATTCTCAACCCCGACCGCCTCCTCGACAACGCGAATTGAGCGCGACAGTGCCGGATACGTTCTCCCTGTTCTTGCCGCGTTACTTCGGGCGTCCCGGCCGTTGCGGGCATTATCAGTCCCGATAATGGGGCGACAGCATTTATGGTTCCACTGGGATAAGCGATTTCTGGTGTATCAACTGAATGTCGACTGGGGTACTCATCGTGGACGACTCTCATTTTATGCGGAATCTACTCAGACAGATACTAGAAGACGATTACCACATCGTCGGAGAGGCGTCCAACGGTGCCGAAGCGGTGAAACTGTACAAAGAACAGAATCCGGACATCGTCATGATGGACATCGTGATGCCGAAATGTAACGGGATCAAGGCGACGGCCGCCATCAAGAAACTCGATCCCGATTCGCGCGTCATCATGTGTACTAGCGTCGGCCAGCGCGAGAAGATGAAACTCGCCGTGAAGGCGGGCGCAGACGGGTACGTAACGAAGCCGTTCGAGGAGCCGAGCGTCAGAAAGGCTCTCAAAGACGTCGTCCCGGCATGACCAGCGTCCTCGTTGTCGATGACTCGCAGTTCATGCGGACTGTGATCGGCAACATCCTGTCGAAACACGGCTACGAGGTCCACCGAGCAGCGGACGGCGAGACTGCCGTAGACGCCGTCGAGGAACACGACCCCGACCTCGTCACGATGGACGTCGAGATGCCGGGGATGGACGGCATCGAGGCCGTAGATTGCATTATGTCGTCGAACCCGACGCGTATCCTGATGCTGTCTGCACACACTGATGACGGCGCTGACGCGACGTTCGAAGCGCTGTCGAAAGGTGCCGTCGACTTCATGGCGAAAGCCGGCGACGGAACGAAGACGGACATCGCCGAACTGGAGGAGCGCCTGATCGAAGCGCTCGACGCCGTCGAGCGCGCCGACATCTCCTCCGTGATCGCCCAGCGGCTATCGTCTCGGACGGCCGCGATGTCCGGTCGGGAGACGACGAACGACGACGCAACGACCGCCGAAGCAGCGACTGCGGACGCGGTCTCTGCTGAGGCGGCGGCCGCCGAGACGGCTTCCACCGGCACGGCGTCGACGGGTTCGACCGAGCGGAAAGCGCCGACGGATACGACGACCGAAACCGCGGCCACCGGCCCGACGACAACCGATTCGGCGGGCGGACCCACCATCTCGACGACAGAACCGGCCAACGCCGACCGGGTCACTACCAGTGGCGATCGTATCGCGCCAGAGTACCCCACGATCGTCGTCGGGGCGTCGACGGGCGGCCCGAAAATCGTCGAACGGATACTCTACGAACTCCCGGCGGACCTGAAGGCGCGGGTGCTCGTCGTCCAGCACATGCCGGCGAGTTTCACCGACCGTCTCGCCGCTCGACTGGACCCGCTTTCCGCGTACGACGTCCGGGAGGCGACCCACGGGACCCGCGTCGGACCCGGCGAGGCGGTCATCGCTAAGGGCGAATACCACATGCGCGTGGCCGAGGAGGACGGTGACGAACTGCGGCTTCGGTTGACGCGAAGCGACCGCCGCCACGGTGTCCGTCCCGCTATCGACGTGACGATGGAGTCGGCGGCCAACGCCGTCACGACCCCGCTCGTCGGCGTCGCCCTGACCGGCATGGGAAGCGACGGTGCCGCCGGCATCGAGGCGATACAGCAGGCGGGTGGGAAGACGATCGCTCAGGACGAAGCGTCGAGTCCGGTGTTCGGCATCCCGCAGCAGGCCATCAAAACAGGATGCGTCGACAGTGTCCTCGGGGCGGACGACATCTCACAGGGCATTGTCGACGCCGCTACCGCGGAGAGTGATACCGATGGATGAGTACGTCCGAGACTTCGTTCAGGAAAGCGAAGAGAACATCACGGCACTGAACAACGCGCTGTTGCGCCTCGAGAACGATCCCGACGACGAGGCGGCGATGGAGGAGATATTCCGAACCGCCCACACACTCAAGGGCAACAGCGGCGCAATGGGTTTCACCGACGCGAGCAACCTCGCGCACGCGTTGGAGGACCTCCTCGAAACAGTCCGGAGCGGAGGCGAACCGGTCACGCCGGCCCTGATGGACCAGGTGTTCGACGGGGTCGACCTCCTCGAAGAGATGGTCGACGAGGTGCGCCGCCACGGCGAACCGCAGACCGACCCGTCGGCCGTCATCGACGAACTCCGCGCCGAGGCGGACGGCGCTACCGCCGGGATAACGGCTCCCACCGAGTCCACGGTCGAGGACCTGTTGTCGGCGGTGAACACGCCCGCAGACAGCGCCCACGACGTTTACCATGTGCGCCTCGACATCGCCGAGGACGGCGGGGACAGCAACGGCGTGCGCGTCGTCGAAGCGCTCCGGGACGCGTTCGACCTGCTCGGGACCGACCCGCCGGAGCCAGACATCGAGGGCGGCGACTACGGCGGCGTCTTCGACGCCGCGTTCGCGAGCCCCGTCGGCGAGACAGCGATTAGCGCGGCGCTCGAACCCGTCGACGCCGTCGACGACGCGATCATCACGGGCGCGACGGAGGTCGCCGCCTCGGCCGCAGCGGCGGACGAGTCGGATGCGGCCGCCGCGGTCGATGCGGATGCGGACGACGAACCCGCGGACGACGAGGCGGCGGACGATATGTCCGTCGACGAACTGCTGGAGGACGACGAAGTCGACCAGTTCGACGACCTAGACGACATGGTCGACGAGGTAGACGACATGGAGGGGTTAGACGACCTCGGCGAAGCCGGGTCGTTCGCCGACATCGACGCCGATCCAGAGATATCGTCGGGCGCGGACGACAGCGCCGACGACTCGCTCGTCGACGACACCGAGACGACGGTCGAAGCCGCCGACGCCGACGAGGCCGAGTCGTCCCCTGAAGCGGACGACGAGGTCGAAGACGCGTCGAGTACGTTCGCCGAACTGCAGGAGGAAGTCGACCCGGTCGGCTTCGACGAACTGCAGGACGAACTCGACGAACTGGAGTTCGACGAACTGGACGAAGACGACGAAGTGGGCTTCGACGAACTGATCGGGGAGGAGGCGGACGACGACGACTTCGAACCGTTCGACGGCGACGAAGACATCTCCGACGGCATCGAGGATGGCCTCGCCGGCAACGTCGACGTGGAGGGCGACCTGTTAGACGACGACGCGACCTCCGAGGCGGGGGACGCGTTCGGCGACGTTGCGTTCGGTGAGGAGGACGCGACTGACGACGTGACCGCAAGCGGCGGTACTGACGACTCCACCGCTGATGGCGTGACCGCAAGCGACGATGCGGAGGCGAGCGGTGACGACAGCGGCCTGAGCGCGGACGCCGCCGGGACGAGTTCCGGCGAACCCTCGCTGGGCGACCTCGGCCTCGGCGACGGGGAAGAGAGCGGGGACGGAGACGGACACGCCGACGAGACGGACCCCGACGACGCCCTCGGGGATATCGACTTCGGCGGAGCGGCCGAGAGCGACGACGGGACTGGGGACGCGGACGCCGGGTCGAGTTCCGGCGAATCCGCGCTCTCAGACGCCCTCGAAGAGACGGAGACGACGACCACCGCGACCACGACTGATGACGCCGCGGACGCGTCGGTCCCCGAGGACGACTCGGCGAGCCACGACGACGACAGCGCGGCGGGCGACGCCGTCGACACCGGCGGATTCGGCGACGTGGACATCGACGACTCCGGATCCGTAGTCGACACGGGATCGGTCGCGGACGAACAGTTCGAAGGGTTCGATTCCCCCGAAACCGACGCCGACGCGAGCGGTGCGGCCGACTCCGGCGTCGCCGAGGCGTCGACCGCGGCTGGCGACGAGAACGCGAAAGGCGGGTCGAGCGCCGGTGGCGACGAACGGGACGACAGTTCGCGCGCCGCGATCGACCAGAGCGGGTCGTCGTCCGGCACTGACGACGTGCAGTCCGTCCGGGTCGACGTCGAGGACATCGACAACCTGATGAACCTCGTCGAAGGGATGGTCACGAGTCGCGTCCGCCTCCGCCGGGCGATCGAACGCGGCGAGTCGCTCGCGGTGCTCGACGACGAACTCGACGAACTGGAAGACATCACCGGCGAACTGCAGGATACGGTGATGGACATCCGACTCGTTCCGCTTTCCAGCGTGACGAACAGGCTGCCGCGCGTCGTCCGGGACATCTCCCGCGAGCAGGACAAGCAGGTCGAGTTCGAAACGACCGGCGGCGACGTGGAGATAGACCGGAGCATCCTCAACGACATCGGCGACCCGCTCGTCCACCTGGTTCGCAACGCGGTCGACCACGGCATCGAACCCCCGGAAGAGCGGGAAACCGCCGGGAAGGACCCGGAGGGATCGATAGAGCTTCGGGCGCGACGCGAACGCGACGAAGTCGTCATCGAGATAGAGGACGACGGGCGTGGGCTCGACGTCGACCGGATCCGCCGGTCGGCCGCCGAGGAAGGCGTTGCGGACGAACAGGAACTCGCCGAGATGGACGACGACGAGGTGTACGACCTCATCTTCCACTCCGGGTTCTCAACGACCGAGACGGTCACGGACGTTAGCGGTCGCGGCGTCGGCATGGACGTCGTCGCTACCACTGTCTCCGACCTGGACGGCAGCGTCGACGTCGAGAGCGACCCCGGCGAGGGGACGACAGTCCGACTTCGTCTGCCGGTCACCGTCGCCATCGCCGACGTTCTGTTCGTCCAGTCCGGCGAGGAGGAGTACGGGATCCCGATCAAAAACGTCCAGGAGATCGGTCCCGTCGGCGAGATAGAGACGGTCGACGGCGAAGAGATCGTCCGCCGGGACGAGACAGAGTACCCGTTGCTCCGCCTAAGCGAGGCGCTCGACACCCCGAGCAGCCGTCGGAACAACGACGGGATGATAGTTCGCATCCGCGACGAGATCAGGCCCGTCGCGATCAAATGCGACCAGGTCCGCGGCCAGCAGGAAGTCGTGGTGAAGCCCTACGAGGGCGTTCTGGGCGGTATTCCGGGGTTGAGCGGTGCGACAGTGCTCGGAGAAGGAGACGTTGTGAACATCCTGGACGTGGAGTCACTATGATAGAACACCAACGGAGGCAACTATGAGTCTGAAGGTCGATATCCGAAAGCTGAGTTTCATCAACGAAATGGCCAAAGTCGGCACGAACGGCGTCGCCGACAACATGAGCAAACTCACGGGCGAGGACGCCCAGATGGAGGTGACGAAGACGAACTTCATCGACATCGAGGACATCAAAGCGCAACTCGACGACGGGAAGCGCGTCGGCGTCCGCGTCCGCCTCATGGAACCGCCCCACGGGCACATTCTCATCCTCTTTCCTGAGGCGAGCGCCAAGAAGATCACGGCGCTCATGCTCTCTGACATGGTCGACGACCTGTCCTCGGTTTCAGGGGAGATGGCCCGAAGCGCCGTCGAAGAACTCGGTAACATGATGGCGAGCGGGTTCATCGACGGGTGGGCCGACGTACTCGGCCGAACGATAGACATCGCCACGCCGCAACTCGTCTACGCGCCGGCGGGCGAAGTCGTCGAACGGACGGCGGGACTCGGGGGAGAGGACCTCGCACTGTTTTTCGACTCGCAGATGAACGTCCCAAGCTACGAGATCGAGGCCGAGATCTACGCGTTCCCCGACTTGGAGGAGTTCGTAGAGATGGTGAATGCGTTAGAGGCAACCGCATGAGCGACGGAAGAGATAACGCTACGAGGGAATTCAGATGAAATTAGATGTCAATGCGCTGGGTACGTTCTACCGTATGGCTCGCGAAGGCGCGGGCCTGGCCGCCGGTCGTCTCACGAGTATGACCGGGGTCCAGACTCGCGTCGGCGTGACGAAACTCAACTTCATGCGCGGCTCCGAGATCCGCGCCGAGATCGACGACGGCTCCGAGAAAGTCGGCGTCAGAGTCGAACTGAGCGCCGGTCTGGAGGGACACTCGATCATCATCTTCGACCGCGACGCCGCCCTTCAGGTCGTTCAGACGCTGGTCAAGGAGGCCGCGTCGGAAGAGTTCGACGAGATGGACCAGAGCGCTGTCACGGAGGTCGGTCAGATCATGACCAACGGGTTCATCGACGGGTGGGCCGACGTTCTCGGAACGGTGATCGACGTCTCCACGCCCGATTTCATCGAGGGCGAGACGGCCGAGCCGTTCTTCGGCGACCTCGAAACCGCCCCCAGCGACGAGGACCTCGCGCTCCTGTTCCGAAGCCAGATCGAGGCGGTGGGCAGAGAGATCGGATACAAACATTACCTGCTTCCAGAACACGACTCGATGTCGGAGATCCTAGAGCGCCAGCGCGTCGACGGCAGCGACGGCATCGAGTACGACAAACTGGTCGGATTCGACAAACTCGCCCAACAGGGGGCGACGGAAGTCGCGAGCGCGGTGACGACGCTGACCGGCATCGAGACGGTAGTCGAGATCCGTCGACTCAACTTTGTCTCGTTGGAGACGATCCCCGAGGAGATAGCGAACGAGAAGAAGGTCGGCGTCGCGTTCTCCTTCGACGGAACGCCGAGCGGCTATCTCCTGTTCCTGTTCGACGAGGCGTCGGCGCGGGAGATAGTCGAGGCGACAGTGCCGTCGCCGCCCGACAACGAGTTCGGAGAGATGGGAACGAGCGCCATCAAAGAACTGGGCAATATCATGGCCAGCGGCTTCCTCGACGGGTGGGCGAACGTGCTCGACACGACCATCGACCACTCGCCGCCGGAGTTCATCCACGACATGGGCGCGGCGGTCATCGACCCCGTCGTGATCGACCTCGGCGAGAACCAGGAGTACGCGTTCGTCTTCGACACCCAGATCCAGGCCGCGGACCGGGCGTTCGACTGCGACATTTACGCCATTCCGAACGAAGACGACCTGGAGCGCGCGCTGAACGATCTCGACGTGGACCGCGTCGAGGACGCGAAGACGACCGCGGAGTTCCCGGTCGACGAGGTCGAATCAGATACATGAAAACGTACGGCAGCGAACCGGGAGCGCCGACTCCGGACCCGATTCAGGTCGGCATCTCCGAGTTCTACATCACCGCGGAAGACGTGACGCTGAAGTCGTACGGACTGGGGTCGTGTCTGGCCGTCGCCTTGTACGACGCCGACTCCGGAGTCGCCGGACTCGCCCACGTGATGCTTCCGGACGGCGACTCGAACGAGGACAGCGACGGCAATCCGGGAAAGTTCGCGGACACTGCTATTCGGGCGATGCTTCGACAGATGGTCGAAGCGGGGGCGACGTACACGTCCGTCGAAGCGAAGATCGCCGGGGGGAGCGACATGTTCGAGTTCGAGAGCTTCGGGGAGGCCGTCGGCAAACGCAACGTCGACGCGGCCCGCGAGGAACTCGACAAACTCGGCGTCCCGATCGTCGCGGAGGAAGTCGGCGGACAGCGCGGACGCACCGTCGAGTTCGACGCAAGTAACGGGACGCTATCGATCAACTCCTCGGAGGACGAGAGCGGAGTGACAGAACTGTGAGCACCGACGAGTCGTTCACGCGACTCGCCGGGTTCATCGAAGACGAGATGGACTTCGCGACGAGTCACTACAACGATAGCTACCTCCAACGTCGCCTCGCATCCCGGATGCGACGGACGGGGTCCGACGATTACGACGAGTATCTCGAGGTCCTGCGAACGGACACCGACGAACGGGAAGCCCTGTTGGACGCCCTGAGCATCAACGTCACCGGGTTCTTTCGGAACGAGGACGTCTGGGAGGGCATCCGTTCCGTTCTCCGCGAACTGTCGGAGGAAAAAGAGCAGATACACGCCTGGAGCGCCGCCTGTGCGGACGGACGCGAACCGTACTCGCTGGCGATGCTGGCCCACGACGACCCTCGGACCGACGAGGAAAAACTGAACGTCCTCGCTACGGACATCAACGACAAGGCGCTTCGCTCCGCCCGAGCAGGCGTCTACGAGACGACACGGACTATCGACATTCAAGAGCAACTGAACTTTCTGTCGAACTATCACCGCTTCGTCGAGCAGCAGGACTCCACGTTCTCGGTCCGGGACCAGATCCAACGACACGTTACATTCGAACATCACGACCTGATCAACGACCAGCCAAAGGCCGGGTTCGACCTGGTTATCTGTCGGAACCTCTTTATCTACATCGACAGCGAGTACAAGCAACCGATCCTCGAGACGCTCACCGAATCGATTCGGCCCGGTGGCTATCTGGTCATCGGTAAAGCAGAAACGATCCCGCCGAATCTAAAAGGCGCGTTCGAAGTTCTCGACGGCCGATTGCGGATATACCGGCGCGACTAATCCTCCGGTTCGTCCTGCACGAACGAGAACATGTCGTCGTTCTCGTCTTCATCACTCTCCGCAGCGTCGTCTACGGACTCGTCGTCGGTGTCCGCCTCGGTATCGTCCGTTTCAGGGTCGACCGCCCCATCGTCTTCGACCGATTCGTCCTCCACTCCGGAGTCAGTCGTCTCGAACTCCAGGCCGAGAGCGTCGTCGTCGTCCGCTTGCGAACTGGTGTCATCACTGTCGTCGGCCCCCCCGGCGTTCGCCAGCGGGTCCGACGTATCGTCGGTGTCGTCGGCAAGCGGGTCCGGCGTATCGTCAGTGTCGTCGGCAAGCGGGTCCGGCGTGCCGTTGCTGTCGTCAGCGAGCGGATCCTGGCTCTCCTGATCGTCAGGTGAGGGAGCGGCCACCGCGTCCGCCGCGGTGTCGCTCTCCCCGTCCGAGGACGTGACGAGAGGGTCGTCGGACTCGTCGTCGAAGTCCGTGGCCGCGTCAGACCCGGCGGTCTGCGAATCGGAGCCCTCATCGCCGAGTGCGATATCCGCGCTCTCGTCGGTGTGACCGTTCGATTCGGTGCGTTCCGCCGTCTCGTTCTCGCCAGCCAACGCGTCCGGTTCGTCGGATTCGCCTGCCGAGAACTCGACGGCACCCTGCCCGGTGTCGGTCTGCGGCGTCGACTGTGCGACGACCTCGTCCTCCGTGTCACCGTCGGAGTCAGCGGATTCGGCGTCAGGGGTGTCCTCGGATTCCGGCGTCGGTTCCGAGCTTCTGGCGGCCGCTTCGGCCGCCGCAGTGATGTCGGACACGTCTGCCGAGTCGTCCGGCCGGTCGTCGTCCGGTTCGAACGAGTCCATGCTGGCGTCGGCATCGGTATCGAAGCGGTCCAACGCTTCGCTCAGGCGGCTTGCCTGTTCCGCCAAGTCGCTTGCGCTTCGGGACACTTCGGTCAGTGCGGTGGTCTGTTCCTCCGCGGCGGCGGCGACGTTCTCCGCCTCGCTCGTCGTGTCCTCGCTGATCGTCGCGGCCTCGTCGACCATCGCGACGACCTGCTGGGTGGAGGCAGCCTGCTGCTCCGTGGCGGCACTGATCTCCTGAACGCCGGTGTTGGTCTCCTGTGCGTATCCGGCGATCTCTTCGAGCGCGTCCACCGCGTTCTCGACAGAGTCGGTGTGTTGGGCCACCTGACTGCTCGTCCGCTGGACCTCCTCCGCGGTCCGTTCGGTCTGGTCCTGGATCTGCTCTAGGCGTTCCTCGATCTCCTCTGCGGCGTCTTTCGTGTCTTCCGCCAGTTCCTTGACCTCGCTCGCGACGACAGAGAAACCCTCACCGGATTCGCCGGACCGGGCGGCCTCGATGTTGGCGTTCAGCGCGAGCATGTTGGTCTGTTCGGCGATCTCCGTAATGAAGTCGATCAGTTCGTCGATCTGCTCCATCTCGGCTTCGAGCTGTTCGATCTCGTCGACGGCCTGTTCGGACTCGTCTTCGATCTGGCGCATCCCCTCGATGGCCTCCTCGGCAGCCTGGCGACCCTGGCGGCCGGTTTCGGCGGTCCGCTCCGCGATGTCGGCGACCTCGTTCGAGGACGAAGCGATCTCTTCGACCGTCGTCGAGAGGCCGGACATCTCCTGTGACACGGACTGCAGGGAGTCGTTTTGCTGTTCCGCGCCGTCCGAAATCTCCTGGATGGATTCAGTCACCTGCTCGGACGCGGAGCGAACTTCCTCGGAACTCGCTGTGACCTCCTCGCTGGAGGTTGCGACCTCGTTCGCGAAGTTCTTGACCTGCTCGGTGGTCTCTTCGATCTCGTCGACCATCTCGTTGAACTCCTCGGCGATGTCCGTCATCGCGTCGCTCTCGCTTTCCGGGTCGAGCCGTGCGGTGAGGTTCCCGTCCGCACACTCCTGCATGATCTCGCTGTACTGGTCGGCTTTGAGCTCCAGATGCCGGTTCATCTGCTCGGCCTGCGAGCGGGCCTGCTCGGCCTCCTCGCGGGCGGCCTGCGCCTCTTGAATCTGTTCGCGAAGCGCGTTACGCATGCTTCCGAACCCTTCGTACAGCCGACCGATGTTGTCGATCCGAGCGGTCTCGAACTCGACGTTGAGGTTCCCTTGCTCCATCTGCTCCGTCTTGGAGGTCAGGCGGTCTACCGCCGACGACGTGCTACGACCGACCACGGCCCCGACGAGTCCGATCAGGAGAACCCCGCCGAGCGTCGCCAGTATCCCCCATTGGGAGATGTCGCCGACGATACCGTACGCGTTGTCGGTCGACTCGTGAGTGAGAACGACCCAATCGGTTCCCTCGACGCTCGCGTACCCCACGACGTATTTTTCGGAGCCCATCTCGTAGTAGCTGTCACTGAGACCTTCGGTGGGCTCGTCGATGACAGTCACCTGTCCTTTCGGTGCGGCACTGGTGACGAGAGAGTTGTTCGCCGAGTACGTGGCGCCGTACTGGTCGCCCTCTTTGGTTATCGGGACGTCGTCGAAGAGGATGCGGTTGTCACGGTCGGCGACGATAGTCACGACTTCGTCGTTCCCTTCGCTCTGGAACCGAGTCGAGAACTGGTCGGCGCTGAACGTGTAGGCTATCGCGTTACTGCTGCTTTCGGGGACTGCCTGTATGTACGTAATATACGCGCTGCCGTCCTTACTGTAGATGTCTGAGACGTACACCTCCATCCCCATGCTGGCGTTTACGTCCTCCGTCCACGGCTCGTCGAGCGAATCAATTCCGACTCCCTGGCGGTCGCTGTTGGAACTCGCGACGATCTCGTCGTCGACCATATTGACGTAATCGATGCTTCGGGCTTCACTCCCGAGCGTCCCCTGACGTCTGTTGAGCTCGGAGTCAATCTCGCTCGTGTTGCCGCCCGTCACCGTCGCGGAGGATGCGGCTGATTCGGTCAGGAGTTTGTTTCGCTGGTTCCAGTTTTCGATGTTGTTCGCTTCTTGTTGGGCGAGATCCGCGTAGTCATTGTTCACGTCCTCGGTCACCTGGTTCTCTATCTGTGCGGTACCGACGTACCCGATCGTACCGACAGACAGGCCGAGAATGAGCAGAACGATTCCGAACTTGAGTGCGTATCTTCGCCTTATAAACTTCGGAACTAGTGATCGCAGGCCGCCTATCATATGGTCGATACCATCGCTAGTACCACATAAATCCTCACCGGCTATTATCACGACTGATATCCCGTTGCGTAGTCGTTCTTTCGGGGAAATCGCGCCCGAAACGACTGTACGAGCGACCTGGGTGCTACTCGTGTACGGCCGGAGAAAAGCGACCAACCTGGCGCGTACAGGTTATTTGATACGTGTTACCGTATTTACCCTCTGGGACGGATCGTTCGAACATGTCCCTCGACACGTCCGACGCGGACGAACCGACGAACAGTCCGGACCGCCCGCTACCGGAGTCAGTCGTCGACGAGGTGCTCGAGTCACCGCGACGGCGTATGCTTCTAACGCACGTTCTGGCGGCCGAGGATCCGGTTCCGGTCGTCGATATCGCCCGACAGATCGCCTTGCGGGAAGGCAATGATGGCTCGGAGAACGCGGACGCGGGCGATCCGGAAGCGATCAAGGGGACGATCTACGACGACCACCTTCCGAAACTAACGGCTCTTCGGGTCGTGGAGTTCGACTCGTTGCTGGCCGCCGTCTCGCCCGCGGAGAACGCACTACAGGTCGGTGACCGACTGGACGCCCAGAACGAGGACAGTCCGTAGTACTCGGTAGTAACGACTTCTCGGTGGCGGCGACGGGCGTCCCGTCCAGCCGACAGGTGGTCTGACCGGTAACGTTTTGTCACCCCTCTGTCCATCTACGAGCGAATGACGTTCGTCAACGGATCAGACTGCCCCGACTGCGGTACCGTCGTGGAGACTGAAAACGGAACGAAGTACGAGTGCCCGGACTGCGGCAGACAGTTCGACCACGCCGACCTCTTTTACCCCTAAGTACAACTGCGATGACTGACAACGAGGAGTCGATGACCGGTACGGACATGCGGGAGTACGTCGAACGCGCCCACACCGCAGTCACGGAATCGGACGACCTTTCGCTGCGGAACACCGAACTCCGCCTCGTCCAGCCCTTTCTCGAAGCGCTCGGATGGGACGTTCGCCTTCCGGAAGTCGAAGCGGACGTGAATGTTCCGGACCGCGACCCGGTAGACTACGTACTTCAAGTCGATGACCGGCCCGCCGTCTTCGTAGACGTTGTTCCCTGTGAGGATTCGCTCCGCGAAGCGGATATTGACCGTCTGGAGGTCGGAATGACCGCCGGCGGTGTCGACTGGGGAATCCTCACTAACGGGCGGTCGTTCGTCTTCCTCGCCAGAAACGGTGACGACGTAGAGCGGTTGGAGTGTCGACTCGACCGACTTCCCTCGTACGAAGACGCCGTTTCGATGTACACGAAGGCGGCAGTCGAATCCCGCCGGCCGGCTGCGGACCGACGCATAGCTGCCGAACGTATCGCCAAACGGAGAGAAGCCGTGGCAGAGTCTCTTACCGAAACTCTGGTCGCGGCTGCCGACGGTGCGGCGACGGACGAGATCGCTGCCATCGTCGACGGGTTCGTCGACGACCTGCTCGTCGCTCTCGGACCGGACGACGCGGCCGTGAACGACGGCGGCGCGGCGAGGCCCTCGAAAGCGACGGCAGGTAACTCGGCGGACTCGACTGACGGCGACCCTGCCGCGACGGGGCGAAAAGACGCATCGCCGGGCAACGATGGCCGGGCGGGTAGCTCCCCGGGTGACGGCAGGTCCGCCTCGTCCGCGACGACGGAAGGCGGTGAGTACGTCGTCCGAGTTTTCGACGGGCGGACATCGGTCGGCGCTGTCGGTACCGAAGGCCCCGTCGGAGCGATGGCGAACGCGATAGAACTCCTGTTGGACCGATACGCTCTGGACTCTCGGCTCACCTTACCGTGGCGTCCGGACGCCAGCGACGAGAAGGGTCGAGCGGTGCTCGCTCGCACTCCCGTTCATCCGAACGGAACGGAGATGCGGTCGCATCGACGTCTCTCGAACGGCTACTGTCTACTCGCGACGCTCGATGCATCCTCGGCAAAAGCGGTAGTTCGCGAACTAGCGGGACAGTCCGGCCTTCGTGTAATGTTTCAGGGTGATTGGTAGAACGGGACTGTACGCCCACTCACCTGACACCCAACTGGCGATCAAGCCCCGGAGGATCCCCGTCGTGCCGACACGAAGACGGTCGTTCGAACGTCGGAAGTCGCCCACCGACGCTATCACCGCTTCGACTGCCATCGTCTTTCACCCCTCAGCGAAAT
Organism: Halostella pelagica; assembly: GCF_004762015.1. NCBI lineage: Archaea > Methanobacteriati > Methanobacteriota > Halobacteria > Halobacteriales > Natronoarchaeaceae > Halostella > Halostella pelagica. Next base: position 266,913 of record NZ_SJES01000004.1, read on the forward strand.
GGAGTTTCAGCGCCACCGATTTATTATTTACTATTCACAGTCGGATAATTTACGCGAGGATGCTGTTATTTTACCGTTAATCACGCGGTTTCCCGGTTCCGGAGGCACTGAACATTTCACTGTCGGACGCTGATCGTCAGCCATGAACATGCTCGTGGACGGCGAGTGGCGGACCGACGCCTACGAATCGACGAACGAGGAGGGTGAGTTCGAACGTCAGGAGACCTCGTTTCGAGACTGGGTCCGGGACGCGCCGGGCGCGAAATTCACCCCGGAAGAGGGCCGATACCATCTGTACGTTTCTCTCGCGTGCCCGTGGGCGCATCGTACGCTCGTAACCCGGGCGTTGAAGGGATTAGACCACGCTATCTCCGTGGACGTCGTCGACCCGTATCGCCAGAACGACGGCTGGGAGTTCTCGCCGGAGAAAGAGGACTGTACGTCGGATACGATACACGGGTCGGATTACCTGCGTGAGGTGTACACTGCGGCAGACCCCGAGTTCACGGGTCGAGTGACCGTTCCCGTTCTCTGGGACCGTAAGCGAGAGACTATCGTCAACAACGAGTCCGAAGAGATAATGCGGATGTTCGACCTGGCATTCGACGATATTGCCGCCAACGACGTGGACCTGTACCCAGAGGGGTATCAGGACGACATCGACCGGATCATCAACGAGATATACGAACCGATCAACAACGGGGTGTACCGCGCCGGGTTCGCTGACACGCAGGAGGCGTACGAACGTGCAGTCGGGGAACTGTTCGACGCGTTGGACCACTGGGACGAGATGCTGGCGGATCGGCGATATCTCGCTGGGGACCGTCTCACCGAGGCCGACATCGCGATGTTTACGACACTGATCCGGTTCGACGCCGTGTATCACACCCATTTCAAATGTAACGTCAGGCAGATCGCCGATTACGACGATCTCTGGAGCTATCTGCGTGAACTGTACCAACTCCCTGGAGTAGCGGAGACAGTGAACCTGAAGCAGATCAAAACGCATTATTACCGCAGTCACACTGACCTAAACCCGAAGCAGATCGTTCCCGCGGGTCCCGATATCGACTTCACCGTGGACCACGACCGGGACCGTCTTCCCGGTGGTCCGCCCGCCGCTCTCGACCGGTAGGCGATTCTTTCTCCAACTGATCTATTGTTTTCCCTCGTTTATATTAGGCAAATTTATTATGTTGGAGATATTTGAAGTTCAAAAGGTACGTAGCTATGGACCGACATCTACCATCATCGGAGGACGAACGAGGTGCGTCTAACACACTCGGACTCGTCATACTGTTTGGAATGGTTCTCGTGGGGGCCACGCTTATTTTCCTCATCGGCGGAATGGCCACCGAACAGATAGAACAGGAAAACGAGGTCCAGTCCGCGGAGATGTCGATGCAGGAAGTTCGGTCAGACATCGCTTCGCTGTCATCCCGCGGAGAAGGGTCGACTGAACTGCGTATGAACGCTGACGACGAGGTCTCGATCGTCGCCGACGGCGAGATGACGTTCACTATCCACGGGTGGACAGAAACCGGTACGTACAGGGACGACTGTACGACGAATCTGGCGCTCAACTCGTTCGAGTACGAAAACGACAACGGGGAACGCGTCGCGTATCAGGGTGGCGGCGTCTGGAAGCAAACGAACGGCGGGAGCACGATGGTGTCGCCGCCGTCGATCTCGTACCGATCAGAGCGTATCGACGGCGATACGTATCGAACGTTCGACTTCAGCGTCGCCAACCTCACAGGTCGAATCGACAACTCGGGCGAAACCACCGCGGCGGTGAACAAGACGTGGACGCGCGAGAGACAAGAAACGATAACGAACGAAATGTTCTGCCGCGACGATGGCAACGGGAACGTAACCCGCGTTCGGAGCCTCCAGATCACGGTCGAGAACAGCACCTACTACGACGCGTGGGGGCGATACTTCGAGACCAAGATGGGCGATTCCGGCAACGTCACCGTCTACGATGGCAACCAGACGGTGGTAGTCCGCGACCTGCCACTCGGCAAGGGCGGTCCGATCGGAGTTCCCGGCCACGACGACCTGCTGGTCGCAGTGAACAACACTGCAGGCGCGGATACGAGTCACAAACTAACGTTTGGCGTCAAGGAATCGGACGGGATCACCGGGGACACACTGGAAGGTATCAAGATCAAGTACGAGGACGGCGAGACTGATCTGGCCGACCTCAAGGGCAAGGGCCCCGGTGTGCGTGGACACATCAACCAAAACCGGTCCAAGATCTATCGCGCCGACGGCGGCACCGTAGACCTGAAGAACCACATCGATAGCTACAGCGTGGACACGAGTGACAACACGATCGAGTTCCAATTCGACGATAGCGTCCAGATCAACGCTAACGACACGATCGCCCTCGAATTCGGCAGCCAGAACCGCAACGGCAAAGACGGGAAGGTAACGAACCCCGGCAGTGCCGGCAACTACAACGCGACGGTGAAACTGAACGACGACGACGACAGCAAACGAACGGGATACCTGAGAATCGGCGACGATGACGGCGTCCCGGAGTACGCCGACGAGTGTCCGAACGTCGACGGCGAGGGCCGGAACGGTTGCGGCGTCATCTCCGAGGACGAGGACGAAAACGCGCTCCGACTGAACAGTTCGTCCGGGACGATCGAACTCCTCGGGACGGAGATCGCCGAGGAGCGGACAATCAATAAGACCGTGGCGGAACGCAAACCGCTTGACGTAATGTTCGTGCTGGACCGGTCCGGGTCGATGGGCCAGCATAATTGCCAGTGGGTACGTGACGAGAGGAACAGGGACAAGGTGGATTGGGCGGCCGTCGACGGCAACTACTACACCGTGCCGGACGAGGTCGCCGTGTGGGACCAGTATGAACGTCAGTGGAAGACATCCGGCCAACAACTGTATATCGAAGGTAATCGTCGACTGACTGTCGCCGACTATGAGTGCGACCCTGGAATGGACCCCGACGGCAAGCGGGTCGAGGCGACGCGGAGCTTCGTCGGCGCGCTCAACGCCTCCGCCGGCGACAAGGCCGGTGCGGTCGAGTTCAACAGCGACCTCCACCACCGCCACGACCTCACGGCGGACTTCGACGCCCTCAACGGCAGCATCACCGACACGGCTAACGGGGGAACCAACATCAGCACGGGACTCTACGGTGCACTGGACGAACTCGAAGAGGGGGGCAACGACGAACAGGTCGTCGTCCTCCTGAGCGACGGGGAGAACAACGTCAACGGCTACAGCCAGTCGCAACTCGACGAGATGACTCGCGACGCCGCGGAGCGCGCGGCCGCGAACAACGTCACCGTCTACACCATCGGTCTGGGAGAGGGCGCTGACGAAGATCTCCTCGGCGATGTCGCCAACGAGACCGGTGGGGAGTACCACTACGTTGATGGCGCCGAGGACCTGGAGGACATCTTCGAGCAGATCGCCGGGGACGAAACTCGCGATCGGACCCGTGCAGTCGAACACAAGACGGTAGAGACGGAAGTCCAGATCGGTGGCAAGACGTACTCGCTCGACCCGTCCGCGGCCGACGGTCCCGTCGATCCCGACGGGCCCGGAGGTGCCATCAATGATCCGACGCGGAGCGGGTCCGTCAAGTTCAGAGTCGACAACCTTTCTATCGGCTCTCTGCTGTCGTTCTCGGCTCGGTCGGTCGACTGTACCAACGGGACGGACACTGGACTCGAATCGGACCACAACGGCGACACGTACGCACACACGACGTGTAACGGTACGAGCGGGACGATAGACGACGTCGACAACAGTTCGAAGTCTGACCACCAGATATACACTGACGGCGAAGATCTGCCGACCCTGTCGACCGCATGGTGGCAACCCGACATCGAGAGCATTCTCGACGACGACCACCACAGCGGCGGCGAGTTCGACCTCGGCGACGACCAGGCGATCATCGTGATGGAACTCGACAATCCGAACGCCAGCCACACCGACTACACGGTGTTCCTGTACGATGCCGACGCGGGCGACCGAAGCAACGGCGGTTCGAACAGCAACGCGAATCCGGACGACGACAATCAGTACGTGATCGACATCTCGCCGATTCAGGTCGATGTCGGCGACGACGGCTAACCAGTCGGTTCCGGTCGGCGTTCGTTTCGAAGAAATACGGGTCCGGTAGCGGTTCAGTTCCCGAGTCGCGTCCGGACCGGACGAATCACTCCGTCACGACGATAGTACCGACCATTCCCCCGGCCTCGTGGGGGAGACAGACGTAGTCGTACTCCCCCACAACTTCGAACGTCTGTTCGTAGGAGTCGCCCGTGGTTAGAACTCCCTCGTTCCTCTCTCTCCACCCCTCCCGTGCGGCATCTTCCGAGTCGAAGCCGCCGGAGGCGAAGTACGCCGCGTCCTCGGGGATCTGGCTGCCGTAGGCGGTGACGGTGTGGCCCTTCGAACTCGTGTTCTTCCAGGTTACTGTCTCGCCGACAGTAACTTCGTACTGCTGCGGGTCGAACGCCGAGGAGGTCATGCCGATATCGCAGTCGCCGTCGCAGGACGCGCCGGCGGAGCCGAGCGACGCGAGACATCCGGAGAGGGCCGTTGCGCCTCCGCCCGCCAGGCCAGCGAGGTACGTGCGGCGGTTCATACTCTCGTGTCGGGTCGGCGACGACATATGCTCGCCGGTTCGGCACGACCGACCGGAGCGCCTGCGGGGTAGAACATAAAAGCGTAAGGGAGCGGTACGCAACTCCGACAGTATGCAACCGCGGTTCGTCGGGCGACTCGGTCCTGCCGACGCCGTCACTGTGTTCAATGCAGTCGTCGGCTTCGTCGCCGTCATCGTCGCGCCCGTGAACGCTCGGGTTGCGGCGAGGCTCGTCTTGCTCTCGGCTATCGCCGACGGTTTAGACGGCGTCGTTGCCCGCTGGGCCGGCGGGTCGGCGGCCGGGGAGTATCTCGATTCGCTCGCGGATGTCGCCTCCTTTGCCGTCGCGCCTGCCGCAGTCGTCGTCGCTGCCGTCCGGACGGAGTGGGCGTTCTCGCTCGTCGATCCCACGGCGGAGACGGTACTCGCAGTCGGACTCCCCGCCCTGTTCGTCGCCATGGCCGTGACGCGCCTGGGGATGTACACGGCGTACGACACGGCCGTGGCGTCGACGGAGGGTGCCCCCAGTACGCTCGCGGCGACGATCCTCGCGTCGGCCGTGCTCGCGGGCATCGCACAACCACAGGTGTTGCTCGCCGGAACGGCAGTGTTCGTCTACCTCATGGTGTCGACGGTCCGTTACCCCGACCTCCTCGCCCGGGACGCCCTCCTGATGGGCGTCGTCCACTCGCTGGCCGTCCTCTTTCCCGAGTTTCTCGGCCGGACGTTCCCGTACGCCTTGCTAACGCTCGGAATCGCGTATCTCGCGCTCAGTCCGTGGTTCTACTGGCGCGACGTGGAGTCGGCCGAGAACGGAAACGCTTAGGGGGCGTACAGACACAGTTGCAGGTATATGAACACGAGTGCGCCGTCGGCAGTCGCCGCGCGCCGAAGGGACGCGCTGGAGGTGTCGGCATGAGCGGTGAAGAGGACGAGAGCGAAGCGACGCCGGACGAAGAACCGGCAGAAGAAGAGACGGCGGACGACGGACCCGCCGACGAAGAGACGCTCCCCGACACAGAGGTCACGGTCGAGTCACTCCGCGAGCGACTCGACGCGATCGAGGCGCAACTCGACGAGGCCGAGACGGAGGACGACCTGGACGACGTCGAGGCCGAGATCGAATCGCTCGAATCTGACCTCGAATCGGCCGACCTTCCCGAACCCGACGACGAGGACGAGGAAGCGCCCGCCGAGGAGATAGAAAGCGAGAAAGAGGACCTCGAGTCGGAGCTAGAGGAAGCACGCGGCCCCTACGCCGAAGACGTGGTCGCGGACATCGAGTCGGCCGAAACGACCGTCGCCGAAACCGAGTGGACCGACCGTGGCGAGAGCGAAGCCGCGGAGGCCGTCGAATCGTTCGTCGAGAGCGTCGACGACATCCTCGACGAGTCCGTCACCCTCGCGGGCGAATCGATCGAGGATTTGACCGCCGCTCTCCAAGACGCCGGGACAGCCGTCGAGACGGCCGATCTCGACCCCGACGCAGACGCAGAAACCATCGCGGCACTGCTCGACGCGACCGACGAACTCCAGAGCGATCTGGACGAGGCCGAGGAGTGGGACGACCTCTCCGTCCGCGAACAGCTACAGGCCCAGGGGTACTACGACGTGCTCGACCACCGCAAGGACTACCCGCCCGAATGGGGCGCGCTGAAGGTGTGGACCAAACGCGGCCGCGCCGACATGGTCCTCCTTGCGCTCGATAGTTTCGAGTCCGACTTCATGGAGGACCACTGCCTCGACGCGCTGAAGCGCCTCGGCCCCGAGGAGGCCGTTGATCCGATGCTCCAGCGCGCGAACAAGCGCGACAAGGACGCTATCGAGGTCCTCGGAAAGATCGGTAGCGAAGAACCCGTCGATACGCTCGTCGAGTACGTCGGTGACGAAGGAAACCCGGGCCTCCGGAAAGTGACGATGAAAGCGCTTGGCGAGATCGGCAGCGATGACGCGACGCAGGCGGTCGCGAACGCCCTCGACGCCGACAGCGAGGAAGTCCGAAGCCACGCCGCCCGCGCGCTCGGTCTCCTCGGCGACACCCGCGCTATCGACCCCCTCGCCGACGTGCTCGACGACGACGAGTCGAACACGGTCCGCGCGAGCGCCGCCTGGGCGCTCAACCAGATCGGCACCGAACGGGCGCTCGAAGTGCTTGGCGACTACGCCGACGACCGGGCCTACCGCGTCCAGAACGAAGCCGAGAAGGCAGTCTGACGGAACTCTCCTCTCCACAGGTTTATCACTGAAGGGGCGGCCAACGCCGCCGTGCTCTCGCGTACGGTGGCCGTCCTCGTGCTGGTCGCGCTTGCAGTTCCCGCAAGCGGCGGCGCTGTCCCGGCGGCGACCGCTTCCGTTCGCGCGTCTGATACTGACGGCTGTACCTTCGGAACGATACTCGGACCTCCGGTGGTCCGCGATGCTTCAAGGGATTACAGCCGGCAGGGTGAGGACCCCCGGATCGTCGCCGTCTATCCCGATCCCGTCGCCGAGGGCGACCGCGGCGAATTCGTCGAAGTCGGTTTTCCCGAGCCGGCGAACCTCGCGGGGTGGTCGATCACCGACGGCGAGACGGCGGTTCCCCTCCCGAACCGCACTGTCGAGGGACGAGTGGCCCTCACCCCCGACCCCGCGGCGGCACGCAACCTCACCGACCGTCGGGTTCTGGCGCTGGGGGACCGCCTCGAACTCGCAAACGGCGGGGAGTCGGTCGAACTCCGACGCGGGAATACGACGGTCGACGCGGTAACCTACGACCGCTCGAAAGAGGGTGAACGCTGGACGGCCGACGGGTGGGTTCCGCTGGGCGCGAGCGACCACTCACCCGCGGTTACCGCCGAGGTCGGCGTCGAGGTGTTCGCGTTGCCAGACTCGCCGGACGTTCCCGTCCGAGCGCTCTCGGGTGCCGACGACAGGATACTGCTCGCCGGATACACGCTGTCCTCGGAACGCGCGGTCCGCGAACTCGAACGGTCGGCCGCGCGCGGCGTCGATGTCCACGTCCTCGTGGACGACAGCCCAGTCGGCGGGACGAGCGAGCGACAGGTCGACGCGCTGAACCGCCTCGCGGAGAGCAACGCGACCGTGCGGGTCGCCGGCGGTGAGCGCGAGCGGTACCGGTTTCACCACCCGAAATACGCCGTCGTCGACGACCGGGCGCTGGTGCTCACCGAGAACTGGAAGCCCTCGGGTACCGGCGGCGGGTCGAACAGAGGGTGGGGCGCGTTGGTCCGGGACGCCGCCGTCGCCGAAGACCTCGCCGCCGTGTTCCGCGGGGACTGGGAGGCCGGCGACACTGTTGCCTGGGAAACACACCGCAAAGACGTCGATCCGGTCGACGGGAACGCCTCTCGGGAGACCTACCCCGAGCGGTTCGCACCGCAAAACGTCTCCGTGGAGCGCGTCCGCCTACTAACCGCGCCGGACAACGCCGAAGCGGGCATCGTCGGAGAGATCCGCGACGCCGAGGAGTCGGTCCTGGTCGAGCAGGTGACGCTCGGCGGCCGGGAGACGCCGCCCGTGCGGGCGACCGTCGACGCCGCGCGCCGCGGCGTCCGCGTGCGGGTCCTGCTATCCGGTGCGTGGTATGCCCGAGAGGAAAACCGGAAGCGCGTCCGTTGGCTGAACGCGCTCGGCGAGCGCGAGGGGTTGGATCTGGAGGCTCGCGTCGCGGACCCACGCTCGCGGTACGAGAAGATCCACGCGAAAGGCGTCGTGATAGACGAGCGGCGGGTCGTCTTGGGGAGCGTCAACTGGAACAACAACTCGCTCCGGGAGAACCGCGAGGTCGCCCTCGTCCTCGTAGGCGACGAGGTGGGACACTACTACGCCCGCCTGTTCCGTGCGGACTGGCGCGGCGGGGCGGCGCGAGTGCCCGCTGGGGTCGCAGCGGCGCTCGCTCTGGTGACGCTTTCGGCCGCGGCGTACGGACGGAGAGAGATCGAGTTCGAGTAGCGGTCAGCCTGTCTGCTGTAAGCACGTGAGGATAGTGAAAAATTGCTCGATTCACCGGTCGCAAACAGCGCGGTACGTTATGTGCGTATCTACACAATTACAGCCGCAGTCTCAGTCCCGCTGGACCGTACTCGACAGTTCCTCGTCGATGTCCGCGGCGGCCATCTTCTCGACGAGGGAGTCGAGGACCTCCTCGCGGCGGCCCTGGACGAACTTGATCGAACCGACGACGAGGTGACCCCCGCCGCTGACGCCGCCGCCGACGATACCCTCGTCGAGTTCCGAGACCATCGTCGGAATGTCGAGGCGGACGCCGTCGGACCGGAGGACGGCGAAGTCCGGTCCGTAGCCGATGGTGATGACAGGGTCACCGGTCTCCTCGACCTTGCGGTCGTGTATCTCGCCGGTCGTCTTGCCCGGCGCGGGGTAGGTGAATCGGTGCGCGTAGTTCTCCACGTCGATGCGGTAGAGGTGTGCGCCGTTGTCGAGCGCTTCGTGTTCGACGTGAGACATCGCGGCGTCGAGTTGCTCCTCGACGTCCTGTCGGGCGCGGTCGGCGAGGAAGTCGACGAGTTCGCGGTGGCGCTCCTCGTCGTCGCAGTCCACGTTGAGCACGTCGTTGATGAGGTGGCGACCGTCGTCGTAGCGGAGCCAGTGAGCCTCGTAGTCGAGCGCCTCGCTGATGTCGCGAAGCGTCTCCTCGTCGTACCCCTCCTCGCGGGCGAGGTCGACGTAGTCGCTCATCGCGTCGGCCTTCGAGCGGTCCGAAAGACCGGCGACCGCGGGGACGTGCCGGAGTTCGTCCTCGATGTCGGGGTAGATCATCCGGGCGAGTTCGACGCACATCATCCCCGTCGTAATGCGGTAGTCCTCGTCGTGGAGATACGGATTGACGTGGGCGTCGAGCAGGTCTCCGACCGCGTCGGGGTCAGGATGGTGGTGGTCGACGACGGCGATCGGGATGTCGTAGTGGGCGAGGTTCTCGTAGGCGGGAACGTCCTCGGCCGTGCTACCGTTGTCGAGCATCAGGAGAAGCGGGAGTTTCTGGCCGTGGCGGGCGCGGTCCTCCAGCGCGAAGTTGAGGTCGCGGGTGGCGTCCTCCATTTCGTAGAACGGGGCCTTGCTGGGCAGGCGCTTGAGGAGGTGCCGCGGCGCTTCTGGGTCCTCGTGGGTGTCCTCGATGAACTGCTCCAGCGCGTACTGGACGGGGACGCTGGCGCACATCCCGTCGCCGTCCGCGTGGTGCCGGACGCGGATGGGGCGACTCTCCAGCACCGTCTCGCGCAGGAGCCGAGCGACTTCGCGGAGGTCGTCGCGAAGCTTTTCGAACTCGGGCCAATCGGTGAGCGGGTCGACGTCGTGCGGTTCGGCGCGTTCCTCCATCGCCGCGCTGAGTCGCTCGCGAACCGACGTGGCGTCGTCGCCTTCGAGTTCCTCCAGCGAGTCGACCTCAACCTGGATTGCGTCCTCGCGGCGTTCGACACCGCCGCCAATTCGGACGACATCGTCCACGTCGACTTCGGGGTGGGCGCGGACGCCCGCCTCCTCGAACGCGGCACAGGAGACGATCCCGGTCTCGTCGCGGACGTGGAAGATGGTCGGCCCGCCGGTCTGTTTGACCTGGACGACTTCGCCCTCCAGGGTAACCGTCTCGCCGACGCGCTCGTCGAGGTCGCCCGCGTCCGCTATCTCGTACTCGTGTTCGACCGGGGTAGTGTCGTATTCGTCGACGTCGACTGTTTCGAATGCGACGTCACCGTTCTCGCGGACCTGACCGAGTTCGACGACGAGTTCGTCGCCGACGGCGTACGTGCCCGAGAGATTCGACTCGTGGACCAGACCGGAGACGTTGTCCGAGAGGTCGACGAAGAGGCCGTAATCCACGACACCGTTTACCGTCGCGAGATACGCTTTCCCCTCCTCAATATCCTCTATTGTGCAGTCCGCTGTGAGATCGTAGACAGTAGCGTCGCCGGCGCTCCCGCCGGTATCGTCTGTAGTCATCTTGTTTGCCGTTTCGGCGGGCCCGGGTTTAACGCTTGTTAAGACGCACGGCATCCCCGTGGCCGGCCCGCATCCGGAACGTTTAGCATCCGGAATCCCCGAGTCAGGGACATGGGCCTGTTCGGGTCGTTGTTCCGGTCGGGCGAGATTCTGGGGATCGCCGAGGAGACGCTGGAGTTCGTCCTCGAATCCTCGGAGGACTCACACCCGGACGAGTACATGGGATTTCTCCGCGGCACCGACGCCAGGGAACTGGGGCTGAACCGGGACGGAACCGTCATCACGGACGTCATCGTGATCCCGGGCACGGAATCGAACAGCGTCAGCGCGACCGTCAAGACGAGCATGAAACCGAACGACGTCAAATCGATCGGGTCAGTCCACTCGCACCCCAACGGCGTTTTGCGCCCGAGCGATGCTGACCTTCGGACGTTCGGCTCTGGCGACGTTCACATCATCATCGGCGCGCCGTACGGCCGGACTGACTGGCAAGCCTTCGACCGGAACGGCGACCCGCGAGACCTGGAGGTCGTCGACGTCAGGGTTCCCGACGCCGAGGACTTCTTCGATTTTACCCAGATGGACATCGACGACGAACTGCGCCGCGACGACGAACGCCGACGACGATAAATATGACAACAGTTATCGCACAGGGGACGTTCGACGTACTACACCCCGGTCACGTTCACTACCTGCAGGAGGCGGCGGAACTGGGCGACGAACTACAGGTGATCGTCGCCCGACGTGAGAACGTGACGCACAAGGCGAAACCGATTCTGCCGGACCGCCAGCGCCGGGACATGGTCGACGCTCTCGAAGTCGTCGACAGCGCCCGTCTAGGCCATCGCGAGGACATCTTCGTCCCCATCGAAGAGATAGCTCCCGACTACATCGTGCTCGGCCATGACCAGCACCACGACGAGGCGGCTATCGAGGACGAACTGCGACGGCGGGGGATCGACTGCGAGGTCAAGCGCGCGTCTGCGCGGGAGCCACGGTTCGAGGGCGAACTCCTCTCGACGGGTCGGATAATCGAGCGGATCCTGAACGAACGCGGGTGACGGCGGCGCAGTCGCGTGGTGGACGCGGGACTTCGATGTCCCGACGAGTTGGGATACTACTTAGTGCCTAGCGAGCTCAGCCTCGGCCGGATGACACGACGCGACGACCTCGACCGGTTCTACGATATCCTCGACCGAGTCGAGGCGGCGGTCGGTGGAGCGCGGAAACTGAAGGACTGTCACGGCCGTATGGACTGGCCCGACCGCGGCGTCTACTTCTTCTTCGAACCGGGCGAGCGCCGAGAAGCGGGGGACCAGCGGCGGTTGACCCGCGTCGGGACCCACGCTGTCTCTGCCGGAAGCGGGACGACGCTGTGGGACCGGCTGAAACAGCATTACGGGACGGGCGCTCGCAGTAGCGGCCATCCCCACGGCGGGAACCACCGCGGGTCGGTGTACCGCAAGCGCGTCGGCGAAGCGATCATCGAGCGGTACGGTCTCCGCGAGGACTACCCCTCGTGGGACGCGCGCTGGGCCGGTATCGAACGGGACCGCGACGCGGTCCGCGACGAGGAGTACGTTCTCGAACGCCGAGTTAGCGCGTACATCCGCGAACAGCCGTTTCTCTGGGTCGACCTGGACGACGAACCGGGACCGGACAGCGACCGCGCGTTCGTCGAACGCAACGCGATAGCGCTCGTCAGCAACGTCGGAACGGAGACGATAGATCCCCGCAACGACCGGTGGCTCGGGCGGGACAGCCGAAGCCACGCGATCCGTACGTCCGGCCTGTGGAACGTGAACCACGTCGAGGAGACGTACGACCCCGCGTTTCTCGACGTACTCGCCGACGCCGCGGAGCGGACAGCGCCGCCGGAGTGACAGACGACCCGTCACCGTGACGACAGAGATACGGGGCCGCCCTCTGAACGTCTCTGTATGGACAAGCAGGAACTCCGCGAGCGGACGTGGGACGGACTCGAGGAGAGCGGGGACGCGCGCTTTCCGTTTCCGCCCCACGGCCGCATCCCGAACTTCGCCGGCGCTGACGAGGCGGCAGCGCGCCTGGCTGAACTGGACGTGTGGCAGGCCGCCGACGCCGTCAAGGCCAATCCCGACTCTCCCCAGCGCCCCGTCCGCCGGCGCGCCCTCGAGGCGGGCAAGACGGTGTACATGGCGGTCCCACGCCTGCGCGACGAGAAGTGTTTCCTCGAACTCGACCCCGACTGCATCGACGACTACGACACGGCGACGACGATTTCGGGCTCGTCGGAACTCGGCGTGCAGGTCGGGCCGGACGAGATGGAGTGTATCGACTTCATCGTGAGCGGGAGCGTCGTCGTCGACGACCGCGGCGCGCGCATCGGGAAAGGCGAGGGGTACAGCGACCTGGAGTTCGCCCTCCTCCGAGAGGTGGGACTTGTCGACGCGTCGACGGCCGTCGCCACCACCGTCCACGAGATTCAGGTCGCTGACGGTCCCCTGCCGACCTCGGCGCACGACGTACCGATGGACTACGTCGTGACGCCGGAGCGAACGGTCGAAACGACCGGCGAGAACGTCCGGCCTGCGGGGATCGACTGGGAGACGCTCGACGAGGAGAAGATAGCCGAGATACCGGTTCTTCGGGAGCGCAGACCGTAACTCGCACTGCGGCTAAAGCACAACTGCCTGGCCGTCGAAGCGCAGGTATGGCTCCGAGACCGACCCGTCGGTCCCTCCTCCGCGGCCTCGCGTTCGCAGGCGCTGGCGGGCCGCTGGCCGGATGTAGCTCCCTCCCGGACTTCGGAAGCCCGCAGGAAAACGGCCCGATACCCGAGGGACCGACCGTCGCGCTCGAACCGGTCGCAGAGGGCCTGACAGCGCCCGTCGGCTTCGCCGTCGCGGACGAGGACCGCGACCGTCGCTTCGTCGCGGACCAGATCGGTCTGGTTCGCGTACACGGCCCGAACGGGCTCCGCGAAAAACCGTTTCTGGACCTGCGCGACGAGATAACCGGCTTCGGCGAGCAGGGGCTGTTGGGACTGGCGTTTCATCCAAACTTCGCCGAGAACGGCCGCCTGTTCGTCAGGTACAGCGCGCCACTGCGGGAGGGGACACCTGAGGAGTACAGCCACACGTTCGTCCTCTCGGAGTTCCGGGCCGACGAGAACCGCAAAGCGGCCGACTCGGAGAGCGAGCGGACGGTGCTAGAGATCCCGCAACCGCAACGCAACCACAACGCCGGCGCAGTGGCGTTCGGGTCCGACGGGTTCCTCTACGTCGCGACGGGGGACGGCGGCGGTGCGAACGACGTCGGGACGGGACACGTCGACGACTGGTACGACGAGAACGCCGGCGGCAACGGCCAGGACGTGACGGAGACCCTGCTGGGCGGGATACTGCGGATCGATGTCGACAGCGAGGCGCTACGCGTCTCGGGAGTCGGCGGCGACGACGCCGACGCTGCCGGCGAGGACGACGCCCCGTACGCGATTCCCGACGACAACCCCCTCGTCGGCGAGGACGGACTGGACGAATATTTCGCGTGGGGGCTTCGTAACCCGTGGCGGTTCTCGTTCGACGGCGACGGCCGCCTGTTCGTCGCGGACGCCGGCCAGGAACTGTTCGAGGAGGTGAACCTCGTCGAGCGAGGCGGCAACTACGGCTGGAACGTCCGGGAGGGAAGCCGGTGTTTCAGCCCCGACAGTCCCGGCGATCCGCCCGAGGACTGCCCGGACGAGACGCCCGAGGCGGTCCGCGGCGGCGATACGCTGGTCGACCCGATAATCGATTACCCACATCAAGCGGCGGGCGAGCGGATCGGCAGTTCCGTCGTGGGCGGACACGTCGCCGAGACTGACCACGTTCCCGACCTGGAGGGGACGTACGTGTTCGGCGATTTCAGCGCCTCGTTCGGCGAGCCTTCGGGGTCGCTGTTCGCCGCGACGCCGCCGGACGACGGCGGGCAGTGGTCGATGAAGCGACTGGTACCGGCGGACGGGCCGCTGGAACGGTTCGTCCTCTCGTTCGGCCGCGACCGCGACGGTCGCCTCTACGTCCTGACGACCCGGCAACTCGCGCCGGACGGCGAGAGCGGCGTGGTGTACCGGATCGACTCGGCAGAGGGTGACGGGGCGTCGTCGGACGGTGGAGAAACGACAGGGGACGAGGAGACCGAGGCGGGAGACGCCGATGAGGGTTCCGCGTCCGGCGGACAGTCGGGCTTCGACCCGATGGGGGCGGTCGCGGGACTGCTCGCCGGAGTGGGGTGGGTTCGAGGTAGGAAAAAGCGCTAAAGGGCGTTAGAGGTAGCCTTCCTCGGCGAGACGGTCGACGGCTTCTCGGAGGCGCTCCTTGCTTGCCGCATAGGAGATGCGAGCGTAGCCTGGCGTCCCGAATGCGCTCCCCGGAACGGTGGCGACGTGGGCGTCCTCGATGGCGTCCTCGCACCACGCGATGTCGTCGTCATCGACGGGCAGCATCATGTAGAACGCGCCGTCGGGGACGGCGACGTCGACGCCGTGGTCGGCGAGGAGGTCGACGAGCATGTCGCGGCGCTCCTCGAACGCCTCGGCCATTTCGGCGATCGCCTCGTCCGTGTTCCGGATGGCCTCGACGCCGGCGTGCTGGACGAAGTTGACGGCGCAGGAGACCGAGTGAGAGTGGAGCTTTCCGGCCTGGTCGATAAGCTCCTCGGGCGCGGCGACGTAGCCCAGCCGCCACCCGGTCATCGAGTAGGCCTTGGAGAAGCCGTTGACAGTGACCGTGCGCTCGGCCATGCCGTCGAGCGTCCCCAGGCTGGTCGGCTCCGGGCCGTAGGTGATCTCGCGGTAGATCTCGTCGGAGATCACGGTGATGTCGTGTTCGACGGCCAGGTCGCGGACCCCCTCCATCGCCTCGTCGGAGTACACCGCACCGTGGGGGTTGCCCGGCGAGTTCACGACGAGCAGTTCCGTCTCGTCGGAGACGGTCGCTTCGAGGTCGTCCAGTGCGGGCTCTAACTGGAAGTCGTGGGCGGCGGTGTCGACGCGGGAGACGCTGCCGTTCGAGAGCTTCACCATCGCCTCGTAGGACACCCACGCCGGGTCCAGCAGAACGACCTCGTCCCCATCGTCGATAAGGGCCTGGAACGTCTCGAACAGCGCCTGCTTCCCGCCGGGCGTGACGATGACGTTCTCGCGCTCGTAGTGGAGGCCGCAGTCCTCTTGGAGGTATTCCGCAATGGCGTCGCGGAGTGCGGGAATGCCGTTCGATGTCGTGTATCCGGTGTGGCCCGCGTCCATCGCGTCCTTGCCGGCCTGTACGATGTTTTCCGGTGTGTCGAAGTCCGGTTCTCCGACGCTCAGGTCCACGACGTCGACGCCTTCGGCCTCAAGCTTGGAGGCCTTGTTGCTGATGGCGAGCGTCGCGCTCGGTTCGACTCGTTCGACGCGGTCTGCGAAATCCATGCTCATGGTTGTAGCTCCTCGGCGAGTTGAACGGCGCTCTCGACCGCTTTCGCGCCGTTGTCGGTACGCGCTCGGGCCTCCTCCGGCGTCATTCCTGGGCCGGAGATGCCGAGAGCGACGGGCGTGTCGCGGTCGAGGCTCACGTCCGTGAGTCGCCCGTACGACGCCTCGGCGATCTTCTGGTCGTGGTCGGTGTCTCCGGTGATGATCGCGCCGACGACGGCGACCCCGTCCACGTCGTCCCGGCGGGCCAGTCGGTCCGCGGCGAGCGGCGTATCGTACGCGCCGGGGACGTGAATCGTCTCCGCGATCTCCGCGTCCTTCTCGGCAGCGGCCTCGCGGGCTGACGCTTCCATCTTCTCGGTGACCGGAGCGTTGAACTCCGCGACCACCAGTCCGAGCGTTACCATACTCGTCGGATGTAGCACCGCGGATAAAAGCACTGCCGTTCGTGGCGAGACTGGCGACGGTCATCGTCAGCCGTACAGTTTCGCTGTCGTCGGAACGGCGATGACAACTCCGTACGCGCACGGGGGATTCGAAGTATTCTCCGTCGTACTGTTCCAGCTTCGAACGAACGCGTCCCTAGCGGACCGGAAGATAAAGAGTTTCAACCCAGGGCTACGCTGGGAGGATCGATGGCAGACGATCGCTTCCTCGGCGGCCGCTCCCTCAGCGGCGACCGGACGGTTCTAGCAGTCGTCGGCTTCGCGGTTCTCGCGCTGGCCGTCCGGCTCTTCGCGCTGGGCTCACGCGTCGCACACTGGGACGAGGGGCGACTCGGGTACGCGATACTACGGTACGGCGACACGGGGACGTGGACGTACGACCCGTCGCTCCACGGCCCGTTTCTGTTTCACGTCAACGAGTTCCTCTTCGGCCTGCTCGGGCCGACTGATCTCACCGCGCGCCTTATCGTTGCGCTGGTCGGCGGGCTGCTCCCGCTCGCGGCGCTGCTGTTCCGGGCACGACTCGACGGCGTCGAGACCGTCGCGTTCGGGTTCTTTCTCGCGCTGAACCCGGTCCTGCTGTACTACTCGCGGTTCATGCGAAACGACGTTCTCGTCGCGGCGTTCATGCTGTTCGCGCTAGGGTTTTTCGTCCGCGCGTACGACGCGAAGTCCCCGTGGCACCTCTACGCCGGCGCTGGCGCGCTCGCGCTCGGCCTGACGACGAAGGAGAACGCGTTGCTGTATCTCCTCGCGTGGGCGGGCAGCGGCCTGTTACTGCTGGACCACCACCTGTTACGAGCCACCGAACCCGCAGACACCGCGGACGACGGGTCCCGAGACGCGCCGTCGGCCGACGGCGGAACGGGTGACGGGCCGGCCGACGGCGGCGACGCGGAGACCGCATCGACGGACGGCGGCGAGACGGCGGAGTCCGCTACGGACCCGCAGGGGACGGAGACAGCGACGGCCCAAGATGGCCCGTCGGACCGCCAGACGACGGATCCGGTGTCGAAGGTCAGGGAGTACGTGGCGACGTACGCCGCCGACGTTCGCTACTGGGGCGGCCACATCGCACTGGCGTTCGTCGAGGTGGTCGTTCTGCTGGTCCTGTTCTACGCGCCTCGGGGGGCCGAGGCCGGCGAACCCGGACTCGGAACCGTCTTCGACGACCCGGCGCAGTTGCCGGCGCTCGTCGACGTTGCGCTGGCCGGGACGTGGGACCGGATCGGATTCTGGATCAGCGGCGTCCAGCTTAGCCACCCCTACACGTCCTGGCTGATCTACTACGGCGAAACGCTGCTGGTCGCCGCCGCGCCAGTGACGGCGTTCGCTCTCGTCGGCTTTCTCGCCGACCGCTACGCCGA
Source organism: Halostella pelagica (assembly GCF_004762015.1). Taxonomy (NCBI): domain Archaea; kingdom Methanobacteriati; phylum Methanobacteriota; class Halobacteria; order Halobacteriales; family Natronoarchaeaceae; genus Halostella; species Halostella pelagica. The sequence goes on from NZ_SJES01000004.1 coordinate 284,745, forward strand.
AGACGGCCCCAGAGACCTCGTCGCACTGGGCGCATACTGGGCCGGCGCGAGCCTGATATTCTACCCTATCGTCAGCGCGACGAAAGCCCCGTGGACACTGGTCCACGTCGTCGTCCCGCTAGCGATTCCGGCCGCGGTCGGTCTGGCCGCGGCCGTCCGCTATGGTGCGGAGGCCGTCGCAGACGACGACCCGGTGAGCACCGGACTGACCGCTCTCCTGCTCGTCACCGTCATCGTCGCGGCCGCCGGCTCCGGCGTCTACTTCGGCGTTCTCGCTCCCCAGTCCGCGGACAACCCGATGGTACAGTACGGACAGCCGGCCGGCGAGATGCGGCCGGCGCTCGACGACGCCGGCGTTGCCATCGAAGCCAACGAGGGCCAGGACGTGCTGTACTACGGCGAATTCTTCCACGTGGACAACGAGAGCCGAGCCGCCCGCTTACCGGTCGAAAACGCCACCGACGAGAACGGAATCCAGACCGAGGACAACTCCGGCTGGTATCACCGCCTGCCGCTCCCCTGGTATTTCGAAGCGCACGGCGCGGAGACGGCGAGCGTCGACAACGAGTCCGCGTTGGCCCGGACGATCGAGAACGAGTCGCCGCCGGTCGTGGTCGCCCGGGCCGAAGACGCGGATCTGGTCGAGGCATACGCCGACGGGTACGAGGCGCGGACGTACGAGCTCACGTCACCGGGGACCGAGATAGTGATCTACGTCGATCCCGAGGCCGGCGAGTCTTCGTAAGAGCGCCTCACAGCGATCCGATGTAACAACCCTTATGCGCCGGCGACCGGAACGCTCGCCCAACGATGAACCCGCCGCTTTCGACGCCAGGTCCGACGCTCGGCGTAGTCGGCGGCGGCCAGTTGGGCCGAATGATGGCCGAGGCCGCCGCGCCGCTGGGCGTCGAACTCGTCGTTCTCGATCCGACACCGAACTGTCCCGCATCGCCAGTCGTCCGCGAACAGATCGTCGGCGAATTCGACGACCCGGACGCGGTGCGTGAACTGGCCGACCGCGCCGACTTCCTCACCTTCGAGATCGAACTCGCGGACCCCGACCTCCTGGAGGAGGTCAGCGAGACCGCAGGCGTTCCCGTCCATCCCTCACCCGACACGCTCCGGACGATTCAGGACAAACTCGTCCAGAAGCGCGAACTGGCTGAGGCCGGGATCCCGGTGCCGGCGTTCCGCCGCGCCGACGACGCCGACGACCTGCGAGACGCGCTGGATGAACTCGGCGCGCCTGCCATGGTGAAGGCCCGGACCGGCGGATACGACGGTCGCGGCAACGCGCCGGTCGAGAGCCCGGACGAGGCCGAGGCCGTCCTCGACGCCGTCGGGGCAGACGAGGGCGGCGCGATGGTCGAGGAACTCGTCGATTTCGAGCGCGAGGTGTCCGTCATCGGCGTCAAGGGCGACGACGAGGTCGCGACGTTCCCCGTGGGCGAGAACGTCCACGAGGCGGAGATCCTCCGCGAGACGGTCGTCCCGGCGCGGACGAGCGACGCGGTGCGCGAGCGTGCCGAAGCGGTGGCCCGCGACGTGCTGGAGTTTCTCGACGGCTGCGGCGTGTACGGGATCGAACTGTTCGAGACGAGCGAAGGCGACATCCAGGTTAACGAGATCGCCCCGCGGCCGCACAACTCCGGGCACTGGACAATCGAAGGGGCGTCGACCTCGCAGTTCGAGCAACACGTCCGCGCCGTCACCGGGCGGCCGCTCGGCGCGACCGACCTTCGGTCGACGACGGCGATGGCGAATATCCTCGGGGACGTTCGCGAATCGAAAGATTCGCGAGCACATCAGAATCCTTCGGATTCTGAGGACGTCGACGAGCGCCGGACCGCCGAACTCCACGGCGTCGACGACGCCCTCGCGACGCCCGGAATCGGCTTCCACTGGTACGGCAAGCAGGAGGTGTACCCCCTCCGGAAGATGGGCCACGTGACGGCCTTCGGGGACGGCAGCGACCCCGACGAACTGCTTCGCAAAGCCCGCGACGCTCGCGACGAACTCTCGTTCGACACCTGACCGCGACCGGACTGAGGACTCGACGAAACTATGACACAGGCAGACTCCGTTTCAGAACTGATCGCATCGCTGGAAGCCGAGGCCGAACGGGACCGCGATCCCACGGACACGCCCGACGTGGGCATCGTGATGGGGAGCGACTCGGACCTCGACGTGATGATGGGCACCGACGACGACGCCGGCGCGTACGACGCGCTGACGGAACTCGGCTTCGAGGAGGTGACCGACTACGACGACCCGCCGGAGGCCCGGTTCACGTTCGAGACGTACGTCGTCTCCGCCCACCGGACGCCCGAACTGATGTACGCCTACGCCGAGACGGCCGCCGAGCGCGGCGTCGACGTGATCATCGCCGGCGCGGGCGGGAAATCGGCCGACCTCCCGAACATGACCGCCTCCATCGCGTATCCCGTCCCCGTCATCGGCGTCCCAGTCCAGGAGAAATCCGTCGACTCGGTCATCGGCATGCCGACCGGCGCGCCGCTGGTCGCGGTGGACGCCGGCAAGTCGTTCAACGCGGCGCTGTCGGCGGCGCAGATGCTCGCCCGCGAGTACGACGAACTCCGCGAGCGACTCGTCGAGTACCACGACGGCCTCCAGCAGTCCGTGGGCGAGGTGTCCCGCGACCTCCACGAACTCGGCACGCCCGGCTTTCGCGAGCGGGACCGCTAAACCGCTCCCGCCCCCGAAACCGCCCCGTCTGCCGGCTCTTCTCCCGCTTCGTCCGCCGAGTCGCGTTCCGATCCGTCGCTCGACGCTTCCTCCGGTTTCCCGTCCCGTTCCTCGACGCGGAGCTTCAACGCCGCGTTCATCGCCTCGAACCCGCGGCGGACGCTCTCCTCGTCCAGTAGCAGCGGGACGAGCAGACCGCCGAACGTCTCGCGCTGGACGAACCGCGTCCGGCCGTCGTCCGGGGACAACACGAACTCGTGTCGACCGTCGAAGAGGTTTGGAACCAGCAGCGAGCCCTTCCAAGCGAACTGTTCGGGTTGGTCCAGTGCCAGCGCGCGCGGATGGAACGTCATCCCCCGCGATCCCGGCGGTTCGACGCGGACTTTGAATCGCTTCCCCGGACGCGGTTCGCCTTCGACTCGCGTGATGAACGGGTTCCACGCCGGGTACGACCGGAAGTCGGTCAGGACGGCCCAAACCGACTCCGGCGGCGCGTCGATGGTCGTTTCGGCCTCTATCGTTCTCATGGGCGAACTGACGGTCGCCAGGGTGATAGTACCCTGTCAGCGTCGCGCTGTGGCGTGATACGCGTCTCCCCGAGACGCCGATCGGCGGCGTAGACGCTGCGACGGGCGCGGACGGGCGCGAACGGACGCAAAACCACAAGAATCAACCCTTATATGGGTGCGTTTCTAACCTCAGGACGTTACGGAGAATACGGTATGAACCAGTGGATAGCAGTCGGCGCGCTAGGTCTGGTGGGGCTCCTCATTCCGCTCGGAATGATGGCGGTGTCGAGTCTCCTCCGGCCGACCGTGCCGGAAGACAGTAAACGCGCCACCTACGAGAGCGGCGAGATTCCGACGGGGACGACACACGTTCGATTCAACATACAGTACTACATGGTCGCACTGTTGTTCCTCGTCTTCGACATAGAGACCGTCCTCATCTTCCCGTGGACGGTCATGTATCGGAACGCACTCGAGAACGGGGCCAGTCTGATGCAGGTTCTTGCCCCGATGCTCGCGTTCATCGGTATCCTCGTCGTCGCACTCGCGTGGGCCTGGCGCAATGGCGCAGTCGAGTGGGCTCGAAGCCCCGAGCAAGCACGGAATATCACCAATGAGCAGCGATAACCCGCGGGAGTCGATCGTCGACAGTACAGCCGCACAGACAAATACGCAAGAGGCTCGGATGGGCGAGGGCGTCGACGACCGCTTCAACTCGAAGCTTCGGGAGGCGTTCGGCGCGTCGCCGTTCATCCTGACGAAGTTCGACAAGTTCATGAACTGGGTGCGGGGGTCGTCGATGTTCATGCTCCAGTTCGGCATCGCCTGCTGTAGCCTGGAGATGATGCACACGTATGCGGTGAAACACGACCTGGACCGCTTCGGCTCCGGCGTGCCGCGCGCCTCGCCGCGACAGGCGGACGTGATGATCGTTCCGGGAACCATCGTCTCGAAGTTCTCTCCCCGGATGAAGCGCGTCTACGACCAGATGCCCGAACCGAAGTTCGTCGTCGGCATGGGCTCGTGTACCATCTCCGGCGGTCCGTTTCAGGAGGGGTACAACGTCGTCAAGGGGGCCGAGGAGGTCATCCCGGTCGACATTCACGTCCCCGGCTGTCCGCCGCGACCCGAGGCGCTGGTCTACGGCGTCGTCAAGCTTCAAGAGCGCATCGCAAACGGCGAGTCCGCACCCGTGACGGTCAAGCCCTACGAACTCGAGCAGTTCGGCGACCTCGAACAGGACGAGATCGTCGACGAACTCGCAAAGGAGATCGACGAGGAAACGCTCGTCATGCGTTACAACTGGGCTGATTCGCCATGAGCACGCAGAAGGAAACCCCCGACAAACCGGTCGTCGAGGGCGTCGACTACGATGCACTAGAGGACCTGCTCGGCGAGACAGTGATAGACCGCGAATCCCACCTCAACGCAGAGGGGTTCGTCGTCCGACCCGACGAGGTCCAGGACGCGCTCTTTACGCTCCGCGACGAGGCGGGGTTTGACCACCTCTCCTGTCTCACCGCTCAGGAGTACGAGGACCGCTACGAGTCCATCTACCACCTGAAGAAGTACGACGACCCGACCGAGGAGGTCAGCGTCGTCGTCCCGACATCGAAAGAAGAGCCAGTCAGCCAGACGGCCGAACCCGTCTACCGCACGGCTGACTGGCACGAGCGCGAGGCGTACGACCTGATCGGGATCGACTACGACGGTCACCCGGACCTTCGTCGGATCCTCCTGCCCGAGACTTGGCAGGGACACCCGCTCGGGAAGGATTACGACCAGGACAAGCCGCAACTCGTCTCCTTCGACGAGCACGCCAACCCGCTACAGGAAGACCACGCGGACGCCGAGTCCGACACGATGTTCGTCAACATCGGGCCGCACCATCCGGCGACACACGGCGTGCTCCACCTCGAAACGACGCTGGACGGCGAGACGGTGGCCGACGTCGACCCCGACGTCGGGTATCTCCACCGGTGCGAGGAGCAGATGGCCCAGCAGGGGACCTACCGCCACCAGATCATGCCGTACCCCGACCGCTGGGACTACTCCTCGGCCGGCCTGCTCAACGAGTGGGCTTACGCGCGCGCCGCGGAGGATCTGGCTGACCTCGACGTGCCGGAGTACGCACAGGTCATCCGGACCATGGGAGCGGAACTCTGTCGCATCGCGGGTCACATGCTCGCGGTCGGGACGTTCGCGCTGGACGTGTACGGCGACTTCACCGCGATCTTCATGTACGCCATGCGCGACCGGGAGAAGGTACAGACCATCCTGGAGGACCTGACCGGCCAGCGCATGATGTTCAACTACTTCCGACTCGGCGGGGTCGCCTGGGACCTGCCCGAGCCACGGGACGAGTTCTTCGAGAAGACGCGGGACTTCCTCGACGACCTGCCGGAGGCGCTGGAGGAGTACCACGACCTGATGACCGGCAACGAGATATTCCAGTCGCGCTGTCTCGACACCGGCATCCTCGAACCCGAGGCCGCCAAGTCCCTCGGCGCGACCGGTCCGGTCGCACGCGGGTCCGGCATCGACTACGACCTGCGCCGGGACGACCCGTACGGCTACTACGATGAACTCGACTGGGACGTCGTCACCGAGGACGGTTGCGACAACTACTCGCGCGTCCTCGTCCGACTGCAGGAAGTCGAGCAGTCCGCGAAGATCATCCAGCAGTGTATCGACCTGCTGGAGGACTGGCCCGAAGAGGACCGCGACATCCAGAGCAACGTCCCGCGAACGCTCAAACCCGACCCGGACACGGAGATCTACCGAGCAGTCGAGGGAGCGAAGGGTGAACTCGGCATCTACATCCGGAGCGACGGGACGGACAAACCGGCCCGGTTCAAGATCCGGAGCCCGTGTTTCCACAACCTCTCGACCCTGCCGGAGATGGCAAACGGCGAGTTCCTCGCCGACATGATCGCGTCGCTCGGTAGCCTCGACATCATCCTCGGGGAGGTGGACCGCTAATGATCGCCCAGCAGAAGACGCTGCTGCCCGACCGAGTCAGTGGCCTGCTGGGCCTCGGTCAGTACGGCGTCGCCGGCGACCTCGTCGCCGCCTTTCTCGCGGCCTTCCTCGTCGGTAACCTGATGCTGGCGATGACCGGCGTCGCCGGCCCGTGGGCGAAACGGAAGATCACGGCCGCGTTCACGGACCGGATCGCCGTCGACCGCATCGGACCGTTCGGCCTGTTCATCATCGTGGCCGACGCCGTCCGCCTGCTGTCGAAGGAACTGATCATCCCCAAGAACGCCGACCGCCCGGCGTTCGACCTCGCGCCGATCGTCGTCGCGTCGTCGGCGCTGCTCGGATTCGCGGTCATTCCGATGGGGACCGGCATCCACCTCGCCGACCCCGAGGTCGGCCTCGCCTACGTGTTCGCCGTCGCTGGGATCGCGAGCATCGGTCTGGCGATGGGCGGGTACGCCTCGGCGAACAAGTACTCGCTGCTGGGCGGCCTCCGCGCCATCGCACAGAACATCGCGTACGAGATCCCACTGGTCATCACCGGGGCGTCCGTGGTCATCTTCACCGGGACGCTGCAGATGAGCGAGATCGTCGCACAGCAGGCCGATCCGCTCGTGACCGTCGCCGGGATCACGATCCCGTCGTGGTTTGCGTTCGTCAACCCGTTCGCGTTCGTGCTGTTCGTCGTCGCGAACCTCGCGGAAGTCGGCCGGAACCCGTTCGACACGCCCGAGGCTCCGACGGAGATCGTCGCCGGATACCAGACGGAGTACTCCTCCGTCTACTTCGTCCTGTTTTACCTGGGCGAGTTCCTGCACATCTTCCTCGGCGGAGCCATCATCGCGACGGTGTTCCTCGGCGGTCCCGCCGGCCCCGGTCCGGCGGCGCTCGGTATCGTCTGGTTCACCATCAAGATCTGGGCCGTCTTCCTGCTGACCCAGTGGTTCCGCTCGGCCATCCCGCGCGTCCGGATCGATCAGCTTATTCAGATCGGTTGGAAAGGAATGCTCGTACTGAGCTTCGCGAACCTGGTGCTCACGGCCATCATCGTGGGGGTGATAGTATGATCGGACTTCTCAAATCCATGGCGACGACGATGAAACACGCACTCGACGGCAACACGTTCACCGTCGAGTATCCGGAAACCGCGCCCGAAGTAAGCCCGCGGTTCCGCGGCGTCCACAAGTTCAGCCAGGAGCGATGCATCTGGTGTCGACAGTGCGAGAACGTCTGTCCGAACGATACGATCCAGATCGTCACTGACGACCAGCGCAACGGCGAGCAGTACAACCTCCACATCGGTCAGTGCATCTACTGCCGGTTGTGCGAGGAGGTCTGTCCCGTCGACGCCATCCTGCTCACGCAGAACTTCGAGTTCACGGGCGACACCAAAGACGACCTCGTGTACAACAAGGAACAGCTGAAAAACGTTCCGTGGTACAAGGACATCGACCCGCTCGAATCCCGCGAACCGGACCGCGGTGCCTGGATCGGGGAAGGCGAAGGCGAACTGGATTACCAGTAATCGCGGTGAGCATACGGTGTGCGCCGCGAGGCGAAACCATTTCACCGGACGCGAACGATCCTTTTCGTTGCTCTCGGTCGATATCACGTTAACACGCCCAGTGACGACGACAGCGGCCGGAACGTGAGTGTCATGTTACTCGGTAACACCACACACGAATTCGGGCGAGAGATCCCGAGCGCCCCAGCTATCAGGTCCCCTGACCTCGCAACAGTCTCGAAATCTTGAAAGGGCATCCGGAGAGAGAGTATAAGCAATGGCACTACACGAGACCATCGCGTTCGCGCTGTTCGCCGCTATCACGGTGGGGAGCAGTATCGGCGTCGTGCTGATGCGGGACGTGTGGCACTCCGCACTACTGCTCGGCGTCGCGCTGTTAAGCGTCGCGGTGCACTACGTGATGCTGCAAGCGGAGTTCATTGCGGCGATGCAGGTCCTCGTCTACGTGGGCGGGGTCCTCATCCTCATCACGTTCGCCGTGATGCTCACACGCGAACCGGGTCCACAGGAGGTGACCGAGACATGAGCAACAAATCGGATATACGACTCGGGAAGCATCTCCTGCCCGGCCTCGGGGCAGTCGCACTGTTTGCCGTCTTCGCGATGACGTTCCTGAACTCGTCGTTCGGCGAGGCGCAGGGCTTCCCGGGCGGCCAATCGATCACCGAGAACCTCGGGCTGGCCATGTTCGACCTGGCGTCGCTCCAGACCATCGAGGCGGAGGGCTTTCTCGTCGCGTTTCTCGTCGTCGCGATAGCACTCGACGCCGCGCTGGAGGGGTCGATCATGCTCGCAAAGCGCGAGGAGGAAGGGGAAGTCGTCAACCCGCTTCGGTCCGAGGCGGACGACGAGACGACGGCCGCTGACGGCGGCCGTCCGGGGGGTGACGACTGATGGCACCGCCGGTCGAGTACTACCTGTTCCTGTCGGCCGCGGTGTTTTGCATCGGCCTGTTCGGGATTCTCACCCGCCGGAACGCGCTGATGTTCCTGATGTCCGTCGAACTCATGTTGAACGCGGCGAATATCAACTTCATCGCGTTCTCGTTTCACCACGGCAACCTCACGGGGCAGGTGTTTAGCCTGTTCACGATGGCGCTCGCCGCCGCGGAGGTCGCCGTCGGTATCGGCATCATCCTCGTCCTTTACCGCAACTTCCAGGATATGGACGTAACCAAACCAGCAACGATGAGGTGGTAACTACATGTTCGAATATGCGCCGGCTATCGCGTTGCTTCCGTTCGTATCGTTTCTGGTCGCGCTCTCCGTGGGCAACTACATGCCCAAGAAGGGAGCGTTCGCAGGTATCGTCGCGATGGGAGGGTCGCTGCTCCTCTCGGTGTGGGCGTTCCTCCGGGTCAGCGGCGGTGAGGTGTACAACGCACCTGACCTCTACACCTGGGTCGCCGCCGAGGAGATAACCCTCCAGTTCGGCATCCTCATCGACCCGCTGTCGGCGATGATGCTGATCATCGTCAGTCTCGTTTCGCTCCTCGTGCACGTGTTCAGTCTCGGGTACATGAACGACGAGGGCGAAACCGGGCTGCCGCGCTACTACGCCGAGCTCGGCCTCTTCTCGTTCAGCATGCTCGCCTTCGTGTACGCCAGCAATCTGCTGATGGCGTTCATGTTCTTCGAACTGGTCGGTCTCTGTTCGTATCTCCTCATCGGGTTCTGGTTCCGCACGGAGAGTGCGGCGAGCGCGGCGAAGAAGGCATTTCTGGTCACTCGGTTCGGTGACTACTTCTTCCTCATCGGCGTGGTCGGCATCATTGCCACGTTCGGTACGGCCCAGTTCGCGGGCGAGGGGTCGTTCCCGGTTCTGGCCGAACACGCACTCGTCGGGGGCGAGGGCTCGATCGATACGTTCCTCGGCCTCGGCGAGCAGGCATGGGTCACCGTTCTCGGCCTGCTGGTACTAGGCGGCGTCATCGGCAAGTCCGCCCAGTTCCCGCTTCACACCTGGCTGCCCGACGCAATGGAGGGTCCGACGACCGTCTCAGCGCTCATCCACGCGGCGACGATGGTGGCGGCCGGCGTCTACCTGGTCGCCCGGATGTTCGGGTTCTACGCGCTGTCACCGACGGCACTCGGAATCATCGCCTTCGTCGGCGGATTCACCGCGCTGTTCGCGGCGACGATGGGTGTCGTGAAAGACGACATCAAGCGCGTACTCGCGTACTCGACCATCTCGCAGTACGGGTATATGATGCTCGGCCTGGGGGCCGGCGGCTTCGTCGCCGGCTCCTTCCACCTGATGAACCACGCCTTCTTCAAGGCGCTGCTGTTCCTCGGGTCGGGGTCGGTCATCATCCTGATGCACCACGAACAGGACATGTGGAAGATGGGCGGTCTGAAGGACAAGGCCCCCGTCACCTACTACACGTTCCTCGCAGGGTCGCTCGCGCTCGCGGGCATCATCCCGTTCTCCGGCTTCTGGAGCAAGGACGAAATACTGTTCGAGGCGCTGCACTACGGCCTCGGCAACCAGCCGTTACTGCTCGGCGCGTACGCGATGGGACTAATCGCCGTGTTCTTCACGGGATTCTACACGTTCCGGATGGTGTTCCTGACGTTCCACGGCGAACCGCGCTCGGACGACGCGCGTGACCCGCACCCGGTCGGCTGGTCGGTCAAGATCCCGCTGGTCGTCCTCGGCCTGCTGGCGACGTTCATCGGCTTCGTCAACATGGTGCCGGTGGCGGAGCTACTCAACGCTGACATCGAGTTCCTCCACCAGTGGCTCGACGGGCCCGAGGAGACCATTACCTCGGTCCACCACTACGAGGAACTGCTCCACAACGAGAACGCGGCACATTACGTCGCGTCCGACATCGGTCCGTACCTTCCGGGGGCGCTCTCGCTGGCGCTGGCGCTCGCCGGTGCCGGCCTCGCGCACAAGTTGTACAACGTGCCCGATCCGGAGCCCCACACTGAAAAGCTCGGCAGCATCCGCACGCTGTTGAAACACAACTACTACCAGGACGAGTATCAGGTCTGGCTCGCCGAGGGCGTGACGCAGCCGATCGCTCGCGCCGCGAACAAGTTCGACCAGACGGTGGTCGACGGCGCGGTCAACGGCATCAGCAGTGTCAGTCTCGGCTCTGGGCAGCGTGTCAAGCGCATTCAGACCGGCATCGTCACGAACTACGCGGCGTTGCTGACGCTCGGACTCGTGGCGTTACTCGTCGTTGTCGGCCTCTACGGAGGGTGGTTCGTATGATCATAGAGACACTCATGGCAGTCACGTTCGTCGGCTCGTTGGTCGCCTTTATCGCACCCGACCGCTACGCCGGCGAACTCGCGTTCGGAATCAGTGCGCTTCCGCTCGTCGGGAGCCTCGTGTTGTACAGTCGATTCGACGGAAGCGGGAACGCCCTGATGGACGGGGGCCAACTCGCCTTCGAGAACTCCGCCGAGTGGATATCCCTCGGTGCGTACTCGCTCAACTGGCACGTCGGCCTCGACGGGATCAGCCTCCCGCTGATCGTGTTGACGACGGTGCTGACGACGCTCGCCATCGTCTCGGCGTGGACGCCCATCGACGAGCGACAGTCCCAGTTCTACGGGCTGGTGCTTTTCATGGAGGCGGGCCTCCTCGGCGTGTTCAGCGCGCTCGATTTCTTCGTCTGGTTCGTCTTCTGGGAGGCCGTCCTCGTGCCGCTGTACCTGCTCATCGGCGTCTGGGGCGGTCCGCGCCGGAAGTACGCGGCGATCAAGGTGTTCGTCTACACCAACGTGGCCAGCCTCGCGATGTTCATCGGCTTCGTCGCGCTGGTGTTTAACCTCCCTGTCGACACGTTCGACCTGCCAACGGTCGCACAGTCGCTCAACGCGGGCGAACTCCAGTCGCCGAGTTGGACGAGCGCGAGCGCGCTGAAAACCGGCGCGTTCATCGCGATGTTCGCCGGGTTCGCCGTGAAGGTTCCCGTCGTCCCGTTCCACACCTGGCTTCCGGACGCTCACGTCGAAGCGCCGACCCCGGTATCCGTGTTGCTGGCGGGCGTCCTCCTGAAGATGGGGACGTACGCCCTGCTGCGGTTCAACTTCACGATGATGTCCGACGTCGCCACCGCGAACGCGGAGATAATCGCCATCTTCGCCGTGGTGAGCGTCATCTACGGGGCCCTGCTCGCACTGGCTCAACAGGACCTGAAACGCATCGTCGCGTACTCCTCCGTCTCGTCGATGGGGTACGTCCTTCTGGGTCTCGTCGCGTACACGACGTTCGGCGTCGGCGGCGCGACGTTCCAGATGCTCTCGCACGGTCTCATCTCGGGACTGATGTTCATGGCCGTCGGCGTCATCTACAACACGACGCACACCCGGATGGTCACGGACATGTCCGGGCTGGCCGACCGGATGCCGATCACCGTCGGCATCCTCATCGGCGGCGCGTTCGGCTACATGGGCCTGCCGCTGATGTCCGGGTTCGCCGCCGAGTTCTTCGTGTTCCTCGGCGCGTTCCGCTCGGGAACGATATCGGGCGCACCGGTGTTTACCGGGGTGGCGATGTTCGGCATCGTCATCGTCGCCGGCTATCTGCTGTTCGCGATGCAGCGCACGCTGTTCGGGCCGTTCAGGCTCGACACTGACTACGAGGTGGGCCGCGCGCCGCTACACGACGTCGCGCCGCTTTTCGCCCTCCTGTTGTTAGTCATCGCGCTCGGCGTCGCGCCGGAGCTGTTCTTCGACATGATCCGTGACGCCGTCAACCATATCCCGGCCGTCGAGGCCGGCGTTGGAGGTGGTCACTAATGGCTCTATTCGAACTACCGGAGTGGGCCGCGCTCGCGCCGACGTTCGTCCTCGCCGCGACGTCGTTGGCCCTGCTCGTCATCGATAGTATCGACCCCGATTCGACGAACCGCCCGATGCTGGCCGGAACTGCGACGACGGGCGCGTTGCTCGCACTCGCGGTCACGGGCTGGTATCTCGTCGCCGGCGTCGGTGACCCGAACGGCCGCGGTATCGTCTCGCTGTTCGGAACGGCGCAGGTCGACGGAACGGTGTTCGGCGGCCAACTCGTCGTCGACCAGATGAGCCTGCTGTTCACGTTCATCTTCGCGAGCGTGACGGCGATGGTGACCGTCGCGAGCTATGACTACCTGCGCGGCCACAGCTATCAGGCCGAGTACTACTCGCTCGTCATGCTGGCCGCGACGGGGATGTCGCTGATGGCCAGCGCAGCGAGTCTGGCGACCGTATTCGTCAGCTTCGAACTGCTGTCGCTCTCGTCGTACGCGCTCGTCGCGTTCCTGAAGAAAAACCGCGGCAGCGTCGAGGCGGGCCTGAAATACTTCCTCATCGGTGCGCTGTCGTCGGCGGTGTTCGTCTACGGTATCAGTCTGGTGTACGCCGTCACCGGGTCGCTCCAGTTGGCTGCCGTCGCACAGGCGGCCGCCGGGACCGAACTCGTCGGCGTTCTCGGACTGGGCGTCATACTGGTACTCGGCGGTATCGCGTTCAAGACCGCCGTCGTGCCGTTCCACTTCTGGGCACCGGAGGCGTACGAGGGGGCTCCCGCGCCGATCAGCGCGTTCCTCTCGTCCGCGTCGAAGGCGGCCGGGTTCGTCGTCGCGTTCCGCGTGTTCACCCTCGCGTTCCCGTTCGAGACGTTCCTCGACCTCGGCGTCGACTGGGTGCTTGCAGTCCAGATCCTCGCGGTCGTCACGATGACCCTGGGTAACTTCGCGGCGGCGACCCAGACCGAAGTCAAGCGCATGCTCGCGTACTCCTCGGTCGGACACGCCGGCTACGCGCTCATCGGTCTCGCCGCAATCACTGGCTCGAACAGCGAGATCGTACTCGGTGCCGGAATGATGCATCTGGTCGTCTACGGCTTCATGAACACCGGCGCGTTCCTCTTCGTCGCGCTGGTCGAGTACTGGGACGTCGGCCGGACGTTCGAGGACTACAACGGCCTGGCGACCCGCGCGCCGGTCGCGTCGCTCGCGATGACGGTGTTCATGTTCAGCCTCGCCGGCCTGCCGCCGTTCGGCGGGTTCGCGAGCAAGTACATCCTGTTCATGGGCGCGGTCAACGCCGGCTTCTGGTGGCTCGCCGCCGTCGGTGCGGTCAACAGCGCGCTGTCGCTGTACTACTACTCGCGGGTCGTCAAGGCCCTCTGGTTCGAGGACCCGAGCGACGACGTGGGGAAGGTCGGCATCGCGAACCAGCCCGTTGGACTGTACGCGGCGATCCTGTTCGCGGCCGTCGCGACCGTCGCGTTGCTGCCCGCGTTCGGCCCCGTCTCCGACACCGCCGTCAGCGCAGCGTCGTCGCTGCTGCCCTGACGAACTCGCTGTTAGCTCGGAACGGCACGTTTTACCGACCGGAGTCGTGAGTGAGCGTATGGTCTCTCGACTGGTGCTGGGGTGTGGAGCGGTTGGCCAGCGTCTGGTCGAGAAGGTAGCGCTCCGCGAGGGGGACCTCGACGTCATCTGTGGCGACAGCGACCGCGTCGAGACCCTTCGCAACGAGAGCGTCCGCGCACAGGGAGCCGATCCGACAGACCCCGCGGTGGTCGAGGAAATAGCGTCGGCCCCGGACGTCGTACTTATCGCCGGCGACGACCCTGAGCACAACGTACGGATGGCCCAACTGGCCGAGGTGGCGTTCCCCGACGCGTTCCGGATGGCGTACGCCGGCGTCGACGCGACCGACGCTCAGCGAGCGAAGATATCGGAGGCCGTAGACTCGCTCGTCGACCCGGGTGGAGTGATGGCCGAGTACGTGGCCAACCTGGTCGCCAGCGAGGCGGGGACGCAGTCCCGACGACTCCGCCGGACGCTCCGGCGGGTCGGTGGTCGACTCGCGATCGTCACGCACGACAACCCGGACCCGGACGCCATCGCCAGCGCCGTTGCGCTATCTCGGCTGGCCGCGTCGATCGGAGTCGAGTCGACGCTGTGTTACTACGGAGAGATCAGCCATCAGGAAAACAGGGCGCTCGTGAACCTCCTCGACCTCGACCTCCGTCAACTTGCGCCGGACGAAGGGGTGAGCGAGTTCGACGGGGTGGCGCTCGTCGACCATTCTCGACCGGGAGTGAACGACCAGTTGCCCGAAGACACCGAAGTAGACGTAGTCATCGACCACCACCCGCCGCGAGCACCGGTCGAGGCGAAGTTCGTCGACCTCCGGAGCGACGTGGGCGCGACGAGCACCCTTCTCACCGGCTATCTGAACCAGTTCGGGTTAGAGTTGGATACGACGGTTGCGACGGCGCTTTTATACGGGATCCGGGTCGATACGGCAGATTTCAGCCGAGAGGTGTCAGCGGCTGACTTTCAAGCGGCGGCGACGCTGTTGCCCCACGCCGACGCAGGCATTCTCGAACGCGTCGAAATGCCGTCGATCAGCCAGGACACGTTCAACACTATCGCGCAGGCGATCCGACATCAGGTGATAGAGGACGACGTCCTCTGCTCGTACGTCGGTGACGCCGTGGAACGGGACGCGCTCGCGCAGGCGGCTGACAAACTGCTAGAGATGGAAGGGATCAACGCCACAGTCGTGTACGGGTTATCGGACGGCGTCGTCTATCTCTCGGCGCGGTCGCGGGGCACGGACCTCGACCTCGGCGAAACGCTCCGGTCGGCCTACGACCAGATAGGCAGCGCGGGCGGCCACGCCGACATGGCGGGAGCGCAGATACCGCTCGGTGTAATCGGAGAGGTGGAGGACGACGAACGTCTCGAAGACGTGATCAGAAACGTCGTCACTGACCGCTTCTTCGACGCAGTGCGCGAACGCCGCGTCGACAGGGGGAGTCCGTTCAGCGCGGAAAGCGGACAGTTCGAGTTCCCCTTCGTGTCCGCCGACTCCGAAGAAGAGATGGGGGATCACGACGTATGAGACGGACCGTCAGCCGGTCGAACCACGAGGACGGGAGGTTTTTGCCCGGCGAAGACGACGGATCCTTCATGAGCGATGCTGACGAGGGAAACCCGCGGGTCCGCGAGTACATGACCCACAACGTGGCCACGGTGTCACCGGACGACACGGTCGGGTCGGTGGCGGAACGCATCGACGAAAGCGAGGAACACAACGGGTTCCCCGTCACTGACCGCCGACGCGTAGAGGGGTTCATCAGCGCCCGCGACCTGCTGCTCGCCGACGACGACGAACCGATCTTCAAGGTGATGACGAACGACCTCATCGTTGCCCACCCTGAGATGAAGGTGACCGACGCCGCACGGGTCATCCTCCGGTCAGGCATCCAGAAGCTCCCGGTCGTCGACGACGCGGGCAATCTGGTCGGGATCATCAGCAACGCCGATGTCATTCGGAGCCAGATAGAGCGCGCGACTCCGGAGAAGGTGGGAAAGCTTCGGCGGACTCTGGAGAGCATTCACGACATCGACCTCCGCGAGGAGCGACGGGAGGTCGAACTCGACGACCTCACTCCGACACAGGGTCGCGTGTACGCCGACGAACTGGAAGGTCGGCGCTACGAACTCGAACGGGGGCTGGCGGAACCGCTGGTCGTCATCGACAGCGAGAGAGCGGCGTCGAACGACGACAGATCAGCGGAGAAGAAGCTTCTACTCGCCGACGGACATCACCGAGTACTCGCCGCCGACAGCCTCGAAATCGACGAGATGGACGCTTACGTCATCGTCGTCGACGAGGACGTGGAACTCGGGATGGAACGCACTGCCGACGAGGAGGGGTTAGAGCATCTAGAAGACGTCGAAGTCGTCGACTACGCCCGGCATCCGCTCGTCGAGACGACCGAGCGGTTACAGTAGCCGGGAAGCCCCGGATCAACTCCGCTCGGGCGGACACCGGCACTGTAGTGTGTCTCTCGCCCCGAACGTCCGAACAGTACACCGAGATGGTAGTTGGACTTCCCTGCATCGCCGATGCCTCCGGCTTGCACCTCCGAGAACGTCATTCTCGCCGGGATCCAGTTCGTCCGTCGTTTCTCGGTTACCGTCTGGACGATCGCGAGTCGTGTTTCGTTGCCGAGTGTCTCGAACGCGTCCGTCGGTGGCACTCTGTCATCCGACATTTCGAACCACTGCCAGCCCACCAGACAAATCCGTGAGCGAACGTGTTATATTTATTACCGAAGCGCCGTTCTGGAAAGGACTAACCCCGTCTCCCGATAAGGACGTAACGAATGCCGCCGAAAGCACGACCGGATACGAACACCGAGCAGATGACGGATGCTGACACAGACCCGACGATGGAGTCGGACACGGCAACGAGACTGACCGGTAGCGGGACCCCGGCTGTGGCCGTCGAAGGCCTGCGAAAGGCCTACGGCGACGGTGAGGACGCCGTTACCGCAGTCGACGACGTAAGCTTCTCAGTCGAACCGGGCACGGTTGTCGGCTTACTCGGCCCGAACGGAGCGGGGAAGACAACGACGATCAAGTCGCTGCTAGGGCTGATCGTTCCCACGGAAGGGTCGGCCCGCATCTGCGGCGTCGACGTCCACGACCGTCCGGCGGAGGCGTACCGCCACGTCGGCGCGATGCTCGAAGGGGCTCGAAACGTCTACTGGCGGTTGACCGTTCGGGAGAACCTGTGGTTTTACGCCGCGCTCGCCGGGCGTCGGCCGTCGGCGGTGCGCGAGCGTCACGACGAACTCCTGGAGCAGTTCGCCCTTACGGAGAAAGCCGACACGGCAGTACGCGAACTCTCTCGCGGCATGAAACAGAAGGTGTCGCTGGCGTGTACCCTCGCCCGGGACGGCGACGTGGTCTTTCTCGACGAACCGACGCTGGGACTGGACGTGGAGAGTTCACTCGAACTTCGGTCGGAGCTACGCACGCTGGCCGACGACGAGGGGATGACCGTGTTGCTGTCGAGTCACGATATGGACGTCATCGAGGCCGTCTGCGACCGCGTGATCATCATGAGCGAGGGGAGTATCGTCGCCGACGACACCGTCGAGGACCTGCTCGACCTCTTTCGAACGCAGGCCTACGAGATGCAGGTGTCGGGGACGCTGTCCGACGAGACGCGGACGCGACTCGAACGGGAGTTCGACGCCGACGGCTTCGACCGCCGCGGCGACCGGGAGCGGTTCGTCGCCGCAGTCACGGGCGACGAGTTCTACGCGTTGACGGACGCGCTTCGGGAGTCCGGCCACACGGTCGCGTCCGTCGACGCCGTCGACCCGGACTTAGAAGAGGTGTTCCTCCGGATAACCGAAAACGGGGGTGACGAGACGTGACGGAGACGGACGCCGCAGAGAGTGTCGACGTCGCCGGGCTGCCGACGCTGCTTGGCGCGGTGCTGTACAAGCGCGCGCTGTTGCTGGCGCGGTACCCGATCAACACTCTGGCCACGATAGTGACCGTCTACCTGTTTTTCGCGGTGATATTCTTCGGCGGCAAGGCCGCCGCCGAGAACGTGGGCGGGGGCGCTGGCGCGCTGGGCGGGACGTTCGACGGCCTCGTCGTCGGGTGGTTTCTCTGGACGATGTCGCTGGCAGCCTACTTCAGCCTGGGCCAGAGCATCACCAGCGAGTCACAGTGGGGGACGCTCGAACAACTGTTCATGTCGCCGTACGGGTTCGGCACCGTGATGGGTGCGAGCGTCGTGGCGTTCCTGCTGGAGAGTCTGCTGTGGGGTGCTATCATCCTCCCGCTGATGCTCCTGACGACCAACCGCGACCTGGCAGTGAACGTCCTCACCGTCGGCGGTATCAGCGTGTTCGCGCTGCTTTCGGTGATCGGTCTCGGATTCGTCTACGCGGGCGCTGCGATCCTGTACAAACGCGTCCAGAACATCTCGCAACTGATGCAGTTCGTCCTCATCGGTCTCATCTCGGCTCCGCTGGCGGAGACCCAGGCGCTCCGCGCGCTTCCGCTCGTTCAGGGGAGCGCGATGCTCCAGCGCGCCATGCAAGACGGGGACAAACTGTGGGAGTTCCCGGCCGCCGACATTGCGATACTCGTCGGGACGGGCGTGGGCTATCTCGCCGTGGGGTATTTCGTCTTCGACCGCGCCCAACGACTCGCGCGGCGCAGAGGCGTGATGGGCCACTACTGACACCAGCGGCCGTACTCTCTTGGAGCATATTGGACCTCCCGGGGCCGGGTTATTTTCCCGGTGTTCCAGTCGACAGTATAAGCGCCCCGCGACGGTATTTTCTCCCCCCTGGACGACCCACATCATTAATGACTGGGCCAGCAATATTTACGAGCATGTACGACGATGACGACCTCGCGTCGATCCGCGAGGCCAGGGAGGAATGGGAGTCCGACACACTCGACCCGGTACTGGACCGTTTCGGCGAGCGAAAGGACCGCTTCGCTACCGTGTCAAACCTGGACGTGGACCGCCTCTACACGCCCGAAGACGTCGCCGACACCGATTACGAAGAGGACCTCGGCTTCCCCGGCGAACCGCCCTTTACCCGCGGCGTCTACCCGACGATGTACCGCGGGCGGACGTGGACGATGCGGCAGTTCGCCGGGTTCGGCACCGCCGAGGAGACAAACGAGCGCTTCCACTACCTCACCGACGAGGGCCAGACCGGCCTTTCGACGGCCTTCGACATGCCGACGCTGATGGGCAAGGACTCGGACGACCCCCTCTCCGACGGCGAGGTCGGCAAGGAGGGCGTCGCCGTCGACACCCTCCGGGACATGGAGATCCTGTTCGACGGGATCGACCTCGGCGAAGTCTCCACGTCGTTCACCATCAACCCCAGCGCGCCCGTCATCTACGCGATGTACGTCGCGCTGGCGGACAAACAGGGCATTCCCCGCGAAGCGGTTCGCGGAACCCTCCAGAACGATATGCTGAAGGAGTTCATCGCACAGAAGGAATGGGTCGTCCCCCCGGAACCGAGTCTCGACGTCGTGACTGACACTATCGAGTTCGCCGTCGAAGAGACGCCGAAGTTCAAGCCGATCTCCATCTCGGGCTATCACATCCGCGAGGCCGGGTCGACCGCGATTCAGGAACTCGCCTTCACTCTCGCAGACGGGTTCGCCTACGTCGAGGACTGCCTCGACCGCGGCCTCGGCATCGACGAGTTCGCCCCTCAGCTCTCCTTTTTCTTCAACTCCCACAACGCCATCTTCGAGGAGGTTGCGAAGTTCCGCGCCGCCCGGCGGATCTACGCCACCGTCATGGAGGAGTGGTACGACGCCGAACGAACGGAGTCGAAGCAGTTGAAGTTCCACACGCAGACCGCCGGGCAGTCGCTGACGGCCCAACAGCCGCTGAACAACGTCGTCCGCGTCACCATTCAGGCGCTTGCGGGCGTTCTCGGCGGCACCCAGAGCCTTCACACGAACAGTTTCGACGAGGCGCTCGCCCTGCCCTCTGAAAAGGCGGTGCGAGTCGCGCTTCGCACCCAGCAGATCATCGCCGAGGAGAGCGGCGCGGCCGACATCGTCGACCCGCTCGGCGGTAGTTTCGCCGTCGAGAGCCTGACCGACGAAACCGAGGAGAAGACGATGGCCTACCTCGAAGAGATAAAGGAGATGGGCGACGGGTCGATGCGCGACGGCGTGCTCGCCGGCATCGAGAGCGGGTACTTCCACCGCGAGATCCAGGACGCATCCTACGAGTATCAGGAGCGCGTCGAGGCAGGCGACGAGACCGTCGTCGGCGTGAACGAGTATTCGATCGAGGAGGACACCCGTCCGGAGATCCTCAAAGTCGACGAGACGGTTCAGAAGCGCCAGCGCGACCGGCTGAACGAGGTCAAAGACGAACGCGACGACGAGGCGGTCGAGACCGCGCTGGCAGCGATCGACGACGCTATCGAGGGCGACGACAACGTGATGCCGCCGATCATCGAGGCCGTGAAGGCCTACGCTACGATGGGCGAGATCATGCGCGTCTTCGAGCGCCAGTACGGCTCTTATCAGGAGACGGCCAGCATCGCATAAGCCGGGCAGCCACACGCGATTCTCGGTACCCTCCCGCGGTTTCGATTACTGTTTTGGGAACATTTATCACCGGTTCTGTACGACGTACAAACGTCATGTCAGACGATACCACGGATAGTAACGGCGAGGTGGAACTGGAGGCTCGACTCGCCGAACAGGAGGAGTTCGAACCACCGGAATCGTTCGTCGAGCAGGCGAACGTCAGCGACGAGTCTATCTACGAGGAGTTCGAGGAGGACTGGCCGGACTGCTGGGAACGGGCCGCGGACCTGCTGGACTGGGACGAGGAGTACGACACCGTGCTAGACGACTCCGACGCCCCCTTCTACGAGTGGTTCAGCGACGGCACGCTGAACGCGTCGTACAACTGCATCGACCGCCACGTGGAAGCCGGTCGAAAGAATCAGGCGGCGATAAGGTGGGAAGGCGAACTCGGAGAGACGCGGACGTACACGTATCAGGACCTCTACCGCGAGGTCAACGAGTTCGCCGCGGCGCTGCGCGACCTCGGCGTCGAGGAGGACGACGTGGTGACGCTGTACATGCCGATGGTTCCGGAGTTACCTATCGCCATGCTCGCGTGCGCCCGCATCGGCGCTCCGCACAGCGTCGTGTTCGCCGGATTTTCGGCGGACGCGCTTGCGACCCGGATGAACAGCGCCGACTCCGAATTCCTGATCACCTGTGACGGCTACTATCGTCGCGGCGACGCGCTGAACCACAAGCAGAAGGCGGACGAAGGCCTTCGAGACGTCGACCACGAGGTCCAGACGGTCATCGTCGACCGACTCGGCGACGAGCTGACGCACTTCCTCGGTGACGACGCGTACGACTACGACGACCTTGTCGACGCACAGCAGGGCGAACGCGTCGACCCGGTCGAACGGGATGCGGAGGATATGCTGTTTCTCATGTACACCTCCGGGACCACCGGAGAGCCCAAAGGCGTCAAACACACGACCGGCGGCTACCTCTCGTACGTCGCCTGGACGAGCCACGCGGTACTTGACGTGAAACCCGAGGACACGTACTGGTGCGCTGCAGACATCGGGTGGATCACGGGCCACTCCTACATCGTCTACGGGCCGCTCGCGCTCGGGACGACGACGACGATGTACGAGGGGACGCCGGACTACCCGGACAAGGACCGACTCTGGGAACTCGTCGAGAAGTACGCCGTCGACACTCTTTACACGGCACCGACGGCGATCCGCGCGTTCATGAAATGGGGTGAGAAGTACCCAGAACGGCACGACCTCTCCAGTCTCCGACTGCTCGGGACGGTCGGTGAACCGATCAATCCGCGGGCGTGGAAGTGGTACTACAAACATATCGGTAGCGAGAACTGCCCCGTCGTGGACACGTGGTGGCAGACCGAAACCGGCGGCATGATGATCACCACGCTCCCCGGGGTCAACACCATGAAACCCGGCTCAGCCGGGCCGCCGCTGCCCGGTGTCGACGCCCGCGTAGTCGACGCCGAGGGCGACGAAGTCGAGGCGGGTGAAGCCGGCTATCTCACGGTGAACCGACCGTGGCCGGGGATGCTCCGCACGCTCTACCGGAACGACGACAGATTCGTCCAGGAGTACTGGACTGAGTACTCCGACGAGGATTCGGGCGAGTGGGTGTACTTCCCAGAGGACGGCGCAAAAATCGACGACGACGACTACATCACGGTGCTCGGCCGCGTCGACGACGTGCTCAACGTCTCGGGCCACCGTCTCGGCACGATGGAGATCGAATCGGCCATCGTGGGCGTTCCCGGCGTCGCCGAAGCGGCGGTCGTCGGCGGCGACCACGAGGTGAAAGGTGAAGCCGTCTACGCATACGTCATCACCGAAGACGGGTACGAGGAAAGCGAGGAGTTGCGTCAGAAGATAGTCGAGGGAGTCGAGGACGCCATCGGCCCGATCGCTCGGCCCGAGGAGGTCATCTTCACCCCGGAACTGCCGAAAACGCGGTCGGGGAAGATCATGCGGCGGCTGCTCGAAGATATCGCCAACGAGAACGACCTCGGCGACACCTCCACGCTTCGGAACCCCGGTGTCGTCGACGACATCCAGGCGAAAGTCCAGAGCGACTGAACACGCGCCGATGTCGGGCGCCGGAGGACCGAAACGGATTCATCCCGTCCCCTGAACACCGTCAGGCGTTCGGGTACTTCTTCGAGACGGCCGCCATCAGGAGCAATAGTACTCCGAGCAAGAGGCCGACGTTGACGGCCCCATACACCGCGAAGTTAAGCGGCGTTATCTCGAAGACGAACGGGCCGAACCCGGCCATTTCGGGGGCGTTTTCCTTGCCGGGAAGCACCAGGCCGACCAGCGCGCCGAACAGGGCGGCCAACGCGACGATGGTAGCGTAGATCACCAGTACCGCTCGGCGACCGCTGATGGCTCGGCTGGAAAGCGTCGACATGGCTGTGGCTAGGGCCGGTAACGGTTAGGCTTTTGCGCTCTCCGTCCGAACGATCGGTATGAGCGAGAAGGAACTCCTCGGGATCGTCCTCGGCAGTATCGCCGTACTGATGTTCGTGATGGGTATCGTGCTGGTACTCGGATAGCGCGGCAAAGCGACGGTCTGGCGTCGGCCTCACCGACCGTAGCTGAGATACGAGAACGCAAGGAAAGCAAGCGCCGCTCCACCGAAGAACCCTATCAACCCCCCGACCGGGGGCTTGATAGAAGACAGAAGCGTAGCGAGAAGGGCCCCGAATAACGCGCTCCCGATTACGAAGAAGAAGCCGGTCTGCCACTGTTCGACCAACTCCACGGCGTTCTTCTCGGTCATACACTATTTTAGAATATTCTCGTTGTTAAATGCACCCATCACTATCTAGAATATTCCTGATAGCCCTTCCACCACTACGCCTGAACGAGTGATACGATCTCACAAGAAAGGCCGGAGACAGCCGAGAAAACGACGAGAAACCGTCGAAGCTAGCTCTCGTCGCTTTCTGTCGGCTCACCGCCGTCCGCGAGCGGTTCTTCTTCCGCGCCGCCGTCGGTTGCGATGGTTGTGTCGAGTTTCCGCTCGAACCAGGCCCATTCGCGGCTTTTCATGTTGGTTTCGGCGAGGTTCCAGGGGTCGCCGTCCTCGACTTTCGGGCCATCGATCCAGGAACTGACCATGTTCCAGACCCAGATGATCTGGCCGATCAGTAGCAGGAACGCGCCGAGTGTTGCCGCCTGATGCATGGCAGTGATGACTTCGACCGGACCGACGGTGAGGCCGTCGTAGGTCGCGTACCGGCGCGTGAAGCCCGCGTAGCCCAGGATGATCATGGCGAAGAACGTCAGGTTGGTCCCGATCATCGAGAGCCAGAAGTGCCACTTCGCAAGCGTGCGCTGGTACATCCGTCCGGTGTACATCGGGTACCAGTAGTAGATGCCGGCGAACCCGGCGAAGGCGATAGCACCCATGACGACGTAGTGGAAGTGACCGACGACGTAGTAGGTGTCGTGAAGCACGAGGTCGACCGGGATAGCCGCGAGGAACACGCCGGTGACGCCGCCGATTATGAAGTTCGAGATGAAGCCGATACAGAACAGCATCGGCGTGTTCAGGCGTAGAGACCCGTTCCACAGCGTCGTGATCCAGTTGAACGTCTTGACTGCACTCGGTATCGCGATAGCCAGCGATACGGCCATGAAGCTAGCCCGAAGACGAGGGTCGATGCCCGTGGTGAACATGTGGTGGGCCCAGACGCCGAACGAGAGGACGCCGATGGCAAGCGTCGAGTAGACGACGAACTTGAACCCGAACAGTTTCCGTCCCGAGAACTTCGGCAGGACGTAGCTCACGATACCCATCGGCGGGAGGACGAGGATGTACACTTCGGGGTGACCGAAGAACCAGAACAGGTGCTGCCAGAGGATCGTCCCACCGCCCTCCGCGGCGAAAAACACCGTACTGAAGTTCCGGTCGAGTAGGAGCATGATGATGGCGCTGCCCAGAAGCGGGAACGCGAAGAGGATAAGCCCCGACTGGGTGAGGACCGTCCACGAGAAGATGTCGAGGTTGCTCCAGCCCACGTCCTCGCCGCGCTCACTGAAGATAGTCGCGATGAAGTTGATCGCACCCATCGTCGCGGAGACGCCGGTGAGATGCAGTCCGAGCAACATCAGGTCGACCGATGGGTTCGTCTGTTCGACCGATAGCGGTGGGTACATCGTCCAGGAAGTCGCCGCGCCCGTAGTCATCGCCTCGGTGAACGGCGCGACGAAAAAGCCCGCCCAGATGAGGATCGCGCCCGGAGGAAGTAGCCAGAACGCGATGGCGTTGATCCGGGGGAACGCCATGTCGTCGGCATCGATCAAAAGCGGAATGAAGTAGTTCGAGAACGCTGCGAGGATCGGCGTCCCGAACAGGAACAGCATCGTGATGCCGTGGCTCGTCAGTAGAGCGTTGTACACCTGGGTGTTGTTGAGCAGAGAGAGACTCGCAGTCGCGAGTTCTGCTCGCATCAGGACGGCGGCGAGACCGCCCCAGACGAACGCGATAAGCGCGTACGTCCCGTATAGAATTCCGATGTCTTTGTGGTCAACCGTCGTCAGCCAGCGGATTATCCCGGCCGGCTTCTCCTCGTGTACGTGTGCAGATTCGTCGCCGATAGCACCTCCAGCACCGCCTGCTAATGGGGTGTACGAGCGCCAGTCTTCGAGGCGCGTGAGCCACACTGCGACCCCGACGAGCAAGGCGCCCATCAGCACGGTTAGCGCTATCTGCCCTTCTATTGCCATGGGCAAATCTCAGGTTTGCAGGCTAAAGAAAGGGACGGTTCCGGCGGGCTGTTTGTCACGTACCATCAATACTCTCTCCCCGAACATGTCCGCAAAGATCGTGCTACCGGTAAACGATTAGGTACCGAACGGATGTGATTCGCCGGCAAAAAGGTCCCTGCTGTGGTACACGACCGACCGTCAGAACCCCGCGTTACTCGGCTTCGTCGGCGACTTCCTCCCGGGCCTTCTCGTCTTCCGCGATGAGCTTTCCGGAGTAGTAGGTCAGCGCAGTGAGCGCGACGAACATCGTACTGATAAGGCCGAACTGCAGGACCGAGTACGTCGAGTCCCAGCCGTACGGATTGAAAAGCGCGAAGGCCCCGACGAAAAACAGGAGGATCCCGAGAGGGATCACGTTGACGGTCAGGTCTAGGAGCGTCTCCCGGTCGAAGACGGTTGGTGACATGTATCCGCGGTTTCGGGTCCGTTCACAAATAGGTTGTCGGTTTCGGATGGGGCCGAACTGGATCGGCTCGGACGATCAGACCGAGTGACCAGCGTTAGCCGTCGTCCAGTACTTCCCGACGAGGGCACCGACCAGTGCGATGACTCCGGCAAACGCTATCGACAGGCCGCGGAGACCGATGCTTCCGCTCGTTCGCAGGCTCTCGGAGACGCTGTTCACCGCGAACGCGCCGCCGCTGTAGGCAAACAACGCGAGACCGATGGCGACCAGTGCGAGGGCGAACCCGGAGAGAAGCGGCCAGGGGCTTTCGACGTATCCGGCCTCTCGAACGATGCCGACGATGCTCCCGGTGAGCAGGAGCAAGCCGCCGACGGCCAACGGCGCGAGCGGCCAGATAATACCCACCTCGGCAATCGCCAGACCGAACGCGATGAGCATCGGCCAGGGGCTTGACATCCGATACTGGTCGCTCAGTCCTGGCTGCTCTTCCATGCCCGTCCATACGGGGTGACCGTATAGAAACCCCACGGAAACTCCTCGCTTTGTGCAAGACGGATCCCTTTAATCTCTGCGCAGCGTATCGTATGTTATGACCGAGGTACGAGTGGCCGGCGTAGGGTTGACCGAGTTCGGGGAGGAACCGAGTCGGACGGGTCGCGACCTCTTCGGCGCAGCCAGCACCGAAGCGTTCGCCGACGCGGACGTGCCGCGGGCGGACATCGAATCGGTCCGATACGGGAACTTCATGGGAGAACTCTCCGAACGCCAGGGTCACCAGGGGCCGCTGATGGCCGAAGCGGCGGGAGTGCGGGCACCGTCGACGCGCTACGAGAGTGCCTGTGCCTCCAGCGGTGCCGCACTCCGTTCCGCCGTCAAGGACATCCGGAACAATGAGGAGGACGTTATCCTCGTAGGCGGTGCGGAGCGGATGACCAATCTCGGCACGGCCGGCGCGACGGAGGCGCTCGCCATCGCCGCGGACGAACTGTGGGAGGTCCGCTCGGGGATGACGTTCCCCGGAGCGTACGCCCTCATGGCGAAAGCGTACTTCGACGAGTACGGAGGGGACCGGACGGACCTGGCTCACGTCGCCGTGAAAAACCACGACCACGCGATGGGTAACGAACACGCGCAGTATCAGCGTCGGATCGACGTCTCCGACGTGTTAGAGGCACCGCCCGTTTCCGAGCCGCTCGGCCTCTACGACTCCTGTCCGATCAGCGACGGCGCGAGCGCGCTGGTGCTGGTCAGCGACGAGTACGCTGAGGAAAACGGCGTCGACGCGCCCGTCGCCATCACCGGGACGGGACAGGGTGGCGACGACATGGCGTTGCAGGACCGCAAGTATCTGGCGCGCACGCCGGCGTCCAACCGCGCCGCCGAGGAGGCGTACGCCGACGCGGGGATCGGCCCCGACGACGTCGATTTCGCGGAGGTCCACGACTGCTTCACCATCGCGGAAGTGCTCGCACTGGAGTCGCTCGGTTTCTACGAGGTGGGCGAGGGAATCGGTGCGGCCCGCCGCGGGGAGACGACCGCCGAAGGCGACGTTCCGGTTAACCTCTCGGGCGGCCTAAAGGCGAAGGGTCACCCCGTCGGCGCGACGGGAACGTCACAGGTGGCAGAGATCACCGAACTGCTACGGGGCGACCACGTCAACAGTGACGCCGTGGCCGACGCCGAGGTCGGACTGGCTCACAACGCGGGCGGCACGGTCGCGAGTTGCCTGGTTCACGTGATGGAGGTGGTCGCATGAGCGAACGAAGTGACCGAATGCGAGTACGCCGGAGCGCGACTCCGGAGGTGGTCGCATGAGCGACGAATCGTCGCACTCGGCCGGAACCGGGGTTCGCGACGATGGCTACGACGACCTGCTGGACGCGGTCGAGAACGGATCGGGATACTATCTGGAGTGTGCGAACGGTCACGGCTCCGTTCCGCCGCGGCGGGTCTGTCCCGACTGCGGCACCGACGACCTGACGGAGACGCCGTTGCCCGAGTCCGGCGAGATCGAAACGTACACCGTCACACACGTTGCGACGCCGTCGTTCAGCGAGGACACGCCGTACGTCACTGCCATCGCTCGGTTCGGAGCTGTACGTGTCACGGGACAGATCCGAAACATAGACCCGGACAACGTAGAAGAAGGCCTTCCAGTCGAACTGACGACCGCCCGGTCGGAGGCGGGGACGGAGCGGTTCCTCGGCTTCCGCCCGCGGTAGTCACAGGCACGGTTTTTTCGCCGGTTCGGAGTCGACGCTTCACTCGGGGTTCGCCAGCGGTAGCTCCGCCTCGACGGCGTCGAGGAACTGGTCCGGATGCTCGGCATGGGGTAGCAGACGGGCGTAGTCGATGACGACGAGGCGCGCGTCTGCATCTTCGGCGAGGTCCCGACCATCCGCGAGCGGCGTTATCTCGGCCTCTCGGCCCCAGACGAGCGTCACGGGGATATCGAGTTCAGCCAGTTCCGCACCGAGGTCCATCTCCGGGTCGAGGAAACCACTTATGAACGACGCCGGCGCATAGCGTGCGCCCGGCTGATGGGCGCTTTGCCACTGGTATTCGACCTCTTCCTCCGGGATCTTCGCTTCGTCGTAGTAGCCGTGGTCCGCGCTGAAGTAGCGGATCGAACGTTCGCTGGCGATGCCGTTGAACGCAGTGGTGCCGATCCCCGGCAGTCGGAGTAGCGACCGGAGCCACACCTTCCGGCCGGGCATCGACTCCGCGGTCGGACAGATCAACACGAGCCGCGAGATGTCGGTTTCGGCCGCGGCCCGGACGGCGTACGCGGCGGTCAACGACGAGGCGACACAGACCGCATCCTCGGTTACGTCCCCGGCGAAGTCGGTTAGGAACGATTCGTAAAGTGAGGCCGAGTACAGCAGTGGCGGCCGACTCGACAGGCCGAACCCGGGAAGGTCGGGCGCGATAACGTGATAGTTCTCGGCGAACCGCTCGAACACCGCTTCGAACTCCCTGCTCGTCCCCGCCGCGTTGACGCCGTGAAGCAGTAGCAGGTCGGGGTCCTCGGGGTCGCCACCCTCGGTGTAGGCGATGTCCATTCCGCGCCAGCGATACGTTCCCTGATCGCCCGCGAGCGGTGGGTCGAGCGGGTCAGCGCGTCGCGTAAGCGCCTCGTTCACGAGAGCCGTCACGCCGAGACCGCCCGCAGCGGCGGCGGCGAGGTTCCGGAGTTTCATACACTGACATACTTCGGCCAGCGACTTAAGCGGGGTCGTCCTACCGGTCCGACAGACATTCTTCGATAGGCTCGACCACCTCGTCCGCGATAGCGTACGGGTCCGTCTCGCCCGCGTGGACGGCTTCGACCAGCGCCTCGATCCCACCGTGACGGTCGAGTTCGCGTTCCAGCAGACCGCTCGCGTCCTCGCGAAGCAACAGCCGTATCTCCTCCGCAGTCCGTGTGCGGGCTTTCTCGTCGAGGCGACCGCTTGCCTCCATGTACTCGCGATGGGCGGCGAACGTGTCGATCAGTTCGTCGATCCCGGTTCCGTCAGTGGCGACCGTCTCGACGATGCTAGGTGTCCAGTTCCCCGCCTCACCGTCAGCGGCCGCCGCTTCGCTAACTGCGCTCGCGGTTCCCGCGTCGGTACCGCCCGAGGCGTCGGCATCGCCCAGAGCGTGGTGGTCCGGGCCGTGATGGCCGCCGGAGACGCCGGTGTCGCCGCGTAACTGGATCATCTCTTTCAGTTCCTGTACCGTTCGGTCGGCCCCCGGAAGATCCGACTTGTTGACCACGAACACGTCGCCGATTTCGAGAATTCCCGCTTTTAGGGTCTGGACTTCGTCGCCGCTGTCCGGCGGGACGAGGACGGCGACGGTGTCCGCCGTCCGGACGATATCTATCTCGTTTTGCCCCGCGCCGACCGTCTCGACGATGATCTTGTCCTTTCCGAACGCGTCGAGCGCCTTGACCGCGTCCGCCGTCGCCGTCGAGATACCGCCGAGGTTGCCGCGCGCGCTCATCGACCGGAAAAACACCTCCATGTCGCCCACGTTCGACGCCATCCGGATGCGGTCGCCGAGCACTGCGCCCCCGGTGTACGGCGACGACGGGTCGACGGCGATGACGCCGACCGTCTCGCCGCGGTCGCGGTACGTGTTCGTGAGTTTGTCGACGAGCGTTGATTTGCCCGCGCCGGGGCTGCCGGTGATCCCGATCACCTCCGCGTTCCCCGTGTGTTCGTACAGCGCCGACACCAGGTCGCGGTAGCCAGGTTCGCGGTTCTCTATCGTCGTGATCGTCCTGGCGAGCGCTCGCTGTTTCCCGCCGAGGAGTTCGTCGACGAGGGTTTCGACGTCCACGGTCATCGTTCCGGCACGTTCTCGCGGACGAACTCGATGGTCTCTTCCATCTTGGTTCCGGGACCGAACACCTCCGCGACCCCCATCTGTTTGAGGTCCTCTTTGTCCTCGTCGGGGATCACGCCGCCGACGAGAACGAGCGTGTCATCGAACGCGTCGTACTCCTTCAGGCCGTCGATGACCTTGGGGATAAGCGTGTTGTGCGCGCCCGAGAGGATGGAGATGCCGATAACGTCGACGTCTTCCTGGACGGCCGCCTGGACTATCTCGTCGGGTGCCTTGTGGAGCCCCGAGTAGATGACTTCGAACCCGGCGTCGCGGAACGCCCGCGCGATGACGTGGGCACCTCGGTCGTGGCCGTCCAGACCGACTTTGGCGACGAGACATCGAATTGACCGCTGCGTCTGGTCGACGCTCATGACCGGTGGTTCGACGCCCGACAGTTTGATTCTAACGGAAGTTTCTGAGAAATGTTCCCCGATATCGGGCGTTGCTCGAACGGTCGAACGCGGGAATCGAGATGATCTGTTACTTCAAACGTCCGTTTCGGCGAAGAAAGTCAATTATCTAACTACTAACCGAACGTGGACAACGGCTAACGTTATCAGCGGGAGGTTGCAGATAGTAGTATGGCTTTGAACGGTGCGGAGAAGACTTCGGCATTCGGACGCTGGGGCCGTCCCGTAAGTCGTTCACCGGCAGGGGGGTTCTAACCGTGTTAGAAACCCCTATGACAGTAAGAAACGCACTGCACACGAGCGTGAGAGATATCCCGGGCGAACGGACGATGGACGAGCTATTCGACGTGCTGTCACACCGCTACCGCCGGCACGCTCTCGTTGCGCTCCGGAACCGCGATGGGCCGACCGCACTCGCGGATTTGGCAGTCGACGTAGCCGAACGGGAGATGGACGAACCGTCGGACGACGGTCTGAAGGAACTCGCCCGCGAGATAGAGATCTCGCTCTATCACGTCCACGTCCCCAAACTCGCAGACGCGGAGTTCGTGGAGTTCGACCGCGACAGAAACACTGTCCGCATCCACGACGGGACGACTCAGTCCGTCTGAGGTATCGCGTACGCCCCGACGGCGAAACTGGCGATAGCGAGCGCAGCCAGGATAGCCAGGTCGACGGCCGGCGAACGGCCGTAGTACGTCGCCGCTCGAACTCCCCGGGAGAAGTACGTCAACGGCAGAAGATCGACGAGCGGCAACACGTACTCCGGGAGCAGGTCGGGCGTGACGAACGTCTCCGCGAGAAACAGCATCGGCAAGGCGATCGAGTTGCTCGCGGCGATGACGCCGTCCTGCGAGTCCGCGATCCGACCGAGCGCCGCCCCGATACCGCAAAACAGCGTCACGCCGAACACGAGCAACGGGACGAGCCAGAGCGAGAACCCGAACTGAGCGTCCGTGATGAGTAGTATGAGCGCCAGCAACAGAACGCTGGCGACGCCGATGATACCCACGTTGACGAGCGTGTGCGCCGCCAGCCACTCTGCGCGCGAGAGCGGCGTGGTCGCGAGTTTCTCGAACCGGTTCCCCTCGCGGTGTCGCGCGACCGTGCTTCCCACCCGGGAAAGCGGCGTGAAAAGCACCACGACAGCGAGGTACCCCGGAACGTAGTAGCCAGCGGGCTCCGTGAACAGGCCGGTTCCCGTGGGATCCGTCCGCACCAACGCTCCGAAGATGACGATGAGGATCACCGGGAAGAAGAAGGTGAAAAAGACTGCAGTCCGCCGCCGGACGAACGAACGCCACGCCGCACCGGCCTCGGCGTTGATGCGCGTCGCGGTTCCCATCAGCGTTCACCTCCGGCGACTGCGGCCGCTGGCGCGCGGGCGTCTCGGCCGTCAGTCAATTCGAGATACACGTCCTCCAAATCGGGTTCAGTCCAGGTTAGCTCGGAGTAGGCGACGCCGGCCGACTCCAGAGCGCCGACGATGTCGCCGATGTCGTCGGGTTCGACGCCGAAAACGACGAGTTCGTCGTCGTCGGTCCGCGCGGCGTAGTCGAGTTCGGAGAGCACGCCCGCCGCAGTGTCTGCAGCAGTCGCGTCACTTCCGTCAGTACCGGCATCGGTCTCGACGACGAGGCGGCGCTCGCCGCCGTGGTCGCGGACGAGAGCCGACGGACTGCCGACCGCCTCCAGTCGACCGTCCGCGAGGAACCCAACCCTGTCCGCGACGCGTTCGGCCTCGGCCATGTCGTGCGTCGTGAGAAACACCGTCGCGCCGCCGTCGGCGAGGTCGTTGATCCGCTCCTGAACGGTTCGCCGTCCCGCGGGATCGATACCGGTGGTCGGTTCGTCGAGAAAGAGAACGTCGGGGTCGTTAACCAGCGTCGCGCCGAGACAGGTCCGGCGCTGCTGTCCGCCGCTCAGGTTCTCGTACCGGGTCTCCGCCGCGGCCGCCACGCCGACCGTCGACAGCACGTCGTCGGGGTCGCGCGACCGGTCGTAGAGGCCCGCGTAGTACGTGACGAGTTCCCGGGCGGTGAGTCGCGCCGGGGGCGCGAAGGACTGGGGGAGTACGCCGAGTCGGGACTCGTCGACCGCCGCCGGGCTCTCGCCGAACACGGTGACGTTGCCCGCAGTCGGCGCGGTCGTTCCGGTCAGCGCCCTGACCAGCGTTGTCTTCCCCGCACCGTTGGGACCGACGAGAGCGAACACTTCGCCCTCCGCGACGGAGAGCGAAACGCCGTCGAGTGCGACGGTTTCGTCGTAACGTTTCTCGACGTTCTCGGCGACGAGCGCGTCCATACGAGGAGACAGTCCGGTCCCGGAGGTAAGCCGTTCGATCTTCAGCGGTTCCGGACCTCACGCCCCGTCAGCGGGAGCCGGTCCAGCCACACTCGACGCAGCTGTGGAGTCCCTGCACGTTGACGGTCGCGGCGGAACAGTCCGGGCAGGCCGTCGCGTTCGGCCCGTCTGCCCTCTCGGTGTCCTCTCTCCGTCCGTCGGTTCCGGACTGGTCCGGACCGGACCTGCGGAACCGCTGGTGAACGCCGCCGTCCCCCCGATTCTGGTTCGTACAGGGCCACAGTGTTTCGTCGTTTCTTTCCATCGTACACACTCGTTCAACCTCCTATGGTAAATACATAGCCGTGGTTGAGTGTAATTATACTACGCGGGGAGAAGATAGTCACAGGATTCAACGGAGAACTGCACCAACCGCTGCGTGCCTGACACGTTGTCGCCCTCTTTCCCGTACTGACGGGTACCTCGCGCGTCACGCGAACCCGGCGTCCCGAACGAGATCGGCGACGACGTGAGCGTACACGACGACCGCGGTGAACGCGGCGACAGGAACGGAAACGAGTGCCAGTGCGGCCGTCAACACACCGCCGATCACTGCGTGGCTAAGCAGTCGCTCTAACCGCATCTGGCTGCCTGGGACCCCCTCGAACACCTCGTCTTGCTCCGTGAAGGCGAAAATTGGGTCAGTCAGGCAGGCGCAGAGATGCGACCAATCGCCGGCGTGTCGGCGGGCGACGACGAAGTGGTCGAGGTCGATGAACACCGAGACGAAAACGCCGTACGCGAACAGTCCGATCAGAACGGGTGTCGGGAACGATTCCCGTAGAACGGCGACGGAGAGGCCCGAAACGACGCTCCCGACGGCGAAGTGTTCGCGCGAGTACATCGCTCTATCGAGCGAAGGGCCGCCAGTACAATAACGCGACCGTGACGAGAAACACCACGGTCGAGAGCGTGTAAGACCAGTTCATCACCGAGAGCGCGACCGCCGAGGAACTCCCGAGCAGTCCGGTCGCGAGCGACGCCAGAACGGGCCACGTACAGCTAACACAGGAGAGCAGACCGAGCGCGCCGGAGACGGCGGAGCCGGTAGCGTCCAGAACGGTCGCGTACACGAGATACGACAGTGCGAGATACCCGATGACGCGGTACGGCAGGAGCGCAACGCGAACCAGGTCGCCGACGTAGGTCACCGCTGGACCCCATCCGGGGATGAGCCAGGCGATACGCGGCCCCGATTCGGGGAGGGGAACGTCGATAAAGAGGTCCCCGACAGACACCAGCCCACCAGCGACGGCGATGAGTGCGAAGTATCCGACCGCGATTCCGAGCGCGGTCCTGCGCTGGCGCCGCGGTGCGTCGGGCGGGTCCGTCCGAAGGAGCGCCCAGACGCCGACGTTGATCCAGACGAACGCGAGAAAGATGTTGAACAACCCATTCAGGGTCGTCCGCCAGAACCCCGGGTAAAACAGGATCACCAGTAGCTCGGTGTTCAGCACCAGCGCGCCGTACACCACGGTGTCCCGCTCGGGCGGCGACGGCCGGAACGAGGTCGCGCTACGGCTCATACTGCGATGGAGTCGACGACGACGGCCAGTAAGAGCGCGCCGAGGTAGGCGTTCGACGCGTGAAACGCGCGCAGCGCGGCCGTTTCGGTCCGGTCACGGTGTAGACGGATCACGGCCCAGAGGAAGACGCCGCCGAGCGCGACGCTCGTCAACGCGTACAGCAGACCGAGTTCGCTGACGGCCGAAAGCACCGTTGCGCTGACGAGCGTCGCGGCGAGGTAGTAGACGACGTGTTTTCTGGTCTTGGCCTCACCGCGGACGACCGGCATCATCGGGAACCCGCCGCGGGCGTAGTCGTCCTTGTACGCCAGCGCGAGGTTGTAGAAGTGCGCGGGAGTCCAGAGGAAGATGACGCCCGCAAGCGCCAGCCCCGGAACGCCAACAGACCCGGTCACCGCGGCCCAGCCGATGACCGCCGGAAGCGCGCCGGCCGCGCCGCCGATGACCGTGTTCTGGACGGTGTTGGGTTTGAGCACCACCGTGTAGATGACGCTGTAAAACAGGATCGCCGACAGTCCGAGGGCGGCCGCGAGCACGTTCAACTGCAGGAACGCGACCAGCGACAGGGCGGTCAGCGAGACGCCGAACGCCACCGCGTTCCGGACCGAGACGATGTCTGTCGCTATCGGTCTGTCCGAGGTGCGGTTCATTCGGCGGTCGACATCGCGCTCCAGAACGTGATTGAACGTCCCGCTCGCACCGATGGCGAGGACGCCGCCGAGAAGCGTCAGCACTACCGTCCTGACGGTGAGTCCCGGCCCGGCGGCGAGTGCCATCCCGGCGGCGGCGACGAGACAGAGCAGCCACATGAGCCGGGGCTTCATCAGGCTGACGTAGGCACCTGCGTACGTTTTTGCACGCGCGAGCGGCGCGTCAGGTAACGTCGGGTTCTCGGGCGCGACTTCGGTGGCGTCTGCCTCCTCAACTACACCGACCGGCTCCCGGTCGGCGGGGGTCGCGGTCTGGACTTCCAGAAGCCACGCGACTGCGAGGGTAAGACAAGCGAACAGTCCGGTTCCGAGCAACAGGTGAACTCCGGACAGAGCGGCGGTCGGACCGCTCACTGCGGCGATAGCGCCGAGTCCGACCTGAATCGGATAGCCGAGCATGGCAGCGGTGAGCGCCGCTCGTACGCGTCGGGGCGGATCACCGAGCCAGGCGAATATTCCGGTGGCGAGAACCAGTCCCGCGACAACGAGCGCGGCGACGCGGTGACCCCAGGCGACGGCGAGGTCAGGGTTTCGAACGTCGACGAGCCACTGGCCGTTACAGGCGGGCCAGGTAGAGCAGGCGGCGGCCGCGTCCGTGATAGCTGTCGTCGCGCCGACGATGATGAGCAGGTAGACGCCCATCGCCGTCGCTGCGACGAGTCCCGTGAATCGTTCGTCAGTGCGGACGGGACGAGGGTATGCGTCGCCGTCTCTCTCAGTGCGGTCCCTGTTCGAATTGTCCACGTCGGATCCTCTCTGTTTGAGTGTTCGTTTCCGTCCACTTAGGCCCGCCGTTTTCTCCATCCGGAGACGCCGTCGCGACTCCTCTGTCTGCCGGAAATTCAGCAGGTATTTAACCGAGAATTCCTAACTTCCAGCGTGTTATGAAGAGAACGCGGATTACCGCCGTGACGCTTTTCGGGGTAGCGTTGCTGGCGCTGGCCGCCCAACCGGCAGCGGCCGCGGAGTCCACGACGGACCGCCTCATCAGCAATCTCAACCAGGAACTGCTGTTCGTCGCGGTCCCGATCACGCTGCTGGTCGAGGGCATCCTCATCTACACGGTAGTTCGGTTCAAGGACAACGACGATCCCAAACCGACCCGGGAGAATCGCCGACTCGAAATAACGTGGACGATAGCAACCGCGATCATCCTGCTGTTCGTCGGCGTCGGCGCGTACAACGTGATGGGAGCGGACGACGTCATCACGCCGACCGAGGTCGATCCGGGGCCGGAGGACGAACAGATCAACGTCACCGCCCAGAAGTACTACTGGACCTTCGAGTACGAGAAACACAACGTGACCGTCGACTCCAACCAAGGGCAGTTAGTCCTCCCGGCTAACCAGACGGTGTACCTCGAGATCGGGACCGTAGACTGGTTACACGCGTTTCACGTCCCCGACCTCGGCCTGAAACAGGACGCGGTTCCGGGCCAACAACACGTCCTACAGACTGAAGCGACCAATCCCGGAAACACCTACCAGGGGTACTGTGCCGAGTACTGCGGGCAGGGACACTCGCAGATGATGTTCGAAGTGAGAGTCGTCAGTCAGGAGGAGTTCGAGGCGTGGATCCAGGAGCAACAGGAAGACTCAGACACCGAAGCGGCGAACCAGACCGCGTACTGACCGTTCTTTTCTCCGCCTCGATCCGTTTCCGAACAGCGTCGCCGACGTTCGAGCAGTCGCCGACGCAGTTGGATGGATTTTTGGTAGTCCAAACGAAACCAGCCAAGTATGACCGTAGCGGACGACACGGCGGATGACCATCACGGGCACCACCTGCCGGCGGTGGAGGATTGGCCCCAGGGGTTCGGCGAGGCGAGTTGGTGGCCGTTTATCACCGCACTGGGCGGCGCTGGGTTCTACGTCGCCGCAGGACTGTACCTGCTCGGCGGCGACTCTGGACTCGTCGGGTCGAGCGTCGGCCCGTACGCGTTCGTCGCGAGCACATTCGTGTTCCTCCTCGGCCTGTACGGCTGGGTGTACCACGCCTTCGTCAAGGCGTTCTGGGAACGCGGTGCGGACCATCAGAGCGAGAGCAAACTCCGCTGGGGGATGATCGCGTTCCTCGGCTCCGAGATAGCGACGTTCGGCGCTGGATTCGTCTACTACTTCTTCATCCGAGTAGGCGAGTGGCCGCCGGGCGAGGTGCCGGGACTGACCGGCCTCGTCCTCGCTAACACCATCATTCTGGTTATTAGCAGCGTCACTATCCACTACGCGCACGTCGCGCTCCGGAAGAACAACCGTCGCCGGTTCCTCCTCTTGCTCGGCCTGACGCTCCTGCTCGGCCTGATATTCATCGGCGGGCAGGTGTACGAGTACTACGAGTTCATCGTCCACGAGGGACACACGCTGACCGAGAGCATCTACTGGAACGGGTTCTACGGGCTGACGGGACTACACGGTCTCCACGTCTCGCTCGGCGCGGTGATGCTCGCGGTCGTGTTCGCCCGCGGCCTGAACGGACAGTACTCCGCGGAGCGCCACGTTTCGGTGAGTACTGTCTCGATGTACTGGCACTTTGTCGACGTCGTCTGGATCTTCCTCGTCGTCGTCCTGTACGCCGGCGCGTCGGCCTGACCGCGCTCGTTCCATCATGGAACGCCACGTACGTCGGCAGTTTTGTGGCCTCGTGGCGGCAGTGCTGGTCGCGGTGGCGTTGCTCTCGGGCCGGGCCTTCGCCCACGGTGGCGCGCTTCGGTCCTCGGGAGAGTCACTCGCCGTACCGACGTGGCTGTTTCTCGCAACGGGCGGCGGCGTCGTCGGAGCGTCGTTCCTGCTCGCCAGCCTGGTCACCGACCGGACTCTCGTCCGGCGGATCGACGAGTACGGGTCGACGCTCGCTCTCTCGCGAGCGCGAGTGGTCGACGTGTTCGGGTCCATTGTCGGCGTGGCCGGACTCGCGGCGGTCCTCTGGTTCGGGGTTCGAGGCCCGACTGACCCGTTTCGAAACCTCGCGGTTCTCGTCGTCTGGGTCGGCTGGTGGGCCGGATACGTCATGTCCGTGTATCTCGTCGGCAACACGTGGCCGACGCTGAACCCGTTTCGGACGCTCGTCGAACTCCTTCCCTCACTCGAACTGGCCTATCCGGAGCGCCTGGGGTCGTG
The DNA here is from genome assembly GCF_004762015.1 of Halostella pelagica. NCBI lineage: Archaea > Methanobacteriati > Methanobacteriota > Halobacteria > Halobacteriales > Natronoarchaeaceae > Halostella > Halostella pelagica. The sequence goes on from NZ_SJES01000004.1 coordinate 323,007, forward strand.
GCCGAGCGTCGCCGGCCTGATCGCGCTGATCTGGGTCGAAGTAGTGAGTCCACTCGCCGACGACCCGCAGTTGCTCGCACAGGTAGTCGCGGCCTACACTGCGGTCACTGTGGTCGGCGGCGCGGCGTTCGGCCCGGAGCGCTGGTTCTCGACCGTCGATCCGGTTTCACGCGTCTTCAGCTACTACGGCCGCGTCGCACCGGTGGAACGCATCGACGACGGCCTGTCGCTCCGCCTGCCGGGCATGGCGCTGACGGACTCGCGCGGCGTCGACAGTATCTCCGAGGTCGCATTCATCGTCGCGCTGCTGTGGGTGACGACGTACGACGGCCTCGTGACGGTGCCGGCCTGGGCCGACGCGACGAGGGGGGCCGTCGGCGCGGGCCTTCCGGTTCAGGCGGTGTACGTCGGAAGCCTGCTCGGCGGGTTCGTCCTGTTTTTCGGTGCGTACGTCCTCGCCTCGTACGCGTCGTGGCGACTGGCTGAGACGTACCTCCGGCCCGCGAGACTCGCACGGAACTTCGCGCCGCCGCTGCTGGCTATCGCCGCGGGCTATCATCTCGCGCACTTCCTGGGCTACTTCCTCTCGCTGCTCCCGCCGCTGACCGCCGCCCTCTCGGACCCGTTCTCCCCGCCATCGAACCCCCTGACGTACGTGATGCCGTCGTGGTTCGGCGGCCTCGAACTCACGTTCGTACTGGTCGGCCACCTCGTCGCTATCTGGGTCGCACACGCCGCAGCGTACGACGTCTTCCCGGGTCGCTTGCAGGCCATCCGGAGCCAGTACCCGTTCATCCTCGTCATGGTGATATACACGATGGTGAGCCTCTGGATAGTTTCGGAACCGAGCGTCACTCCCCCATACCTATGACGACTGACAACCACACGGACGACGGCCCCGCCAGCGCAACCGACGGATCGCCCAGTACGAACGTCGACGCGTCGGCGGACGAGACGACGTACGACTGCAACTACTGTGGCCGACCGTTCGCCCGCGAGCAGTACCGCACGCTCCACGTCGGCCTCGACCACCACGACGAGTGCACTGACGCCGAGATAGAGGCGTTTCAGGACGCGTACAGCGAGGAGGGCGAGGAGATACGGCTGTTCCGACTGAAGGCTATCGGCGGCCTCGTATTGCTTTATTTCGGGTTCCTGTTCACGTACTCGATCGTCACCTGAGCGGCCGGGAGCGCGGCGCGAGGCGGTCTACCGAACGTCGCGCGAGGACGGGGGAGGGCAGGCCGGTAACCAAGAAAGAGTTACCCCGAGCGAGTGAGCGGGGCGAACGAGCGAGTGGCCTTTTTTGGCCGTGCTTTTTCGCGCGAGTGGTGCGCTTCGCGCACGCGCACGGAAAAAGCACGCTCTACATACCCATATCGTCGGCGGGTTCGGGCACGGGGAGTTCGTTCGGGGACGCTCCTAGCAGTTCCGCGGCGTGGTCGAGCGCCATGTCGAACCCGTAGTACCGTTCGAGTTCGTCGCCGTCGGCGGCGGGTCGTACTTTCAGCATGGCGTACCCCTCGACGTTCTGTGCGACGGCCGCCGTACGCCCGTCGCGTTCGAACTCCAGGACCCGTTCTGTATCGGTCTCGTAGTAGCGGGCGGTGACATCGTTCTCGGTCGCCGTCTCGGTCATACCGCCGCTTTGGCGTCCAGACAATCTAACCTGTCGGTTCTGCCGGATGGTGAACACATTTATCTGTTTACTGATGTAACACCCAATATATGAGTTTCACTGCGTTCATCGACCGGGTAGACGGTCGAAAGCGGACACTGTCCCTGTACAACGTCGACGTTCCGAAGGAACGTATCGACGGGATCGAAGCGTTCTTTCGTCCGCAACAGGTGCAACTGCGCCGGTCCAGCACGGACGACGGTTGTCCGCGTAATTTCGCAGTGTTACACGAGAACGGGGAGTTCATTGCCGCCAGCGGAATCGAAGAACTGGCAGTCGCGCTCGATTTCGAGAAGGGGATATACGGGAGCGAGACGGTCGCCGACGTGGAGTACACCGAGATACTGCGCCACGTCGACAACACGACGTTCTCGGGATACGACAAACGGCGGATGATAATCGCTTCGAGAGAGATAGAGATGCAGGCGTGGAACGCGGGGCGCGGCCAGTTACACGTCGGATTCCAGCGACTGCCCCTCCTCTCGTCACAGGATCAGGTGTATTCGAAGCTCGCGGACAGTGCGGTCGGTGTGCACGTGTACGGTCGTCCCGACGGCGTCGCCCCTGAATGGCAGGGGCTTTCGGTGTATCCATCGGACGCTGACGAGATAGCCGATTCGTGGTTCGTGGTTTTCGACGGCGACGGTGACGACGAGCGAAAGTGCGCGTTCCTAGGAACGGAGGTTCGGGACGACGAGTACACGGGATTCTGGACCTACGATGCGGCGATCGTAGACGAACTGCTTCGGTACATCACGACCACCTACGGCGGCGAGGCCTGATTCGGAAACGCAAGCCATGACTCCGCCTATGCCTTGCCTTCCGTATGAGCAAGTGGCTCCAGAGCGGTATGCGGCGGGACCTCTGTGCGTTGCTGTACGGCGGGGAACTGCGCGGGCAGGAACTGAAAGCGGCGCTCGAAGCCCATTACGACGACCGGGTCGACCCCGACCGGTTCTACGGCGCGATGCAGAAGCTTGTCAGGGCGGGCTACGCGGAGAAGCATACGGACGGTCTCCACGACGTGTACGCGCTCACGGACGCGGGAGAGCGAGCGGTCGCGGCCCACGCGGAGTGGCTCGACGGGCAGGTCGACTGAACACCGGGTGGATAACCGGAGAGCTTGACTGTACGCCGGGTGGGCGAACTGGTCCGGTCAGTCCAGTAGCTGGTCGCCGATAGTGTTGCGCAGGACTTCGCTCGTCCCCTCGTAGATCTCGTTGAGCTTGGCGTCCCGGTAGAACCGTTCGGCGGGGAAATCCTTGGTGTAGCCGTAGCCGCCGTGGATCTGGATGCCTTCGTTCGCGACTTCGCGGCTGATCTCGCTTGCGTACAGTTTGGCCTGTGCGGCCTCTTTGACGAAGTTCTCGCCGCGGATCTTCTTGTCCGCCGCGCGGTGCATCAGCATCTTCGCGGCCTGGAGCTTGGTGTCCATGTCCGCGAGTTTGTGTTTGATCGACTGGAACTCGGCGATTGGCTGGTCGAACTGCTCGCGCTGCTGGCCGTACTCCAGTGCCTCGTCCAGGGCGGCGCGGGCGATACCGACGCCGCGGGCCGCGATGGTTATCCGCCCGCCGTTCAGCGTTTTGAGTGCGTGGACGAACCCTTCGCCCTCCTCTCCGAGGCGGCGGTCAGCGGGGATGCGCATGTCGTCGAAGCGCAGTTCGGCAGTGGGGCAGCCCTTGTCGCCGAGTTTCTCCTCAGTCCCTTCAACGATGAAGCCGTCGTCCTCCTCGGGGCGGACGATGAACGAGGAGATACCCTTGTTGCCGGCGTCGGGGTCCGTCTTGGCGAACAGGGTGACAGTGTCGGCGACGGAGCCGTTCGATATCCAGAGCTTGCCGCCGTTGATGACGTACTCGTCGCCTTCCCTCTCCGCCGTCGTCTCGTCTCCGTCCGAGTGAGACGTCGCCGTGGTTCGCTCGGCGGTAGTCTCCATCGCGGGCACGTCGCTCCCGGCACTGGCCTCCGAGAGCGCGAACGCGCCGATGTCGTCGCCGGCGGCCAGCGGCGTCAGGTATTTCTCCTTCTGGCGCTCGTCGCCGAACTCGTACACCATGTTGCCGGCGAGGCTGATGTGTGCGGCGACGACAGTCCCGAGACCGCCGCTCCCGCGGCTTATCTGTTCCAGCCCGATGGCGTAGGAGTGGTAGTCGAGGCCTGCGCCGCCGTACTCCTCGGGGAACGGCATCCCCATGAGTCCCAGGTCGGCCATCTCGTCGACCAGGTCGGCGGGGAACTCGTCCTCGTGGTCTATCTCCCGGGCACGGGGGACGACCTCTTCGTCCACGAACTCGGTGACCATGTCGCGGATCTGCGCCTGCTCCGCAGAGAGAGTGAAGTCCATGCACGTATCTTTGATGGACGATGCTTTAGTTTTCCCGGCATCGGTGTGACGACCGCGTCTCCCGGATGCTTTTACTCCGTGGGTTCCTATGGCTATCGAGTGGAATGCATTCGGGCCGAAGCACGCGGACGGCCGCCGAGAACCTCGACTGGTGTCATGACGCCGTTCAAGGTGTATCGCGGACGTTCGCGATAACGATAGATGCGCTAAAAGAGCCGATGTCGTCGCGAATTTGTGTCGGATATCTAATGTGTCGGATCGCAGACACTGTAGAGGACGCCGGCCACGTGCCGGCCCAGAAGAAAGCCGACCTGCTTCGCCAGTACGACCGCGTGCTCTCGCCGGACGACCAGACGACCGTCGAGGAGTTCAGTGAGACGGTCGAACCGTGGATCCCGGACGAGCGAACCGCCGACTGGGACGTGGTCGCGGCGACACCACGAGTGACCAGTACGTTCTCCGCGCTCCCCGACCAGGCCCAGTCAGCGCTCCGCGGGCCGGTTCGCGAACTCGTCTCCGGGATGGCGATGTTCGTCGAGCGATACGCGGACGTCGGCGGGTTGCGGATCGAGACTATCGACGAACTGGAGGAGTACTGCTGGTACGCGGCGGGGACAGTCGGCGACCTGATAACGAATCTCCTCGCCGAAGACGCCGCCCCGAAAGAGGCAGAAACGCTGGAGGAAAACGCACGGTCGTTCGCGCTGTTGCTCCAGTTGGTAAACGTCGCGAAAGACGTCTCCGCGGATTACGACGAGGAGGACAACGTGTACCTCCCCGCGACGTGGTTACGCGAGGAGGGCCTGACCGCGGAGGAGGTCGCCCAGCCCGAACGAGCGGCGGACGTCGCGCGGGTCGTCGAACGCGTCACCGACCACGCCGCAGGATATCTCGATGACGCGCAGGCGTATCTCGAAGCGCTCCCGGAGACGGACGGCAACACTCTCGCCGCGTGGGCCATCCCGTATCTGCTCGCGGTAGCGACGATCCGCGAACTCCGCGAACGCCCGGCCGACGTCGTGACCGAAGGGACCGTCAAAGTCCCCCGTGCGGAGGTCACAACGCTCGTCGCCCGATTCGGTCAAGGTGTCGACAGAGAAGAGCTCTCGGGCCTCCGAGCCGACATGACGGAGCGCCCATTACACCAGTCGAACTCGTAACGTCCCGTGTCGGCGATGGTTAGTCGTACTCGTAGAACCCCCGTCCGGACTTCTTCCCGAGGTCGCCGGCGTCGACTTTTCGTTTCAGCAAGTAGGCGGGTTTGTAGCGATCGCCCAGTTCCGAGTGGAGCGTCTCCGTCGCGTCGAGACAAACGTCCAATCCGATGTGGTCGGCCAGTTCGAGCGGACCCATCGGGACGTTAGTGCCGAGTTTCATTCCGTTGTCGATGTCCTCCTTGGTGGCCACGCCCTCGTCGAACGCGCGGATGCCTTCGTTGATCCACGGCATCAGGATCCGGTTGGACACGAATCCCGGCTTGTCGTCGGACTCCCACGTCGTCTTGTCCAGGGACTCGGAGAACTCGTGGGCCAGATCGGCAGTCTCGGAACTCGTCTTCTCGCCGGTGACGATTTCGACCCCCTCCATCACCGGAACGGGGTTCATGAAGTGGATACCGACGACCCGGTCGGGCCGGTCCGTCGCGCTCGCTATCGAGGTGATAGAGAGCGTCGAGGTGTTGGTCGCGAGACAAACGTCGTCGTCGGTCACCCGGTCAAGATCCGCGAACACGTCCTGTTTCACGTCGATGTTCTCCACGACCGCCTCGATTACGAGGTCACAGGTTTCCAGGTGGGACAGCTCGGTCGTGCCGGTGATCCGGTCGCGGATCGTCTCCGCGTCGTCCTCGGTGATTGTCTCCTTCCGAACGAACCGAGCGAGGCTATCGTCTATCGTTTCGAACCCCTGGTCGACTAGGTCTTGCTCGATGTCTCGCAACACGACATCGTAGCCGTTCGTCGCGGCGACCTGCGCGATACCGCTTCCCATCGTTCCCGCGCCGATGACGCCGACGCGTTCTATCGAGTCGAGTCCGCGTACCATACTGGCAATCCTTGCGAATCCCACCTAAGTGTGCCGCCTTTCGGCGGCCGCTGGCCGCTGCTCCCGGACGAATTGACTTCCACTTGACAGCACTGACCCGAATGGGTACCGTCTGTATGGGTTCAGACAGGGCCGTTCGGGGATCGTGCTGCGAGGAAATCACGTTGGTAGCGTCGTTCCGGAGAGAGAACACGTTCGTAGTGTTGTGCACTGAGTCGGATCGCGAATACGCCGGACTGCACCGACTCGAACCCGGCTCGGTACTCGCGTCAGACGTTTGTCCCAGAGATGACCGATCAGTAACAACTTTCAAGGGGGATTGGTGACAGGTATCTGAAAATCAGTGAGTTTACGTGAGTAAAAACGACGACTCGGCCGGCGAGGCCGACACGGATGACCTGACCGACCTGCAGTTCGTGGGCGAGTCGACGGCGTCGACGTTACGCGAACTGGGCGTGAACGCCGCAGACGTCAGAGCGAAGACGGTGTCGTACCGGCAGCTGGTCGACGCGGGGGTCAACCCCGGCGTGGCGACCAAGATACGCCGGGAACATTCGTTGCACTGGAACTTGGACGGGCAGGGCGAAGACCTCGGCAACCGTTCGAACACGGTCCGCGGCCTACAGGACGCGGAGCGCGACTGGGTCGCCGAGAGCCAGGGCGACTGGCAGACGACGAACTCGGACGAGTCGCCGACACAGTCGGGGGACTGGACGCCGTCCGACGGCGGGACGGACGCGGCCGCCGACGCGGAGGCCGACGGCAGTGGTGCGGCCGAAGCGGCGGAGTCCGCGTGGCGCGAGCGGAGCAGGCCCGACCCGGTGACCGACCTCGACTGCGTCGGCGAGGGCGACGCGGAGATGCTGGCCGACGCCGGCGTATCGTCGGTCCGCCGCCTGGCTACGGCTGACCCGGAGAGCATTGCGGACTTCCTCCAGATAGACGAGGTGCGCGTCGCGGAGTGGTGCGCTGCTGCGGGGAATCGACTCGCGAACTGATTTACTATCCCAGTAGTAATAGTTGGCAGTTCGGAGTAGCCCGTTTGAACGGCTATACAGTCAAGATACGCTCTCCTTGTGCCGTTATCCGGTCCTCGTTCCCCTCCATCAAGTATATATGTATGTTCATGGAATTCCGAACCAGATGATCCCGCTGACCGACTCAGATATCACTCGGGACGGAAACGTACTTATTCTGGCGATGGACCACGGACTGGAGCACGGACCGACCGATTTCGAGGCGGTTCCGGAAACGCTCGATCCGGAGACTGTCTTCGACATCGCGACCCACGACGCGGTGACGTCGATGGCCGTCCAGAAAGGCGTCGCTGAGACGTACTATCCGTCGTACGAGGACGACGTGTCGCTGCTGGCGAAACTCAACGGGACGAGCAATCTCTGGATGGGCGAACCGTACTCGCCGAAGAACTGGACCGTCGAGAACGCCCTCGAACTCGGGGCCGACGCGGTCGGATACACAGTGTACTCGGGGTCGAACCACGAACCCGAGATGTACGAGGACTTCCGCGACGTGCAGGAGGCCGCCCACGACCACGACACGCCGGTGGTCATGTGGTCCTACCCCCGCGGACAGGGGCTGAAAAACGACACCAAGGACAAAGTGATCGCCTACGGGTCCCGCATCGCGCTGGAACTCGGTGCCGACATCGCGAAGGTGAAATACCCCGGTAGCAAGGACGGAATGGAGTGGGCCGTCGACGCCGCTGGCGACGTGAAAGTCGTCATGAGCGGCGGGTCGAAGGTTTCCGACTACGAGTTCCTGCAGAGCGTCGAAGCGGTCATGGACGCGGGCGGTTCGGGCCTCGCTGTCGGCCGAAACGTCTGGCAACGAGAGGACCCCGAGGCGATCCTCGATGCCCTGGAACAGGTCATCTACGAGGGGGCGACTGCCGACGCCGCACTAGAATGAGCACGCTACAGCGCGAAGCGGTCGCCGAAACGGTGTTCGACGCCGTCGCGGAGACGACGGCAGGGATCCGGGACGGCCTCCGAGGCCGACGTGAGAGCGTGGACTCGGAGAACGCAAGCGGCGAAGCCCAACTCGCGGCCGACGTGTGGGCCGACGACGTCCTTGCGGACCGCATCACCGACGTGGAGGGCGTCGGCCAGTTCGTCAGCGAGGAACGGGACGACGTGACGGACTGCGGACAGGGACTCTCCGTGGCGCTCGACCCGCTGGACGGCTCTTCGAACCTCGAATCGAACAACCTGATCGGGACCATCGTCGCCGTCTACGACGGGGACCTGCCGGCGAAAGGCAGAGATCTCGCCGCCGCGGCGTACGTCGTGTACGGCCCCATCACGACGATGGTTGCCGCCGTCGACGACAGCGTGACCGAGTACGAGATCGTCGACGGGGAGCGCCGCCCCATCGAAAGCGACGTGACACTCGGCGACGACCCGACCGTCTACGGGTTCGGCGGCCGCGTGCCCGACTGGACTCCGGAGTTCGAGAACTACGCCGAGGACATCGAGTCCGAACTCAAACTCCGCTACGGCGGTGCGCTGGTCGGCGATGTCAACCAGGTGATGGGGTATGGCGGCGTGTTCTGTTACCCCGCGCTCCAGTCGCGCTCGGAGGGGAAACTCCGCCTCCAGTTCGAGGGGAACCCGATCGCCTACATCGTCGAAGCCGCTGGCGGCCGGTCGTCGGACGGCGAGCAGTCGCTGCTCGACGTGGAACCGACGCGGATCCACCAGCGCGTGCCGGTCCACGTCGGTAACGCGAACCTGATCGACCGCCTCGAAGCGGAACTGGACTGATCGACCGCCACGAATCCGAACTCCTGATCGATCCGTCCGCAGTCGTTGTCCGATTTTCTCCCCGACAGACAGTCAGGTCACCCGCCGAACAGTTCCCGAGCGTTACACCGCTGGGTGGCGTACGAGTGGTACTCCGATGACGACCACTGACCACGAACTCCGCGAGCGCATCGAACGCGTGGAAACCGCCGAAAGCGGCGACACGGATCTGCTCACGCTCGCAGTTCCGCCGGACCGGTCACTCGGCGCGGTCCGCGAGGAGATAGAGGAGGACCACGCCGAGGCCGAATACCTAGACGCGGACCACGCTAGCCATGCGGACCGGGACGCTCTCGAACGCGCTCGGCGGGTCCTGCTGGAGTACGATGCGCTCCCGGAGAACGGTCTCGTCGTGTACGCCGGCGACGTCGGCGGCGAGACCGTCTCGCACGTCTTCGACGACCTCCCACACCCCGTTGCGGAGTGGACGTACGAGTTCGACGCCGACCCGCTTGACGGCGCGACGATGCCCGAATCGACCGACGGTCTGGTCGTCGTGGAACGCGGCGCTGCCGTCCTGGGCCGTCTCGTCGGCGACGACCTGACTGTCGAGGAGCGACTGGAGAGTCAGGTGATGGGCAAGACGCGAGCGGGCGGCCAGTCGGCGGCCCGGTTCGAACGGGAGCGGGAGCGACAGAAAGAGGCCTTTTTCGGCGAGGTGGCCGACGAGGCAAAGCGCGCGTTCCTCGGCGACGATCCGGTCGACCGCCTGCTAGTCGGCGGAACGACGGTAACGGCCGACGCGTTTCTGGAGGGCGACTACCTCGACTACCGACTCGAAGAGCGGATCGAGGGCGGCACGTTCCCGGTCGAGTACGCCTCGGAGCAGGGGCTTCGCCAACTCGTCGACCGGGCCGAAGAGGAACTGCTCGACCCCGAGCAGCGGGCCGCACGCGACGCCGTAGACGAGTTTTACACCGCACTGAAGGAGGACGGCGAGACGGTCGTGTACGGGCGCGACGTGACCGAGGAGGCCCTGGAGTTCGGAGCCGTCGAGACGATGCTGCTCGCCGATTCGCTGTCCGTCGAAGACGTGACCGAACTGGAGGAGGCGGCGGCCGAAGAGGGGGGCGAGACGGTCGTCGTTTCGACGGACTTCGAGGGCGGTCAGCGCTTCGCGGAGGCCTTCGGCGGCGTCGGCGCGCTCCTTCGGTTTCCTATCGAGTGACGGAGACGTTCCGGTTTCAGCGGCAGGTTCTTTTTCCCGGGCGCGGATACACCGTCATGGTTCAGATCGGCGGTACGGCACCGGATTTCACGCTCTCCGGCGTCGAGGGGCGCGAGCCGGAGATGTACGAACTGGTCCGCTTCGTCGAGGACGTAGCGGGGGCGGTTCTCGCGTTCGTTCCGTCCGCCCACGCCCCGGTCTGCCGGGACGAACTCCGGGCGCTCGGCGAGTCGGAGTGGGCCGAGCGAGACGACGTGCTCGTGTGGGGTCTCACGGGCGACAGCGTCTTCGCGAACGCGAGGGCGTACGAGGATCTCGCGCTGAACTACCCCGTTCTCAGCGACTTCCACGCCGGCGTCGCCGACGCGTACGGCGTTAGTCTGGACGACTGGCACGGCCACCGCGACATCCCCGGTCGGGCGCTGTTCGTGGTAGACTCCGATTGGACGGTTCGACACGCCCGGTCGTTCGCCGACCCGTTCGAAGTGCCGGACGAGTCACCGTTCGACGGTGCCGCCGCGGCGCTCGCCGAACTGGGCGTCGACGTCGACGCGCCCGAAGTCGAGTACCGCGTCGGGTAGCGACACTGTCGGACGGAGGTCCACGACGACTGTCGACACGCCGAGATATCGAACCTCGTCACGACGCTCCGTCAAACAGTATGACCCGAGCGGACCCGTCACCGGCGGGGAGCGTCGCGCGGGGTTCGCAAATATTGTAAATAGAAAAGGGTTTCAGACGACCCGTCGCAGGATCGTTTATGAAAGTCCGCATCGGTCAGGCGGCCAGCGAGGAAGAGGCTTCCGCTATCGCGGCGGCGCTCGCGGAACACGTCGGCGACTCCGTGGAGGTGTACGCGGGCGACGACGAACTCGTCGCTAGCCACGAGGTTACCGACAGCGGCGACGACGCGCCGGCGGAGACGGACGACCTGGGACCGACGGAACGCGAGGAGAAAATCAGGGAGGAGATAGCGGACATCGAGGCGGGCGGTCCGAAGAAGTACCGCGACCGCCTCGAAGAGCAGGGGAAACTGTTCGTCCGCGACCGGCTCGACCTCTGGTTCGGCGACGAGGACGACGCGGACGGGACCAGCGGCGAGACCGGGTCCGGTGCCGCCGGCGGTATCCACTTCGAGGACGGGAAGTTCGCCAACTTCGACGCCTGGCACCCCGACGGAACGGACGGGAGCGAGGACGACGGCGACCGCCTGCCGGGCGACGGTCTACTGACCGGTGCGGCCGAGTTCGAAGGCCGAAACCTCCACTTCATGGCCAACGACTTCACCGTGAAGGCTGGGAGCATGGCCGAGAAAGGCGTCGAGAAGTTCCTCAGGATGCAACAGCGCGCGCTCAAGAGCGGGCGACCCGTGCTGTACCTGATGGACTCCTCCGGCGCGCGGATAGACCAGCAGCGGGGTTTCTTCGCCAACCGTGAGGGGATCGGAAAGTACTACTACAACCACTCGATGCTCTCCGGGCGCGTTCCACAGATCTGCGTGCTCTACGGCCCCTGCATCGCCGGCGCGGCCTACACTCCAGTCTTCTCCGATTTCACGGTGATGGTAGAGGGCGTGAGCGCGATGGCTATCGCCAGCCCCCGGATGGTCAAGATGGTCACCGGCGAGGACATCGACATGCAGGACCTAGGCGGAGCGAAGGTCCACGCCGAACACTCCGGCAGCGCGGACCTGGTGGCACGCGACGAGGAACACGCCCGGGAACTCGTCGCCCAGTTGGTCACGTACCTCCCCGACAGTGCGGACGACGACCCACCACGTAGCGAACCGAAACCCCCGAAGCTGTCGCCGCAGGGTATCGACTCCGTCATCCCGGAGAGCCCGAACAAGGGGTACGACATGGAGGACCTCATCGACCGCGTCGTCGACAGCGGGTCCTACTTCCCTCTCCAACGCGACTACGGAGAGGAGATCATCACCGCGTTCGCCCGCATCGACGGCCGACCGGTCGGCATCGTCGCCAACCAGCCGGCACACCGGGCAGGCGCCATCTTCCCGGACGCTGCGGAGAAGGCCGCCGGGTTCATCTGGACGTGCGACGCGTACAACATCCCGCTGTTGTACCTCTGTGACACGCCCGGATTCATGGCCGGGTCGCAGGTCGAGAAAGACGCCATCCTGGAGAAGGGCAAGAAGTTCATCTACGCGACGTCATCCGCGACGGTGCCGAAACAGACCGTCGTCGCCCGCAAGGCGTACGGCGCGGGCATCTACGCGATGGGCGGTCCGGCCTACGACCCCGAATCGACGATCGCACTCCCCAGCGGCGAGATCGCGGTCATGGGTCCCGAAGCGGCCATCAACGCGGTGTATCGCCGGAAGATAGACGAGATCGACGACGAGGCCGAACGCGAGCGGTTCGTCGAGGAAAAGCGCGAGGAGTACCGCCACGACATCGACGCCCACCGGATGGCGAGCGAGGTCGTCATCGACGACATCGTCCCGCCGAGCGAACTCCGCGACGAACTCGCCGCGCGGTTCGCGTTCTACGAGGGCGTCGAAAAGGACCTCCCCGACAAGAAACACGGGACGATACTCTAGTCGTCCTCCGCGCCGGACTTCTCGCCCCGTAATTCGACGGTGTCGTGGCGCACGACGAACGGTCCGGCACCGAGGGTGCGGCGAGCGACGACGGTGCTACGGATGAGAAACGAAGTGAAGACGATGTACGGTGCCAGGGCGAACGTGTACGCGAAGATGACGTAGATCATCAGCGGGTCGACGCCGAGTATCTGTACGTCGGGTATCTGGGCGGCGTCGAGCGCAAGCAGGAAATGCGACAGGAAGACGATCGCGGGCAACGAAACGTACAACAGCGTGTTCGAGAGGTTCGCGAACTCCTGCTCGTAGTAGAGCGTCTTGAAGTACCCCCGTCCGGTCGCGAAATACTTCAGCGCCTCGAGGAACTCGCCGATGATCTCGTCCGCTGCCTCCGGGAGAACGTCGTCGTGTTTCGCGCGTAGTTGTCGCACCGCGTACAGCTGCCAGGAGTAATCGTAGCTCAACCCGGCCAGGAGGATGTCCGCCGTGCCCGAGGAGTCCCCTTCCAGTTGGGTATCCACCTCGTCGATGTGAGTGAGCACTTTCGCGGTGAACGCGTCTACGTCGGCCCGAAGTTCGTCGTCCGGAACCTCGGCGCAGATCTCCTGTAAGTCCGTTACCCGGTCCGAGAGGGTATCGAGCAAGACGTCGAGAAACGCCGGCGGCGTCGTCGGCGCGACGCCCTCGCTGACGTACTCCTCGATACTGCGGCTGAACTCCATCGACGATTCGATCCGGCCCTGTTGCTGTTCCAGCGACGTTAGCTCCTGTGACAGGACGATAGAGTTGACCGAGACGACGATAGAGACCAGCAGGATGATCCCCGAAAGCATCGTGTTGAACAGCGTCTGGACGGTCGTCGTCTCGGTCAGTAGCGTGCGCATCTCGAGAGGCCTGAACATTCCCCACGCGAAAAGCGAGATGAACACGACGGCGAGCAAGACGAGTGCAACGGCGAGGCGGTTTCCCGTGATCAGGAACCACTGTCGGAACCCGGTTTCCTCCTCTAATCGGAGGAACGAGGGCACGTGCTCGTCGAAGTCGATCTCGTCGATCGCCTCCCGTTCCTCCGCCAGAACCTCCCGTCGGTCACTCATTGTCGGTGCGGTGTTCGAAACGTACCACGCCGACTGCGAAAAGGTCGCGGACCTACCGCTCGCTGATCATAACTGTCCGGAGAACTCATCAGTGGCGCTCAGAGCGTCGCAAACCGGTGAACCGATATTCCCGATGGAGGTCAGCGAAAGACCGAGATGAATTACGATCCCTCTCAGGCGTCAGGCGCTTTTTTCGCCAGCACGGTCCGGTCGAATTCACAGACGAGTTCGTCCTCGCGGTTGACCGCGTACGCTTCGACGTGCATGGTGACGACGCCGCGCTCACCGTCGCTCGTCTCCCGTTTGTCCGTCACCGTCGACTGCACGCGGAGCGTATCGCCGTGAAAAACCGGAGCGGGATGTTCTACGTCGTCGTACGAGAGGTTAGCGACGATAGTGCCGTCGGTCGTTTCCGGGATGGTCAGCCCCACCGCGAGACTCATCGTATACAGGCCGTTGACGAGGCGTTCGCCGAACTGCGTGTCCGCGGAGAACTCGGCGTCCAGATGGAGCGGTTGCTGGTTCATCGTCATATCGCAGAACGCCTGGTTGTCCCGTTCGCTCACCGTCCGCCGCTTGTCGTGTTCGATGGTCTCGCCGACCTCGAACTGCTCGTAGTACCGGCCGGGCATAGATCCGACCGACGGGAACCGGGAAGAAAAGCGCACCGACTTTCATACCGTTGCCCGCCAGTGAGTGATTCCGCCGTGACGGCTCCGTCATCACGAGCCGACAGAATCAGTCGGCTTCGACGTGAACGCGATTGACGCTCAGGTGCAGGTGAGTGACCCGCGGGATCGACTCGTCGACCGGCAGGGGGTCAACGCCTCGCAGGGCCTCGTCGAAGTGAATAGACCCCTGTTGGATGTCCGCTTGACCGCCCACGATACCGCCGTACACTTCGACGTGGTTGTCGATGCTGACGCCGCCGGATCCGTCACCGGTCGTCGGAGCGTAGATCGCACCGATGTACTCCGGGCTATTGCTCTTCCCGTTCCCGTCGAAGTCGACATCCGTCTCGGGCGTTCCGTACACCCACATCTTGGTGGCGTTGTCTTTGGGGACGTACACGGACGCCTGATCGTTCATCGTCAAGTCGTCGAGAATGTAGATGCGGACGGTTCCCTGACCGTCGACGGTGATGTTCGCGTCCTCGTCCATCGTGAGGCTGTCCTCGACGCCGACGTAGACGTTGCCGTCCGTCGTGTCGAAGGTCAGGTTATCGCCGTTGCTCATCGCCAAGTCGCCGTTGACGTAGTACCGCCGACCGTCAGGATCGCTGGGAAGCGTTATATCGCCCCCGTTGTTCCCGAAGTCGAGTCGGTCGTTACTCGTAAAGGCCCAACCTTCCTCGTTGTTGTCGTTGATTGTCCCGTTGCTGAACTGGTCGACTCGACCTTCCACGTACGCTCGAATGGTCGGGGTGCTGTTGACCGACGCGTTGTTCGCTATCCACCCGTCCACAGCACCTGCCTTGAACTTGTTGCCTCTCACGCCGCCGTAGGAGACGTTTCCTGTGATCGTGGCGGCGGACGCCTGGATCGCGATGTCGCTGCCGACGATGATGTCTCCGTACACCTCGCCGTTGCTCTGGACGTCGACGTTGCCGGCCGTCCGGATCGACCCGTTTTCAGTGTTCTGGGCGGCGTAGGTGGCTTTCGAGGAGTTGTAACTGTCGACTGTCGCAGTCCCGCCCCCGGCACCGATAGTGAGGTCCGTGTCCGACCCGGTCTGGAACAGGCCCTGCTGGAGGCTATCGCGGTCCCGAGGCGAAATGAGAACGATACTGACCTCCTTGTTTGCGTGATCGTAGTCCGCGATCCCACCGGTCAACTGTTCGAGGTAGTCCCCCCAGGCCAGATAATACTCGCTCTGGATGGTGAGTCTGATCTGTCCGCTCAGGATGGGGTTCGAGCGGTTCTCGTTACCGCGAATCGGATATCGGAGTTCGGTTCCGTTATCGGAGATGGTGAGCGAGTCGCCCGACGATCTGTTCCCGTCGATTAGCGTCAGCGGAATGGTCGAGGTCGGGTTGTCCTGTTCGCCCCCCTCGTAGTGAATGTCCGGTCGCGAGAGCATTCGGCTGCTGTTTTCAGTCGACCGCCAGACGCCACCGCCCTGGTAGGCGATCCGTTCGCCGTCTATCTCGTAAACGACCTGCCCGAGTTCCTCGTCGAGTAGCACCTGTTTCACATTGCCCGTCGTCTCGTTTTCGACGGTGATATTCACGCTGCCGGCCTGGGGTTCGACCCACGTCTCGCCGGCGTCTGAGTCCGTGACCTGAATCTCCTCCGTGTTGTTCGACCCCGCGGCGACGCGGTTCGCCTTGGAGTCTATCTGTGCGAGGGCGTTCTCAGCGTTCTCCAGTTCCGCGTCGTCCTGCGACTCCGATATCGCAGTCGACCCGACGAGAAAGACGGTAGCGGCACCGGTAACAGTGAGACCGACGAGAAGGACAACAGCGATGACTGACGACTGTGCGTGTTCCGCGTCCCGAAGCGATTCGACGGAACTGCCACCACCAGTCGTCATCGTATCAGTAGCCCGGTCTGTCCCGTCGTCCGAAATTTGTGCCGAATTAGTATCTCTCATTATCTCTCTGCGGCATTGATATCGTTTAATCCCCCGCTGTCGCTCGATACCCTCGCCAGTCTGCTATCTCACCGAGACAGAGGTGTCTGATCTACGTAAGTATACCCCATCTGTTAATAACGAACGGATATGATTTATGCGGGGAGGATGTGGGAATTATACTGGCGGGCTGAGTTGCGATGTCTGTCCGTGAACGCACGACAGTCCGCATAGTTTGATAGCCTTCCTCGGCGAATCGGAGATATGGTACGAAGAAGCGTCCTGTTCAGTCCGGGAGACCAACCAGACCTTCTCCGAAAAGCGCCCGGAACGGGCACGGATGTCGTCGTATTCGACCTCGAAGACGCCGTCGCTCCGGCGAGGAAATCCGACGCGCGAACGGCAGTCCACGACGTTCTCGCCGACCCGGAGTTCGATCCCGATTGTGAGGTGTGGGTTCGCGTCAATCCGGTCGGTACGGAGGCCGACGACGACGTCGAAGCGGTGTTTTCCGACGAGGCGATCGGGCGGGTCGACGGGGTTTTGCTTCCGAAAGTGAGCGACGAGGACGACGTGCGAACGCTCGACAGGATACTGAACGAACACGACCGGTCCCTGCCGGTCATGGCGCTCGTCGAGTCGGCCGCCGGCGTGTTACACGCGGAGTCGATCGCCGCTGCCGACCCGACGGACGCGTTACTGTTCGGGGCGGAAGACCTGTCCGCCGATGTGGGTGCGACGCGAACGAGCGATGGGACCGAAGTGCTGTACGCTCGTGAACACGTAGTCCTGGCCGCCAGCGCGGCTGGCATCGACGCTATCGACACTGTACACACGGATATCGAGGACGCCGACGGTCTCCGCGAGGCAACGCAGTTCGCCGTCGAACTGGGGTACGACGGGAAGATGGCGATCCATCCGTCGCAGGTCGACCCGATAAACGACGCGTTCACGCCGGACGAGGGGCGCATTCAGTGGGCGCGCCGTATCGTCGAGGCGACGAGCGATGCGGACGACGGGGTCGTCCGTGTCGATGATGAGATGGTCGACGCACCGCTGATACAACAGGCCGAACGCGTCCTCGAACGGGCGCACGCCGCCGGAGATGTCGATTTTGATTGATTCTGTACCTCGTACGTCCCCATATGCGTATTAGGGGTTGAAGGTACGATATTCATACCGTACCCAATACCTTTTACCCGGAGTGGCCGACCATCAAAGTATGACAGGGGAGACCAACCCGTTCGAAAGTCTACAGGAGCAAATCGACGATGCTGCGGCGCATCTCGATATCAGTGAGGGCATCCAAACCCGCCTCAAAAACCCGGAGCGCGTCCTCGAGACCAACCTTTCCGTCGAGATGGACGACGGGTCCATCGAGGTGTTTCGCGCCTACCGGTCGCAGTTCAACGGCGACCGCGGGCCGTACAAGGGGGGTATCCGCTACCACCCGGGCGTCAACCGCGACGAGGTGAAGGCGCTCTCCGGGTGGATGGTGTACAAGTGTGCGACCGTCGGCATCCCGTACGGCGGCGGCAAGGGAGGGATCACGGTCGACCCGAACGAGTACAGTGAGAGCGAACTGGAACGTCTCACCCGCTCGTTCGCGAAGGAACTCCGTCCGCTCATCGGCGAGGACCGCGACATCCCCGCTCCGGACGTAAACACCGGGCAGCGAGAGATGAACTGGATCAAGGACACGTACGAGACGCTGGAGAACACGACCGCGCCGGGCGTCATCACCGGCAAGGACATTTCCAGCGGCGGCAGCGCCGGCCGCGTCGAGGCGACCGGCCGCTCGACCGTCATCGCCGCCCGCGAGGCGTTCGAGTATCTCGACCGCGACATCTCGGACGCCACCGTTGCCGTCCAGGGCTACGGGAACGCCGGGTGGATCACGGCCAAGCTCATCGCCGAACTTGGCGCGACCGTCGTCGCCGTCTCCGACTCCAGCGGCGGTATCTACAGCGAGGACGGCTTCGACCCCGTCGCCGCCAAGGACCACAAGCGCGAGACCGGCAGCGTGGTCGGCTTCCCCCAGGCTGACGAGGAGATCTCCAACGACGACCTCCTCACCCTCGATGTGGACCTGCTCGTTCCGGCGGCCCTCGAGAACGCTATCGACGGCGACCTCGCCGAAGAGGTCTCCGCCGATCTCATCTCTGAGGCGGCCAACGGCCCGCTCACTCCCGAGGCAGACGACGTGCTCACCGAGAAAGACGTTACCGTCGTCCCCGACATCCTCGCGAACGCCGGCGGCGTCACCGTCTCGTACTTCGAGTGGGTCCAGAACCGTCAGCGCTTCTACTGGTCCGAGGAGAAGGTCAACGACGAACTCGAAGGGATCATCATCGACGCCTTCGACGACCTGACCACCGCGTTCGAGACGCACGACCTTCCGAACTTCCGAACGGCCGCCTACGTCGTCGCCATCCAGCGCGTGCTGGACGCGTATGAACAGTCCGGGAACTGGCCATAGAAAGCACGTGTGAGCGCCTGGCGGTTGGAAATCGGTTTGGGATTCTCGCTACGGCCCGCCAGTTTGCGCGAGTCACCGGGTGAGCGTTGCTCTCCCGAACCGCCACTCGCTCCGCTCGCGAAGACGCCGGCGGTCGCCGCGACACGCTCCGAGTACCTGCCCTTCCCCGTCCGCTGGCGCTGTTCGCTATCGCTCACAGACGCCAGCGCGGCCGAGTGGTTTGCTTCTCTTTACCGGCCGCTCCTCACACATCTCACACCGCAAAACGGCGTGACGGCTAGTCGGCCGTCGCGTTCGGTTGCGCCGCGTCCGATCGGTCGGTCGGTTCGTCGGAGTCCGTGGCGGTCTTTTCGGCGGTCAGCGGGCTTCGCTGGTCGATCTGGCAGTCGAACGCCGGATGTTCGGCGAAATGCCGAACCATCATGTGTCTGCGCGACCCGGTGATCCCGGTGTGTTCGACGTCCGATGCGTCGAACTGGTCGGGCAGGCGGCCGTACAGGCGTTTGACGGCGTCGAAGCTCTCGAACACTTTCGCGTTGCCCGAGGAGTCCGCACCGCGGCGGCTCACCTCGTAGGACCCGTCCTCTCGGAACGTTCCCGCCGTCCGGAAGAACTCGCGGGTCTCCGTGACCGCGTCGCTGATGGCCTCTCGCAGTGCAACAGCGTCGCTACGCGGTAATTCGTGTTCGTCGTCGTCGACTTCGATTACGACCGACTCGCCGTCGTCTGTCGTGGATACCGATACCTCATCGCCGGAGAAGAACTCGATCAGGAGCGGAAGTACTCCGTGTCATGCAACAGTAGTTCGTGAGGGGATGTTTAAAACTCTATCGGCCCGTTGTTTACGCCCGGGGCACACTCCGCGAAACGTTCTCGGTCCTGTCGTCGGTTCCGTTCTCGCTCCCGAGGAGGTCCGTTTCGATCGTCTCTTCGTGCGTGAGTTCGTTCAGCGGTACCCTGATTTCGACCGTCTCGCCAGTTATCGACGACGGGTCATCGAGTTGGACCGTCGCCTCGAACTCGATGCGGAGTTCGGTCACCTCGTCGTTACGGACGTGCGTCACCCACCAGTCGTCGAGGTTCTCGTTCCGGATCGCGGTGCGCGTGGATATCCGTTCGGTCGTTCCCGGCGCGATGACGTACTCTTCCCGACTCGTCCCTTCGCCGACCGTCACGTCGTTCATCGTGATCTCGTATCTCATCTCGGTAACGGTGTAGGGGACGGATTTGGGATTGTACGCGATGAACGACGTATCGATAGGCGTCTCCGATTCGGTGACTTCCCCCCAGTCGCCGCGGGTTTGGTTGACGTATAGCACCGGGTCGTCGACGAGCAGGGTGCTACCGTTGATCGGACGGGTCTCGTTGGAGTTGAACCGCTCTATCATGCTGGTGTTTATCGTCCGCTCTCGTTCGATGGGGACGGTCTGCCCTGCCGCTTGCACCTCAGCGTCGATAGCGACCTCCGTCTGCTCGTCGTTGCGGACGTGAGAGACCCACCAGTCCGGGATCCGCCCGTTGTCCATGTACGTCTCCAGATGAACTGTGCTCCTCCCGGTACCGATGTTGTCTTTCGTTCCTTCCGCCATTTCCACGTCGTTCATCCGAATCGCGTACTCGGCTGAGACGCCCACGAACCCGGTCCCGAACGGGTTGGGATTGTCCAGCGCGAGGTCCGTGGCGACGACCGTCGTCGTCTCGTTGGTCTCGCCGAACTCGTTGTCGACGCTTTCGAGGCTCGGAACCCCGAACACGCCGAGAGCGACGGTCGCACCGAGGGCTACCACGAGAGCCCCGACAGCTGTCACGGCGATCCGGGCTTTGCTACCCAGTAACGCCGATTTGAGCCATGTACTATCCATCGTGCCGGGGATAGCCGCCGTCCGGTATATGCTTTCTCAATAGTATGAACTAAGTTCCCGCCGTTGGAAGGAACGGGTATGACTACAGATACCGTCGTATCGGACAAGGGGATCGGATTTGCGATGTTGTTCTCGTTCCTCGCTGCGGGCGGGGCCGTCGCCATGTTCGCCGGAGCGCCGGAACAGACGGCCGCCTGGGGCTTTGCCGCCGCTATGTTGTTCGCTTCGCTCGCAATCGCTTACATTCACCTCTACTGGTGAGTCCGAACCACAGAAATGGTTATACGTATCACTGCCCTACATTGGAGTGAATACGATGACTGAGTACACCGAAGAGGAACGACGCATCCTCGCCTACCTCCGCGAGAGCGTCTCCCGGGGTGAGCAGTATTTCCGGGCGAAAAACATCGCCGACGCCATCGAGCTATCGGCGAAGCAGGTCGGTGTGCGTCTGCCGCGCCTCGCGGAGAAGAGCGACGAGGTCGATATCGAAAAGTGGGGCCGGGCACGTTCGACGACGTGGAAGGTCACCCAGAGCTAACGTTCCAGCGGACTTTTATCACTACAGGTCGGACCTTCTACCATGACTGTCCGGGTTGAGCGGACGTTCGAGTTCGACGTGTCGCCCGAGCGCGTCTGGAAATTCATCGCCGACCCGGAGAAACGCGCTCGCTCGATAAGCGTCGTCACCGACTTCGAACTGAAAGAAAACGACGGTCGAGAGGCGATCTGGCACGTCGAACTCCCCATTCCCCTGCTCGACGCGTCGGCTAAGGTTCGGACGGAAGACGTCGAACGGGACCCGCCACGGTACGTGAAGTTCGTCGGTCGGTCCAAGATAATGCGCGTTAGCGGCGAACACGAGATTCGGCCGACCGAGAACGGGAGCCGGTTGATCAACACGTTCATCGTGGACGGCCGCCTCCCCGGGGTCGAGCGCTTCTTCGAACGCAACCTAGACAAAGAACTGGACAATCTGGAGACGTCGCTCCGGGCCGACTTCGGCGTCGAAGCATGAAGGTCGCGCTCGCACAGATCCGGATCGAGAGCGGCGAGGTGACTGCTAACGTCGAGCGCGCCGAACAGGCCATCGCGACTGCCGCCGCTGACGGCGCCGACCTCGTTGCGCTCCCGGAGATCTTCAACGTCGGCTACTTCGCCTTCGATCTCTACCACCGCCACGCGGAACCGCTCGACGGTGAGACGCTCACGCGGATAGCCGACGCTGCCGACGACCACGGCATCGGCGTCCTCGCCGGGAGTATCGTTGAGGACCTGGAAGCGACGGACACAGCGTACACCCCGGCCGACGATGGGCTGGCCAACACGTCCGTCCTGTTCGACCGCTCCGGCGAGCGCCGCCTCGTCTACCGGAAACACCACCTGTTCGGCTACGAATCCGCCGAAAACGAACTGCTCGTCCCCGGCGACCGCGTCCAGGTCGCCTCTTTCGAGGACCACACGGTCGCGGTCACCACCTGCTACGACCTCCGGTTCCCCGAACTGTACCGCGAGTTCGCCGACGACGTGACGCTCACGCTCGTCCCGAGCGCCTGGCCGTATCCGCGGGTCGAACACTGGCGGACGCTCTCGCGGGCCCGCGCCATCGAGAACCAGTTCTACGTGGCGACGATAAACGGCAGTGGCGCGTTCGACGACGCGGAACTACTGGGTCGGTCGACCGTCTACGACCCCTGGGGCACGCCGATCGCCAGTAGCGACGACGATCCGACGCTCGTCACCGCCAACGCCGACCCCGACGCGGTCACAGGCGTCCGAACGGAGTTCCCCGCCCTGCGCGACCGTCGCCGCGACTAAGACCGTGGGTTTATTGGGGTTCATACCGTACTCCTGTGTGCCGGTATCCGACGCTTTTCACGTCGAACCGGCAAGCCCGTCGCGCTCGCGTCCACGTCCACTTCCGGAACCGCCCGGGCGGTTCCGATCCGGGGCGTCCCGACCGCATCTTCCATCCTCGTCCTCTTTCCGTACGACACGGAGTAACTTCGCCGGCGGCGGTATCGAGCGGGGTCGCCGCGCGTTCGCATCTGTGCGAAGCTATCTGGTCATTTTGGTCATCTCCGTCCGCTCCTGGCAACTCTCCGACCCGTGAGTCGGGCGAGCATTGCTGGCACGCGCTTCGCAGTGCTCGTCGCTGGAGCCTCTTTGTCCGCGTGTTCGAAACCGCAGTTCGGACACGACCTTTGCTCGGGTCTTCACCGCTCAGACGTCGGATTCTACGAAGGATAGACCGCCGGTCGGTCACGGCCCGACCAGCTCTCACCGCTCACTCGTCGCCTTCTCTGCGGGTGCGATCACGGCTCGCACGCGCCCTGTGGTACTTACCGATTACTCGTCGCCCTCAGTCTTGATGTCGGCCGAGAGGCCCTGGGCCATTTCGATCTCCTTGGAGTTGTTGAGGGTGAAGGCGGTGCGTTCGGTGACGGCCTCGATGACTTCGCGGGCGCTGGGGTAGCCGTTGCCGGATTTTTTGACGCCGCCGAACGGCAACTGGACCTCCGCGCCGATACACGGCAGGTTTGCGTACGCCAGCCCGATCTCCGCGTGGTCGCGGAACCGGTGGATCTGCCGGTAATCCTCCGAAATCACCGCTCCTGCGAGCCCGTACGGCGTATCGTTGTGGATCTCGATCGCACGGTCGATGTCTCCCTCGTACTCCACTAACGCAACGTGCGGGCCGAACACCTCCTCTTTCAGACACCGCAGGTCCTCCTCGTAGTCAGCCTCGTAAACGAACGGCCCCACCCAGTGGCCGTCCTCGTGCCCGTCCGGGATCTCCTCGTCGTCGAGTTCCGTCCGGTCGACCAGCACGTTCGCGCCCTCCTGCTGTGCCAGGTCGTTGTACCGCT
>NZ_SJES01000005.1:0-265359 GCF_004762015.1 Halostella pelagica
CGTGGGTCGGCAGTCGGGCGAGCGTCAGAGAGTGGCTTGAACAGTTCGTACACTATTATAACACGCAGCGACCGCACCAGTCACTCAACGGACAGACGCCAGCAGAGGTGCTAAACTAGACAGTGCCCCCTCTCTGAAGCTCCCCTTTATAGTGACTACTTCGGCTTCTTTTTACCCACTTGATAGATGATGGTAGTGCGAAGTGTTTAGGGATGTAAGGTGATTGATGTTGGGTACAGTGTCTCGAACAGGCCCGGCGTACGTTGAATCTGAGGAAGAACTGCTATCAGATTTAGAGAGGAAACAGAATGAGGGAGAAATTTCTACCGAGATTGCTGAGGCGTTCACTGAACTCTACGAGTTCGGGAAGACTATCGGTGATGATGTCAAGATTCGCGGGGCAAAGAATGCTAATTTCCAAGTAAAGGTAGATGCTCACCGAGGCGACTATCCAAATAATATAAGCGTTTTTACGGCAAATGTGAATGGAAAACTGAAGGTTTGGCCGGCTGAGAGGCCACTTCGAAATAATTCGGAGGAATTAGTTCCATGGGACTCGGACGATTACCACCAATACGAAAGGGAATTTCAGTCTCTGAGTGGTGAGCCTCATGACACGAAAGAAACAGACTTTGACGAGTTCGTAGCGACCGGCAGGCTCGATGAGTTCAAAAAGATCGTTGAAGACTTTGTCGAGAATTGTCGGGGGGAAGTCTAGTGACCGATCCCGACGTGC
This sequence comes from Halostella pelagica, assembly GCF_004762015.1. Lineage (NCBI taxonomy): Archaea > Methanobacteriati > Methanobacteriota > Halobacteria > Halobacteriales > Natronoarchaeaceae > Halostella > Halostella pelagica. The sequence continues at coordinate 737 of NZ_SJES01000005.1, forward strand.
TCTTTGTCCTTTAGAATTAGTAAGTAGAATACCGGATCATAGCACGGCGACTCAGGAAACTCCTTATTTATTCCTCGGGGTTACCCTGTAGCGGGCGTTCTCAATCGAGCACGTATCGTATTGCGGAAAGCGCGCAGTGCACACGGCAGCAGCGAAGTCCAACATGGCGTGGTGGAAGTCGCTACTCCGCTGGAATGGAGACATCCCGTCCGCAAGAGGCCAATCGCTCCGGAGTTCGGGTTGATGTCGAAGGAGCGAGCCACTAACCACCTGACGTTCGTATCTACAGCGGAAACGCCCACGCAGTATGCGTGTATCAGCACCGAGTGCACGGTGTACTCGACAACGTCGTATAGTTCCAACACATCAGAGTGCTGTTGAGGCACGCGGCCCGCGTGCCAGACGAGTAACTGGTGGGAGTATCGCTGGATGAATTCCGCGTGTTTCGCCAGTCAAGTGGCTCAATCCGCTCCTGGACTGTGTCTGAGGGGGTAGCGGCGACGGCTTCGGGGGTAGAGTCCCGAGTGACGAATAGGATGTATACGTAGGAAACTGCGTCTACTATCGTCCGTTACAGCAGTATCTCCGTGACTAGAATCTCGAACGCCGAACGTCCAGGCTCTCACCAGGGAAGGTAATGGCGGCCGTTCCTCTCGCACCAGTCGAGCGATAAGTCGGCAAACGTACGCTGAGGGGTCAACACGCAATCTGCTGCTGCGGTGTCAAAAAATATGTTTTTGACGGGAGGCGTGTTCTACGACCGTTAGATGTTGTCCAGATAGCCACGCCGCTGTTCCAGTTTCACCTCCTCCGAACGCTTGTCATAGTGCAGGTCCAGTACTTTTTGACTCACGTTCATCCGGTCGCTAACGATCTCGACGGGAACGTCTTCCGAGAGGAAGTGCGTGGTACTGCCTTTGCGGACAGCATGTGGGCAAACTGCCTTGGGGCACTTCGCGTTCGGTTTTTCCTCGCAGTCCGGACACGGTTCCCCATGGTAACATGGCGAGGTGACTCGATAGATGACCTTTCGGATAGTATCTCGACTCATCCGGTAGTGACTGGTCGTGAACAGCGGTTCCCGGCCGTGGTCATCAGTGACCTCGTAACGCCGGTCGTTGATGTAGTTCTTGAGCAGGTCGCCGAGTTCGGGCGTCATAGCCACCAGTCGCTCGCCGCCTTGTCCATTCTGCAGCGTTGTATCCGTGTCGGGTCGATGGACGAGTCGAATGCGGTCTTGCTCGAAACTCACGTCGTCGAGATCAAGTGAGTTCACACCGCCGATGCGCATCCCGGTCTCCCAAAGGAGACTGAGCAGCGCGTGCTCGACAGATGCGTACTCGTACTTCGTGAGGTAGTCCAGGATCTCCTGTGCGGTCTCAGAGTTCAGCGTCTCGTCGCGTTGTCGCTCTTCCCGACTGACGCGCGGAATCATTACCTTGTTATAGAGGTTCTCAGGGACGCCTTCGACCGATCCAGCCCATTTCAGAAACACGCGGAGCGTGCTCATGTTCATCCGGAGCGTGAGGTTGTTGATATCAGCGGTCTCCTTACGCCAGAGTCGGAACTGCTGGATGTCGCGGCCCGACAGCTCGTTGAGGTTCTCGATTCCTTCTTCCTCGCACCACTCGACGAAGTGGTTCGTCCGGTACTTGTGGTTCCGGACCGTCGATTCTGTACAGTCGGTCGCCTTGTGATCAAGGAATAAGCGCTGTCCCTGATCGGGTGCTAATGGTTCCAAGCCGTCTCTTCCCGTGGTCATTGTTGTCACGGACCCTCGTTAGAAGGTTTCTGGCGAGCGGAACTGCAGGGGAAGAGACCGAGCGTACCACGTAGGGTGTCCGCCCCGTTCCCGTCGGGCCATAGAGAACCAACGGCTTGCCCGCTTCAAGTGCTACCTTTGCATTGCGCAGCACGTCACCCGGTACTAAGATATCCTCCGGGGTTTCGTCAACTCTGAGACTCACGATCCGCTTGAGACGGTCAGACGCTATCGGTGATTCCAGAACTGCCCTTCTGACAGCTCCGAGGCCACGCCTTCCATCGTGGACCTCATCTATTTCTTGTTCCTCAATGAGATACCGCAGAACGTCCTCGCTTTCCGCGTTCTGGATTGCGTCGACCACGTCGTCTTCTACGCGGTAGAGGATGTCGATCTCCTCCTTGGCGTCTTCCAGTGAGTATGTATCGTCGGAGGTGGTAGCCATTTACCAACACACGTCGGTGAAAGCATATATATCCCATATGATGAATGGGGCCAATTCGTATTCGAATGGAGCACTGACAATGACCGTCCATGTGAAATTCAACGAGCAGTTGCTGATTAGGTCTTATCGGAGCCAATTTCGAAGTTGCCTAAACGTCACTATTTCATGGATACCGTCATCTTGCAGTGGTGCAATATGGTCTTTGTTCATCGTCTTGATCCGCATATTTGTGTTCTCAATTGATTGAATGATATATTTCGGGAGAGTGAATGGGACGTTATCGCCGCTACTCAGTGCTCGTAGCAATGTTCCTGCAATCTCGTAGTTGCGAACAACCCATATCGACTCACCGGGCGAGTCTGCTAACATCCGATAGTCTGCTCGGACTGAATCGTAATTGTTGATGCCGGACGATCCATGAGCGGATATGTTTGGGTCCGCGTTCACCCGGCCGCCTTCAACCTCAATAATAGCACTACGCTTGCCCTCCTTGTCAATCACGAGAAGGTCAACCACCTTCCCATTCTCTCGGACTGCTAACTCAACGCGACACACCTCAGAGAGTGATCCGTAGTAACTTCGGGCGAGGTCTATCCCGACGCGGTGTGGAGTATCTGCGCCGATGTCTCCTATTTCACGGCCCTGTTTCTTCTTCGCCCGGCAGGCTTGTTGGCCGGTGGGCAGAATCGTGTAGTACGCGCGACGGTCGACTCCAGTGTGCCGTTTGAGATACCCCGCATCAATTAGTTTCTCCTCATCAATATCGTATTGGTCTTTAATGCCGATCATGGACTCTGTAAGGTTGTAGCCCTGCAATTCGCGGTTCATAGCCTTCACGACCGCTCGCATAAACCGACCCTCGTCTAAAGTGATCCCGTATCTATCCAAGTGGGACCCTGTCAGAGCTACCCCTCCAATCTTTTCTATCGGCAGATTCACGCCCTGATTTATTGGCAGCTCAGTTCGTGTGCGTTTCTCAGTAATTGCTTCTTCGGGAAGGCGCGGGTCTACGGCCATTTCGGCTCCAGCGGATGACATTGGGTTGCGGAGATCGGGTGGGAAGTAGTCGTCGGGGTAAGATCCAGTACCTTCATCTTCCGTTTCTTCTTTCTGCTCTCTTCCAGCTGTCTTGTCAGACGTTCCATCCTTTGGCATGTATTATATTTCAGCTGGTCATCTTTAAAGCTCAGTACTGGAGAGGGTAGCGCAATCATGCATATAGTTAGAGCGCTAGATCGTATTCAAGGAATTGTCAACTCAACCGAAAAATAGGTAGGATCGAACACTCGAAATTAACCTCACATTCTCATTGGATCTGGTTGTCGACGTGACTCGCGCCTATCGTTCTTAGAGCGGGATTGCTTGATACCATCTAATCCGGCACGAGACAACTATACAACAGCGATAGCATCGCAGGAATGTCCTCATGATCTGTTTTACAGGTGTATTAGTCAACCAATCACTAATGTTCTGGTGAGACAATGACTCAAGTTGGAGATGAGCCAAAGGCGGTCTATGTCTGGATATCCGCGACTTCCGAACCCCAAAATCAGGCCGTGGTTCGCTCGAACTACGATAATGCACAGGACTGGATTGAAATGCAGCTCGGTAGCGAAGGGGGATGGACAAATTCTGAGACGAGCAGTGCAGTAGACCAGTATGAGGTAGGAGAAGCTACCGGGACAGTTCAATTGGCACCTATCCCGGATGCTAAAGGGTTAGTTGTTCAGGGGGAACCTCACGCATGACATTCGAACCCAAGAGAATAGCGGGTTATCAGGTTAAAAAGCCTACAAGCCGCTAAGTTGGTGAATTTGCGATGGAGATACAATGGATTTAGATAAAGTTGACGCCGCCGTGACGGTGTGGATCGCTCGCGCCAACAAATGGGACGCTGTACCGCTTGTGACAGCATGGTCGTGGCGTGACAAGGCGAAGGCTTGGTGCGGTGATCAACTCGATACAACCATCGTAACCTGGAGGGAGAATACGGATGGTTCAGTCCCGGTAATTCGGATCGAAGGCTTCGACGATGCAGAAAAACAACGTAGCGACGATTACACAAGTCGAAATATTGGACCCAATCCCGTTAGCAAAACAGTATCCTATCGAAATGCCGGCCGCAGAAAGCATTCTTGTCGAGTAGACGTAGTGGGAAACGATTCGAGGTGCGCCTACAGGAGTTGTACTCAGTTTGGTGCTATAGGCCAACGGTGACTTCCCAAGCTATCGGGTCAAATCCAATCCCCATGAGGGCAAAGTTGAATCCCGTCAGTCCAACAAAGGCAGCATAGCCTGAGAGACCTTTCATTATACGCGCTTAATTCCGTGAGCCCCTGAGGTATTTGTCTTTGACCGATACAAGGTCGGCAACCAACGGCAACTCTCGCCGCAGAAGTGACGAATCTTTATTCGTTTCCTGCGGTGCATCCTCGTATCCCTCTAGATGCTTTCGTAGCTCATCACGGCGTTGCTGTCGGGCTTCCTCCTTCGTTCTGAGATCGTAGTGCTTATTCAGAACCTTGCGCGACACGTCTGCCCGTTCACAGATGGTATCCTTTGGCACGCCCTGTTTCAGTTGGTAACAGATACCTCCTCGACGAACCGGGTGGGGTGATACATTGAATGGGCACTTACTGATGAGGTCATTGTCGTTCCTGTTTTCACAGGTAGCAGGGTCAATGCCGTGGGGACAGCTTTGTCCGTACCGGCATGGTTGGGTGACTCGGTAAAGATCGCGTCGGAGGGTGGACTCTGAAACACGCCCGTATTTCGTCGTGAACAGAGGCTTTCGTCCGTGCTCGTCTTCGACCTCAATACGCTTTGGTTGATTAGGATCACCAGCTCCGTCGATGTACGTGTTCAGAATGTCACAGGTCCCCTCCGGCAAGTTGATTTCACGCTCTCCACCTTCGCCCTCGACCTCGCTCTCACCGTTTTTCAACGGAGTTCCCTCTTCGGGCCTGTGTTCTAATACGATGAATCCTTCATCTCGGTCGTAGTTGTCCAGATCCAGGGACCGAACGCCGCCGAGCCGAGTGAGGACAGCCCACATCAGTGCGAATTCAGCGAATTCACGGGTTACGTAGTCGAACTGCTGATGGTACTTCAGTATCCGTTCTGCAGATTCCTGTTCAAGGCGCGTATGCGAGACGATGTCCGAGGGATCAAGGTCGGGCAAATCCATCTCGTCTGCGAGCCCGACGTCTACGAGTTCAAGTTTCTCGCACCATCGGATGAAGACACGAATGTTCGCCAGTTGTCCATGTAAGGAGGCCAACCCAACGTTTTCGTCTCGCTTTCGCCACTGCTTGAATCCTTGGAGATTGCGCGAAGACAACTCAGTCAGGTCGTCGTGGTCGGCATACTCGCAATACTCCAAGAATCTTGTCAAGTCGTAGGAATAGTCCTTGTACGTTGACTCGCTCCACTCGTCAACGTGGACCGCGAGGAAGTATTCCACAACGCTAACCGGATGCTCGCTCGTCAGCTCGATTTCTCCGTTTCCAACTATCGTTTCGTCATCTCCCGGGCTGACTGCCACGTTGTTGATTCTGCTAGCCAGTTTCGCGGGAAGATCCGGGAGATGCGCGATATTTTCGTCGTCTGTGCTCATCAATCACAGAAATGAATGAAAGGTCCGCTTTTAAACCCTTGGCTCAGAGGAGTAATCCACGTCCCCTCTGGAGATCTATTCGACCATCCGCCACGAAATCAGCGGGTAACGCTCTGAAAGTACAAGCACTCATAGAGGTAACAGCCGGTTTCAGCATCTGATTAATACTTTGAGCGGATCAAAGGATGAGTTCCGGCTTGCTACTGGAACTGTTCCGGAAGTGAGCTTCAACAAGGGGCCAATCTGACATGCGTCGGGATGGGTAGCACTACAATTACCTACGGGCCAATGATTCCGTGATATTCTTGCAAGGGCTAACTGGCGCGCACTAGTACTGGAAATTAACGCCGGGAACGATCACCATCGTTAGTTTCTCTTATCGGGGTAGAATCACTGGATATCCGATCCGACTAGCCATGCATATTGTCACCAATTATCCAAATGTTTATGCCGCCTAGAGCTGTTTCGGCTAATCAGAATCCCGGACGGCGGAGACCCCCCGTCAGAAACTGCATGAGACAACGCGCGAATTCGAGGGGGCACCGAAATCCGCAAATGCCGTTTTCGCGGACGAAAGGTGCTAAAACAGCCGATATCGGATGTCTAAGAAGCGTTCAGAAACTGAATGGGCCAACGCGGATTTGAACCGCGAACCTCCCGGTTATCAGCCGAGCGCTCAACCTAATTGAGCTATTGGCCCGTTCGAACGCATTTAGCGGTTGTCGGTGGTATTGTTTAAGAGTTTCCTTCTTGCAGTGTCGCTGACCGGTCCGCCGTCGGTGTGTTATCGGGCCGTCTCGTCGTCGTCGAGATCGACATCGTAAGCGTCGTTGCCGAGGTCGTAGGTGTCCTCGGACGCGTTGCCGTCGTCGGAATCTGGGAACCCGAAGGTGTACACGTTACCGGTCGCGAACCCGCCGGTTTTGTCCTCGATGTACGGCGTGACGACCCAGCGCTTGAGCGCGCCGCGGATCAGCGCCCGGGTCGGTGGAATCGCGAGCAGGAAGCCGATGGCGTCAGTGACGAGGCCGGGGGTAAGCAGGAAGGCTCCGGCGGCGATGAGAAGGCCGCCGTCTAGCAGTTCGTTCGTCGGGGGACGCCCCTTGCCGAGCGTCGTCTGTAGTTTCCGCATGGTCCGTCGCCCCTCCGCGCGGACGAGGAGCATGCCGACGAGCGCAGTGAGGACGACGAGGAGCACCGTCTCCAGGCCGCCGAGCAGTGCAACGGCGACGTATACGAGAAACACCGCGTCTAGCAGTGGGATCAACAACAGGGCCAGCAGCCACCAGAGCATGCATGTTACTTCCAGTGCCGGCCTCAAAACCCTTTATCCCGACCGTCGCGCGAAGCGCCAGCGGCGAGCGGTCGCGGTGCGAAGCCCTTACGCCGCGGCGAACCAACCCGGAGATATGGACGACAGTGCTGCGGCCACGCGGGTCGAGTGGCGCGAGTGGGGACCGGACGCGTTCGCGGCGGCCGACCGCATGGGCAAACCAGTGTTGCTCTCGCTCGCCGCGACCTGGTGTACCCACTGTCACGAGATGGACGAGACGACGTACTCCGAGCCCCGAATCGCCGCGAACGTCAACGACGGGTTCGTTCCGGTCCGCGTCGACGTTGACCGCCACCCCCGGGTCAGCGAGCGGTACAACATGGGCGGGTTCCCGTCGACGGTGTTTCTCACGCCCGACGGCGAAGTGCTCACCGGCGCGGGCTATCTCGGTGCCGACGGGATGCGCCAAGTCATCGACAGCGTTCGGGAGATGTGGGACGCCAAAGGGACCTCGGCGGGGAGCGTCCCACGTTCGGTGCAGGGCAACGACACGCCATCGGGTGAGATAACCGACGACGTCGAGGGTCGGATGGTCGGCCAGCTCCGCGCCGCGTACGACGAGACCGCCGGCGGGTGGGGGAGCGACGCGAAGTTCCCGATGCCCCGGACCGTCGAGTTCGCGCTGAAGCGGGAGCGCGACCAGGCGCTGCGCAGTCTCAACGCCATCAGCGCGAACCTGCTCGACGATTACGCGGGCGGCTTCTACCGGTACGCGACAGAGAGCGACTGGAGCGGTATCCAGTACGAGAAGGTGCTGGACACGAACGTGGCTCTCGTTCGCGCGTTCGCCAACGCCTATCTCTACACCGGGAAAGAGGAGTATCGCGACCCCGCCGAGAAGACTCTGGAGTTCCTGACGACCACGCTGTGGACCGGCGAGGCGTTCGCCGGCAGTCAGGCCGCGGGCGAGAGCGCGGAGTACTACGCGCTGGACCCGACCGAGCGCGAGGACGCGCCGGAACCGTCCGTCGACGACACGGTGTTCGCGGACTGGAACGCCCTCGCTGTCGACGCTCTCCTGACGTACTACGCCTACACCGACGACGACCGGGCCCGACAGTACGCGGAGCGAACCCTGGAGTACGTCCGGGCGGACCTGATCGCGGACGACCGCGTGATCCACTACCGCAACGGCGACGAGACGGGCGAACGCGGCCTTCTCTCGGACCACGCCCGCGTCGTTTCGGCGCTCACGACGGCCCGGCAGGTTCTCGGCGCGGACACCCTCGACGCGGCCGAGTGTCTCGCCGACTACGCGCTCGACGAGTTGCGTTCAGCGGGGTCGTTCACGGACGGTCCCGCGAGCGGACCTGCGCTCCTCGACCGACCGCTTCGGCCGCTCGACGCGAACATCGAGTTCACCGACGCGCTACTCGACCTGCACGCGCTCACCGGCACGGAGCGCTACCGTGACGCCGCCCGCGACGCCGTCGAGGCCTTCGCCGGCGCGAGCGACCGGTTCGGGCCCCAGGCCGCCCACTACGCGGCGGTCGCGACCCGCCTGCAGCGTCCCGACCTCACCATCGCTGTCGCGGACGACGCGGGTTCGGACCTGCACCGTGCTGCTCTTCGGATGGCCGACCACGAGAAGGTCGTGATCCCGGACGCGAGCGGCGACGCGTACGACCGCGGTAACGCCTACGTAGTGACAGACGACGGCGTCTCCGACCCCGCGGCGTTGCCCGAGGAACTCGCCGCCCTCGTCGCCGAGCGCGTCGACTGAAACATAATCCCGAATACAAACCTCCGGTGCGTTTATGTTTCTCCGGCCCCGTTCCTCCAATATGTCGAGTTTGAGGGATCTCGGGCTATCTGAATACGAAGCGCGCGCGTATCGAGCCTTACTCAACACCGGTCCGACAACGGCAAAAGAGTTGTCACGCGCCAGCGACGTGCCGATGGGACGTATCTACGACGTTCTCAACACGATCGAACAGTACAACCTTGTCCGGAGTCAGACCGCGAGTCGCCCGAAGAAGTACGTCGCCGTCGAGCCGTCGACGGCGCTCGACCGCTTGCTGGAGGACAAGAAGCGCGAACTGGACGAACAGGCCGAACAGTACGAGTCTATCGTCGACGACCTGAGCGACGAACTCGACGCTGCCGACCCCGTCGAAGAGCAGTTCTGGACCGCCGCCGTCGGCCCCGAGGAGACGACCGACCTGCTGCTTGAACGGCTCACGGCGGCCGACCGACGGCTGGTGATGGTCGCTACCCACCGCTCGCCTCAGTTCGACATCAGCGACGTGGGCGTCCTCATCACGGACCAACTCGAAGAGGCGCTCGACCGCGGCGTCGAGATAGACCTCCTGATGACGCCAGGCCTCGTCGACTCGCTCCCCGAAACAGTCGGCAAGCGATACCGCCGGACGCTGTCGACTCATCCCGACTTCAGCGTTCGGACTAACTCCGACATCAGCGGCACGTTCAACCTTCTCGACGGCGTCGAGGTCTGTATTCAGGTTCCCAACCCCCTCGATACCGACGAACCGTTCGCGATGATCGACCTGAAAGACCCCGAGTTCGCCGCCGACATCCACGAGAAGTTCCTGCCGCGGTGGGAGGAGGCGGAACCTCTCTCGTTCTAAAGAAAGCCCTTGCTCGGCCTTGGCAGGCCTCGCTGCGCCCTTTCAATGTGCTCAAAAACGGCGCACCGCGCCGTTTTTGGCATGCGAAAAACGCCGAAGGCGTTTTTCAGCACCGCCGCCAGAATCGCTACGGGCCGCCAGTTTGCGCGAGTCACCGGGCGAGAGTTGCTATCCCGAACCGTCACTCGCTCCGCTCGCGAAGACGCCAGCGGCCGCTGGGGCACGCTCTGAGTGCCTGCCCTCCCTCCGTCTTCTGACTGCGCTCACTCCGTTCACGCAGGACAGCGTGGCTGCGCCTTCTGATGGATTGTCGACCGATCTGGTGACCAATACGGTCAAGACCAAACTGGAAAACGGTTCGACTGTCGCTGGGCGACGTTACACGACCGCAGTGATAGGTAGAGAGAAGAACCGAATTACTCCTGCATCGCTTCGATCTCGCGGCGGACGGTACCCATCTCGACCTGTCGCTCGGCGTGGGCGTTGTGCTGGTGGATCGACTCGTCGTTGGACTGTTTCATCGTGAGGACGGCGTCGTCGGGCAGGTCGGGGAACTCGGTCACGACCCCCTCGGCCATCGAGCGGACGCAGTCCTCGACGAACTTCGCGTTCGCGTGGGCCTCGTAGGTCATGTGGTCCTCGTCGGGCCGCTTCGCGAGGTTGTAGATGCGGGCGCTCATGGAGTCGCGGGCGACCTCGATGAGGTCGATGAGGTCGACTTCGGGTGCGCCCTCGCTCTCGACGGTCAGCGTGGCGTGGCCGCGCTGGGCGTGGCCGGCCTGCGGGACCGCTTGCAGGAACTCCTTGACCTCGCTCTCTTCGACGCCGAGGTCTTCCAGTTTCTCCCGAGCGCGCTCGCTCATCATGCGTTGCGAACAGGGACAGACGGTCATGCCCGTGACCCGAGCGCCGATCTCCTCGGTCGTGCCGTCCTCGGTCGCCGTGGCGCTGGCGATGATGTCTACGGTTCCCTGCGTGGGTTTCTCGCTCTCGGGCGTCTCGTCCTTGACGACGAACTCGGCCTCCATCGACACCTCGGCCTTGCTCGTGTAGTCGTGTTTCTCCAGTAGTCGCTCGGCGGCGTCGCCGCAGACGTCCTCGGTGCGGTACGTCTCCTCGCTGACGGCCTCTTCCAGCACCTCGTCGATGACTTCCATGTTACGGGACATGTCCGCACCTTTCCGCCAACTCGGAAGGTCGACGAACACTTCGAACTCCGCCATCAGAACGATAGGCCGCTTGCCGTTTCGCGCGATCTTCACGAGTTTGTCGACGCCGGTGACGCCGACCTGACTCAGGCCGACAGTGACGTCGGGCCGCGACGCCTGCACGTCCGGCAGTTGCTCACTCATTGAATACGCCTAAGGAAAGTATCCGATTAGGCCTTTCGAAACCGGGAGTTCTGTCGAGTCCCCTGCTATAGCCGTCACTGAAAGTCACTGCACACCTGCTCGCACGACAGCGATGCGATCAGCGTGTGAATCGTTTCAGTGACTGCTATATCGAGCGGCGCGAGGTCAGTCGAGTTTGTCGAGCGCCTGGAAGAAGTCGACTTCGGGCCCGGCGATCCGAACTGGCCGGTCGGCTCTCGACACACGGACTGTCGCGGGCAGCGACAGTTCCCGCTGGGTTCGGCCGTCGCTTATCGCGTATCCCGCTGGCGCGTCGTCGACGTGTACCGTTACCTCGCTGTCGTCGCCGGTGACCAGCGGCGGCATCCCGTCCGCTGCACACATCTCCGTGACGACGAGCGCGCCCAGGCCGGGCCTGACGAGCGGCCCGCCCTCGCTCAGGTTGTACGCCGTACTCCCGGTCTGGGTGGCGATCAAAACGCCGTCCGCGTGACCGCTCGTGTACGTCGCCCCGTCGACCTCGACGGTGATATCGGCCCCCTGTCCCGGCCCGCGTTGCTCCCCCTGAACGACGACCTCGTTGATCGCGGGGTCGAGCGACCAGTTCTCGCTCTCGGCCTGCAGCCGAGGTACCTCGCGGTGTCTCACCGTCCCCGTCTCCCGGAGCCGCCGCACCTCCTCCGCGACGGCATCGACGGCGTCACCGGGCGAGACGGCGTTGAGGAACCCGACTTCGCCGAGGTTCACGCCCATGATAGGCGTCGACCCCGCGCCGCGGGCCGCGAACAGGAAGGTCCCGTCGCCGCCGATGCTGACGACGAGGTCGCAGTCGCGCATGCGCTCGGCGGGGACGCCCTCGACCCGGAGACGCTGGGCGGTCGCGTCGTCTATCAAGCACTCGACGCCCTCGTCGACCAGTCGGTCCCGGATCTCACCGACGAGTTCCGCGGCGCTATCGTTGCCTTTCTGCCCGACGAAACCGACGTGCATGTATGGCCGTTGCCGGCGCTGGGTGAAAAACTCCCCGCTGGCAACAAGGGTTATTTAGTTACAGAAGTCTACGCTTACGTAGTACGGACACGTCCAAACCGCTCGTGTCCCCCGAACCGTCATGCTGAGAGAAACCTCACGCGTCCGACCGGATGACCGTGCCCGCATCTGCGGATTTGTCGGTCTGTCGGGGTGGACGCCGTGACCGAGAACGCCGACGACTGGTTCGAGCAAGCCATCGGGTCAGACGCGGACGAACGGGAGTCCGAGGAGAGCAGCGACGAACCCACGATGGACGACAGTTCGACGACGGTCGAGGACGATGATTCGCCCGACGCTCCGTCGACAGGTTCGGACGACGAAGAGACGGACGACGACGAGACGGACGAGCCGCTGTTCGAGGAGGACTTCGCGTCCGCGCTCACCGGTTCCGAATCGGATGGGGTAACCGGCGAAAGCGAAACGGACGACGCCGCCGGGTTCGGCGAATCTCTGGCCGTGGATGACGACCCAGCGGTCGACCAGGATCTCGGTATGGGCGGTGAGTTCGGGGACGATGACCTCGGCGGCGGGTTCGGCGGTACCGACTTCGGTAGCGGCGGCGGGTTCGGCGACGAGTTCGACGACGAGGAGTTCGAGTCTGAACTCGACCGGATCGACCTCGGAATCGACGGGTTAGACGAGATGATCCAGGGCGGCGTCCCGGAGCGCTCGCTGATGGTGACCATCGGGAGCGCCGGGACGGGAAAGACCACGTTCGGGCTACAGTTCCTCCACCAGGCGCTCGAACAGGACGAACGCGCCGTCTACATCACGCTCGAAGAGAGCAGCGAACGCGTCGTCAACAGCGCGACCGAGAAGGGGTTCAAATTCGACGAGTACGTCGAGAACGGACAGCTAGCGGTCGTCGCTATCGACCCTATCGAGATGGCAAACAGTCTCGCCTCCATCCGGAGCGAACTGCCGCGACTTATCGAGGAGTTCGAGGCGACTCGCCTCGTCCTCGACTCAGTCTCCCTGCTGGAGATGATGTACGACGACCGCGCCACCCGCCGCAACGAGATATACGACTTCACCAAGAGCCTGAAACGCGCCGGAATCACGACGCTGATGACGAGCGAGGCCAGCGAGGACAACGACTACGCTTCCCGTCACGGCATCGTCGAATACCTCACCGACGCCGTCTTCGTCCTCCAGTACGTTCGCCCCTCGGACTTCCGCGAAACCCGCCTCGCCATCGAGATACAGAAGATCCGGGACGCCAACCACTCCCGGGAGACGAAGCCCTACGAGATCACCGGCGAGGGGCTGAGCGTGTATCGGCAGGCGAATATCTTTTAAGACGACGTTTTTCGCCTCGGGCGTGCTCGCTCAGCGGGCACACCACTCGGCCAAAAAACATCGATCAAAAAAGGCCGTTCACTCGCTTCGATCGTTCGCGGATCTATTGCCTGACTCGTTCGCAGGCCTGCCCTCCCCCGAGTCGCGCGACGCTCGGCGCTCTGCCTCGCGCCGCGCTCCCGGCCGCAACGTTCCGTGTTCACCCCCGCCAGCCCTCGGAGCCAACGTGTAATGGGTCCATTCTTTTCCGGGTCTTCGTCGTAGCCCACGACATGGTCCAGCGGACGGATGCAACTCAGCGGATGAACCGGAAGGAGATGGGAGAGTACCTGCAGCGTCTCGGCGAACAGATGGCCGACGAGGGACCGATAAGCGTCCCGGTCGCTAACCGACGAGTCCAACTTCACCCCGCGGAGGCCATCAGTTGCGACATCGAGGTGGTCGAGCGGTCGACGCTGTTGCGGGGCGACCGCGAGACGATATCGATGGAGATAAGCTGGAAACCGCAGGGCTAGCGCACGACAGTCACCGGAACCGGTGAGCGCCGGATCACCGTTTCAGCGACGCTTCCGAGGAGGATACGGGAAACGCCGGTCCGACCGTGGCTCCCCGTGATAATGTGGTCGATGTCGTTTTCCTCCGCGTACTCGACGACGGTGTTTGCCGGACCGCCGACTTCGACTGTCGTCTCGACGTCCACGCCGGCACGGTTCGCCCGCTTTTCGGCCTCTGAGAGCGTCTCTTTGGCCGAGTCTCGTGCCTGTTCGTACCACTCCTCGGGGTAACTCGGCACCGCGGCCTGCGAACCGTACCCCGCCTCTCCCGGGTCGATAGCGTTCAGTATGACCAGGGTCGCGTCCCGATGCTCGTCAAGTGCGTATTCGAGGGCGCTCTCCGACTGCGGCGACCCGTCGTACGCTAAGAGTATCTTTTTCGTCATGTACTCGTATACGCTCTCCGAGAAGTAAAAGCCCTACTCCCGCCCGTGTTTGGTCAGGCACTTCGGGAGGCCGATGAGTTCGACGGGTTCGGAGTTGTCGGGCGAGTAGACGACCATCTGGCCCTTCTCCATGTACGGAACCTTCCCCTCCAAGTTCGACGGGATGTTAACCGACGAGATGGCGTCCTCGTCGCCGAGATTGAGGACGACGGTCGTGTTTATCTGCTTGAACACGGAGTCCGCGATATCCTGTGGGTCCTGAGTGATGAGAAAGAGCCCCAGTCGTTCCTTGCGGCCCTGCTTCGCCGCTTCGGTGAACTTCCCGATGACCTTCCTGGCCTGAACGCTCTCGGCGTCCGTGAGGAAGTTGTGGGCCTCGTCCATCCCGACGACGAGCGGCGTCTCCTTGATCCGGTCGTACGTCGGCGCGTTCGACAGTTTCTGGTCGATGAGTAGGCTGGAGACGGCGAGGACGATGACCTCGGTTGCCCGCGTATCGTTGACGTGGTACGTCGGAACGACGGTGAGGCCGCCGGGACGGACCAGTTCCGATATCTGCTCGGTGATCGGGCGGGCGTCGCCGTCGAACACGTCGCCGAACCCACGGACCCGGCGCTTGACTGCGTCGAACGTCGCTTCGTGGACGGACCCGCTCTCGTGGAGTTCCTCGCGTAGCGCCGGGTCGTCGAGGAACGAGCGGAACTGCTCGTAGGTGCCGCCGTCACCGTACTGTCGGAAGAAGCGGTCGACCAGCACGTCGAGCGCGTTGAACTGGTTGTCGTTCAACTGTCCGCCCGCGATGAGCCAGCGGTTCGCCTTCACCATCGAGAACGGGATGGTGAACTCGACCTGCTCGGCGCGGTGGTGGTCCGCGCCGTAACTCGTCCCGTCGACCACCGGAACTAGCGCCTTCGTGTCGTCGTGACCGCCGTGAGCAATCCCCTCGCGTTCGAAGCGGCGGCGGTCGGCGTCCTCGATGGCCGGGTTGTCGTCGTGCATCTGGGCGTACTCGTCCTGCGGGTCGAACTGCACGACCGCGGCGCGGGCCTGCCGGCCGTCGTCCATCTCGTACGTGCGCTCCTCGGACAGGAACTGTCGGAGCGCGTTCTTCGATGCGTGTGTCTTCCCGGACCCCGTCCCACCGGCGACGAGCGTGTGCCGGAAGACGAGGGGGTCGCCGTCCTCGTAATCGTCTTTCAGGCGGTAGTCGATGGTCGGCGGTTCGGCGGCAGTCCGGACCTTCTCGCCGCCGACGGAGAGGTGGCCGAGAAACACGCCGTCGTCTGGCATCTTCAGACCTGTTTTGATCTCGGAGGCGTCGGTCGCTTCGCGGACGGGCGTCTCGGGTTTCGGCACGCGGTCGGTCATCCGGCGCTTCAGTTCGTCACCGTCTTCGTACAGGATCGCGACCGGTTCCAGCGTCGCCAGGAACTTGTAGTCCGCCTCGTCGATGCCGTCGCTACGCATCGCCCGCCGGGCGTGGATCTCCGTGGCGTCGTCGC
The DNA here is from genome assembly GCF_004762015.1 of Halostella pelagica. Classification (NCBI taxonomy): domain Archaea; kingdom Methanobacteriati; phylum Methanobacteriota; class Halobacteria; order Halobacteriales; family Natronoarchaeaceae; genus Halostella; species Halostella pelagica. Next base: position 16,606 of record NZ_SJES01000005.1, read on the forward strand.
TCCGGTACTCCTGGACGTACTCCAGGGCGGTGATCCGGCAGAACAACTTCTCGCCGGCCGTCCCTCGACCTCCGCCGCCTTCGTCGGGGTAGGGGACGAGCAGGTACTTCCCGATGCGAACGTTGGGGCGGTTGACGGCCGTCACGTACGCACGGAGCGTCGTTTCGTCCGCTTCCTCGCCGATACAGAGGCCCTCGGAGACGGCGACCGTTCCGACGCCGCGGTCCTCGCCCGCGACGCTCGCGTCGACCTCCTCGAACGCGTCCGTCTCGTCGCCCGCGGCCGCCGCGGCGTCGGCAGTGTCGTCCGCAGACGCTTCCTCCGCGTCCTCCGCGGAGTCGTACTCCGTGTAATCTCCCAGGTCGGGCATACCCCTGACATGCGAACGTTCTGTTAAAACCTTTCTCACGTCGCGATAGGGTCTGCGTGTTTCTTCCGGCCACGCTGTCAGATCACTCGTGATCCGACACACAAGCGGCCCACCGGGTGGAAATGGGTCGAAAGGACAGTAGTCACTGCAACGGTTTACACGCTGATCACATCGGCGTCGTGCGATCAGGGTGCAGTGACTCCGATAGGTGCGCACGACCCTATCAGCTGTGTGGGGTGTATCGTCGTCGCGCCAGCCCCGGCCGCAGGCGCTGTGTCACTCGGTGTCCGAGCGGGGAGACCGGCACCACATCGGGAGCATCCATAGCCTTATTCCTCGCCCTGACATACGCCGGGCTATGTTACTGGTCCGCGGCCAGGCCGGCGGCACCGAGTTGACCGGCACGCTGTACGAGCGCGGCGAGCGCGCACCCTCGTTCAAGGGTGCGCCCGACGAAGACGCCCCGTACGTGTGGGTTTGCGACGAGTTCTACGAAGTCGAGAGCGGCGGCACGACACAGGAGATAAACGGGCGCGAACTCCAGATCGCTTTCGAGTCGCCGATGCCGCGCGGGTTCGACACGCGCGAGCAAGGGCTCGACGCGGCGAAAGAGTACATCCGCACGCAGTTCGCCCGCATCGGCGTCAGCCGTGACGACGTCGAGGTCACAGTCGAGAAAGAAGAACCCGGAGCGGAAGTGTAACGGCCGACCTCCTACGGCGAGAGAGTCCCGGCGTGAACGCCGGGGAGGATGTCATTGTCCGGTGTCTGTTTCGTCCGCCCCGTCTTCGAACACGGCGTCGAAGAACTTCCGTTCGGCTGTCCGAAGGTGCTGGGCGAGCGTCGACGGCGAGATGTCGAGCTTTTCAGCTACCTCCTCACCGGTACTGGCTCGCGGCCAGTCGAAGTGTCCGGCGAAATACGCTGTTTCGAGCGCAGTTCGTTGCTTCTCCGTGAGTCGGGTTTCGAGTATCGAACGAGGGTCAGTCACCTCCTCGTCGTGTTGCTGGGCTGTTCGTTTCGCGAGAAGCGTCGCTCCGGGACAGTGTTCCACCACCAGGTCAGTCAGTTTGCGCGTGTCCCGGCCCGGGGGGAACTCGACGAGGAACCTGAACTCCCCGTCGCTGATCGTGACAGAGTGGAGGCGACCGCCGTGGGTGGCGACCGCCTCGTACAGTGAGCGACCTGCGGAAGTCGACAGTTCGAACTCGATCTCGTCGGCTCGCTCCGCCAGGAGCCGGTAGTTGTCGACCGTCTCTGACCGCTCTATCGCGTCTCCGAACTGATCCGGGGAGACGTTGCTCGCCGTTCCGTACGCGGTGAGAATCTCGTTGCTGTGCAGCAGGTTCCTGATACTTATCTGACACGGCTGCTCGGTAGAGAGACGAACCAGTTCCTCGGCGAACCCGTCGGCCTGAAACTCCAGTTGGAAGACGGTGTCGCTCATCAGGGCGTCCTTTCGCTCGATGGCGGTGATCGCGTGCCCGACGACGTCGCCAAGTCGCCCGAGGATCTGCGTCTCCGGTTCGGAGAAGGCGTTCGCGGATTCGGCGTACACGTTGAGGACGCCGTAGAGCAGGTCCTCGTGACCGATCGGGATCGCCGCCGACGAGCGATAGCCGCGCTCTTTCGCCTGCTCGCGCCACGGTTCGAACTCGGGGTCCGTCTGTGCGTTCTGCATTACCTGTACCTCGTGTATCTCGACGGCCCTTCCCGTCGGTCCTTGGGCGGTAGTATCGTCATCGACCGTGATGGTGATATCGTCGAGATACCCATCTTCGACTCCCGCCGCCACCTGGGGCGTGATCTGGTTGGTTCCGCGGTCGATGTACCCGATCCACGCGAAATGATAGGCGTCCGATTCGACCAGTCGCTCACAGACCGCCGCTTCGAGTTCGTCGCGCGACGACGTCGTGATGACGCTGTGAGTGATGTCCTGGCTGATCCTGTTGAGGCGATTCAGAGACTCCAGTTGCTTGTTCCGACGCCTGCGCTCTCGCGCTTGACGGGATCGTTCGACAGCATAATGGATCGAGCGAACCAGCGCGTCGCTCGTCACGTCGTCTTTCACGAGATAATCCTGCGCGCCGTGTTGGATCGACTGTACGCCGACGCTCCGGTCGTTTAACCCCGTGAGAACGATCACCGGCGTCATCTCCGCTGATTCGACCATCTCGGACAGGGTGTCGAGTCCGGTGCTGTCCGGTAGGTTCAGGTCGAGGAGGACGACGTCGGCAGCGTTTTCGGACAGAAACTCCAGGCCGTCGGAGAGGCGCTTTTCGTGTCGTACGTTCGGAACGACTGGATCCGCCTCGTCAGGGTCGACGCGCTGGAGGAGTTCTTCCGAGTCCTGAAGCATTTCCTCGAACAACCGTGCGTCGCCGGGGTTGTCCTCGATCAGGAGGACTGTGAGTTCACTTTCCTGCATTATGCCTCCTCGTGTGCCGGTAGCCGGACGACCGAGAGCCAGAACGCTTTGAACGACCGTACGGTTCGGATGAATTCGTCCGGGTCGACCGGTTTCGTGAGATACGCGTTCACCTGTAGTTCGTAGGACCTGATGACGTCCTCTTCGGCGTCCGAACTCGTCAGGATGATCACGGGAATCGACGAGAGAGAGGAGTCTTCATTGATTTCTTCGAGCACCTCGTCACCGTTCTTGCGCGGGAGATTGAGGTCGAGAAGCACGATGTCCGGCCTGGGAACGTCCTCGTACCCGTCACGACGGTACAGATAATCCAGCGCTTCGATCCCATCGGTCGCGACGTGGAGCGTGTTGGATATCTGTCCCTCCTTGAACGCCTCCTTCGTGAGTCGGATATCGCCCGGATTGTCCTCGACGAGCAGAATGTCCGCCGAGTCGTGCGAAAAGGCCCGTTCACTCACCGTGACCGCCCTCCCGGAAACGCGAACGAGCGTGTCGCCCACGTCCACAGTCCGGACGCGACTCGACTGTCGCCCTCTCGCCGTCCGACGGACGCTAGTCGGGCGCGAGTCCGATCCGTCGGCACGTCCGGTTCACGGGGGATGTCTCTCACCCTTCGGGCGTTGCCGTCGGTGTCGAGAGGACGACGTGCGATATGGCCCCCGGTGGCGTTCCGTGTCGCCAGACCGGGCGCGGTGGCGTCGTCCGGGCCCCTCGCTCGAAGTCCGTCGCTCATCCTCCGTTGCAAAGCCGCCAGGCGAAATAAAACTTAAGGTAGCAAAGTAGATCGCCGTATCGAACTGGATTCGTACAGTATTCTCTGCGGATATGTGTATAAATCTGGCATAGAAAGATCTGCGACCGTCAGGGACGGGTCGGAGACACGGTGAATCGCTCGCACACAGAGGCTCTGTCCTGTCACCGGCACTGTGTATCGCCATCACGTCGGCGCTCTGATCAGTTTCGCAGGTCGGGTCCCGATCTCGAGACGGGCAAGGAGGGATCGGTCACTCCTCGTTCCACCGCAGGTCGTCGTACCTCCGGAGTTCCTCGGACCCTAACGACCGCTCGAACGCCCGACGGAGCGACTGTTTCCCTTCACGGCTGATCCGCGCCAGCGCGTCAGCCTTGTGAACCGCGGCCGGCGGCCCGCGCTCGGCTGCCACCTCCGCGAGTATCTGGCGTTCGAGGCGGCCGCGGGTCTCGGCGTCGCGGGTGAACTCGTACGGCGCTTCGATCTTGTACAGGACATCCTCACGAGGGTCGTAGACGACGAAAAACGTCACCTCGTACGCCTCGGGGTCGAGTTCGCGCTCGATGCCGAGCGCGTCGCCGTCCGCGGCGAGCGTGCGGTCGGACCCGCCGCGGGAGACGAACCAGTTGGTGAACGTCAACTGGTCGGTACGGCGGTTGGATCCGGGGGCCTCGTCCAACGACTCACGGTTCGACGCGTCGCGCGTCCCGCCGGGTTCGTCGCGTCGCTCCAGCAAGCGGGTGAAGAAGGCGGTGTCGTCGACCCAGGGCGCGGCGACACCTTTCTCACCGACCGTCCGCGTGATCAGCTTGGCGGAGGGGTTTTTCACGAACCCGACCAGCGGCGTGTTCTCGTCGACGAACCGCTCGACCAGTCGAACGTAGTTCTCGACGATGGCGTTCGGTTTGGCGTCGTGAGCCAGCTCGCGGAGTTCGGCGTCCCGGTCCTGCCAGTTCAGCAGCTCTTTCGGATACAGCGGGCCATCGAGCACCAGCAGATCCGAGACGCGGTCGGCGTGTTCCAGCGCGTGCTCGCTCTCCGCGAGATACAGCGCGAGCGCGTGGACGACGCCCTCGGTGAACCGACTCACCCGCGGCGCCTGGAGGACGCGCCGGCGACTGTACCCGTCGTCGTACTGCACCCAGTTCTCGGGCAACTGAACGGTTATATCGCTGGCGTGGACCGTCGCCACGAGACTCCGCGAGCGGTGCAGGTCCAGGTCCGAGGGACAACCGCTCATCGCGGCCTGCGCGACGTCTAGGACCAGCCCGTTCTTGAACGTCGTCGGGTTGATCGTCCCCGAGTCGAGTCCGTGCGTCGACGGGAACGGCGGGTCCTGCAGGGCGGCCGCTTCCACGTCGATACAGCGGCGGCGTCGCTCTCCGATCGGTTCCACCACCCGCCGACCCGCGTCGTCGACGAGGGGGTCGAGGAAGTCCGTCCACACTCGCTCCGCGAGTTCCCGGTGGTCGCCGTCGTCGACGTCCTGGCTTATCTTGCGGGCGAGTTTCGCAATGCCCTCGAAGTGCACCGGGTCGAGCGTCATTCGTCACCCCGATTCGCCCCCACTACGAAAAAGCCAGCGGAGATACCTGTGGTATACTGTACGTTTTCGGCCGGAGACGGATCGGCCGCAAGCGAAGAGTAGTTACCGCACCGCACTGACCTGTCGCGTATGGACGCTGCAGTCATCGTTCTCGACGGGTGGGGCCTCGGCGATCACGCGAGGAGAGACGCCGTGAAGGCGGCGGACACGCCCAACTTCGACGGCTACGCCGAGGCGGGAGCATACGGGACGCTGAACGTCACGGGGCGGCGGGTCGGCCTCCCGGAGGGACAGATGGGTAACAGCGAGGTCGGCCATCTGAACATCGGTGCCGGACGCGTCGTCAGACAGGAGTACACGCGTATCACGGACTCTATCGAGAACGGGTCGTTCTACACGAACGACGCGCTCCAGTCGGCGTCGACGTACGCCGAGGAACACGACGGACGTGTTCACTTCATGGGACTGGTCAGCGACGGCGGGGTCCACTCGGATTACGAACACCTGTTCGCGCTGATCGAGATGGCGGCAAAGCGGGACATCGAGGCCGTCACCCACGCGTTCATGGACGGCCGCGACACGGACCCCACGGCGGGCGCGGGCTATCTCCACGACCTCGAAGAAGTCATCGAGGAACACGGCACCGGCGACGTCGCAACCGTCTCGGGACGGTACTACGCGATGGACCGCGACCAGAACTGGAACCGGACGAAGCGTGCGTACGACGCCATCGTGAACCGTGAGGCCGACCACGAGTCGGCCTCCGCTATCGCCGCCGTCGAGAAGTCGTACGACCGCGGCGATACCGACGAATTCGTCGAACCCACGCTCATCCAGGGCGAACCGGCGCTGGAGGACGGGGACGCGGTCGTCTTCTTCAACTACCGCTCGGACCGCGCCCGGCAGCTAACGCGGATGCTGGCCGACATCGACCCCGTCTGGGAGTTCGAGACATCGCCGCCCGATGTCGAGGTTGTGACGATGACCCAGTACGACGAGACGTTCGACCTACCGGTCGCCTACCCGCCCCACCGGCCCGAGGACACGCTCGGCGAGGTGCTTGCAGACCACGGCCGCACGCAACTGCGCATCGCCGAGTCCGAGAAGTACCCCCACGTCACCTACTTCCTCAACGGCGGCCACGAGGTGGAGTTCGACGGCGAGAAGCGGAGCATAGTCGAGAGCCCGCCAGTGGCCACCTACGACATGCAGCCCGAAATGAGCGCCGAAGGCGTCACGGACGAGGCCATCCGCATCGTCGACGCGGACGACCCCGACGTGCTCGTGCTCAACTACGCAAACCCGGACATGGTCGGTCATACCGGCAACTACGAGGCCGCCATCACGGCCGTCGAGGCCGTCGACGAGCAGTTGGGGCGGCTGGTCGAACATCTGACCGGCCGCGGAGCGAACGTCCTGATCACCGCGGACCACGGCAACGCGGACGACATGGGGACGGAGGACGAACCTCACACCGCACACACCTACAACGCCGTTCCGATCGTCTACCTCTCGCCGAACGGGACGGACGCCGGACGCGCGATCCGCGGTGGCGGGTCGCTGTGCGACATCGCGCCGACGGTGCTGTCGCTACTAGGTGTCGAGCAGCCGACCGCGATGACCGGCGAGAACCTCCTGAAGTGACTACAGCGCCGGCCGATCCCGTCCCGCGGGCGGGAGTGCCTGGGCGAGTACGACGTACGCGACGGTCGCGACGAGCAGGCCACCGGCGATGGCGACCGGGCTGTTGATCTCGGCGAAGCGCCCCACGAACATCGCGACCGTCCCCACGGAGAGGCCGAACCCGAGTGCTCCCGCGTGAACGCCGCCCAGAGACGGGACGTTCGCCGCTTCCTCCCCTCGCGACATAACGTACGCGAGGATGTGATACGAGGCGATCCCCTCCGCGAGGAGGAGTACTCCCGCGAGCAGGAAGTCCTCGAACAGGAAGTACGCGACGAAGGCGAACGGGACCCCGCCGAACGCGCCGAACGCTTTCGCTACCAGCTCCGCCTGCCCGTCGTTCGCATCAGTACTCATGATTTCTCGTTCGCTTTTTCTGAACTTAATCAGTTTCGGACTGTATCGCAGCGGTTGCGGCGGGGGTACCTCTATACTCTCTCGGTCCGAATCGCCCGTCCATGTGGACGTTCGACCGCCCGGCGTTCGACACCGAGGCTCGCAAGCGGGTCTTCGCATACGTGGAACGCCACGGCGAAACAGACCCGTCCGCGGTCGCGTCGGCCGTCGGCATCGATCCGGAGAGCTTCCACCATCACGTCACCGTGCTCAAGCGCGACGGCTATCTGGAGGACGCGGACGGGAAACTGCGGGTCGCTCGCGACCCCGGTGAGGCCGAGGAACACCGTGAGGCGGGCGTTGCCTACACCATCCGTCCGGCCCGAGAGGACGACCTGACCGGACTGGTCGGCGCGATTCGAACGGTGGCCGGCCAGCGGACGGATATCGTCGCCGAGACGGTCGCGGAACAACTCGACTACGAGGACGCGCTGCTCCGGCACAACGCCGTCCAGACCCGCGTGTTCTTCGTCGGAACGGTGGACGACGAGGTGGTGGGATGGGCACACGTCGAAGCGCCCCAGTTCGACAAACTCGCCCACACCGCGGAGGTAACTCTGGGCGTCCTCGACGGGTATCGCCGGCACGGTATGGGGAGTCACCTCCTTCAGCGCGCGTTGGAGTGGGCGGCGTCGAACGACTACGAGAAGGTGTACAGCAGTCTTCCGGCGACGAACGAGGTCGGCGTCGAGTTCCTCCACTCGTTGGGCTGGGAAACCGAGGCCGTCCGCACGGACCACTACAAGGTCGACGAAGCGTACGTCGACGAGATCATGCTAGCGAAACGGCTCTACCCCGTCCGGAACGAGTAATCGAGACTCGGCGCGGAGTGGGTCAACGACCCCATCGAGATGACGTCGACGCCGGTCCCAGCGTACGCGGGCACGTCCTCGACGGTGATGCCGCCGGACGCCTCGGCGAGAGCGTCCGGGTCCGCCTCGCGAAGCAGTTCGACCGCATCGGCCGTCTCTTCCGGCGTCATGTTGTCCATCAGCACGATGTCGGCACCCGCCTCGGCGGCGCGGGGCGCGTCGGCCGGTGTCTCCACCTCCGCTTCTATCTTCGTCGCGAACGAGGCTTCTTCACGGAAGTGCGCGATAGCGTTCGCTAACCCCATCTCCGCCGCGTGGTTCTCCTTCACCATCACCATGTGCGAGAGGTCGAGTCGGTGGGTGTCACCGCCGCCCGCGGCGACCGCGCGTTTCTCGACGCCGCGGAGGCCGGGCGTCGTTTTGCGGGTCCCGGCGACAGCCACCTCGTCGTCTACCGTTCGCGCCGCGTCGACGGCCGCTCGCGTCTTCGTCGCCACGCCGGAGGCGTGCCCGGCGACGTTGACCGCGACGCGCTCCCCGCGGAGGACGGACCGGGCGTCGCCCTCGGAGACGAGGACGGTTTCGCCCGGGTCGACCCGGTCGCCGTTCTCGACCCGCCGCTCGGCGTCGACGCCGAGATACTCGAACACCGCTGTCGCCGCGTCGAGACCGGCCGCGACGCCCGCTTCCGTGGCGACGAGGCGTCCCGTCGTCTCGCCGGGCACGTCGTTCGTCACGTCGTGATGGCCCAGGTCCTCCCGAAGCCAGCGGTCGACCTGCCGGTCGGTGACCGGCATGGTCAGTCGTCCACCGGCGCGGTCGCGTCCGGCGGTTCGAGGTAGTGACAGCCGACGGACTCCCCGTTCTCCGCGGCGGCGCGGGCGACGAGCAGGGCCGTGACACTGGCGTTGCGTAGTTCGTACAGATCCCGAGCGGTTCGGGTGCGGACGTAGGCGTCGACCTCCCCTTTCAGCCGCCGGAGGACGGCCGACGCGCGGCGGAGGCCATCCGGCGTCCGGCGGATACCGACCTGCTCTTCCATCACGCGACGGAGGCGAGTGAACTTCTCGTCGGCGAACCGTTCCGGGAGGTCCGGGTCGCTGTCGAGCAGTTCGGGCGGTTCGCTTTCGATTATCTCGTTTCCGACTGCCGCCTCGCCGGCGCGGAGGCCCCACACCAGCCCTTCGAGGAGGCTGGTGCTTGCAAGGCGGTTCGCGCCGTGGACGCCCGTCCGCGCGCACTCCCCGACGGCGAAGAGGCGGTCGAGGCTGGTTCGGCCCCGGTCGTCCACGTCGATGCCGCCGCAGAGGAAGTGTTCGCAGGGGGCGACGGGAATCCCGTCGGTCCAGTCGACCCCGCGTTCCTCGCACTTCTCGGCTAGATCCGGGAACTCCCCGGCGAAGTCGAGAGGGGACACGTCAAGGATTACTTCCCCCGTTTCCGTGCGTTCGGCGTCGACGGCGCGGGCGACGACGTCGCGAGGGGCGAGTTCGGCGTCCTCGTGGTAGTCGGGCATGAATCGCTCACCGTCCCCGTTGCGGAGGTGCGCACCTTCGCCGCGGACGGCCTCGCTGACGAGGAACGTGCCGTCGCTCCCCGTTTCCCCGCTTTGCGTCTCGCGGCCAGCGTACGCCGTCGGGTGGAACTGCACGTACTCCATGTCAGCCACGTCGGCCCCGGCGAGCGCCGCCATGGCGAGGCCGTCACCGGTCGCGCCGGGCGGGTTCGTCGACCGCCGGTAACACGCGCCGATCCCACCCGTCGCCAGCACCGTCGCTCCCGCGAACGCCGGTTCTCCGCCCGGTTCGCTGTCCAGTAGCGCGCCGTGAACGCGGCCTTCGTGCGTGATCAGATCGAGCGCGGCCGTGTCCTCGCGGATCCGGATCCCGTCGTGCTCGTCGAGGTAGTGGAGAAACGGTCTGAGAAGGTGTTCGCCGGTACTCGCGTCGACGTGGAGGATCCGGGACGCCGAGTGGCCCGCCTCGCGGGCGAAGTCATAGCCCGCACCGGACGTGTCGAACTCGACACCGAGCGTGTCGACCAGGACATCGCTGACGGCCGCGGGCGCGTTCTCGACCAGCACGTCGACGGCGTCTGCGTCTGCCGTGTCCGCGCTCGCGGCGAGGATATCTTCCGTGAACGATTTGGGGTCGCCCCGGGTGGTGGCGATACCGCCCTGGGCCCAGTCCGTGCTGGCACCGTCCGGTCGCTCGGCTTTCGTGACGACGAGGACATCGGCCCCCTCACGGGCCGCGGCGAGCGCCGCGCTACAGCCCGCTATCCCGCTTCCGACGACGAGGACGTCCGCGGTGGTCGGGTCAGTCATGCGATGTCGAGCATCCGGTCCATGGCCAGTTCGGCCAGTTCTTTCTCGGCCGGCGCGACCTCGATGACGTTTCGCTCCCGGCCCGCGACCAGTTCCTCCAGCACCCACGTCAGGTAGTTGGGGTCGATCTGGCGCATGGCGTTACAGTCCATGCAGGCGTCCCCGCAGAGGGGGACAACGTTCACTTCGGGGTGCCACCGCTGCAGGTGGTTCGTCAGGTGGATCTCCGTCCCGATGGCCCACGTCTCGCCGGGGTCGGCGTCGGCGACGGTCTCGCAGATAGTCGCCGTACTCCCGGCCTTGTCTGCCGCTTCGACGACTTCGCGGCGGCACTCGGGATGGACGATGGCTTTCGCGCCGTTGTACTCCTCGCGAACCGCCTCGATGTGTTCGACGCGGAACCGCTCGTGGACCTGACAGTAGCCGTCCCAGAGCACGATGTCGCTGTCGGCGACCGTCGCCGCGTCCTTGCCGTCGGGGTCCCAGGGGTCCCACTCCGCGATGCTGTCTTCCATCCCGAGTTCGTGGGCGGTGTTCTCGCCGAGGTGCTTGTCCGGGAGAAAGAGCACGGTGTCGCCTTTCTCCAGCGCCCACTCGAACACGTCAGGGGCGTTCGACGACGTGCACACCGCGCCGCCCTGCTCGGCACAGAAGGCCTTCAGGTCGGCGTAGGAGTTCATGTACGTGATCGGGACGATGTCGTCGTCTGGTGCCGCTGCGGTTATCTCCGCCCAGGCCGAATCGACCTGAAGGGCCTCGGCCATGCCGGCCATCGGACACGACGCCTCCATCGACGGGAGGATCACGGTCTGGTCGTCGTCGGTGATGATGTCCGCGCTCTCAGCCATGAACGTCACGCCGCCGAAGACGACGTATTCGGCGTCAGCATTGGCCGCCTCAACCGATAGCTGATAGGAGTCGCCGACGAAGTCGGCGTGCTCGACTATCTCCCGGCGCTGGTAGTTGTGACCGAGGATGACCACGTCGTCGCCGAGCGTCGAAAGCGCCGCCTCGATACGCTCCGTTCGTTCGTCTGATTCGAGTTCCCGGTACTCCGGCGGTAGCTGTTCGAGATTGTCGTACTTGAACAGACTGAGGTCGGTTTCGATGTCCGCAGTTTCCATTTCCGGCATTGGTTGGATCCTATGGGTTATCCTATGTCGGTAGTGCGTATTGAAAAAATTTTGTGTTCAAACACGGTGAGTATGACACACAGTAGTAGGTGAACCGAACTCCGAGTGGATTTGATCGGTGATACTGCCGTTTCGAAGTGTGCTATTTGTTGTCGTGCGTCATCGAAACTGCAGTGTCGACGGCGGACGACACCTCGACGAACGTGTACACGGACACGACGGCGCTGAGTATCACGAGGCCGGCATAGTACCCGTCGACGCTGTTTGCCGCCGCTATCATGATGAGGCTCACGCTAAAGGATTCGAAGAACTTCCTGCTGTGCGAACGATCCCGCGACGGTACCGCGCCGCCGTGATGGAGCGCGCAGTACGCGCTTCCTGCGACGCCGAGAAAGAGCGCAATATGGTACGCGACGTTGACATCGACACGGAGCGAAAGGCTAACCGCCGCTGTGGCGAGGACGACTGATATCGAAAGCGAGAGGAACTGACTCTCCCGGAACGGTCGGCGAGCACGTCGGTACGATCGGCGGATTGGCCGGAGGGCGCGTTCGAACATATACCTGCGTAGAATCTTCCGACAGTAATTCGTTCGGAAATATTCGCACGCGCTGTACGCTGTCTCACTCGATATCCGGCACGTCTAGCCGATCCCGCGGACGGCGTTCTCACGATCTCACGGCGGCCGGTCACTATCTGGAACCACGACACTCGCGGCGTCCCCGTGGGCTACTGCCCGGTCTGGGGATCGTCTGCGGGGGAAGCCATCGCCTCGGCGGAGGTCGAGAGCATCACGAGGAGGCCGACCGCGACGACGGTCGCCATCCGGACGACGGCGTCGTGGAGCGCGGGCGTGTCTGCGGCGACCAGGCCCATGAGCAACATGAGTCCGAACGCCCGGACGAACCCACGGGAGAACGTCCAGTGCGCGTCCGGATAGCCGTAATGCAACGAGTAGTACGTCGTTCCTGCGACGCCGACGAACAGCGTCACGAGCAACGTCAGGTCGCGAACCCTGACGTGGAGCGCACCGTAGTCGGCCGCAAGGCCGGTGAGCGTTGCGATACCGAGAGCGAGGGCGCGACTGTCGCGGACGGGGCGGAGGGCGCGGGGGGACATGCGTTCCGATGATGGAGGGGCAGAAAATAATCCTTGTGGAGTCAACGGGCGTCGTACACGACTTCCCCGTCGACGACCGTCGCGACCACGCCGATCTCACGGACGGCGTCCTCATGCTCCCACGGCGACCGGTCGAGAACCGTGAAGTCGGCCGCCGTGCCGACCTCGATCGTTCCCAGGCGGTCCTCGTCGAATCCGGCGTAGGCCGCGCCGCTCGTGTATGCACAGAGTGCGTCAGTCACGGACACGCGCTGCTCGGCGTTCGATGCGTTGACGGCGTGATGGACTCCTTCAAGCGGGCCGAACGGCATCACGTCGCTTCCGAAGGCGACGGGAATATCGGACTCGACGAGGCGACCGAGACGGTTCGACCGGTCCCGTCGCTCACGGCCGAGGCGCTGGTCGTACAGTCCGCCGTCGTCCGCCCAGCGGTGGAAGTTCGGTTGGACCGACGCGACGATCCCCGCCGCTTCGATCCGTTCGATCTGCTCGTCCGTCGCGAGTTCGAGGTGTTCGATCCGGTGGCGCGCTTCCGCCGGATCGCCGGTCCCCTCCAGCGCAGACAGGGTTTCCTCGATGGCGGCGTCACCGATGGCGTGGATCGTCGCCTGCATCCCGGCGTCGGACACCTCGTCGACGAATTCGCGGAGTTCGTCGGGGTCGACGACCCACTTGCCCGTCCCTTCGTCGTCCGCGTACGGTTCGAATAGCTTCGCCGTTCGGCCGCCGATGCTGCCGTCGGTGAACGATTTGATCCCGCCGGTTCGAACCATCTCGCTCCCGTGGTTCGTCCGCAGACCGACCTCCCGGACCGCGTCGAGGTGGTCGCTCCAGTAGTTGATCCGAACCCGGAGGTTCAGGTCGCCGGCGCTGTCGAGTTCGCGGTATGCCCGCGGCGCGTGCGAGTCCCGAACCATGTCGTGAACGCCGGTCACGCCGAGTTCGTGGGCGCGGTCGCGCGCCGCGGCGATCAGTTCTCGCGTCGCCGCGGGTCCCGGCGCGAACGCGTCGCGGACCGCCTCGACGGCGTCCTCGACGACGACGCCGGTCGGTCGTTCTCCGTTAGTCACCACGTCGTCGTCGGGCATCGCCCCGGAGAGTCGGTCGAGCGCAGCCGAGTTCAGTGACGCCGTGTGCATGTCCACCCGGACGGCCGCGACGGGGCGGTCCTCGCTGACTGCGTCGAGATCCTCGCGTGTGAGATAGCCCTCGTCGGCCCAGTCGCTCTCGTCGTAACCGAACCCGAGTATCCACTCGCGGTCGTCGCGAGCCCCGTCGGCCAGTCGTTCGACGGCGTCGTCCTTGCTTTCGGTCCCCGCGAGGTCCGCGTGGACCGCGTACTTCCCGACCTGTTCCATGTGGGTGTGGGCGTCGACGAACCCGGGGAGAACGACCGCGCCGTCGAGGTCGACGACGGTCGTCTCGACCCCTTCCAGGAACTCGACCTCGTACTCGCTGTCGACTCTGACGATCTCTCCGTCCCGAACCGCGACCGCCCCCGCGGTCCGGTCCGGGTCGGTCAGTGTGTGTACCTCCGCGTTCGTGAGTATCAGGTCCGCGGCCTCCGTCATACGAGCCAGAGCGCACGGCGAGAGCAAAACGGTTGGGGTAGTGGGCGCGGTCAGCCCCGCGCCGACCGGTAGAACGCGACCGCCGCTGCGGCGACGACCGCGAGGAGGTACGCCACGCCGACGGCGAACTCGCCGAGGTCAGCGCCCCCGGCGAACGCGGCGTCCATCGCGACCGCGACCGGGACGTTCCCGGGGAGCGCGGCCGCGCCGTCCGGGGCGTCCCGTGCGAGCGGATTCTGGAACAGGAAGAGGTCGGCGAGCGTGCCGAACAGCACGAGGTAGACGCCCGCCATTCGGCTCAGCACGGCCCCGGCGAGCGTGCCGAGCGCACCGTAGACGAGCGCCGCGAGCAGGGTGGCCGCGGCGAACCACCCGAGGTGGTCCGGGGTGAACGTCGTGAGCGCGACGGCGACCGCGACGGCGCTGACCGCGGTCGCGACGACCGATAGCTGCCCGAGGCGAGCGAGGACGACCTCCGTCGGCCGGTAGCCCGCGGTGACGAGGCGGGCGTCAGCGTCGGCGCTCGACGACAGCAGGAACAGGCCGGCGACGCCCGCCGCGAGGGCGGCGGCCATCGGCGTCATCAGCGCCGCGAACGTCTCGGGCATGCCGGCCCGGACCGCGCCGTCCCCGAGGTAGAGCGCCGCCGATTCGTCCGGTGCGAGGCGGGCGAACAGCCCGACGGAGTAGGCCGGGAGCGCGAGAAACAGCGCCAGCAGCACAGGCGTCCGACGGTACTCCCGCAGGCCGGCCCGAGCGGCGGCGACAACGCGGGTCACGCTGGCTCACCCCCCGCGACGCGGACGTAGGCGACGAAAGCGAGCGCGAGCAGGACGGCGGCGTAGGCGACGCCGCCGAGCGCGTGGTGGGTCGGGACCGTCCCCTCGGTCACGGCGGCCTCGAACAAGGCGTGCGGGTGATACAGCGGCGCGACCTGTGCGACGGTCCCGCCCACGTCGAGAACGCCGCTGGCGAGCACGTTGTCGAAGTCCACGAGAAACACGAGGACGAGCGACCCCTCCAGTTGCCGGGGCAAAAGCGCGCCGACGAGGACGCCGAACAGCCCGTACACGAGCGCTCCGAGCGCCAGCGCACCGAACGCGGCGAGCGGCGCGGCGACGTCGACGGTCCGGGCGAGCGCGGCGAGCGAGACGGCCGCGGCGACAGCAGCGACAGTTGCCATCGTGACCACGCGCGCGCCGAGCAGGCTCGCGCGCCCGGCCCCGCAGCGGTGGAGCCGTTCGTCGGTCCCGCGCGCGGACACCGCCTGAAACAGCCCGACGAGTCCCGCGAGGAAGGCCGCGGCGAACAGCGCACCGATTATCCGCCCCGTAGTTCCGGGGTCGCCCGTCGTCCCCGGAAGCGCCGGGAACGACGCCATCGCCTCCCCGTACACCTCGACGACGACCGGCGGGAGGACGAGCAAGAGCGCGGCCGTCGTCGGCTCCCTGACGAACTCCAGCAGGCGCAACCGCGCCCCGGTGCCGAACGCGCTCACTGTTCCTCCTCCCGGTGGAGCCGACCGTCGCGCAGTTCGTAGATCCGGTCGAACCGCTCGCGCTCGTTGATCAGGTGCGAGATGACCGCGATGGCCGTGTCTCGCTCGACGAGAGACTCGCTAAGCTCCCAGAACGCAAGGTACGTGTCCCAGTCGAAGCCGGTGTAAGGCTCGTCGAGCAACAGCACGTCCGGGTCGTGCATCAGCGCGACGCTGAGGTTCACCTTCTGACGGTTGCCGCCGGAGAGGTTCCGCACCTGATAGTCGAGGAACCGCTCGAAGTCCAGCCGCGACGCGAGGCGCTCGCGCGCGTCAGCGACGGCGTCGCTGTCCATCCCGTAGGCCTCGCCGAACAGGTCGAACGTTTCCCGCACGGTGAGCCGGTCGTACAGCAGGCTCTCCTGCGGGCACCAGCCGACGGTTCCTGCGCGCTCGACGACACCGTCATCGGCGTTCAGCGTCCCGACGAGCACCTTCATCAGCGTCGACTTCCCGCTCCCGTTCTCCCCGACGATGCCGACGATCTCGCCCGCCGGGACCTCGATGTCCGCGCCCGTCAGGACCTCGACCCGGTCCGTAAAGGGGAGCCGCGACCCGTACGACTTCTCGATCCCCTCGGCCCGAAGCGGCACGTCAGCGTCCGTCGCGGCGTCGCCCTCGACACTGGTTTCGCACGATTCGCCGTTCGGCCTCACGGCGGCACCTTCTATATTCGGCATTTACCGAATATTTCGAAGGAAACGTATTAGTCCTTACGACCGCGATTAGATCACGATGACCGAACCCGAAGGGGACCCGGCGAAGGGACGGGAGACAATCGTACAGGCGATGGAGCGGAGTGCGGAGCTGTACGGGCTTCAGCGGAGCTACGGCCGACTGTACGGACTGCTCTTTTTCGCGGATGAACCGCGGTCGCTCGACGACCTCACGGAGGAGAGCGGCTACGCGAAGTCGACGGTCAGCACCGCGATGAGTGCGCTAGAGCGGTACCACCTGGTCCACCGCCGGTCGATGCCCGGGGAGGGCAAGCGGGCGTACTTCGAGGGCGAGACGGACTTCTGGCGCGTATTCCAGGAGTTCCTCCGCAATCAGGTGATGCACGAAGTGACGATCATGAGCCGTGCGCTGGAGGAGGCCGAAACCGAACTCGAAGCCGCCGACACGGAGAAGGCCAAGCGCGACCTGGAGAAGGTCCGCCGGTTGCAGTCGGTGTATGACAGGAGCGAGACGCTGGTCGACGCGCTGACGAGCAACTCGATCGACCGACTCGCCGACCTCGTTGGGCGCCTGGGCCGCGAATGAGTCACTCCGGCCGGCGTGAAGTAGAAAACGTTAGGCCGGCCCCGCGACGAACGGCGGACATGGACGACCCCGACACGCTCGCCGACCGCGTCCGCGAGGGCGACCTCCGTCTGCACGAACTCGACGACCACGCCGACCCCGAGACGGCCGCCGCCGTCCGGCGCGAGATAGTCGCCGCCGAGACCGGCGTCGACCTGGAGTCAGTCGGCGACTACGGCTTTGAGGCGGCCGAGGCCGAATCCGCCATCGAGAACATGGTCGGGGGTGCACAGATCCCGATGGGAGTCGCCGGCCCGGTCCCGGTCGACGGGAGTGCCGCCGACGGCGAGTACTATCTTCCGATGGCGACTACCGAGGGTGCGCTGGTCGCGAGCGTCAACCGGGGCCTCTCTGTGATCAGCGAATCCGGCGGCGCGACGGCCCGCGTCACCAAATCGGGAATGACTCGCGCGCCCGTGTTCCGCGTCAACGGCGTCGCCGAGGCGAGCGAGGTCGTCGAGTGGGTCGCCGACAACGCCGACGCGCTCCGCGAGGCGGCGGAATCCACCACCAGTCACGGCGAACTTGAGGCCGTGGACCCGTACGTCGTCGGCGACTCCGTTTACCTCCGGTTCGTTTACGACACCAAGGACGCGATGGGGATGAACATGGCCACCATCGCGACGCGCGAGGCCGCGGGCGTCGTCGAGGCGGAGACGCCCGCCGACCTCGTTGCCCTGTCGGGGAACCTCTGTTCCGACAAGAAACCCGCCGCCGTCAACGCCGTCGAGGGGCGCGGCCGCACCGTAACGGCGGACGTCCTGATCCCCCGCGACACGGTGGCCGACCGCCTCAACACCACGCCCGAGGCTATCGAGGAGGCCAACACTCGAAAGAACCTCGTCGGCAGCGCCAAGGCCGGTAGCCTGGGATTCAACGCCCACGCCGCCAACACCGTCGCCGCCGTCTTCCTCGCGACGGGACAGGACGCCGCGCAGGTCGTCGAAGGGGCCAACGCCATCACGACCGTCGACGTGCGTGGAGAGGTCTCCGCGAGCGGAGACTCGGCAGAGCGGAGCTCTGACGGTGGGTTGTACGCCAGCGTCAGCCTCGCCAGTCTCGAAGTCGGGACCGTCGGCGGCGGGACGAAACTACCGACCCAGGCCGAGGCTCTGGACGTGCTCGGCCTCCGCGGCAGCGGCGACCCCGCCGGGGCGAACGCCGACGCACTCGCGGAGGTCATCGCCGCCGGCGCGCTCGCCGGCGAGCTATCGCTGCTCGCCGCTCTCGCGTCGCGTCACCTCTCTAGCGCCCACGAGGACCTGGGCCGGTAGCGACCACTTTCACCGGCGACGCGATGCGGGTTTTCACTACGAATTCCATCAGCCGCGGGCATCGACCTGTCTCGTGCCTGTTCAGTCTCACAGACGACTACTTTCACTTTCACTACGCACCCCTGGCGGGCGCTTATTCTCGCCGTCCGTGTAGACCCGGATGGCGTCCGACCGCCACACCGGCGGGCGTCCCCATCACTATGACAGAGAACTCTCACAGCGACGACCAGCGCCCGGTCTCTTTCGCCAGGCGGTGGCTCAGAGTCGCGAAGCTACTGCTGACCGTGATCGTACTGCTCATCGGCATCCTCGAATCGCTGGGGTTGCTGTGACCGCAACCGGATTCGTCTCCGCGTCCGTGCCGCCGCCGCCGTCGCGAGAACCGGCGTCTTGCAGTTGAGGCCTAGCGCCGACGAGAGCGCTTCCCGACTCCCGGCGACCGCTCCGCTGGCGGTTCCGGGGCGGCCCGGTCCCGTTCGGCCGCTACAGTAGTCGGTACTCTCCCCGCGACTCGCTCACCTTGCCGCGCCGGACGAGTTTCTCCAACGCGTCGCGGACGTACGTCTCGGGAACGCCGCGCTCTCCCGCGTACTCGACGACTTCGTCGGCTGTCGGTCGATCCAGGTCTCGCAGCGCCGACAGCACTGTCTCCTTGCGGCTCTGGCTCCCGCCGGCGCGCCCACTCTCGGCGCGTTCGGCCGCGCCGGCTACCTCGTCCGTGTCGATGCCGGCGCGCTCCAGATACTCGTCGTCGTCCATCCCGGCATCGTCTACCCGGTCGTCGAGTTCGGCGAAGGAGTCCACGTTCGCGAACGCCTCGCCCTCGTCCTGTCGGTTCGCCAGCATCGACGCGCGAACCTCGCGGGCGTGGTCCTCATCCTCCGTGCTGACGAACTCCCGTAGCGCGGGAAACCGGTGGCGCGTTCCACAGCGGGGACACTGCGACGTGTCCGGTCGCCCTTCGACGATCCAGAGGGCGCTACAGTCGCTACACCCGACGACGGCGTACATGCCCGGGTCTACGTCTCCCCGCGTGTTGAACGCACCGACACCCGGTTTTTGGACTATGCTGAGACTCGGGTTTCGCACTACATCGACCCCGGATTTCATACTCTGCCGTCTCTCAGTCACATCCTCTCCGTCCCGCTCGAACGGCGTCCCGAGGGCGTATCGGGCGAAAGCTTAGGTGGGGTTCCTCCGTACGACGGGTCATGGAACGTGTTGCCTTGGCGGACCGCGACTCGACGGAGGCAGTCGACGGCGTTCATCTGTCGCTGCTCGCCGGCGGCGAGAACATGAACGTACAGCACTTCGACATCGAACCCGGCGCGACGGTGCCGGCACACAGCCACCCCCACGAGCAGACCGGCTACATCGTGGACGGGACGCTCGTCTTCGTCCTGGAAGACGGCGAGGAGATAGAAGTCGGTCCGGACGACTCCTACGCCATCCCGGGCGGAGAGACCCACGCGGCGGAGAACCGCGGGGACATCCCCGTACGCGGAGTCGACATCTTCAGTCCGCCGCGGGAGAACCCCGACTGGCAGGACTAACCGCTCGTACTGACGGACGCTGTTTTCCCGTTCGACAGTCCGGCCGTGTGGCCGTCACAGCGACTTGACCATCTTCACGTGTGGGATGCCGGCCTCCTCGAACTCCTCGCCGACGCGCTCGTAGTCGAGACGGTCGTAGAACGGGGCCGCGTGCGTCTGTGCGTGGAGCGAAACGCGGTCGTAGTCCCGTTGCTCCGCGACCCGCTCGATCACCTGCATGATCTCACTGCCGTACCCCTCGCCGCGCTCTCGGTCCAGTACCGCCACCCGCTCGACCTTGGCCGTGTCGTCGTCCGTCTCGCGAAGCCGAGCGGCCCCCACCGGGTCGCCGTCGAGGTACGCGACGAAGTGGATCGACTCGTCCTCGTACTCGTCGACTTCCAGAGCTTCGGGGACGTCCTGTTCCTCGACGAACACGTCGTACCGTACGTCGAGGGCGTCCTCGTACTGCCTGTCCGTCCGGACGACTCGCACGTCGAACCCGTCGTGTGCGTCCGCATCCTCGTGCATCGGTCCGGCGTTGACACTCTGCCGTTGAGAGCGTTGCGGACGACAGACGGACCGAGAAGCGTTCGAAAGCGTCTCGACGCCGACGGACGCCGCGGGCGTCTGACTACCCGAAACGGCGTCCCCGACAGCTTCTCGGTGTTCCAGCGGTCGAGCCGCCAGCGGACGAGAACCCCTCTAGGAGAGCTTCTCGATGTTTTCGCGGCTTCGCCGCGAAAGTCAGAGCGACTCGTTATGCGAGTCGCTCTATATTCTCGCAGATCGCGTCGGCGTACTCGTCGGTACCGAGTTTCTCGCCGCCCTCTATCTGGCGTTCGAGGTCGTAGGTGACCTTGCCGGAGGAGATGGTCTCCTCGACGGCGTCGTGCAGGAGGTCCGCGGCCTCGTCCCAGCCGAGGTAGTCGAACATGAGACGGCCGGAGAGGATCAGCGCGGTCGGGTTGGCCATGTTCTGGCCGGCGCGCTTGGGCGCGGAACCGTGGACCGGTTCGGCGAGCATGCGGGCCTTGCCGAAGTTCCCGCCCGGCGCGATGCCGAGACCGCCGATCTGGGCACCTGCGGCGTCGGAGAGGTAATCGCCGTTAAGGTTCGGCATCGCCAGCACGTCGAACTCGTCGGTGCGTAGCTGCATCCACTGGAGCATCGCGTCGGCGAGGCGCTCCTCGACCATGACGGCGTCCTCCGGGATGTCGACCTCGTCCTGTTCCTCCCAGAGGGAGTCGGGAGCGGCGAAGACCTCGTCGTCGGGGTACTCCTCGTCGGCGACCTCCATTCCCCAGTCGCCGAACTGGCCCTCGGTGAACTTCATGATGTTGCCCTTGTGGACCAGCGTGACCTTGTCGCGGTCGTGTTCGATGGCGTAGTCGATGGCGCGACGAACCAGGCGCTTGCTGCCTTTCTCGGAGATCGGCTTGATACCGATGCCGATGGGGCCGTCGTGCATCACGTCGTCGAAGTCCATCTCGTCCTCGACGAAGTCGCGGACCTGCTCGACCTCGTCAGTGCCGGCCTCCCACTCGATGCCGGCGTACACGTCCTCAGTGTTTTCCCGGAACGTGACCATGTCCATCTCCTCCGGCGCTTTCATCGGTGACGGGACGCCGTCGAGGTAGTACGTCGGTCGGACGTTCGCGAAGAGATCGAGCGTCTGTCGCAGTGCGACGTTCAGCGAGCGGTAGCCGGCACCGACGGGCGTCGTCAGCGGGCCCTTGATCGCGACGCGGTGTTCGCGGATCGCTTCGACGGTCTCGTCGGGCAGGTTCACGTCCTCGCCGTAGCGGTCGCGAGCGCTCTGACCGGCGTAGAGGCGCATCCAACTGATGTTTCGACCGGTCGCCTCGGCGGCCGCGTCGAGTACTTTCCGCGCTGCGGGAGCGACGTCCTGTCCGATACCGTCGCCGTGAATAATCGGGATGATCGGGTCGTCAGGGACGTAGATCTCGTCGTTTTCTTCGTCCTCGACCTCGATCTTCTGTCCCGAGTCCGGGACTTCGACCTTGTCGTAGCTCATAGCGTTTCAAGGGAGCATTGACGCCAACAAAAGACCTGCCATTTCGCGCGTCGGTCAGGATCCCCGGCGTATCGGGGGACTGCGACTCGTTACTCTCTGCGTAACGATCCTTGACGCCCCCACATCTCGTGGGTCATCTCTCCCGCGTTCCGAGTATCGCCCGGAGTTCGGTCCACCCGTTTCGGTAGATCACCGCCGGCTCGGCCGGGTCCCGAAAGCCGGACCGCCGCCGAACGAAGCACCGCATCTATAGGGTCGCCCTTCCGAGAAGACGGCATGCAGGTCATCGTCCACGGAGGTGCGGGCGCGAGTCCCGACGACCCGCAGGCGCGACAGAACGTTCTCGACGAGGCAGCCGCGACCGGTGCCGACGCCACGTCCCCGCTCGACGCGGTCACGGCGGCGGTTCGAGTGCTCGAATCGAACCCGCGGTTCAACGCCGGCGTCGGTGGCGCTGTCCAGTCGGACGGCGTCGTTCGGACCGACGCGGGACTCATGACCAGCGACCGAGCGGTCGGGGCGGTGTCGTCGCTCCCCGGCGTCGAACACGCCGTCGACGCGGCGCGCGTCGTTCTCGACGAGACGCCGCACGTGCTGGTCAGCGGTGACGAAGGGGTTCGACTCGCCGCGGACTACGGCGTTGAGACCGACTGTGACCTCTGGACCGACCGGACGCGCGACCGCTGGGCCGAACTCGCTCCGCCCTCGGGCGGCCCGGCAGAGCATCTCTCGTGGCTCGCCGACCGTTTCGACCGAACCGACGCCGACGGTCGAGAGTCGGACTCCGCGGCGTCGAACGTCGCCGACACGCCACAGGACCACGATACGGTCGGGGCCGTCGCGCGTCAAGGGAACCGGCTCGCCGCCGCAACGTCGACGGGCGGTCGCTGGCTGGCGCTCGCGGGCCGCGTCGGCGACGTTCCGCAGGTCGGAAGCGGGTTTTACTGTGCACCCGCCGGCGGGGCCAGCGCGACCGGTGCGGGTGAAGACATCGCCCGCGTCACGCTCGCGCGGCGCGCCGTCGACCGCCTCGAACGCGGCGACGATGCGGCGACTGCCGCGGACCGTGCGATCGAGGCCTTCGGGGAACTCACGGGCTCCGACGCTGGCATCATCGTTCTCGGCCGCGACGGGAGCCTCGGCTCCGCGTTCAACAGCGACGCGATGCAGACCGCGACTGCACGCCGATAAAAAAGCTACGACGGACCGGTCAGGCGACGAACGCGGCGGTTCGCTCAGTCACCGCGAAGGCGCTCCCGTCCGTCTCGTTGTCGTCGCTCGTCTCGTTGTCAGCCGTGGACTCGTTGTCCATCGTTTCGTTGTCTCCCATGGTCTCGTTGTCGGCCGTCTCGTTATCGTCGGCTAACGTGTCTTCAGTCTCGTTGTCCTGCTGTGGACCCTGATTCGGCGTCTCTTCCTCTTCGCCGTTCTGGATGTCGGCTATCCCGACGTTGTTGAACACCGAGTGGTTACTCGTGTTCACCGACTGGACCCACTCGCCGGACAGGAAGTCGAGTTCTTCTATCTGGATGGTGACGTTCGTGGTGTTCCCCGCCTCGACGGAGCTGAGTTTGCTGTCGTAGGTGCTCCCGCCGAGTTGGTACTGGACGAAGTTACCGATGCGCTCGTCAGTCGGATTGAGTACGGTGACGGTCACGTTGTAACTGTCACCGATACTGACGCTGTCCGGCAGGTTCGCATCGATGATCACTAGACTGTCGAAGTTATCACCGAAGTTGACCGTCTGATTTGCGGCAGTCGCCTGCTCGACGGACACGGTTTCGACCGTCATGTTACTGATAGTCACCTGCTCGACGTCGGGCTCCTGCATCTGGACACCCTCGTCGGTCGCGTTATCCTGCATGCCGCCGTCCGTCTCGTTGTCGGACTCGTTGTCCTCCTGCGCGTTGAACGCGGCCGACACGTTAGTGGTGTTCGACTCGTTGTCGCCCATGGTCTCGTTGTCCATGGTTTCGTTATCCATGGTTTCGTTGTCGGCCGTCTCGTTGTCCATGGTCTCGTTATCCATGGTTTCGTTGTCCATGGTCTCGTTATCCATGGTCTCATTGTCGGCCGTCTCGTTGTCGGCCGTATCAGACACGTTGATCTCGACATCTGTGGCCGCCTCGCCGCCGCCGGCTTCGAGCTGGGGCGACGTGATCGTCTCGACGGACATGGACTGTATCGTCATCTCCGTAACCGACATCTCCTCGATGACGAGTTCACCGATGACGCGAGCGTCGTCTGACTGCTGGCTCGCGTTGTCCTCCTGGACGTTGAACGCGGCCGACGCGTTGGTGGTGTTCGACTCGTTGTCGCCCATGGTCTCGTTGTCGGCCGTCTCGTTGTCCTCCATACCGGTGTCAGACTCGTTGTCCATTTCGGACTCGTTGTCGTCCATGGTCTCGTTGTCCTCCATTCCGGTGTCGGACTCGTTGTCCATCGTCTCGTTGTCAGCGGTCTCGTTGTCGGCCGTTTCGTCGTCTGCCGGCTGACCGAAGATGCCCGTCTGGTCGTCCTCGACGGACAGCTCCTCGATGGTCAGCGTCTCAACCGTGAGCTCTTCGATGGTCAGGTCCTGGACGACCAGTTGCTGGCCATCGGCGGCCGCACCGTCGTCAGTTTCGTTGTCCTGCATGCCGGTTTCGTTGTCGGCTGTCTCGTTGTCGGCCGTCTCGTTGTCCTGCATACCGGTGTCTGACTCGTTATCCATGGTCTCGTTGTCGTCCATGGTCTCGTTGTCAGCCGTCTCGTTGTCCTGCATACCGGTGTCGGACTCGTTGTCCATCGTTTCGTTGTCAGCAGTTTCGTTGTCCTCCTGGACGTTGAACGCGGCCGACGCGTTCGTGGCGTTCGACTCGTTGTCCATCTCGGACTCGTTGTCGCCGAGTAACGCTTCGCCATCGGACTCGTTGTCCATCGTTTCGTTGTCGGCGGACTCGTTCGCCGCTGTGTCGTTCGCGGCGCTGGTCTCGACCTGATCGCCGAATACCTCACGCAAGGTTTCCTCTTCGCCGCTCACCTGTTCGAGCGTGACGTTTTCGAGCGACAGCTGTTCGAAGGTCACGTTCTCGAACGTGGCGTCCGTGAACGCGCGGTCGCTAGTGCGCAACTGTTCGACGTGCAACTCCTCTATCGTCGCGTTGTGGACCGTCACGTTCTGGAGCTGGAGCTCCTCGACGGTGACGTCCTGGAGAACGACTCCATCGTCCTGCACGTTCTCCGTCGCGTCGCCGTCTGTTGTGGGTGTACCGATCGCTCCCACCGGCGCGGCGGAGAGCGAAACCATGACTGCGAGAATCACAGCCAGTGTCGTTTGCTTTTTCATACTCTGGCCTCAGAGACTTCGACAACGCCCCAAATAAACGAGCGAGGCCGTTCCGCTCTGTTTTCGTTCTCCAACGCGTCTTAACGGTGTTTGAAGCTCTATACGCGGTTTTCGTCGTTTTCACGGCGAGCGGTATACAGTGCTTTGTAATCTGACGAACCGCCGTACTGCGATACGTAAAATGGCGCAAAACGTTCACGGCGAGTTCGTTGGCTCGCCGTCGTTTCCTGCGGTCGTGTTGCACGTTAGCGCCCGCCTCTGCGACGATCTTCCCTGTGGTGATCTCCTTCAAATACGCTTGCCTCCCGTACAAAGGCGCTGTTAGACCCTTCATGTGAGCTCGACTAGAGGCGTGCGTTACACGGGTTCGAGCCGGTGAGAGCCGGCGACCGCACGTAACGAGACGCAACCTCTTTCTGCCGGTCCGGTCTACATGTGGCCATGGCAGAGAACGACGTGGACCTCGACGCCGAGAAGTACGAGAAACATCGCGAGGCCGGCGAGATACTCGCCCAGGTCCGAGCGGAAACTGCCGAACGCGTCGAGGTCGGTGCGTCCCATTTAGAGGTCGCGGAATTCGCGGAGGAGCGGATCCGAGAACTCGGCGGCGAACCCGCGTTCCCCGTCAACATCAGCGTCGACGAGGAGGCGGCACACGCCACCCCCAGCGTCGACGACGACACTACGTTCGGGGAGGAGATGATCAACCTGGACATCGGCGTTCACGTCGACGGATGGCTCGCCGACACCGCCGTAACCGTCGACCTCTCGGGACACGACGAACTCGCCGCGGCGAGCGCCGAGGCATTGGACGCTGCGCTGGATCTGGTCGAACCGGGCGTCGAAACCGGGGATATCGGCGCAGCGATAGAGGAAGTCATCGACGGGTACGGGTTCAACCCCGTCGTCAACCTGACCGGTCACGGCCTCGGTCACTGGGAGCAACACACCTCCCCGAACATCCCGAACCGCGCGGTGTCACAGGGTGCGACGCTATCTGTCGGTCAGGTCGTCGCGATCGAACCGTTCGCGACCGACGGATCCGGGAAGGTCAACGAGGGGGCCGACGAGGAGATCTTCGCGCTGGAACGAGACGGCTCGATCCGGAATCGGCAGGCGCGACAGGCGCTGGAGCAGATCAATGAGGAGTTCAAGACGCTGCCGTTTGCGACCCGATGGCTGGACACGGGACGCGCGGGGATGGCTCTACGTCGGCTGAAGGCACAGGATATCGTCCACGGCTATCCGGTCCTGAAAGAAGACGACGGAGCGTTAGTGAGCCAGAAAGAGCATACTGTCATCGTGACGCCGTCCGGCTGCGAGGTTACGACGCGTTAAGCGTTGTTCATCCGCTGGCTGGAGCGCTCGCCGCACCGCTGACATTCGGCGACGCGGTACGGTTCTCGGGAGAACTCGGAGTTTTCCTCTTTGAGGCTTTCGGTCTTGATCTGAACTGAAACCTCATGGAGCGTGTCGGTTTCGCAATCGTCGCAGTGTTCGGTTATTCCGTCAAATGAGTCGTCAGTCGTTGCCATCGGTACTTATTCCTGAGAGCCGAGGCTAACATAAAAGCCTTACTTCGTTCGACGCTGTTTGAACTGTTCAACTCTCTATATATGGTAGTTTCATGCAGTAATACCCGGTGATTCTCTTATACCGTACGCCGGTAGCTTCGAAGCGCTTTGGACTCGAAAAGTGACACTCGACCTGTAGGTACGAACTTCGAACCCGTACGTGAAGGACATATCACACTTGGAACTGTTACATCCGATCGCACGCAGTCGTACGAGCGAGTGTGTGATGGGTTTCAAGCGCTACTATACCCGCCGGCTATACCTGTGTGTGAACCGCTGTGGCGATACAGAGCCCTCTTCACTGACACTGATAGGGGCACGTCAACGACGGATTCCGTCAGGACCGGCCCGCCAGCTAGCTGAACCGGAGGAATCTACCAGTACGACTACAGCCGATGATATAACTGACCGGCGTTCTCAGAGCAAGGCATGGATCAGGTGTTCGCACCGTGGCGGATCGAGTGGGTCGAACGAAACGCGAACGACACTGCGGTCGAGGACTGCGTCTTCTGCGAACTTCCGGAGTGGGACGACGAAGAAAACCTGCTCGTTGCACGGAGCGAGCGCGCGTACGTCCTGTTGAACAACTATCCGTACAACCCCGGCCACGTGATGGTCATTCCGCATCACCACACGGGTGCGTACGGTGATCTGTCGGAGGAGACGCTACTGGACCACGCCGGGTTGAAACAGCGAACGTTCGACGCGTTGACGGAATCGTTCGATCCGGACGGCTTCAATGCAGGCTTGAACCTCGGGGACGGCGCGGGGGGATCCGTCGATGACCACCTTCACACCCACGTCGTACCGAGATGGGAGGAAGACACCAATTTCATGCCGGTCATTTCTGACACGAAAGTGATTGTCGAGGCGCTCTCGGAAACCTACGACCGTCTGCACGCCGCGTTCGCCGACCAGAAGGGGACGACCGTCCCCGACGAGGGAGCGGTCCGGATCGATCAGCCGGTACGTCCTTAAGTGATTCCTCCGTAGCCAAACCCGATGAACCGCGGCGCGGCGCTTCGCAAAGTCGGGATCGTTGTCCTCGTCGCCAACCTGGGGCTCGCGCTTCTCAAGGGGGTCGTCTGGTACTCGACCGGGAGTCTCGCCGTCGGATCCGAGGCCGTCAACAGCCTCGCGGACTCGGCGTACAGCCTGGTCGTGCTCGCCGGCCTCTATCTCACCACACAACCGCCGGACTTCGAACACCCGCACGGCCACGAGCGGATCGAACCGTTCGTCTCTCTGTTCATCGCCGCCGCCATCTTCGTCGTCGGCGGACTCGTCCTCTACAACGCCGTTTCGGAGGTACTCTCCGGCAGCGTCGTCGTCACCAGAGGCTGGAGCGCCGGCGCGGTCCTCGCCGGCGCGGCGGCGACGAAGTTCGTCCTCTACCGCTACTGCCTGCGGGTCGCCGACGAGAACAACTCGCCCGCCGTCAGGGCGGCGGCCCTCGACAACCGCAACGACATCCTCACCGCGACCGCGGCGCTGATCGGCGTGGCGGGCGCACAGGCCGGCTACCCGCTCCTCGACCCTGCCGCGGCCACCGTCGTCTCGTTCGGTATCCTCTATACGGGCGTCGAGATCGTCCGGGACAACGTCAACTATCTCGTGGGGGCAGCGCCGTCCGAGGACCTCCGCGCGGAGATAGTCCGCCGGGCGATGGACCACCCCGACGTTCAGGGCGTCCACGACGTCATCGCCCACTACGTCGGTCCCGAGATAGACGTCAGCCTCCACATCGAGGTCGAGGGCGACCGAACGCTACGCGAGGCACACGCCATCGAAAGCGCCGTCATCCAGTCTATCGAGGAGCTACCGTCGGTCGACGACGTGTACGTCCACGTCGACCCGAAAGAACTCGGCGAGTGGAAGGACGACGAGGCCGCAGAGGACCTGCTTCAGTACGTTAACGGGAAAGAGTGAACTGACGCCTCCCCGTCGGCGTGACGTCCGTACCGCGGTCAGCGCTGTCTATCGGCACACGCGCTCCTGTCGGATCGGGAATAAACCTCCGTCTGCTTTCTTCCGATTCCCCAAGCGTTTGACTTCCGTCGCGTTGTAGCCCGTTCGGATGGATCACGTGGGACTTGCCCTACCGCTTCAGATACGGCTACTCGACCGCTTCTGGCGACGATACGGGACCCTGATCTCGGGTATCGCGGAGTTCACCGTCTGGTTTCTGGCGGTGTACGTCCTCGGACGGTACGTGATCGAACCCGCTGTCGCGGGGCTGTTAGACGCCCGGAACGCCGATCCGACGTACGCCTCGGCGCTCCAGCGGGTCGTCCGGGTCGCCGTCCTCGCCGTCGCCGTGATGCTCGCAGCGACGTTCGCGGGGTTCAGCAGGGTGATCGGGGGGTCGGCGGTTATCGTCGCTGCGCTCACTGTGGCACTCGGATTTGCGGCACAGGACGTCATCGGAAATCTCGTCAGCGGCGCGTTCATCGTCACCGACCCGAAATTCAACATCGGCGACTGGATCCGATGGAACGAGCGCGAGGGCGTCATCGACGATATCTCCTTTCGCGCGACTCGCGTCCGCACGTTCGACAACGAGATACTCACGGTGCCGAACTCGGAGCTCACGACGACCGCGGTGACGAACCCGGTTCTCACCGACCGTCTCAGGCTCCAGTTACCGGTGGAGGTGAGCTACGATGACGACCTTGAGGCCGTCTCGGCGCTGCTCACGGCGGAAGCGGGGGCTCATCCGGAGATCCTCGAACGGCCCGCTCCCTCGGTCCGCCTGACGGAGTTCGCGGACAACGGCGCGGTGCTTTCGGTGCGGGTGTGGATCGCCGACCCGGCACGGTCCGACTACGTTCGCGTCCGGTCTGAGTTCGCTCGGCGGGTGATCGACCGGTTAGACGACCACGACGCACAGCTCAGCCCCCCGTCGGAGCACGAACTGTCCGGAACTGTCGGGCTGGACCGCGGTGAGGACGGCGGACAGTACGGTGACAAAGAGAATTAAACCGGGTCGGCCAGCGCGTACACCGTATTGTGGCCTGTCACTTCGACGTCGACGAAGTCGCCGACCTCGAAGTCGTACTCGGAGGCCTCCTGAACGATTATCTGGCGGTACGCGCCGTCGCGGCACTTCACGGAGTCGCCGGTGCCGTCCTCGACGACCAGCACCTCGCGTGTCGTACCGACGAGTTCGTCGTACGCCTCGGCGACGATGTCTCGTTTGAGTTCGGACATCTCCTTCGAGCGGTCCTTCTTCGTCTGACCGCCCAGGCCCTTCATGTCGTCGGCGTCGGTGCCCGGCCGCTTCGAGAAGCGGGTAACGTTGACCTTCTCGGGGCGGATCTCTCGGAACAGCGCCATGCTCTGCTCGTGGTCGCGGGCCGTTTCGCTGGGGAACCCGACGATGAAGTCCGTCGACAGCGTCCAGTGGTCGAGCCGCTCGTCGAACGTCTCCACGACCTCGACGAACTCCGACACCTGGTGTTGACGGCGCATGTCGCCGAGAACGTCGTTGGAGCCGCTCTGGACGGGCGCGTGGATGAAGTTGTACAGCTTCTCGTTCTCGGCGAACACCTCGGCGAGTTCCTCGCGGATGCCGTGGACCCCCTTCGGGTTCGCCATGCCGACGCGCACCCGGAAGTCGCCCTCGATGTCGCAGATGCGGTCGAGTAGGACGTGGAGCTTGCGCTCGCCATCGTCCCAGCCGTAGACGCCGGTGTCCTGGCCCGTGATACGGATCTCTTTCGCGCCGGCGTGGACCAGCGCGCGGGCCTTCTCGACGTTCTCGGAGACGGGCGGCGAGTCGATCTTTCCGGTCGCCTGCTTCGTAATGCAGTACGAGCAGTCGCTCATGCAGCCGCGAGCGATGGGGAGGATGCCGACGACGCCGTCGATGACGGGGTCCGTGCCGCTCTCGGGCGTCGGGCACTCGCCGTTGCGGATCGCCGTCGGGACGTCGTCCCAGTGTAGTACCTGTGCGTCGACGCCCGCTTGCTCGAACTCCTCGCCCTGCGCGAGGGCCATACACCCGGTGACGATGAGGTCGGCTGTTTCGTCTTCCAGTTCCTGCGCCCGCCGGAGCATGTTGTGTTCGGTCTTCTCGACGACCGTACAGGTGTTCATGATGGCGACGTCCGCCTCGTCGGGTCCGTCGACCGGTTTGTGGCCCGCGTCGCGGAGCTTTCGCTCTATCTGACGGCTCTCTCCGCGGTTCGACGTACACCCGTACGTCTCGATGTGGTAGCGGGCCATTCGCTTGTACCGACTTACGGTCCAGCGGTCAAAAGCGCGACGGATTCCGGGCACTGACTATTATCGGACTGTCAGTCTCCGGTGTGCTCTCGATTTCCTGCACCCGTCGCCGGTTTCTCGTAGCGGGGCCCCTGACGACTGGCACGCTCGCGGGATGTGCGACCGACCCTTCCCGTTCTCGTCCGCATTCCCCGCCGGCGAAGCGGTGTATGCTGTCGCGATGCCGGCGGACGGCCCGCAGTGCCTGGTCGCCAGAGAGTGAACGGATCCCGTGATACGGCCCGTCCATGGCGGTTGTTACGGCACGGCACCGCCGAAACCAAGTCGGTGGAGTTATCATTCGAGAGGTCTCAGGTATGAATACATATGGTTGCATATAGCCGTGCGGCTCTCACCATCGGCCTCGTCGTCCTTCTCGTGACGGGGCCCGTGGGTGCAGTCGCGACGGGACAGTCCCCCGGCATTGCCTCGAACGGCATGCAGGAGGACGATTCGAGCGGTTCGGCTGACGACGTGTACGTCGAGGACGACGGCGACGCCGTCCTGGTGTATCGGAACAATGAGAGCGACTCTACGGCCAACGGCCACTTCGGTGCGGACCTCTCGGAAGGGCTGTTCCACGTGTTTCTCAACGATACGATCGAGGACCAACCCGAGAACGACTTCACGGGCAACGCCTCGTTCGTACTCGGACCGGAATCGATGTCGGGCGACGGCGCGTTCTCGATGACCAAGCCCGAGACGCTCGAAGACCTGACGGTCGACGCGTCCGTGACCCAGACCCGCGAGGAGTCTTCAGGGTCGGTGGCACTCGACGCCACGGTCCTCGACGAATCCGGCCAGAGTAGTTCGTCGTTCGAATCGGTCTCGACCGAGGGGTCGATGACCACGACCAGTTCGCAGTTCTCGACCGAGGGGTCGGCGACCGCGACGTTATCCGAGGAGCAGTCTCTACCGAGTAGCTCCCAGATGAACCACGAGTTCACGCTGCAAGAGACCGACGAAGCGTACGTTCTCACCGCCGCCCAGGACTACGCCGTCGGTATCCGGGACGTGGACAACTGGTCGACCCGAGCGAACGCGACCCGGACCCTCGAATCCGAGTTCGAGACGACCGCCCGCGGGCTCGACGGAGACGCTTCGGTCACCGTCGACTCCTACTCGTTCGACGCCGAGACGAACCGCCTCGACATAGAGTACACCGTCGAGTTCACCGGCGTCGACGAAGCCGTCTCAGAGCAGCTTACGGCCTCGCTTGCCTCGTCTCAGGACCTGGACCTCTCAGAGAGCGAGGCGCGCGACCTCGCCGACCGTATCCAGTCCGTCGAACTGACCGAACTCTCGGGGTCGGTCGACGTACAGGCACGACAGGCGAGTACGAACTGGAACGTTCAGATCGACAACTACGACGAGGCCGCCGCGGCGACGTTCGACATCCTCGAAGCGACCGAGATGAACGCCTCTCAGGCGGATCTAGAGGAGTCCCGCAGTCAGTTCGAAGCTATGCAGGCCGCGGACCTCAAGCAGACGATGAACTGGAACGGGTCGCTCTCCGTGCAGTCCGACGACACGGTAACGATGCAGTTCGACGCGGAGTACGCGACCGAGAACTGGCAAGCGTACGTCAGTGAACTCGAGGACCGCGACGTCGAGTGGCCCGGCGACACCACGTTCGAAACCCACGTGGAAACAGAGGACGACGAACTGACCGCGACTGCCTCGGCGACGTTCAGTCAGGAGGGCCTCGTGGAGAACGCTATCGACGGCATGCTGCAGGAAGCAGACACGACGAGCGGTCCGGGTGAGGACAACGAGCAGGCCCGGGCGTTCCTCCAGTCGTTCCAGCGGTCCGAGTTCGAGCGGGCCAAGATGGACGTCTCCGCGACCGAGGACACCGTCACCGTCGAGGCCGCGACTAGCTTCGATAACGTCTCCGCGTTCCGCGACGTGATGAACGAGGCGTACGGTGACGACCTCGTAGTTACAAGCGCCTTCGGCGAGTCCCAGGACGGTGAAACCGTCACGTACCTCCGGGTCGCCAACGCGGTCGACTCCGACGCCAACGAGTCCGACGTGCGGGCGCTCTCGCCGGTCGGCGACGACACCGAGGTTCACATGCCCGACGACTGGGACCAGTCCGAACGGACGTTCCCCGAGATGAACACCACGGAAGCGAACACCTTCCTCGGTCTCGACGATGATGGCGGGGACGACGACAGCGAGGACGACGACGCCTCGTCCTCGTCGCTGCCCGGCTTCGGCCCGGCCGTCGCGCTGGTCGCTCTCGTCGCGTTCGCGCTCTTTGCCGGACGCCGTTCCGCGTGACCGGGCCGGCTTTCACCTCGCGACCGCTGTAACGGCCGCTATTCCTTCTCGAAGCCTTCGACGATAGCGATGCCGCTACTCGCGCCGATCCGGTCCGCGCCCGCCTCGAACATCGCGGCCGCCCGCTCGTAGTCGCCGATACCGCCCGAGGCCTTGACCGGAAGGTACTCGCTCATCGTTTCGACGTCTTCGATCCGTGCGCCGCCGTCGGCGAACCCCGTCGACGTTTTCACGAAGTCGGCGTCGGCGTCGACAGCCGCCTCGCAGGCGCGGCGGAGTTCGGCCTCGGAGAGCAGCGTCGCCTCGACGATCACCTTCACCGGAACCGGAACGGCGTCGACTATCCCCGCGAGCTCGCTGCTGACTGCGTGGGTCTCGCCTGACTTCAGTCGACCGACGTTCAGCACGACGTCGAGCTCGTCGGCCCCATCCTCGTAGGCGGTCACTGCCTCCTCTCGCTTGATGCTCGGTTCGTGCTGGCCGTGGGGAAATCCGACGACCGTCGCGAGCGTCACGTCGGGTGTGCGCTCGGCCGCCGTGCCGACGTAACAGGGCGGGATGCAGGCGTTCATCCCGTACTCGGCGGCCTCGTCCAGTACCTGTTGGACGTCCGCCGGCGTCGTCTCAGGTCCCAACACCGTGTGGTCGATCCGCTCTGCGAGCGTCGCGCGGTCCATACCGGGCCCTCGCCCGCTCACACAATAAGTCCGGGGACCGAACCGGACGGAAGCTGTTATCGAAGTATCATTTATTCGACGGTGTCGGTTACCGGAAGTTTTTCGGTGATGTCGCGCCGGTCGTCCTACATGGTCTTACCGGAAGGGGTTGTGGTACCGCCGTTGCCGTATCTCGTGGGGTTGGGGATCGGGATTGTCGCTGTCGTAGCGCTTCTGTACGCCATTTCACCGCCAGTCACCGACTGGACGGTCGTCTCGTTCGCGCCGTGGATGGCGACGGGAGCGACGCTGCACGTCCTCTATCTACAGGAAACCTTCCCCGATGCGGTCAGACCGCTGTTCAGCGCAGGAGCGGTGTACGTCACGACTGCCATCGTCGCCGGACTCGTCTGGATCGTAGCGACGCTGTTGACGGCGGCCCGCCGGAACGCGTCGGTCGCACGGTACATCGGGACAGTCGGTACCGGCGTCGCCGTCACCTTCGTGATGTTCTCGTTGTACAAGGGAACGCAGACAGGAACGTTAGAGCCGTTCTGGCCGGTTATCGGCGGCGTACTGGCCGGCGTCATCGCCGCACTGGCCTGGTTGCTCCTGAGTTTCACCGTCACGGAAGCGGCCGCAGTGACCGGGATGAGCGGAGCGCTAGTCGTGTTCTCGCACTCGCTGGACGGGGTTTCGACCGCCATCGGCGTAGACGTTCTGGATGCCGGCGAGAAAACCCCCGCCTCGCAGGCCATACTCGACCTCGCGGCCCGGCTACCGGTTGCAGACAGCATCGGCGTCGGCTGGCTGTTCGTCCTCGTGAAGATAACGCTCGCGCTGCTCATCGTCTCGCTGTTCGAGGAGTACGTCCGCGAGCAACCGCGTCAGGCGAGAGTTCTCCTCGGCATCGTCGCCGCCGTCGGTATCGGCCCCGGCATACACAATCTTCTGCTGTTTACCATCGGGGCCTGATCCGGGACGCGTAAATATCAATTAATATATAATCGTCTGACAAAGTTATTTGTTCATCAACGTAGCCTCAGTGAATGAAGGAGCACCTCACAGGGGGATGGATTACTAATGAGCGGAAACTTATCGAATATACCGAGCGATAGTACAGACCGGAAGCGTGGTGGGGTCGGTACGACCCACCGATACGACGCCGACGAGGCGGAACCGCCGAGCGTCGCCGTCTCGCGCGCGCTCGCCGGAGCACGCGGGGAATCTCCGTGTTCGTCGACGCCGCAGTTGTACGAATACGTCGATCCGGACGCGCTGGACTCCCTGTTCGTCGAGTGGGGGTCGGCCGACTCGGCGACGACAGTCGACATGGAGATCGGTCGATACACCGTCGTCGTACGCGGCCGGGGCGAGGTGGTCGTCCGGGTCACTGGGCCCTGACGCTGTCGGCGGCGAAGCACACGCTTTTTCTCGGCGTCCGCCGAAGTCGACGTATGGCGAAACAGCCGCATCTACTGGTGGAACCGGGCGATCTGACCGACGTTGCGCTCCTCCCGGGTGACCCGGGGCGCGTAGACCGGATCGCCGGGCACTGCGACGACCACACTGTCGTCGCGGAGAACCGCGAGTACAAGGTGGTCAACGCGGAGTACGAAGGCCGGGAGCTGACGATCTGTTCGACCGGGATCGGGAGCCCGTCCGCCGCCATCGCTGCCGAGGAACTGGACGCGGTCGGCGTCGAGACGCTCATCCGCGTCGGGACGACCGGCGCGCTCCAGCGGGGCATCGACATCGGCGACATGGTCGTCGCGACCGGCGCGGCGAAAGACGAGGGGACGACGAAGCGCTACGAGGACGCCACGCTCCCCGCCGTCCCGGACTACGACGTGTTGACCGCGCTCGTCGACGGCGCGGAGGCGAACGGCGAAGACGTCCACGTCGGTCCCGTCGCCACCGACGACGCGTTCTACGCGGAGACCGACCAGTACGTCGAGAACTGGGAGGCCGCCGGCGTTCTCGCCGTCGAGATGGAGGCCGCGGCCCTCTTTACCCTCGCTCGCCGCAAGGGGATGCGCGCCGGCGCTATCTGTACCGTCGACGGGAACCTCGTCGAAGGGACTCAGAAGGGCGAGACGGACGAGGACGAACTCCCGTCGAAGGCGAAAAACAACGTCGAACGGGCGATCGATATCGCGCTCGACGCCACGACGACGCTCTGAGCGGCGGCCCCACCGCGCGTAAGGACGGCG
The DNA here is from genome assembly GCF_004762015.1 of Halostella pelagica. Lineage (NCBI taxonomy): Archaea > Methanobacteriati > Methanobacteriota > Halobacteria > Halobacteriales > Natronoarchaeaceae > Halostella > Halostella pelagica. The sequence continues at coordinate 52,747 of NZ_SJES01000005.1, forward strand.
TTTCCGGTCACTTCGACCTCCCGCTTTTGCCGCTCGCCGTGGCCAGCGATCAGTATGAACGCGAACCGCGGCTTTCTGCTCGGCCTCATCGCTGTACTCGGTGCGTTTGCGGCGCTACTCGTTCTCCCCTTCCTGCAGTTTCTACTGCTCGCTATCCTGCTCGTCTACATTCTCAACCCCGTTCACCGGCGGTATCTCGCCCCCTGGATCGGCGAAACGAAAAGCGCGTTCACGCTCATCACGCTGACGTCGCTGCTCGTTCTCCTGCCGCTGTTTTTCCTGTTCCAGTCCGTCTTCGGGCAGGCGCAGGCGCTGTACCGGGCCATTCGTGACGGCGACGTGACTGTGGCGCTTGTAGAGGATACGGTGGAGAACGCGGTGGGGGTACGGCTAGACCTCGAATCGATCTTCGGTAACGCCCCGCAGGAACTCGGCTCGACGGCGTTCAGCGAAGCGCTCGGCCTGTTCGACCTGGTGACCCACGTCGTGATCGGGTTCGGGATCACCGTGTTTCTCCTGTACTATCTCCTGAAAGACGGGGCCGAGTTCGTCGCGTGGCTGAAAGACGTCGTCCCGCTGCCGCCGGACGTGCAGGACGAACTGTTCGAGGAGATAGATAACGTCATGTGGGCGGTCCTCGCCGGACACGTGTTCGTCGCCGCCGTTCAGGGCGGGATCGCGGGGGTAGGGCTGTTCGTCACCGGCATTCCGAACGCCCTGTTCTGGACCGTCGTGATGATGGTGCTGGCGTTGCTGCCGGTCGTCGGCGCGTTCCTCGTCTGGGGTCCCGCCGCGGTCTTTCTGCTCAGCAACGGTGACGCCGCCGCCGCCGTCGGTCTGACGGTGTACGGAACGATCGTCGTCGGGATCACTGACGATTACCTCCGTCCCGTCGTCGTCGACCGGCGGGCCAACCTGAACCCGGCGGTCATCCTGTTCGGGATCGTAGGCGGCGTCTACGTGATCGGGGCGATGGGGATCTTCTTCGGACCGGTTCTCCTCGGTGCCCTGAAGGCCACGATAGACGTTTTCGACGAGCAGTACAACCGGTTCTGACGGATCAGCTACGGACCGTGGCGACTCTGACGGATCAGCTACGGACCGTGGCGACTCTGACGGATCAGCTACGGACCGTGGCGACTCTGACGGATCAGCTACGGACCGTGGCGACTCTGCCCCGCCGAGGACGTGTCTCTGACGGAACGCCTTTACCCGGGGGCCGTCACAGTTGCCGGCATGCGAGACGCGCTCTGGTCCCGGCTTCGCGCCGCTAAACGACGGCTACGTCGGGTCGAGCGTAGGGAGATACGGGAGTTCAGACGCTGGATAGAACACACTGAAAACTTCGTTCACGTCACTGCGATCTTCGTCGTTCCTCTGCTCATCGCGCTGGTGACGGCCGTCTCGAACGCCGTTCAGCAACTCTCCTTTCTCCTCTTTCCGCCGCTGGCGTCGGGAACGTACACGCTGTTTTCAGACCCGGAAGGGGAGTACGCGTCTCCCGGTCGGTTCGTCGTCGGCCTGACGACCGGCGCGGCGAGCGGGTGGGTGGCGCTCGAACTCGCTAGGCTCGTTCTGTCGGAACCTGCCGGTCAGTTCCGGGTCAGCGCGCCGGCCGCGGCGCTGGCTATCTTCCTCACCGGTCTCGTCACGTGGCTGCTCGACGTCGAGGAACCGTCGGCGTACGCCTGCGGCCTCCTCGTCTTGCTCATCGACGCCTCGCCGTTCGCGTACGTTGTCAGCGTCGCAACCTCGTCGGCGCTCGTCGCTCTGGTGTTCGTCGTCTGGCGGCACGAATTCTACGAGAACCGCGCCCGCTACCTCTACCGCTCGACCCGCGGTGACGACCACGTTCTCGTTCCGATGCACGGCGACTCCGCCGCAGCGACGGCCCGTCTCGGCGCGGAACTCGCCGCCGCACACGAGGCCGGGAAAGTGGTCCTGCTGGGGTTCGCCGACCGGACGACCGACGGCGGCGAGGGTCAAACGCCAACAGAGGACGAGGGCAACGAACTGGCGCACCGCCTCGAATCCCACGCGGCGAACGTCCGGACGACGGTCGGCGTCCCCTGCGAGGTGGTTGTCGCCGCAACGGAGGCCCGAGCGTCGGCGACGCTCCGGACTGCTCGGGAAGCGAACTGCGACCTCATCGTCTCGCCGTACGAGAAGGAGTACGGTCACCTCTCGGGGTACGTCAGATCGCTGTTCGGCGGTGACATCGACGTGATAGCCGCTCGCGTGGACGCCGACCAGCGACGCTGGCGCCGGGTTCTCGTCCCCGTTCGAAAAGCCGGCGGGGCGGCCCACGTGAAAGTCGAGTTCGCTCGACGGCTCGCGGGGCCGTCCGGAACGGTCGCAGTCGCGACCTGCATCGACGACGAACGCGAGCGACGCGCCGCGGAGGCGATGCTCGCGAACGTCGTCGAGGCGTTCGACGGGCCGTTCGAGACGCGGGTCGCAAGCGCCAGCATAGAGTCGTTTCTCGCGGCGAACGCGCCGCGGTACGACCTGACGATAATCGGGGCCAGCACCGACCGCTCGACCGCCTCCCGGTTCGTCTCCCCGCCGACGTTCGAACGGATCGACGACGTGGACGCCGCCGTCGCGGTCGTTCATCTGGCCTGACTCGCCGGTTCGCGGGTGGACGCCGTAATCGCGCGGTCAGTGCTCGTCGAGTAACTGGCTCGCGATGGCTTCCGTGTCGTCCTGGCCGAGCGCCGACTGAGCGAGCAGGTGGCTCCCGATGGCCGCCGGGCTGATCACGCTGTCGGCACCCGCACGGCGGAGTTTCTCGACGTTCTCGTCGTCCGTGGCCGCGGCGACGATCCGCACGTCGGGATGAAGCTGTCGGGCTGTCAGCACGCTCAGCGCGTCCTCGGCGTCGTTGTTCGTCGCGGCGACGACGGCGCGGGCGTCCGACAGCCGCGTGCGTTCGAGCGTCTCCTCGTCGCTCGGGTCCCCCGTGACGACGAGGAAGCCGCGTTCGCGGAGCGCTTCCAGGCGCTCCGACCGCGGGGCGATAACGACGAAATCCGTGTCGCTCGCGTCGAGTTCGTTGAGAAGCGGTTCCGTCAGTTCGCCGTACCCCAGGACGAGAACGTGGCCTTCGAGGAGTTCTAGCTGTGATTCTGTCATCTTTCCGAGTGCGCTTGTAAGCCGGGCTTCGATGGCGGGGCCGAGCAACGCGCCGAGCGCGATTGCGAACGTCGCCGTTCCGAGCGTGACGACGGATATCGAAAACAGCTTCGCGGTCTGTGAGGCCGCAGTCACGTCGCCGTACCCCACGGTGCTCGCGGTGACGATGGTGTAGTAGAACGCGTCGAGCGCCGTCGAGACGCCGTTGAAATCCTCGCGGAGCGCGTACGTTCCGGTCGTCCCGTACACCATCACGCTGGCGAGCGCGATACCCGCCGCGAGCTGCGAGGTCGACAGCGTTAGCCCCCTGTCGAACCGGCGGTAGTTGACGACAACGACCGGTAGCGCTGCTATCGAGAGAATGACCAGCGGAAACGACAGTTCGCTCGACTGGACGAGTCCCTGGCCGGCAGTCACGGGGAGCAAGACGACGGTGGAGTACCAGGCAGCGCGCAGTCCCCGCCGCAGACCGAGCGCGCTCGCAAGCATGAGAAACCCAGTGAGCGCGCCGGTGAATCCGGCGAGTCGCTGGACGGACGGCGGAACGTACTCGCCGATAGGGCCGAACACCGTCGTCGACGTGATGTTGGCGACACCGGTGACGACCGAGAGAACGGCCACCGCCATCACCAGCAACACCGTCATCCGCACTCCGAGACGGCCCCTACCTTCGACCATACCCATTACTCACGCCGGCCGCGCATAAATGCCGTCGGTATCCGTGTTAGTACCCGCCTCCGGCCCCAGTGACGGCCTCCGGTATGCCGGGAGCCAGTCGACACCGATTTAATAGTCGCTTCCCATGCACGTCTCATGCCAACGTTGCCGGTCGAGGTTCTTCTCGGCATCTATCTGGGGTTGCTCACCGGGATCTTCCCCGCTCTCGTCTCCGGCGGCCTCGGCTTCGTCTTCAAGTACTTCACCGGGGTTACGCTCCCCGGCCTCGGGGTCGTCGTCCTCGCCGTCGCGGTGGCGGGCGTCAACGGGGGGCTTCTCGGTCTCATTGACCCGACGATAAAGCAGTCGCCGCGGTTACTCGTCGCCGTCACCGTCGTGATGATGCTGTCGCTGTACGCCCACAGCCAGGGTGACAAACTCGGCACGACACTCCCGAAGCGGTTCTCGCTGCGGTCGTTCCGGCCCAACACGCTCTCGACGGACGTGGTCGAGTTCGTCGGCGGGATCGGACAGGTGACGATCACTCCGACCGGGCAGATCGACGACATGGAGGGGAACCCCCCGCTTCAGGCGGACGTTCGCGCGGCGATCCGCGAGGGGTCCTGGCAGTTCCCCGCGGACGTTCCGCTTGCGGAACTGGAGCGTCGGCTGACGGAGCGCCTCCAGTCCGAACACGACCTGGCCGACGCCGTCGTCTCGATTAACAGTCGGGGTCGAGCGACGATCAGCGCCGCACCGCCGTCGGGCGGCCTCTCGGCCCGGGTCCCCGCCGGCCACCGCGCCGTCTCGGTGAGCGCGCTCGTCCCGACGGGTATCGCTCGCGGTGACCGCGTTCGAGTCGTCACCGAGAACGGTGCCGTCGAGGGGACGGTACTCAGCGCGAGGTCGACCCCGGACGCCGAGTCGCCGGAGCCGACGGTCACGACGGACGGCGGTGCCGAAGCGGCCGCGGTCGCGGCGCGTCCCGTCGCCCCGACGACCACCGGCGGCGAGGGCAGGGTGACAGTCGCGGTCCGTAGAGAGGCGGCTTCGACCTTGCTCCGGGCGTCCCGGGGAGATGTCGTCGTCCTCGCCCGGGGCGTCCGCGGCGAGTACGAACTCGTTTCCCTACTCCGCGGGGCCGGTGCGCGTATCCGTCGGCTGACGGTCGCTTCGGACAGCGATCTCGTGGGACGAACGCTCGGCGAAGCCGACGTCCGGGAAACGGACGGCGTCGCCGTGCTGGCCGTCAAACGCGGGACGGACCAGGCGGCCGACGCGTCCGAACGGTGGCAGTTCTCGCCCGACGCGACGGTGTCGCTCGCCGCGGGCGACGAACTGTATGCCGTCGGGACGAGCGAAGCGCTGGACCGGTTGGGAGGGACCCCTCGATGATCCCGCCGGTCGAGACGCTGGTTTCGGCGGGCACTCGCATTCTCGTGTTCTCGGTGCTAGCCGGTAGCGTAGCCGCGACGACGGCGTTCGCCTACCGCTGGTACGGCCACCAACAGGTCCCCGAGGGCCTGGCCGTACTGCTCGGCCTCTCGGTCGTCGGGGGGTGGCTCAACACCGACGCCGCGCTCCAGGAGGCGATAGTCGGCCGGTCTGACCTGCTCGACCCGGAGGTGGCCGTGTTCACCATCGCGGCGTTCGTCGCCGGCGGCGTCGCGTCCGACCTCGGCAGGCGAGGTGGCGACCGACTGGCGACGGACTCGCTGTCGGTCTCCGGGGCGCGGAACATAGACGCAGAGGTGAGCCAACTCGTCAGGACCGCCGGCCGCGTCGTCCGCGTCGAACTTCCGGAGGACGTAGCGGACATCGACGGGTACGACCCGGTTCCCGACGAGACGAAAACCGACATCGCCGGATCGACGTTCCTGTTCCCCAGGCGGCTGACGGTCACGGAGCTGCAGGACCGCATCCGAACCCGCCTGACCGACGACTACGGCGTCGGTCACGTCGACCTGGCCGTCACCGCCGACGGCACAGTCAACTACCTCGCGCTCGGCAGTCGCGCCGCCGGGCTCGGGCCGACGCTCACGCCGGGAACTGCCGCCGTCGCCGTCCGCGCCGATCCCGCATTCAGCGCCTCGCCCGGGGACGCCGTGCAGGTGTATCGCGACGGCGAGGCGCCCGCTCGCGTGGCGACCGCCGAACTCCGGGCCGCCGTCGGCGACGTCGCGACGCTCGCCGTCGGCGAAGCTGAGGCGACGAAGTTCGACGCGGACGAGGCCTACCGGCTCGTCACGCTCCCGGCGTCGACGTCGGAGGGCCGCGAGTTCGCGTCGCTGTTGCGGGCCGCGGACGAGACGATGGGCGTGGTGTCGGTGCGCGAGGAGAGTGCTCTCGTGGGACAGCCGATCGGGGCGCTCTCCGTCAGCATCGTCGCGGTGAAACCGGCTACCGGCGAGGTCGTCGTCGTCCCCGATCGCACCCGGCTCCTCGCCGCCGGTGACGCGGTGTACACGGTCGCACACCCGGGAGACCTCCGCCGGTTCGAGGCCGCCGCCGGATCGCCGGATGCGGAAATTACTTCCTAACGCGCCGGTCAACCACGGGTATGGAGTGGAAGCTCTTCGCCGATCTCGCGGAGCGTGCCGGGGGGAAACACGTCCCCGTCGAAGACGACGCCGACACCGTGGGCGAGGCGCTCGACGCGCTTCTCGCGGAGAACCCGGCGTTAGAAGAGCGCGTGCTCGCCGACGACGGCGACCTGCGCGACCACATCAACGTGCTCCGGAACGGCACTAACGTGCTGGTCGAGGGCGACGGCCTCAACGAGGAACTGGAAGCGGGCGACGAACTCGCGCTGTTCCCCCCGGTCAGCGGCGGGTAACGACGGAGATCGCTCGGAGCATCGCCGCGTCCAGTGCTGCCACCGTCGTCAGCGGTCAGTCACCGCTACCGTAGTCCGCGGTCAGGTCCGCGGCCATCACGAAGTCCGGGTCGTCAGACACCGCGGTCCGGGTCGCGGCGACGTCGCTGACGTACCGGGCGGTTTCGGGGATCAGGACGCGCGTCCGGTCGACGCCGAGTTCCCCCGCGTCGCGCCGTATCGCGGCGAACAGCGCGCGAGCGGCGGGAACGTCGTCCCACGCACCGACGCCGTATTCGGCCCAGCGTTCGGTTTCGCCCTGCTCGTTCTCCCGTTCGTAGTCGCGGACGCGGAAGGCCATCGCTCGAGTTCCGTCGTTCTGGACGGCGAACACCGCATTCTCTTCCGCGGCGCGCCGGAGAACCTCGCGGGTGAGTTCCTGCGTCGCCCACGTTTCCTCGGGCGAGAGTACCAGTCCTCGCAGGTGTTCGCGGGCGTCGCTGTCGGCCCAGTACGACCAGGCGGCGTCGGGGCTGGCCGTTACGGAAACATCTGAGTCGCCGGTAGCAGTCGCCTCGGGGTCCGCGTTCCCGTCCGGTTCGGGGAGCGCCCACCGAAACTCCGTCGCGGGCGAGAACCCGGCGGCGCGGGAGTGGCCGAGGCCAGCGACGTTCCACGAGAACACCATGTTACGCGCGACGACGGCTCCCCCCTCGCGGCCCCAGTCGAACAGTTCCCAGGTGACGGCATCGGCGATCCCCTCGCCCCGGTGGTCGGGTGCGATCCGCATGCCCTGACACCAGATCTCGTGGTCCGACAGGCGGACGGCCTGGGCGATGCCGACGACGGTGCCGTCGACTTCGGCGACGAACGTGCGCTGTCGGTCGCCGCCGTCTGGTCCCTCGATCCAGTCGTGGTAGATGTCGGGGATGTAATCGCTCCCGTCGCGGTCGCTCCAGGTGTCCCGGGTGAACGAAACCACGTCGTCGTAGTCCTCGGCGGTCGCCGGGCGGAGACGGATTCCCTCCGACGACGCGTTCGCGTCGTTCACTCCCATGGAACCGAGCGCTCCGTGAGTTCGCCTTCGAGCGGTTCTCGCATCGTCGTCTCCGGGTCGGACGTGTTCGCGAGCGCCCACATCAGTTTCACCTTCGCGGTACCCGGCAAGGTGTCACCGGCCTCGACGACGCCCGCCTCCAGCAGGTCGCGCCCGGTGTCGTACACGCGGTCGCACACCCGCCCTTCGAGACACTGGCTGGTCATGACGACCGTCGTCCCACCGTCGACCAGTTTCTCGATCCGCGGGACGAGGTCAGTGTGGACGTGGCCGAGGCCGGTCCCCTCGATCACGAGGCCGGACTTCCCCTCGGCGACGTCGAGGTACGCGGGGTCCATTCCGGGCGTGAACTTGAGGTGTTCGACGTCGGGGTCGAGGTCCGGTGCGAGCGAGAGGTCGGCCGACCCGCGTTCGCGGTACTCGCGCCGGAACGACACCTCTCGGGACTCGTAGTCGACGCGGCCCAGCGGTTTCGCGCCGACAGTCTCGAAGGCGTCGCGGCGCGAGGTGTGGTTCTTCCGGACGCGAGTGCCGCGGTGGAGCGCGCAGGCGTCGTCGCTCTCGCTCTCGTGCATGCAGACCATCACCTCCGCGGCGTCGCCTTTCGCGGCCTCGACGGCACAGACGGCGTTCATCACGTTGTCGCTGGACGGCCGGTCCGCCGAGCGCTGACTGCCCGTGAAGACGACCGGAACGGGTGTGTCGAGCATGAACGAGAGCGCCGACGCGGTGAACTGCATCGTGTCGGTCCCGTGCATGACCACGACGCCGTCCGCGCCCGCCTCTATCTCCTCGTGGACTGCCTCGGCGAGTTCCCGCCACACGTCCGGCGTCATGTTCTCCGAGAGGATGTTGGCGACGACCCGGCCGCGGTAGTTCGCCATGCCGGCCAGGTCCGGCACCGCCCGGAGAACGTCCTCGGCGTCGAACTGCGCCGTCACGGCCCCGGTACGGTAGTCGACTGTCGACGCGATGGTGCCGCCGGTGCTGATAAGCGAGATCGTAGGCAGGTCCTCGTCGAATTCGACGCCGGAGGACTCCGCCGCGTCCTCGTCCTCGATGTCGTACACGTCGGATTCGAGAACCTCAACTTCCGCGCCCTCGCGGTCGACGCCGACGTTGTATCCGCCGTCGAGTTTGACGACGAGGTGGTCCGCCGTCGTGGACGGGAGCAACACGCCCTCGTGGGTCTGGTCCGCGCGTTCGACGCGGACGCGGTCGCCTGCGTTCATCTTGCCTGTGGTTCGTTCCGCGGCACTTCAAGCGTTGCGTTCTGGTCGGCGACTCGGTTGGGAGCGGGGGACTGATCTCGGCCGAGTGATCGATTGCGTTCTCGGAGCGTTTAAGCCCCGGGCGGCGCTTTCTACCGGACATGAGCTTCGACGCGGTCGCTCACGCGACGGGAGCCGAGTTCCGGCCGGTGTCAGTCCGCATCGCAGTCGCGGTGTTGGCCGGGTTCGGCGCGGCCGCGATCGCGAACATGTTGATGAGCGTGCTCCCTGAGGGGGAGGTTCCGCCGCGGGTGACCCTCATTGCTCTCTGGCCGGGCGTCCCCCGGAACGCCGTCCCCGCCGCGACCCATACCGTCCAGTACCTCGGCGGGATCGCAGCTGCGGTCGGGATCGAACTGGTTCTGGTCGCCATCGACGGCGTCCGAACGACGCACGTTCTCTTCCTCGGTTGGGTGGCGGTCTCCCGACTCGCGGTGGCGTTTCTCGCCGCCGCCGCTATCTGGGTTCTGTTCGTCACCCTGGCGTTACCGCAGGTCGGTCCGGACCTGCTGAGCGAGTACGACCGGCGAGAGGGGGGGATCCGTCGAGACTGGTCAGTCTCAGCGCTCGTCTACGCCGCGGCCGTCTCGGCGCTCGTCCCCGCCCTGTACGTTCTCTTGCCGGTGTAGCGGCGTTCGTTTTCCGATCCGGCCCGAGGGAAAATTCCTTGCCGGTCGGGACACAACGTAATCCCATGAGCGAACGCACGGACCAGATATCCCGGTCGAGCGAGGAAGTCAGCGTCGACGAATCGCTCGGCGACACCTTCGAATCCGACGGACTCCGTACGGGGGCGACTGGTTCGGACGAGGAAGAAGGGGGGCTAGAACAGTGGTTCTCGCCGCAGGCGTTTCTCCTCTCCGCGATACTGCTTACCGTCGGTCTCGTCGGCGGCGGAACGGCGATACCCCTGTTCGGCAGGCCGGCCGGGATGCTTCTGGTCGCCTTCGCGTTCGGCCTGGCGAGCGGCGAGCGGCGGTACGGAGAGGTCGGCCTGGCGGGCGTCGTAGTCGGCGGCCTGGCGTCCCTGCTCCGGAACGCGGTTCTGACCATCGCGGGGGTCGGTCTCCCGCTCGTCGCCGTCAGTGCCGTCGTCGGCGGCCTGGCGGCGGTGGTGGGCCTCTATTTCGGCCGCGACCTCCGCGACGGCCTGACTCGCGACATCTAAGCCAGCGTCCACTCGTCGTTCGTCCGTCGCACCAGGCCGCTCTCGGCCATCGCCGCGAGCGTCTCCTCGACGAGTTCCGGCGGCGCGTCGACCTCCTCGCCGATTTCGGTGACAGTCAGCGGTCCGTTGCCGAGACAGCGCAGGATATCCGCCGAAAGTCGACTGTTCACGTCGTCGTCGGTGACCTCAGCGATGCGGTCCAGAAGGTCGGTCATCCGGCCCTGCACCCACCGCTGGGCCAGCGAGAGTTCGTTCTCCAGGTCTTCGAGGCGCGATAGCTCCGCCGCGAGGTCTTCCGGGTCATCGACATCGTCGCCGTCGTCCGCATCGTCGCTCGCCGACTCCGATCGCGCGTCAATAGAGAGATACCGGCAGGTGGTGATATCGAGGCTCTTGCTCGCGGGGTAGGCGCTTTTCGTTCCGAACCCGTACGGCGAGACGTTCACCTCGAGACGGAGGTTCCGGGCGATGTGAAAGTACTTCCGCCGCTGGTCGTCGGTGTGGCTCTCGACAAGGCCCGCCTCCTCCAGTTTCCGCAAGTGTTCGATGACCGCCTTGGGACTGACGGCGAGATACTCGCTTATCTCGGTCACGTAGCAGGGCTTGCGCGACAGCAATCGAAGGATACGCCTGCGGTTTTCGTTTCCGAGCAGGTCGAGCAGTGCGGCAGAATCCATTCAGTGAAACGTTGGCGACGAGCGTTCAAAAGGATGACTGCTCACACCGCCAGTCGGCCGCCGTTTCCGGCGTTGTCGCTTTCACCGGCGTTTCCGTTATTGTCGTTTTCGCCTTCGTTTCCGGAATTGTCGTTTCCCTTATCGGCTCCGCCGTTGTCGTTTTTCCCTGCATTGCCGGAGTTATCGCTTTCGTCACTGTCGTTTTCCCCTGCATTGCCGGCCGTATCGTTTCCCTCGTCGTTTCTGGAATCGTCGGCCTCTCCGGGGTTGTCAGTTTCCTCGTCGGCCTTGCTGTCGTCGTCGGTCCCGTCCTCAGCGCTCGCGTCATCGCTGTCTTCGTCGTCGGCGTTCGTGTCGTCGGACGAGTCTTGACCGTTGCCGCGGTCCTCCGGCGGACCCGCGCTGTCGTTTCCAGTACCCCCGTTACGGTCACCCGGTGGATCCGCACTGCCGTTTCCGCCGTCCGCGCCGCGGTCAGCCGGCGGACCTGCACTCCCGTTCTCATTGTCCGCGCCGCGGTCCTCCGGCGGACCCGCGCTGTCGCTTCCGTTTCTCTCGCTCCGGTCATCCGACGAATCCGCAGTGTCGTTTCCGCTGTCCGCGCCGCGGTCCTCTGGCGGTCCTCTCTCGACGTGGTCGGGGACGACAGCTAACTGTCCGGCCAGCGCGGAAACCTCCTCGCCGCTGAGGTTCGAAGCGTTCGTCCGGATCTCTTCGAGGGCTGTCGCGTTTACTCCGGTCTCCTCTGCCAACGGTTCGGTCCGGTTCGCCGCCTGTTCGAGCGACTGAATGTCACTGACGATACGGCTCAATTGCGCCTGATATTCGACCCGGCTCATGTTCTCTCTGTTTTCCTGCAGGCGCTGTTTGCGCTCCCGGAGGTCGGCCATTTCGGCCTGGAGGTCGTCGGTTCGGTTTCGGACCAGCAGTTCCCGTTCGTCGGCCGTTCCGTTCTCGTACGCGGCATCGAACATCCCGTCCTCGACCGCACCGTCGGTATCTGACGCGCTCGACTGCATGAACGCGGATATCTCCGCGCCCATCGAACTGTTTGTCGCGTTATCCGCAACTGCCGCCCCGGGGCCGGCGGCCGCCGTATTCACTGCGGCCCCGGCTACTGGCCCTGCGAGTGCGAGCAGTCCGGCGACACAGAGGAGAGCGACCGCCGACGAACGGAACTCGTTCATTACTACGAAACTATAGGTCACAGGTTAAAAACCCGAACTTTCGTTTGATCCGTTCAATGGCCGGTAAAGACTATTCAGGACAGCTATTTAGCGTTCAAAAACGCTTCTAAAGCCGTATTCGACGTTTCGGACGACACGTGTCTATTGGTCGGACGGATTCGGGTGTTGCCGGGTCCGACGGGTGACCGGATCCGGATAGCGTCGGAAACGCGGGGCTGCTCGCTGGCACGTCCGGTCACCAACTGCCTTCGAACTGCGCGACTGCGAACTCAAACGCGACGACGTGACTGATTGCACGTCCGCATAAACGCTGTGGCGAAGGCTTATCTCCGGCGAGGTATGATATGTAATAGCATAGCATGTTCGAGGAGTTCTCCAGCGGCTACTACTTCGGACGGCTCTACGTCGAGCCGGTCGACGGGGACCGTGCGCTCATGCAGCGGGCACAGCACGAACACGTCAACGAGCAACTGTACGCGACTGGCGAGGGCGTCGAGCGCCTCGACACACCGCTCGTGATGAAACTCGACAACCGACACTTCCCGGTACACGGCGAGGAAGGCGTCCCGTCCGACACGCTCGCCGTGCCCGAGGACCTCCTCGACGACGGTGTTCGAAACCCGCCGTCGCTCCGCGAGGTGCTGCTCGCGAAGGCCGACCGCGCATCGCAACTACTCCGCCTCTCCGGGAGCACTGATCCGCCCGCCGGGACCTGATACTGTCGGCTGTCACTTCGGACAGAGAATCGGACTCCAGGGGTCAGGGATTACAGCCGACAGTATGAGGCCGCGTGGCGAGCGGCGGTGAACGCGGACGAGGGGCGGAACCTAAAAGTGGCCGCGCCGCGGCCACACTCTTGATGCTCGACGAGTTGCTGGGCCGGGCGGAACTGAAAGACCGCATCAACGAGTTAGAGGAGGAAAAGACGCATCTCGAACGGCGACTCGAAGCGGAGTCCGACCGCAAGGCTGACGCCGTGACCGCCCGTCAGAACGCCGAAGAGCGCGTCAATCGCCTCGAAGACCGGATCGCGGAACTCGAAGACCGGGTCGACCGCGCGGGCGACGACGACGGTGGGTCGCTCGACTTTCGCGGCGTCAGCGATCTTCGTGGCGACCGTCTGGCCGCCGTGATCGACAGGCTAGAGAGCGTCGAGACCGGCCCCGAAGGAGCGCTGACCGCGATGGTCGACGACGGAGTACCGGAGGCTGTCCGCGACGCGTTCGGCGACCGCGCAGCGCTGCTCGACCGGGCGAGACCCTGTCTCGTCGTCGCTGACGACGCCGGCCTCGTCGAGGCCGCGCTCGTCCCGCCGGTCGCACCAGACCCCTTCGTCACCTGGGACGACGGGTTTCGGGTCGACCGGCGATGGTTTCTGCCGACCGGATCGTTCGCGCTCGCAGTTGTCCGGGCCGACCTGTTCGCACTCGGCGAGTACGAGGGCCGCGAACGCGTCGCGACGACGACGTTCGAGAGCGACGTGAAGGCGAAACACTCGAAAGGGGGCTTCTCGCAGGGGCGGTTCGAGCGCGTGCGCGACGGGCAGATAGCGGACCACGTCGAGCGGTGCCGGGAGGCTATCGCCGACCGCGAGTCTGACCGACTGATCCTCGTCGGCGAACACACCGTGTTCGACGACGTGGACGTCGACGCGACGGCGACCGCCGCCGTCGACGCGACGGGCGACCCCGAGGACGCGCTGGACGAAGCGTTCTACGACTTCTGGACGACAACGCTGTACCGGGTTTGAACGCTGAGCAGCGGCGACGGGCGGCGTTTTCGCTGTTCGTGCCGGACGCCGTACCGACTCCGAGATAGTGGCCAAGTCTATCCATCCCCGAAGTAATACGGCCAATGACTCGTACGAGAGCCCCAAAGAGCGGTTTGCGAACGCTATCCGTTTATCCGCCAGGGGTTAGAGCAGGGAGAGCGCTGTCTGTCGCCGACGAGAACTCTAGGGACGACGTACTGTCGGGACCGGTCCGCCGTCCCGCCGAGCACGTTCGTTGGCGCCAGCGGTCAGTATAAATTCCCCCCCGAGCAATGTTCCCCTATGCGAATCGCCATTCTTGCACACGAGCGGTTTCCCGACCGCGCCAAGACGGGGCTGGGCGTCCTGCGGTACGGTGACGACGACGTTCGAGCGGTGATAGACCGGGACCGGGCCGGTCAGCGCGTGAGCGACCACGTGGGGGACGTACAGGACGCTCCGATCGTCGCGTCGATGGACGACGTCGGCGAGGTAGATGCCCTTCTCATCGGTATCGCGCCGATAGGCGGCGAGTTCGAGGCATCCTGGCGGCCCGACGTCCGGGCGGCGCTAGAGCGCGGGTGCGACGTCATCTCCGGCCTCCACTACTTCCTCTCGGAGGACGAGGAGTTCGCACGGCTCGCCGCGGAGAACGGGTGCGACCTCCGGGACGTCCGCAAGCCGCCGGACGACCTGACCGTCGCCGACGGTGTCGCCGCCGACGTGGACGCGGAGATCGTCCTCACCGTCGGTACCGACTGCTCGGTGGGGAAGATGACGGCGACGATGGAACTGGTCGAGGCCGCGCGGGAGGCGGGCCACGACGCCGCGGTGATCCCGACGGGCCAGACCGGTATCATGATCGAGGGATGGGGGAATCCGATAGACCGCGTGGTAAGCGACTTCACGGCCGGTGCCGTCGAGGAGATGATAGTCGAGAAAGGGGACGAACACGACTACCTCTTCGTCGAAGGCCAGGGGAGCATCGTTCACCCCGCGTATTCGGCAGTCACTTGCGGGATACTCCACGGGTCGATGCCCGACCGCATGGTGCTGTGTCACCGCGCCGGCCGCGACGCGATCCACGGCTACGAGTCGTTCCCCCTGCCGCCGTTTCAGTCGTACGTCGACCTCTACGAAGAACTGGCTGCGCCCGTTCACGAGTCCGAAGTGGTCGCCGGCGCGGTGAACACGATGGACGTCGAAAGCGACGACGCCGCCCGCGCCGCAATCGACGAGTTCTCGACCGCACTCGGGCTTCCGGCGACGGATCTGGTGCGGTTCGACCGCGACGACCTGCTGGAGGCGGTACTGTGACCCTCTCCGCGTCGTTCGAGCGACTGGAGCTGCCGCTCGAAACCCCGTTTACCATCGCTCGGGGCACTCAGACCACCTCCGAGAACGTGGTCGTCCGAATCGAGGACGACGCGGGCGCGGTCGGCGTCGGCGGTGCGGCACCCTCGACACATTACGGCGAGACGGCCGACACCGTCGCGGCCGTCCTTCCGGACCTGCTGGCCGTCGTGGAGGACGTCGGGGACCCGACCCAGCGAGAGCGGATCGAACGCCGAATGCGCGAGGCGGTCCGCGACAATCCCGCGGCCCGGTGTGCGGTGAGCATCGCACTCCACGACCTCGCGGCGAAGCGCGCCGACCAACCGCTCTACCGCTACTGGGGGCTCGACCCCGAGAGGACGGTCGAAACGTCGTTCACTATCGGTCTGGACGAGGTCGACCGAATGCGCGAGAAGACCGCGGACGCGGTCGACCGCGGATACGGCGTCCTGAAGGTCAAACTCGGCACCGACCGGGACGAGGCCGTCATCGACGCCGTCCGGTCGGCGGCGCCCGAGGCCCGGATACGGGTCGACGCGAACGAGGCGTGGACGCCCCGCGAGGCGGTCCGAAAGACGGAACTCCTGGCCGAGTACGGTGTGGAGTTCGTCGAGCAGCCCGTTCCCGCGGAGAACACTGAGGGACTGCGCTTCGTCTACGAGCGGTCGTCGCTGCCGATCGCCGCCGACGAGTCCTGCGTGACGCTCGACGACGTGCCGCGGGTCGCCGACCGGACCGACATCGTCACGATCAAACTCATGAAATGCGGCGGACTGCGCGAAGCGCGACGGATGATACACACGGCTCGCGCCCACGGGCTGGAGGTGATGCTCGGCTGTATGATCGAGAGTAACGCGTCCATCGCTGCGGGTGCTCACCTCGCGCCGCTACTCGACTACGCGGACCTCGATGGGTCGCTCTTGCTCGACCGCGATCCGTACGACGGGGTGTCGATGCCCGACGGTAGGATAGATCTGTCGGCGCTCGAACGGCCGGGGACCGGTGCCCGACGGACCTGAACTCTCTCCCAAGACCTACGACTTCTCCGACGGTCCGCGGACGCGAACCTCGTCCTCCGACAGTTCGACCTCACATCCGGCGAACTGAAATCGGACGCGGACTGTCCCGGCCGCCGCGAGCCGGTCGAGCGCTTCCGGTTCGACGGTGTCGTACAGCGGGGGCAGATCCGTCATCTCACAGCCGACGGCCGTCTTCACGGCGGAGACGACGGCGGTGGCCATCGACTCGTAGTCCGCGGGGTCGCGTGTATGTAGCGTCTCAGTGCTCTCGTTTAGCCGAAGTGAGGCGTCGCTCGCGTCACCGTTTTCGTATGGTCCGTCGGACATCGTGCCACCGTATCTATCCACGGAGTGCAGGTAGTGACTGCCTGTGAGTATTCACGACCTTTTTAAGTCGACCGCGGATCGTCGACGAGAACACGTTCGATGAGGTTCGCGTTCCCTCGTCGCAACCGCGACGACAGCGCGTTCGAGGAGATGTCTAGGTCGTCCGCTACTTCGGCGAGTGTCGCGTTCCGGGGTACGGCAAAGTAGCCGGCCCGGTAGGCGGCCACCAGAGCGGTTCGCTGCTCCTCCGTTACCCCGTGTTCGTGGGTGTCTCCGAGGTCGTCGGGGTGGTAGAGGCGTTCGACGGTGAACGACAGCCCAGCGGTCCGGCACCCGTCGTGAAACGTCGAGAGGCTGTCCTCGTCCGGGAACAGTATCCGGACCTGCCACGTGTCGTTCGCCACGGCTTTCAGCACGGTCGCCTCGGACCGAGCGAGTACCTCGACTATCCCGTGGTCCTCTGCGTGCCAGTCGACCCGGTAGAGTCGGTCGCTCCCGTCTGACTCCAACTGTTCAGGGTTCCGCGCGGTATCGTCCTCGCGGAGGGCGGCGTCGAAGGCGTCGAGGTCGTCGCTGTGTACCCAGAAGTAGGGGGTCACGCGGTTCTCGGTCGCTGCCGCGACGCGTTCGATCTCAACTGTCGCGTCCGGCACCGCGGCGAGCGTGTGCGCCAGGATGAACTCCTCCGGAGGGATAGCCAACTCCGCGATGCTGCTCATAGTGGCGAAACTACGCGCAGCGAGAAATACACTGGCGGCTGTTACCGTTCGGGCGTGGTTCGGTGTTCTTCCCATCCCGTCCTCGAACCGGAACGTGCCAGTATCAGCTTTTGTCTCGCTCGCAAACGCTGGACCAGAAGCCGCTATCTCAACCCTTGAACCCCTCTTCGAACCGGAACGTTCCGTTTCGCTGGACGACTTCACCGTCGACCTCGATCCGGGAGTTCTCGCTCATGTCGACGAGCATGTCCACATGCATCGCGCTCTCGTTAAACTCGCGGTCGTCGGGAACGCACTCCTCCAATGCGTTCCCAAGCGCGATGTGGACGGTGTCGCCCATCTTCTCGTCGAACAGCATGTTGTAGGTAAACTCGTCGATGCCGCGGTTCATCCCGATCCCGAGTTCGCCAACCCGACGCGCGCCGTCGTCGGTTTCGAGGACGCTCGCCAGCACGGCCTCGTTCTGATCCGCGGAATGAGACACAACTTCACCGCCTTCGAAGGTAAGGTGGGCGTCCCGTATCTCTCGACCGTTACGGATCAGCGGCATATCGAACCTCACCTCGCCCTCGACCGAATCCGGAACCGGAGAGGTAAACGCCTCGCCGCCCGGGAGGTTTCGCTTCGCGTAATCGTTGCTCGCCCGCATCCCGTCGACGCTCATCCGGAGATCCGTCCCGTCACCGCTTACGATCCGCACCTCCTCCGCGGGGTCGAGGACCGCTACCATCTGGTCCTGAAACTCGCGCTGGGCCTCCCAGTCCCTGTTGACGGCCTCGTAGACGAAGTCGGTCCACGCGGCGGTGCTCATCTCGGCTTTCTGCGCGTCGGCGGCCGTCGGATACTGCGTAATGACCCACCGCTTGTCGAGACGCTCTTGGAGGATGGGCTGTCGCGCTCGGCCCGCGGCGGCCGACTTCTCCGGGTCGATGTCGCTCGACTCCGCCGAGTTCGCCGAGCCCGTCACCATGATCACCACGTCCGTCTCCTCCATCGCCGCGAGTCGGTGGTCCTTGGTCTCGAAGTCTTCTACGTCCATTTCTCGTGCGTACGCGGAACCGGCGCGGCTGTTGCTCCACGATGTCACCGGCCGCGCGCCGCGATCGCCGAGTTGCTCGTAGAGCGCCACGACGAGGTCGTCTGCCTCCGCCGGTGCCCGGACGAGAACGTTGTCGCCGGCCTCAATGTCCGTACAGTGGTCTACGAGGATCTCCGCGTGTCTCCGAATACGGTCGTCCATGTACGTGACTGACTCGCGGCCATCGTAAACACCTGATCCATGCGCGGTGAAAGTGAAGCGGAGACGGTGATGTCGAGATGAGCGCGTTAGCGGGGATTCAAACCACCCCGGACGTTCCCCTCTCCGGTCGTGACTGCGTCTGGTCTAGTTCAAATCCCTCGGCGAGTTTACTGCTCACGAGGGTGAGAACCCACGCTACGCGGTGCTCAGCGGAGTAGTTCGCAGCGAAAATGCGCTGGCGGGGATTTGAACCCCGGTTGTGACCATGGCAAGGTCACGTGATACCACTACACTACCAGCGCCCTGTATACGGAATCATGTGTCGGGGGCTTATAAATGTAGCCAACTCGACCGAGCAGCACCCGGGAATCGAACGCTCGAAATATGGCAGCCAGTGACAGTCATCGCACATTCGACCGCCTGCTGTCGGGCGATCACTGCGTGAACTGTTTCACTGGCTACGAGAGACGTTCCGGTGGATCGCGTCCCATCTCGACGATGTTACTCCCCGAACGCGAGCGTTTCGCTGACGCGGCGCGGTCCGTATCGCTCCCGCGCCGGATGCGCGGCGGTCGCCTCGCGGACGGTCCTCGCGAGTTCGTCGACATCCGTCGTACGCTCTCTCCCCGTCGCGCGGTTAGTGACCTGTAACGTCTCCCCATTCCGCTCTCGGTCGCCGACGACGGCGACGTGTGGTACTCGCTCGTCGTCCGCCCGGGCGAGGCGGTCGCCGACCGGAGCGTCGCGGTCGTCCACGTCGGCCCGAACCCCGGCGTCGGTCAGTCTGTCGACGGCATCGTCGCAGGTTCCGAGGTGGTCGCCATCGACGGGGATCAACCGGACCTGCGTGGGAGCGAGCCAGGTCGGCAGTTCCGACCCCTCGCGTTCCGGGCCGGACAGCACCGCCCGGAGGGCATCGTCAAGCGGGCCCGTCGGCGAACAGTGAAGCAGCGTCGGCGTCCGCGTCCGAGAGCCATCGGAGAACTCGACGCCGAACCTCGCCGCCGTCTCCCTGTCGAGTCGGACGGTCCCGGTTTCGATGGACCGACCGCCGGCGTCCGTCGCGACGAGATCGAGCCTCGCGGACCAGCACCCCGGCCGGTCCGGTACCACCTCGACGAGCGTCGGGCCGTCACCGTCCGCGGCCAGCGTCTCGACCCACTCCTCGTGACCCGCGTGGAACTCCTCGGTCACTCGGAGAACCGACACCGCCGCCGTCTCCAGTGCGGCGTTCGCTTCCCGAACGAGGGCCGCCTGCCGGCGGAACGCCTCGCGTGCCTCCCCCGTGTCCGCGACGGCGGTGTGCATCTCGGGCACGACGTCGACACTGCGGTGGTGGTCCCTCGAACCCGGCGCGTTCCAGGCGTCGCCCGACTCGTAGAGCCGGACCGGCAGGTCCGACGCATCGAGATCCGCCGTCGCGAGGAGCGAGCAGTGACCGAGACAGTGTGCCGGCCGCAGGAACAGGTGACGCTTCCCGGAATCGACCCGGCCGCCGCGACCGCCGAACGCCGCCGCGTGAGCGCGTACCGCCTCCGCGTCGAGGTCGTAGGCCCGGGGAGTTTCGACGGGGAGGCCGCCGAACTCCCGCACGAGGTCGTCCGCGTACGCGGTCAGACGGTCCCGGACGAACGCCCCTCGCGGCAACCAGGTCCGCCCAGCGCCCGGCCCCGAATCCGCGGCGAGTCCCGCCTGGGACAGCGTTTCGGCGTCGGACTGCCCCTCGTCGGCGGCGGGGCCGGCGTTCGGCCGTTCGCCCGTCACCTCGGCGGCGACGACGCGCCGAAGCGCCGCGCCGAGATCGGCGTTCGTCGCTGTCGGGTCGCGTCGCTCCCCGTCCGGCGTGATCAGGCACCACTCGCTCGCCGACCGCTCCCGGTCCGCGCCGCGATCCGGGTCGACTGTCCGGACACCAGTCGACAGCGGGTGCCCTTTGCAGGACACCTCGAACGACGCGTGCCACCCGACCGGAGCGCGCAACACGTCGTACTCGCCGTCGAGGGCCGCCTCGACCCGACCGAGAACAGTCGCTGTGGTCGTCGTGTCGGCGCGGTCGTCGCTCAGGAGCGGACACGGGTACAGCGCGATGCGATCCGTGTTGAGACTGTCCGCGAGATCCCCGAGTTCCCTCTTCGCCGCCGCGACCGCGGCGTCCACGTCGCTTCCGTCGAGCGGTTCGACGGCGACGAACGCCGTCACACAGTCCTCCAGTTCCCCCGAAGCCGGTACGGTACCGCGTTTCGCGTCGCCGTTCGGTCCCGTCTCCTTTGCCTCTTCAGCCGCTTCGTCCGCTTTCGCGGTAGCCTCGAACGCGATTCGGTCCGAGTGGACGAACAGCACGCGCATAGCTCCACATTCCGAGCGGGCGGCAAAAGGGTGCCGTCGTCCGGGCGAGGGCGGCGGTCACCGGCCGTCATCGAGTTCCTTCGAGAGTGCGGTCTGGGACAGTCTGGACGAACGTGACCGCCGTGACGATAACGGTGCTCATCGAACTACGCTCCGCGGCGGAAGACGAACAACACCGTCGACTCCCCCAGTGTGACCGTCTCGTCGAGTTTCCAGCCGTCGGTCGCCTTCTCGTTGAGCAGTTCCTCGAACCGGCGGCTGTCTATCTCACTGGGATAGATCGACACGTCTTCGACTCTGTACTCGTAGCGCTGCTCGCTCATACCGTGAGCGTCCACGGGAACGGGAATAATCCCCGGGCACTCCGTCCGGTCCGACGCTGTCCGGCGCTCGTTCAACGTATATCTGTCTGCTCGTCGTACCCCGGTCCGTGGCAGACGAACCGGCGGATACGATGCGGGGCCGCGGGAGCGATAGCCGGGTGCGCCTGTGGATCCTGC
Source organism: Halostella pelagica (assembly GCF_004762015.1). Lineage (NCBI taxonomy): Archaea > Methanobacteriati > Methanobacteriota > Halobacteria > Halobacteriales > Natronoarchaeaceae > Halostella > Halostella pelagica. The sequence continues at coordinate 73,950 of NZ_SJES01000005.1, forward strand.
TCGACGCGAACCGGGGAGTGTTGGTCGTCGCGATGGCGGCAGTACTGTTCGCCGTGCTAGTGGTTCTCGGCACGCTCGACGCCACGCCGCTGCGGGCGACGATGCGAGGGACCGACCCGACCGACACGGTCTTTCAGGCGCTCATTACTTCGATAATCACCGGCGTGACGCTGGTGGTCACGATCAACCAGCTCGTCCTTTCCGCGGAACTCGGTCCGCTCGGGACTCAGCGCTCGCGGATGTCGAGTTCGATGGAGTTCCGTGCGGACACGGATGACCTGTTCGGCGATGTCAGCCCGCCGGATCCGGCGGCGTTTCTCAGTGCCCTCGTCGCGACGTCGGCCGACCGGGCCGAGACGCTGCGAGAACGGACCCTCAGTTCGGATGACCCGGAGCTACGCAATGCAGTCGAGGAGTACACCGACAACCTCGTAGACCACGCCCGCACTGTCACCGATCAGTTAGACGGTGTCGAGTTCGGCACCTACGACGTACTTGAGGCGGCGCTGAACTACAATTACAGTTGGAAAATATTCCGGGTACGGCAGATCCGCCACGATCACATGGACGATCTCTCGGACGAACAGCGTCAGGCGTTCGACGACCTCATCCGTGTGTTGACGTTCTTCGGCCCCGCCCGAGAACACTTCAAGACGCTTTACTTCCGCTGGGAGTTAGTCGATCTCTCGCGGGCGATGATCTACACGTCGATCCCGGCGCTCGGCGTCTCCATCGTCTCGCTCCTGTTTCTGGACGCTTCGTCGTTCCCCGGGGCGACGTTAGGAGTAGATAACGTCCTGTTGCTCGTCTGTCTGGGCGTCACGGCCGCCGTCGTCCCGTTCCTCGTCCTGGTCGCCTACATCCTGCGGATCGCCACTATCGCGAAGCGGACGCTCGCTATCGGCCCGTTCATCCTCCGCGAGAGCGAACGGTCCGGCGGAAACGGCGACTGACCCGTCATAGCGACTGTTGTACGTCAGTTCGGTAGTTCGCCGACCGGTGTCTGCGACTATCGGCACACGGTTACAACAGTCCCTATCAGCTTTCCTCGCTCTTGATGTCCTCTAGCTCCTCTTCAACTTCGCTCTCGTCGACATTTACGTCTACCTCCTCGCCCGTGTCGGTCTCGAACTCGACGTCTTCCTCGCCCTCGGGTTCCGCTTCGGTGTCAGGCGACGTTTCCTTGCCCATTTCGGCTTTCAACGTGTCCAGTTCGGCGTCGACCTCGCCGCCGGTGCGGACCTCTTCGAGTTCACGGTCCAGTTGGTCCTTGTCGGAGAGCGCGTCTTCGAACACGCCCTCGTCCTGGAGTTCGTCCATCGCTGCGGCCCGCGCCTCCATCTCGTCTGTGCGCTCTTCGGCGCGTTCGATGGAGCGGCCGACGTCCTCCATCTCGTTGCCGGCACCGGTCATCGCTTCGGAGACGCGTGCGCTGGCCTCCGCGGCCTCGTAGCGCGCCTTCATCGTCTCTTTCTTGGTACGGAACTCCTCGATGCGCTGCTGGAGCGACTCCTTTTTGTCGACGAGGTTGTCCTGCGTGTTCTGGAGGTCCGCTATCTGTGCCTCCAGTTCCTCTATCTGGGTCATCTTCGCCTTCTTTTTCTCCAGCGCGCGCCGCGCGAGGTCGTCCCGGTCCTGGCTGACAGCCTGCCGCGCCTGTTCGTTGTGCTTCTCGACGTTCTCCTCGAGCCGGTTTTTCTGCATCTCCAGACGTTTTTTCTGCGTCGTGAGATCGGCGATCCCACGTTTTACGTCCTGGAGTTCGTCACGCATCTGCTCGTAGGAATAGTCAAGCGTCTCCGTGGGGTCCTCAGCCCGGTTCAATAGCGAATTCATCTTCGACCGGATAACGTAGGAGGCCCGCGAGAGTATTCCCATACCGTTATTTAGGGAACGCGTGACTTAAAATCCTGACTCCCCCTAGAAGCGGACATGTCCTCTACTGACGTACTGATCCCCGGCCCACGGGACGTCCGCGCAACAATAGATACGCCGGATGGCGAGGCGGAGGCGACGGCCTGCGTCGTCGCCTGCCCGCCGCACCCGCAACACCGCGGACACCGCGGCGACGACCGGCTCGTGGCGGTGAGCGATGCGCTCACGTCTCGCGGATTCGACTGCCTCCGGTTCGACTACGGCGACTGGGACGAGGGGTACGGGGAACGGGAGGACGCGCGTAATGCTGTCCGCTGGGCGGCGGAACGATACGACTACGTGGGGCTGTTCGGATTCAGTTTCGGCGGGGCCATGGCGCTGCTCGCCGCCGCGACGGTCGACCGCGACGTTGCTGGCCTATCGGTGCTCGCCCCCGCGTCGCGACTCGGCGACGACCTGGACGCGGCGGCCGCACTCGACGGCCTGAACTGCCCGGTTCAGGTCATCTACGGGACGCGCGACGACACAGCAGACCCGGAACCTGTCGTCAAGCGGGCGCGCGAGCGCGGCGACGAGGTGGTCGAACTGTCGGCGGACCACTTCTTCATCGGAAAACACGACCGGATCGGCGAGCGAGTCGGAGAGTTCTTCGAAGCGGCCGCGTAGTCGCCTGTCTCACACTCTCTGCTGGTAAATCTGTGCGAAACTGAAACACGGGGGAGCGCGTCCGTGAGCGTCGGTAGTTCGGAATACTCCCATTAATTACGTGATTTATAGTATAATTATAATACGTTGCGGCGAAACTACTCAACTATGTCCGCCCTGGGACAGTTATCCTACCTGGTCCGATCCGAAAACCGCCCCGCCCTCTTGCGTACGATAAAAAACCACCCTGGCCGTCCGTGCGACATCGTCGAACGGTGCCGTATCTCGCGGGCAACGGTGCAACGGATCATCTCCGATTTCGAGGAACGCGGTTGGATCGCAAAGCGGGACAGTCGGTACCATCTCACCGCCGCGGGATCGATCATACTCGAACAGTACGAAACCGTCGCCAACACCGTCAACCGAGTGACTGAAGCCGCACCCGTTCTCCGTCATTTCGACGCGGACGCCGCGCCGCCGCTGGCATCGCTGGCAGACAGCACGCTCGTTACCGCGACCGAACAGGACCCCCACGCCCCGCTTTCGCATTACATCGACACGCTCGATCAGTCAACTGCTACCAGCGTTCGGCTGATGACGCCAGTTACGAGTCCGATACTCGACGACGTACACTCCCGCCTCCTCGAAGCCAGTACCAGCATCACGGTGATGACGACCGAACCGGTCATAAACGACCGTTCGACGGATCACTGGATCACGGACGTTCCCGCGAGATCGCTTTTCGTCCACCCCGGGCCGCTACGGACGGGGTACGCTCTCCTCGAAGACCGCGTCTTAGTCACTACGTACGACGACCAGGGCCACATTCAGGGGTGTCTCGACGGCTCTGATCCCCAGATCCGAACCTGGGCGACCGAACAGTTCGAATCCGCGAGAGGCAGCGCGCGTCGCCTGTCGGTGATCCGAAACTGATGGGCCGACGTTCGACCCGTGACGGACGTCTCAAAGCGTGAGATAATCTCTCAATCCGTCGCCTGACTGCGTTTCGATCATCCCGCGCACGCTGCATATTTTCACGGTTCGACTTGGTTTCATTCTATATCATAGTATCAGAAGTTAATTATACGGTATCACTCCACATCTTTCCTTCTGGAGTCACAATCCATGTCTGATAGGAACGATACGGCGGAAGACGTCGCGGAAGAGCTGAACGAACAGGTCGACGCCGGCGGATGCGGGGAGACGTGGGACGCGATGTCCCGGATCCGAGATCGATCTGACGGACAGGGTCGACGGAAGTTCCTCCGGATGGGTGCCGCGACCGTCTCGTTGGTCACACTGGGTGCCTCTTCGGTGTCAGCCGACGAGTTCACGGACGAGGTCGACACGTCGGTGTACGACGAACTGACGGACGCGGAAGCGCGTCGAGCGTTCGCCCGCCTGTCACGGACCAGCGAGTTCCATGCCCTCGCGCGAGAGGTCCGCGAGCGGGGCCACGAACTCGACAGAGAGGGCATCCTCGTCGGTCGCGTCGATAGCGAGGAACAGGTGGATCTGGCGTCAGTCCCCATCAAGGGAGCGGACGCTGACGAAGCGTATCTCACCATCGGCCGGTCGCTTGACACCGGCACCGTCACGGTCGCCTCGCTCGAATACGTCGAGAAACCCGATGCGGACGCGGCGGACGCGCAGTCGGTCGACGACCTCGACGGAACGATAACCGCCGAAACCGTCGACGCGCTCGACGGGATGTCGACATCGACGCACACGGCGGATTTTAGCGGGTCAGCGAGCGAGACGAACGCAGTCACGGCCGACGACTGGGATATCGGCTGCTGGGGCTGTAAGAAGGCCGTCGAGCAGATCTGTCGTATCGGTTGCGGGGCTTCGACTGCGTTCATCTGCGGCGTCCTCAGCGGCATGAACATCATCGCCGGAGGCGGCTGTTTCACGTTCACGCAAGCGGCGTGCTACGTGATCTCGAAACTCGGGTGCGGGGTCGATTACGAGGCGATATGTTCTCACGACCGACTTGATCTGTGTTAAGTTTCTAAGAACAAAGTTTACCCCCATCACGACACAATCTTAACCCATGTTGGTAGAGATGATAAGCGAGAACCGGTTGATCGTTTTGAACGCAGTGGTAACGAGCATCAGCGGCGCAGTCCTCTACGCTCTCACTCTTACCGACTTCACGCAGTGGAACGCCACGGCCGTTGCGCTCGCGGCGCTTGCTATAGTCTGTTATGCAGTCGGCTACAGTGTGTTCGGCCACGAACCGGTTACGCTCGCTGGAGGTGGTGGCGGATTGCTTATCGCCGCGGTTATCACGGGGATATTCACGCCGATCACCGGTGACGACGCGTTGATGATTATCGGCATGGGTATCTGGATCCTGATCATGCTACCGGTGTACGAGAGCGGAATGGGTACCGGAAGCAGTCGTGGTATCTGAGGACGCCCGCCGCGTCGCCGTCGCGGAACTGCGACGGACGTGTCGGCGGGCGTTCGAAAACGACCGGCGACTCCTGCTGTTTGCGGCGACGACCGTGCTTGCTGCGCCCTTCTGGTACGTCGGCGGAACGTACGTGTACAGGTTCGGCGAGCGGATCGGACGCGGGTCGGTCGCGGTTCCGATCGAAGAGTTCGTCGCCGGACAGCTGTCGCTTCTGGCGGTTTTCACGCTCGGAATCACCTTCCTTCGGGCGGTCTACAGCACCGGTTATCCGGACGCAAGCGACGCCGTACTCGTCGCCACGTCGGCCGGCGACGTCGCCGTCGGTCTCGTCCTGGCGGAGTGCATCCGGATACTCGTCGCCGTCGGACTGCCCGTTTTCGTGTTCATTACGCTGTTTGCGTCGGGAACCAGAGACCTGCTTCTCGTCGTAACCGGTTGCGTGACTGTCGGTCTCCTCGTGACGGCCTGCGTGACCTGCGGGTATCTCTGTGGTCTCGTGGCAATGCCGTCCCTTCGCGGCCTCAGCCGGAACGCGAGATGGGTACTTGGGGGGACAGTCCTGCTGAGCGGTGTCGTCATTCTGTCCGGATACGAGGGCGGAAACTGGTTCGGCGCGGAGTTCGCCGCCGCCCGTTTTCCGATCAACGGGTACGTCGACCTGTTTTTGCTCGGGGCGGACCAGGGTTCGGCAACGAGTCGTCAGGTCGCCGTGGCCGCTGCGACCGCAGTAGCGTTTCCGGTGGCTGTCGTCGCTGCGCTCCGGCGGACGGTGAGTGCGGTGTGGTTCACGACTGCACCCGACTGTTCTGAGCCGACGGCCGACCGTTCGAGAACCCGGCACGCTCCGTTCGGGTGGTCCCAACCGTCCCGAGTCGCGTGGCTCCAGATCGTCCGCGCCGCCCGGAACCCCCACCGTCTCGTCCACGTTCTCTACTCCGGGTTGGTGATCCTGCCGGGGTTTCTCCCGGCCGGCGGGGGGCGCACCGAGTTCCTCCGGACGGTGCTCCTTCTGTTGCCGCCGACCGCGGTCGTGTACTGCGCCTGGCTCAGCGGGGCGCTGTTCTGTCTGAACCCCATCGGAGACGAAGGACCGATGTACTCTCAACTGCTGATCGCCCCCGTCTCCGGGCGAGAAATCATCCGTGGTCGCATCCTCGCGGGACTGTGTGTCTCGGTTTCGCCGACGGTCGTCGTCGTCGCCGCACTCGGGGTCGTCGGCCCTATCTCGGCGGGGCAAACGCTGACACTGGTTCTCTACGGCGTCGTACTCTCCGTGTGTGCGTCCGCGGTCGCCAGCGGACTCGGCTGTCTCGTCCCGGCGACCGAACCGACGGCCGTCTCCGATACACGCGAAGTGATCCTCCCGAATCTCGTCGTTCTCGGCCTGTACTCGTTCGTCGTCGGCGTCGTCGGACTGGTCGGCCTTCTCCTCCTGTTTGTCCCCAGCGCGTTTCGGATCGCCGTCCCGACGTACTCCGCCGAGCAGATCCAACTGGTCGGTGGTGTCGGAACTGCGACCGTCGGTGGTGCCGTCGCCGTCAGCGCGTATCTGTACGCTGCCGCTCGTTTCGACCGCTACACGCTATCCTGATGGTTCCGTCGTATCACGGCAAAGTATCACGCTCGGACAAGGGTCCGAAATGGTTTTGAGTCGCGGTTGCGGACAATCGGTATGCCGACCGATCCTGAATCCGAATACGACCCCACACTGGGGAACAAGTTCGTTTTCGTCACTGGAGGCGTGATGTCTGGTCTCGGGAAAGGGATCACCGCCGCGAGCACCGGGCGTCTTCTGAAAAACGCCGGGTTCGACGTGACGGCGGTCAAGATTGACCCCTACCTCAACGTCGACGCCGGGACGATGAACCCCTACCAGCACGGCGAAGTGTACGTGCTGAAAGACGGCGGTGAGGTCGACCTCGACCTGGGGAACTACGAGCGGTTCCTCGACGAGGACATGACCTTCGACCACAACATCACGACGGGCAAAACGTACCAGCACGTCATCGAGAAGGAACGCGCGGGCGACTACCTGGGCAAGACCGTCCAGATAATCCCGCACGTCACGACCGACATCAAGCGGCGCATCCGCGAGGCCGCCGAGGGGACCGACGTCTGTCTCATCGAAGTCGGCGGTACCGTCGGCGACATCGAGGGGATGCCGTACCTCGAAGCGCTCCGACAGTTCGCTCACGAGGAAGACGAGGGGGACATCCTCTTCACTCACGTCACGCTCGTTCCGTACTCGAAAAACGGCGAACAGAAGACCAAACCGACCCAACACAGCGTCAAGGAGCTTCGTTCTATCGGGCTCCAGCCGGACATCCTCGTCGGGCGCGCGGACGATAAACTCGAACCGCACACGAAAGAGAAGATCGCGCTGTTTTGCGACGTTCCGACGGACGCCGTCTTCTCGAACCCGGACGTCGAGGACATCTATCACGTGCCGCTGATGGTCGAAGAGGAGGGCTTAGACGAGTACGTCATGCAGGAACTCGGTCTCGCCGACGATGCGCTGCCGACGGCCGACCGCGACAACCGCTGGCGCGAGGTCGTCACCCGCGAGCGCGAGGGCGAGGTCGACATCGCGCTCGTCGGCAAGTACGACCTGGAGGACGCGTACATGTCCGTCAACGAGGCGCTGAAACACGCGGGCCTCGCGAAAGGCGTCAACGTGAACGTCCAGTGGGTCGACTCCGACGAGATGATCGACGAAACCGACGGCGGCGAACACCGACGCCGGCTCGAAGCGGCCGACGGAATCGTCGTTCCCGGCGGGTTCGGCTCCCGCGGCACCGAAGGGAAGATCCGGGCGATACAGTACGCTCGCGAACACGACGTGCCGTTTCTCGGACTGTGCCTCGGCTTCCAGATGGCCGTCGTCGAAGTGGCGCGGAACGTGCTCGGCTACGAGGACGCACACAGCGCCGAGATGGACGAGGAGACGAACAACCCCGTCATTGACATCCTCCCGGAGCAGTACGAGGTGTCTGACATGGGCGGGACGATGCGTCTCGGCGCACACCAGACCGACATCACGCCGGGGACGCTCGCCGAGGACGTGTACGGCGGTTCAGCGTGCACGGAGCGACACCGGCACCGCTACGAGGTCAATCCGAACTACTTCGAGGACTTCGCCGAGACGGATCTGGTCTTCTCGGGTCGCGCGGGCAACCGCATGGAGATACTCGAACTCGACAGTCACCCGTACTTCCTGGGCACGCAGTTCCACCCCGAGTTCCGCTCCCGGCCGGACCGCGCGTCGCCGCCGTTTGTCGGACTTGTCGACACCGTGATGGAACGCGCCGGCGTCGACGGTGCCGACGACGCGGCCGAGGCAACGGAGGTGGAAGCCTGATGGTCGACGTAGACTCGTTCATCGACGAGAAGATAGCTGAGATAGCCGACGCGGTCGGCGACGCGAACGCCGTCATCGCGCTGTCGGGCGGCGTCGACTCGTCGACGGCCGCCGCGCTGGCGTACGAGGCCATCGGCGACCAGTTGACACCCGTCTACGTCGACACCGGCCTGATGCGGAAAGGCGAGACCGATCAGTTGAGAGAGACGTTCGACTACATGGACTCGCTCCGGATAGTCGACGCCCGGGACCGGTTCCTCGACGCGCTCGGAGACACGACCGACCCCGAGGAGAAACGCCACATCATCGGCGAGCAGTTCATCCGGGAGTTCGAGACCGTCGCGAAGGAGGTCGACGCGGACTACCTCGTACAGGGGACCATCTACCCTGACCGCATCGAGAGCGAGGGGACGATCAAGTCCCACCACAACGTCGGCGGACTGCCCGACGTGGTCGACTTCGACGGTATCGTCGAGCCGATGCGCGACCTCTACAAGGACGAGGTCCGCGAGGTCGCCCGCGAACTCGACCTCGACGAACTCGTCGCCGAGCGGATGCCGTTCCCGGGTCCCGGACTCGCGGTGCGGATCATCGGCGAGGTCACCGAGGAGAAACTCGAGGTCGCGCGCGAAGCGAACCACGTCGTCGAGGAGGAACTGGTGGAGTACGAGCCCTGGCAGGCACTGGCCGCCGTCATCGGCAAGGCGACGGGCGTCAAGGGGGACAACCGCGTCCACGGTTGGGTCGTCTCCGTCCGCTCCGTCGAATCGCGGGACGGCATGACTGCCCGCGCCCAAGAGATCGACTGGGAGACGCTCCAGCGGATCCAGTCCCGGATCACCGGCTCCCACGAGAACGTCGCACGGGTCGTCTACGACGTGACACACAAGCCGCCGGCCACCATAGAGTACGAGTGATGCAGGTAGTGTTCGCGGGCCACGACGACGAGGGACTGATTGTGAACCTGGAAGGCGAGGGGAACGAGGTCGCGACGGTCGAGGAGATAGCCACGCGCCCCGCGCTGGAGGAGGCCGGCATCGTCGATGCGGACCTGTTCGTCCTGACGGACGTGGAACAGGCGACCGCCGTCCCCATCGCGAAAGACCTCAACGACGACCTCCGCGTCGTCATCTACTCGCGGGACTCGTTCCCGGAGTTCGCCAGCGCGCAGGTCGACCTCGCAGTCGACCCCGACCTGCTCGGCCCGGACGCGGTCGCCGAGGAACTGAGCGGTACTGCGTAACCGCCGAGTACGAAAGTGCCGGGCAGTTCCGACTGCTCGACTGTTCTGTATGGCGTTATGTCCCACTCCGTTCGGCTGCTATCGGTTCTCGACGGGGGTCCACGTTCGGTCCGTCTCCCCGACGTAGCGAGAGCGCGGTCTGATGAGGCGGTTGTCGTCTAGCTGTTCCAGGCAGTGCGCCATCCACCCGCCGACTCGGGACACCCCGAACGTCGCCGTGAACAGGTCCCGTGGGACGCCGACGCCGCGCAGCAGGGCGGCGGTGTAGAACTCGACGTTCGTCTCCAACCGTCGGTCCGGCTTGTGCTCGGCCAGAACGTCGACGGCGACGTTCTCGAACTCCTGGACAGTCTCGAAGAAGGAGTCGTCGCCCGCCGCCTCGTAGAATCGCTCGGCGGCCGTCGAGAGCACCGCCGCCCGCGGGTCCCGGACGCGGTAGACACGGTGGCCAAAGCCCATCAGTCGCTCGCCGGACTCCAGCGTCTCGCGGACGTACGCCTCGGCGTCGCCGGACTCGTGGACCTCCTCCAGCATGTCGAGGACGGGGCCGGGAGCACCGCCGTGCAGTGGACCTTTGAGCGTTCCGACGGCGGCCGCCGCCGCGCTGACGACGTCCGATTCGGTCGAGACCACCGTTCGGGCACTGAACGTCGACGCGTTCAGGCCGTGGTCTATCACGGTGTTGAGATAGGTTTCTAGCCCCCGCACTTGTGGGTCGCTCGGCTCCTCTCCCGTCAGCATGTAGAGGTAGTTTGCCGCGTGGCCCAGTTCCTCGTGGGGCGCGACCGGTTCCGCTCCCTGGCGGTAGCGCCAGTACGCCGCAACGATGGTCGGCAGTACGGCGATGACGCGTCGGGCGTCCTCCCGCGGGTTCTCCTCGCCCGTTCCGAGATTCGCCGCCGCAGCGCCCATCCGAAGGGCGTCCATCGCGGGCTTTTCCTCCTCGGCGGCCCGCCGGAGGACCGCCCGAACCTCGTCTCCCACTTCGCGGCGGTTCGCGAGATCGGAGCGGAATTCGGCGAGTTCGTCGGCGGCAGGAAGGCGGTCGTTCAACAGGAGGAAGACGCTCTCCTCGTACGTCGCGTCGACCGCGAGTTCCTTGACCGGGAACCCGCCGATAACGAGTTCGCCGGACTCGCCGTCGATGTAGCTGAGTCGCGTCTCGGCGACCGTGATACCTTCGAGTCCTCGATTGAGGTCTGATCCGGGCATATCGGTTTGTTATGCGGGCGGCGGTATAAGTTGTGGCGACGTGTCGTGGCAGGAACAAGACGGTGCCGCACGTCGGTGAGACGCGGGCCACGAACCTCGGCCAAACACGCGGTTTCGCCGCTTGCTACGCCCGGTCCGAAACAACGTCTGTCCCCGGTGAGGGGTGCTCTCTGACAACCGGCTGGCGTGCCGGGGACAGTGGGATGACAGGAGCCTGGGACCAACCGTGAGACCGCCTGCAGTTTAGTGTTCCAGTACCGTTCCGCCAGCGCCGACGGCGATGTCGGTGGTGCTCTGGAGCACCGCCTTCAGGTTCTCGCCGGTCGGCGTGTCGGCCTGCGTCCACTGATCGCCGTCGTACTCGTACAGTTTCCCTCCGCCGCCGACGGTGTAGCCTTCGCCGGACGTGATGGTGACGTCCTGCAGGCCGGCGTCACCGGTGTCGGCCGAGGTCCACTGGGATCCGTCGTAGTGGAACACCATACCGCCGCCGCCGGAGACCCAAACGCCGTCGCGACCGTCGCTGTCGACGTCATCAGACTCCGTCTGATGGGCTGTCTCGCTTCGGGAGACAACGCCGTAGAAGTTGACGTTGGCGTCCTGCAGACCGATCGGCTCCCAGGTCATGCCATCGGTCGTCTCGAAGACGCGGCCGTTCGAGTCGACGGCGTGGCCGGAGCGGTCGTCGTGGAAGTCGATGGACTGGATCGCGGAACCGCTTCCGGGCGTCACGTACTCCCACGTGCCGGACTCGCCGTTCTCGAAGCTGTAGTAGATCTTTCCGGAGTCGCCCGCCACGTACACGTTCGCGCTGCCACCTTCGCCGGTCACAGCGACGTCGTTGTAGTTGTTCGTGTTGTCGTTGGGTGCGGAGTGGTCCTCGAGGTTGCCCGTTTCGACGTCGTACTCTCCGATTACTCCGCTCGACCCGACGAACCACATGCGCGTGCCGTAGTCCGTCGTGTCCGAGCCGTACAGGTCGTTACCGTTGCCGGTCGGCCCGCCGTCGAGGACCTTCTTCCATCCTTCGTTCGTGCGGTGGATGACGATACCGCCCTCACCGACGGCGTAGTAGCCGTTGGTCGTGGCTTCGGTGCCGTGGAGAGTGCCCTCCGTCGGCGTCTCGACTGCACGCCACTTTTCATCGCTCGCCTGCACGCTTGTCGGTACCGCAGCGACTGCGGCCGTGCCGCCGATCGCCTTCAGGACCGTTCGTCGATTCGGGTTTGAGTCGAACATGCTCCATCCGGGACATGTCGGCACGAGGTATTAAACCCGAGAAGTAGTTTGATCGGATTAACTCCTTTTGCGCGATTTTATTGTATATAAGAAATTCTATGCCGGGTTGTATATGTTCTCGTGATTGGTGTTGAGACAGTTCAATACCTACGATTTAATAGAAATAGTCTGAACGGTAAATGGTAATATACAGTTCATTTTTAGCAGAACTCGGGAACCGTCTCTGGACAGGGCCTCACGAGTTGCCAGTTGTCGGGCCGTCCGCCTTTGCTGTGGACACCTAGCCGACTGCCCAGGTGACGAGCGTTCCGCCGCTCTAACCGAAGCAGAACAACATCATCGCGACGCATAACGGCCAGATATATCTCCGAGGCGGCGGTACGTCATCGTATGGCACTCGATCGGTATCCTGAGATCGACGCTGACGAGGGCGAGGTTGTCGACGCCGAAGTCGCGGTGACCGACGACGTACTCGTCAAGGCGTTCGTGCTCGGGCCGGGCGCGACGCTCGACCCGCACGAACACGCCGATTCGACGAACGTCTTCCACGTCGTCGAGGGAACCGTCACCGTCCTGCAAGACGGCGAGGAAGAGCAGGTGAGCGCGCCGGGCGTGGTCCTCCACGAGCGGGGCGTCGGTCACGGCGCTCGCAACGACGGCGACGAGACGGCGGTCCTGACCGCGAGCCTCTGTCCGATGCCGGGGTAGTTACGCCGGCCCGTCCGCGACGGTCCACTGTCGCTCGACGTACTTCGCGAGCAGGTCCGCCTCGAAGTGGACCGGATCGCCCACCGACTTCTCCGAGAGGGTGGTCACCTCGCGCGTCGTCGGCACCACGGCGACGGTGAACGTCTCACGGCCGACGTCCGCGATGGTGAGACTGATGCCGTCTATCGCCACCGCACCCTTCTCGACGAGATACTGCTCGTACCCGTCCGGAAGCCGGAACTCGTAGCGCCAGCCGTCGCCGTCCGGTTCGATAGCCGCGACCCGTGTAACAGTGTCGACCGTCCCCCTGACCACGTGACCGTCGAGGGCGTCGTCGAGAGCGACCGGCCGCTCGACGTTGACCTCGTCGCCCGCGGAGCGGTCGGCGAGGTACGTTCGAGTCACGGTCTCCCGCGAGCAAAACGCCTCGAACCACCCGTCTCCGACCCGTTCGGCGGTCAGACAGACGCCATCGATGCCGACGCTGTCTTCTACGTCGAGGTCGGCTGTGTCCGTCGCTACACGCAGCCGACAACCCCCGTCGGTACGGTCGATCGATCGCAGTACGCCTGTCGTCTCCACCACTCCGGTGTACATCGTCGTCCGGACCCTCCCACGCCGACGAGAAGAAGCTTTCCAATCTTGTTTTGCGTAACGTATATGTTATTACTTTTCCGGGCGCTTCGCCAGCCCCGCGAGGTGGTCCGCCTCCTCCGAAATGATCGTTTCGGCACCGAGACGGGCGGCGTTCTCGCTCCCCGGGAGACAGAAGACCGGAACCCCGTTGACGATACCCGCGGTCGCCCGCGTGCCGACGACTCTCGTCCCGATCTCGTCGTAGGACAACAGTCGAAACAGCTCGCCAAACCCGGGGAGTTCCTTGTCGAACAGCCGTTTTGCCGCTTCTATCGTGACGTCGTCGGGCGTGACTCCGGTACCTCCGCTCGTGACGATCACGTCGACATCACCCCGACCGACAAGATTGTCGAGCGTTCCTTCGATTCTGTCATACTCGTCAGGGATCAGTTCCCGCGTCACCACCTCGTCGTCGTCCGCCTCCATCGCCGCAGTGATGGTGTCGCCTGCCGGGTCGTCAGAGAGCGTCCGGGACGACGACACCGTAACGACCGCAACGCCGAGCGTGTCGAGGTCGTGGGCGTGATGGTCGTGGCTGTGGTCGTGTCCGGCGTGATGTCCGCTATTGTCTCCGTGTCCGTCGCCGCCGTGGTCGGCCTGCTCGTCGTCGCGGCTTTCGGATCCCCCATCGTCCAACTGACCCGCTGAGTGATTCTGGCTCTCTGACGCTTCCGAGGACTCGTCGACAGCTTCGTCTACCCCGGTTTCGGCTTCATCGTCCGGTTCGGCTGTGGTTTCGACTTCGTCATCGCCTTCAGTTGTCTCGCTCTCGGCTTCCTCCGTTTCGGACTCGGAGTCCGTCGCCTCTTCGTCGGGTTCGTCGTCCTCCACCCCCCGTCGCGTATCGCGTGACTGGAAATCGACCATACCCGTCACTTCCAGCGGACGCCACTAAAGTGTCTCCCGAGTCACGGCGGCCCGAATTCGACCCAGCGATGGGCGGAGTCGAGCGGCAGCGTTTTGCCTCCGGCGGTCGACGGAGTTCCCATGCAGGCGGTCAAATTCACCGGCCACGGCGACACCGACGTCATCGAGTACGGCGATTTCCCGGACCCGGACCCGGCTTACGACGAGGTCCTGGTCGACGTGAAAGCCGGCGCGTTGAACCATCTCGACGTTTGGACGCGCCGCGGTCTCCCCCATATCGACCTCGAAATGCCCCACGTTCCGGGGAGCGACGCCGCTGGCGTCGTCGACGCTGTCGGCGACGGCGTCTCGCGGTTCGAACCCGGCGACCGCGTCGCTCTGCTCGCCGGCACGTGGTGCGGCGAGTGCGAGTACTGCCGCGACGGCGACGTCGCGATGTGCGTGAACTTCGGCGTGATCGGCGAACACAAACCCGGCGTTCACAGCGAGTTTGCGGCTATCCCCGAACGAAATCTCGTTCCCGTCCCCGAGGGAGTCGACTGGGAGACGGCCGCGGCCGCGCCGCTGGTGTTCCAGACCGCCTGGCGAATGCTCATCTCCCGCGGCGACGTGTCGCCGGGCGAGGACGTTCTCGTCCTCGGTGCCAGCGGCGGCGTCGGCCACGCCGCCGTTCAGATCGCCGATCACGCCGGCGCGACGGTGTACGCGACCGGCAGCAGCGACGAGAAACTCGAATACGCCCGCGAGTGCGGCGCCGACCACGTCGTCAACTACGAAACGGCGGACTTCGCGAGCGAGATACGCGACCTCACGGGCAAGCGCGGGGTCGACGTCGTCGTCGACCACGTCGGCGCGGCCACGTGGACGGACTCGCTCGCCAGTCTCGCCAAGGGCGGTCGCCTGCTCACGTGCGGGGCGACGACAGGACCCGCGCCGGAGACGAACATCAATCGCATCTTCTGGAACCAGTTGCAGGTCATCGGGTCGACGATGGCGACGCCGGGCGAGGCGGACGACGTCCTTGAACTCGTCTGGGACGGAACGTTCGAACCGCGCATCCGCGATGTCTTGCCGATGAGCCGGACGGTTCGCGCCCACGAGATGCTGGAGAACCGTGAGGGCTTTGGCAAAGTGGTCGTAAAACCAGACAGTGAGCTCTGACGACGCGGGCGGCTACGTCCACGACCCCGACGACGACGCTGCAGCGGTCGGAACGAACTCCGCGACGGTCGAAACCGGCCCGGAACAGGGCCGCGAGTTCGACTGGCGGGGCTGGACGCTGGTCGGCGTCATCATCGTCTCGTTTCTGGTCGTGCCAGCGATCGTCTTGGTTCGGCCGCCCGCTTTACCGTGGGAGGTCGCGCTACTCGTTCTCCCGCTCTTGCCCGCGTTTTTACTCGGCGGGACCGCGGTCTGGTCGGCGGTACGCAGCGGAAAAGAAAGCGGCGGGTCGTAGCGGCCGTTAGCCGTGCAGCGAAACGGCGCTGGACGTCTCGTTGGCGGTAGTCTCGTCGTCGGTTTCGTTGTCGTCGGTCTCGTTGTCGTCGATCACTCCTCCGAACGTCTCGACACTCACCATCGCGTCGTCGATGATGGGAGCGTCCGTTTCGTTGATGTACGGACCGTCTTCACTGCCGTTCGTGGCGACGAAGTCGTACGTCTCGTTCTCGTTCGTGTCGAGGTGCGGCATCGCGATCAGCGTCTCGTTCTCGCCGAGCGTCGTGTTCTCGAACGTCGCGCCGGAGACGTTGAACAGTCTGACCGGGATGTCGCTGTGTTCGCCGGGTTCGAGATACTCGGAGACGCCGATGACGCTGCCGATGGCGTCCCCTTCTAGTAGGCTCTCGTTGTGGATCGCGACGAAGCCTCCCTCGGAGAGATTCACAGACTCTATGCCGACTATCTCGCCAGACGTGGTCTGGTTGTCGAACTGAACAGTCGCGTTGGCTTCCAGTTCAACCGCGGCGTCACCGGTGACGTTGTCCTCAGTAGCGTTGTCCTCCGTGACGTCTTCCTTCACATTGTCTTCAGTGACGTTGTCCTCAGTCACGTTGTCTTCCGTCGCGTTCTCCATCGTCTCGTTGCTGATCGTCTCGTTCGTACCGCCGGTGACGAACTCACCGGTCTCTTCGAGATAGGGTCCGTCTTCGGTACCGTTCGAGGTGACGAAGTCGTAGACCAGGTTGTCGTTCGTATCCTGGTGTGCCATCGCGATGAGCGTCTGGCTCTCCGTCAGTTCCGTCTCTTCGAACTCCGCACCGGGCACGTCGAACAGTTCGACCGTCACGTTCTCGTGCTCGCCGGCGGGGAGGAACTCGGAGACGCCGATGACGCTGCCGATGACGTTCCCTTCTAACAGGGTTGCGTCGTGGATGGCGACGAACGTCCCGTTCGTGCTGTTGACCGAATCGATCACCACGCTCGTCCCCTCAGAACTCTGGTTCTCGAACGTGACGTTGGCGTTCGGTTCGAACTCGGTCATGTTAGTGACATTGTCCTCGGTGACGTTGTCCGTCACGTTGTCCTGTGTCACGTTGGTGACGTTGTCGTCAGTGACATTGTCTTCCGTCACGTTGTCTTCCGTCGCATTGTCCTCCGTCACATTGTCCGCTCCGGGTACTTCGATGGTGATGAAGGCGTCGTCAGTAGCTATCTGCTGTTCTTCGCCGTCTTCGGTGACGTTATCCTCGGTAACGTTGTCCTCAGAGACGTTATCCTCGGTAACGTTGTCTTCAGTCACGTTGTCTTCAGTCACGTTGTCTTCAGTCACGTTGTCTTCAGTGGCGTTGTCCTCCGCTACGTCGTCCTCGATTGTCACCAATCCGTCGTCCGTGACGGGCGTGCCGTTCTCGTAGGTGTACGGGCCGTCTTCGCTGCCGTTCGTGGCGACGAAATCGTACTCGAGGTTGTCGTTGGTGTCCTGATGCGGCATCGCGACGAGTCGCTGATCCTCGCTAAGCGTCTCGTTCAGCGTGACCGTCACGTTCTCGTGTGCACCCGCGGTCAGGTACTCCGAGGAACCGATGACGGCCCCGATCTCGTAGTCGTCCTCTTCGCCGACGGGTTGGACACTGACGTCACGGTCGTCTGAGTCGTCAGTCTCGTCCGCCGGGGTCGTCTCGTCGGATTCGGTCACCTCGTGGATGGCGATGAAACCCCCGTCTGAGAGGTTCGTCGAGTTGACATTGACTGCGGTCCCGTTCGACATCTGATCGTCGAAGGTGACGTTCGCAGTCGGTGCTTCTTCACTGTCGTTGTCCGTGACGTTCTCGGTGACGTTGTCTTCGGTGACGTTGTCAGTCACGTTGTCTTCAGTCACGTTGTCCGTCAGGTTTGCGGTGATGTTATCCGTCAGATTCGCGGAAATGTTCTCTGTCAAGTTCGCAGGGATATTGTCCGTCAAGTTCATCGGTCCGTCTCCAAGGTCGATGATGACGACGAAGTTTTCGACACTGAGGTTCTCCACGGTGAGATTCTGGACCGTAACGTTCTCGATGGTGAGGTTTTCGACGGTCAGGTTCTCGATAGTGACGTTCTCGACCGTCCGGTTCTCTTCAGTGATGGCTTCAGTTACGTTGTCCTCGGTGACATTGTCCGTCACGTTGTCTTCAGTGACGTTCTCGGTGACGTTGTCTTCGGTGATGTTCTCGGTAACGTTGTCCTCCGTCACGTTGTCTTCACCGGGCACCTCGACCAGAACGAACCCGTCGTCAGTGACGGGTACACCGGTTTCGTTGACGTACGGGCCGTCTTCACTGCCGTTCGAGGCGACGAAGTCGTAGTTCCGGTTGTCGTCCGTGTCCTGATGCGGCATCGCGATGAGCGTCTGGCTCTCCGTCAGCTCCGTCTCTTCGAACTCCGCACCGGGCACGTCGAACAGTTCGACTGTTACGTTCTCGTGCTCGCCGGCGGGGAGGAACTCGGAGACGCCGATGACGCTACCGATGACGTTCCCTTCTAACAGGGTTGCGTCATGGATGGCGACGAACGTCCCGTTCGTGCTGTTGACCGAATCGATCACCACGCTCGTCCCCTCAGAACTCTGGTTCTCGAAGGTGACGTTGGCAGTCGATTCGAACTCGGTCACGGTCTCCGTGTCGTTCCCTTCCCCAGTCTCTTCATCCTCGATAGCTCCGTCTTCCTCCGTTTCGACCGTTACGCCTGCCATCGAGGTGACTACCTCGCCGTTGGTAGTGTACGCGTCGTCCGTCGACGCGTCGACTCCATCGAACACGCGGTTAACGTTCGTGTCCCGGTGAAGCACCGCGACCACGGTCGTGTCAGATTCTATCGACTGGTCTAGCTGGATCTGGAAGTCGTTGTGCTCGCCGGCGGGCCGGAACTCGGAGACACCGATGACCTCACCGTCCACTGACCCCTCGTGGAGGACGACGAAGCCCCCCTCCGGGACGTATGCGGACTCGATCTGGATCGAATCTCCCGCCGTTGTCTGATCTTGTATCGATACGTTCGGCGACTCGTCTTGGGCTGTCGGTGCGGCGGCAGCGGTTGCTACCCCCGTCGATAGGACCATCAAGACGGCTACAAAAACGGCACTGAATTTGGTTGTTTTTCGTCTCATGCGCGCTTGAAACGGTCCACGACGACGAAAATAAACGCCGTCGAACGTTTAGATCGACCGCGGAGATAAACTGCGACGTAACACTGACAGTAGTTCGATTCGTCCGGTGTCGTCGGCGTGGTCGACCGCTGAACGATGCAGTTCGGACCATCGGTAACAGCGTATACGGCCGTCAGAACCCGGTAATTCGGTGTTACTCGGCCGATGAGACGTACCGAGCCGTGGAAAAACGAACGATTAGCGTTCCTACCTGTCGTGAGGAGGTCCTGTCGCCTAAAAGAGGGTCACAGGCGAGGCGTGTACGCTGTAACCCGAGAAAATCGGATGTTCGTCACCCCAGAACCGTGGCCGGCGGCGCTTCGTACGCGGCGTCCAGTTGGTCGATAACGGATGCCGTCGGCTTGAGGTCCCGTTCGGGCGCATCTTTGACGTACGTTTCGAGCGCCCGCTTGATCCGCCAGGCTTCGAAGCACGTCAGTGCCAGGTCGTTCGCTTCGACCTGTTCGAGGACGGCGTGAGCCCACCACGGCGGCGATTCCTCTGCTTCTGCCGCCGCTTCGAGTTCGCGGAGCATCACGTCGTGAAGGACCCACCGCTCCGCCCGCGTCAGATCGAGCGGTTCTGCGCCAGTGTCCGGCGTGGTCGTACTCATTGGTTATCAGGGATGGTTCCCTACGCTCTCCTACGGGCCGGCGGACTATTAAACCTGTCATTGAGGTCTTACTATCCCGAAGTAATTTGAGTTTTTTCAGACTGTACAGGCGTTTTAGTTCGTTTGATTAATACGAATGTATGGTTACAAGGTGATGCCGAAACCAGTCGATCAGTTCCCTTCAGTCACTCTACGTCCCTGCGCATCGCGATCTGGAACCAGGGGCAGAGACGGAGCTGTCGATACCACTGGGGGTTCCGGTGAAGGCGCTCGTAGGGGACCCACATGAGGCCGGCGACCTCCTCTTCGTTGGGGTCGAGAGTCGTGTCGCTGAGTGTTACCTGAAGGACCGCACAGACCTCGTGTTCGACGCCGGCGTTCTCGTAGTACCGCTTGTACTCGAACTTATCGGTCAGACGTAATTCGCCGTACTGGTCCGGCGTGATCCCGAGTTCCTCTTCGAGGCGCTGGCGCGTCGCCTCTTTCTGCGTCTGGCCCTCGACCGGATGCGAAGCGACGGTACCGTCCCAGTGGGTGTCCCAGAGACGCTTGTCCGGACTCCGCTGTGCCAGCAGGATCCGTCCATCCTCGTCGAAGACGAGAGCGGTGAACGCGCGGTGGCGGATACCGTCTCCAGTGTGGGCCGCTAATCTGTTAACCAGTCCTTGCTCGTTGTCGTCCGCGTCGACGCCGATGACATCCTGTCCGGCGTTCTCGTGGACTGCCTCGTCCGCAGTCCCCTCGTTGGCACTCATGGCAGACAGATTGTCTGGGTGGGTCAAACAGTCTTCGGATCAGTCCGGGTTAGGGTCGTACGTTTCGCCCACTCTGGTTTTGAGACGGCGGCGTTCCGTGACGAGATGGAGGTCGGCCGCCGAGATCATTTCCCCGTCGAGGCTGTAATTTATCGACTCGTCGGCGTCGGTCGTGATCGTCAGTTCGGGCGTGTGGCGCTGGACGATGTCGACGGCGTCGCCGCCGAACAGCCGTCGTCCGACAGCGTCCCCGACCAGGTCTATCGCCGGTTCGTCCTCGATGACGGTCACTTCGAACAGGCCGTCCTCGACGTTCGCCTGCGTTCGGCCGTCTCGCATCGGGCGACGGCAGTTCCCCACGAAGACGATCAGCGCCTCGCCGCTCCAGGGTTCGGCGATCTCGTCGCTCGTCTGGACCTGCAGCGGGACGGCGTCGAACTCCGGCAGCGTTCGTAGCGTGCTGACGACGTACGCGACGACGCCGATCCGCTCTTTCAGTTCCGAACTGGTGTTGACGCTGGCGTCGGCCGTGAGGCCGCCGACACAGGAGTTGATGAACGGCTCGTCGTTCGCTCGTCCGAGGTCGATCACGCGCTCCTCACCACGTTCTATCACGTCGAACGCGTCGGCGATGCTCGTCACGCCGACGTTCCCCGCGAAGTTGTTGCCAGTGCCCGCGGGAACGGCGCAGAACGTCACGTCCTCGAAAGCGTCGGCCCGGTCAATGCCGCGGACCACCTCGTTCAGCGTCCCGTCCCCGCCGGCCGCAGCGATGACATCGGCTCCCGCCTCGGCCGCCTCGGCCGCCAGATCGGCGGCGTCTCCTTCACCCTCCGTCTCCCGCACGTCGAACCCGTGGTCGGCGGCCCGGCCGTGGATTTCCGGGCCATGGTCGGCGCTACCGCTCTGTGGGTTCATCACGAGCACGCGTCGTTCGTCGGCCGCTTCTGTGTCACTCACTCCGATCCCCTCGACCGGACGTACGTGGTCGACGTGCAAATGGGCCGGGGGCTGCCGGAGAGCGGACCAACCGACAGTTAAGGCTACCGCGGTCGTACGGCTAGCGTGTTCGCCATCGACCTTCACTCCCATACGCGGTTTTTCCACGGTCGACCGCGCCTCGGCGAGTTCTACGATCCGACCGGGTTCCGGATGTTGGTCTGGGCGGCCAAGCGCCGCGGCCTCCACGGCCTCGCCACGACAAATCACGACTACTATCGGCAGTTCGAGACGCCGGATGACTTCGTGGTCATCCCCGGAATCGAGGTGACGACGACTCGGGGACACGTTCTCGTTATCGGTCCCGACCCGCCGAAAGAGATGCGTCCGGAGACGCTCACTCCCCGTGAAACCGTCGATTTAGCCCACGAACGTGACTGTGCGGCGATCATCGCGCACCCCTACCGGAACAGCACGGTTCGGGACGTCGACGCGCCGTTCGACGCTATCGAAATCAACGGCAAGCACCCGAGAACGCGACCGTGGGTCGAGCATCTCGCCAGAGGGCACGACCTCCCGATGACCGGCGGCAGCGACGCGCACTACCCGTTCGAGGTCGGCCGGGCCTTCACGACCGTCGACACCACGGAACTCACCCCGGAAAGCGTCGTGGCGGCCATCCGGGACGGGAGGATCGAGGCGCAGGTCGGCCACGGGTTCCCGAACGGACTCCTCAGGCCGGCCTACCGGAAGATCCACGAGTGGAAAGGCTACCTCGACAAGCCCGAGTGGCTGACCCCCGGCGTCGGCGCGCCGCCCGGCGAACAGGAAAACCAGCCGTGACGACGTACGAGCGCGCGAGCTATCGGTAGCCGCTCACGACCAGAACGAGTCCGAAGACGACGCCGAGTACGACGAGTACGGCACCGCTCAGACCGTACAGTTCGGCCGCGGTGTACTGGAACTGTTCGCCGTATCTGGTTATACCGGCAGATACCAGTAGTGTCACACCCGATCCAGTCTGGACTGTTGCGATGTCGAAGCCAGCAGGATTGCCGAAATCCGTAGATATAATCCCCGGAGAAGCGCATTAAAGGCCCCTACCAAACACGGGAAACGTCCCGATCAAGGTTCGAGAGGCGACACCCGTACTGAATCTTCGTGAACAGCCCCAGCCAGAATTTCTACCGGCCTCACCCCCGTTTCTCGTTCAGGATCAGCCGCGTCTTCGTGTTGACGACTTCCTCCAGTTCGCGGGCCTGCGTGATCAGTTCGTTCACGCCCTGCGTGTCGGAGGCGTCGACGATGAGAACGACGTCTTCCTCGCCGCTGACCTGCCAGACGAAATCGACTTCCTCCCACTCGGCGATCCGTTCCGAAACGGCCGTCGTGTCCACGTCCACGGCGACGCTGACCTCGATCATCGCCTTCACGTTGCCCGTCCGGGTGGCGACCGTAAACCGCTCGATGACTCCCTCCTCGGTCATCCGTTCGACGCGGTTGCGGACCGTCCCTTCCGACGTTCCGACCTCGTTCGCGATCTCGGTGTACGGCGTTCGCGCGTCGCGTCGAAGCACGTTCAGTATCTCCTGGTCCAGGCTGTCCATTGAGATGTGTACGTACCGTGTCCCCTCACTTGACGATTACGAAATTCGTAACATAGCTTCGAAAGCAAGGTTTATGACGCCCGGACCTGTACGCACTTCGTAACGATGAACGCCTACGTAGCGCTCGAAGGTGGTCGCGTGGTCGAGGCACGCGGCCGTTCCCCGGGGACTACCCGCGGCGAACTGGTTTTCACGACAGCGTACACGGGATACGAGGAGAGCCTCACCGACCCGTCCTACGAGGAGCAGGTGCTCACCTTCTCCTACCCCCTGATCGGCAACTACGGTGTGCGAGAGGACCGCTTCGAATCCGACCGTGTCCACCCGCGTGCTGTCGTCGCCCGCGAACTCACCGATGACGTCGCGGAGTGGCTGACCGAGGAGGACGTTCCCTCCGTCGACCACATTGACACGCGAGACCTGGTGACCGACATCCGCGAAGGTGGAGCGATGAAATGCGGTATCGCCGTCGGCGAGGACGTCACCGAAGCGGACGCGCTCGCCGAACTAGAATCCTGTCGCGGGATGAGCGAACACAAAGACATCGGCGCGCAGGTCAGCGTCGCGAACGCGACCGTTCACGAGGGCGACGCCGACGGCGAGTACGCCGGAACGGACGTCGCACTGGTCGACTGCGGCGCGAAGGGTTCTATCGTCGACTCGCTGGTTGCTCGCGGTGCCACCGTTCACGTACTCCCCTACGACGCGACCGAAGCGGACGTCGAGGCGGTCGACCCCGACCTCCTGTTCGTTTCGAACGGGCCCGGCGATCCTGCGAACTTCGAAGCCGCCGAGGAACTCGTCGACGCGTTCGTCGGCGAGGTTCCCCTCGCCGGCATCTGCCTCGGTCAGCAGGTCGTCGCCCGCGCGCTCGGCGGCACCACCGAGAAGATGGACTTCGGACACCGCGGCGTCAACCAGCCGGTTCGCGACCTGGAGACCAACCGCGTGGTAATGACCACGCAGAACCACGGCTACACGGTGGGCGACCCCGGCGATGTCCTCGAAGTGACGCAGAGAAACGTCAACGACGACACGCCGGAGGGCTTAGACAGCGACGAACTGGACGTAATCACGCGCCAGTACCACCCCGAGGCGAACCCGGGACCCAACGATTCCCTCGACTTCTTCGACGACGTGCTGGCGATGACCAATCACCACATCGAGGCCGCGCCCGCCGACGACTGACGTAGTCTGCGCTCACAGCGGTTTCCCGTCGCTGCTCCGGCGATTCGAACACGCTCCGGCGGTGAAGGTGCTTGCGGATTTTCTTGCGGTTCCATCCTTACATATGGCCGTTCCCAGACGGTCGTTCTGCCTGAAACGGACGGAACAGAGTGCAACGATGTGGTCGGATTAACCCGGCCCGTACGCACTGATCGCGTATGGCGAAACAGTGCGCGAACTGCGGGGTAGTCGTCGACAACAGACAGCTTTCGGGCAGCGTCCACGAGATGCCGCCGCTTCGCTGTCCCGAGTGCGAGGAGTACGTTATCTGGGGGCCGGTCGAACAGTCAGAAGCATACTGAGGCGGTCGCACGTACCAGTTTCTCGGTCGGCAGCGCTTTCGGTACAGACGGAATTCGGAATCGGAGTGGAATCGCGAGACGTTACAGGTCTCCGGCGACGATGTCGGCGACGCGCTGGGGGTCGAACAGTTCCGCTTCGACGTCGTACACCTGCTGCGCGGCGCGCTCGGTGACGACGAGATTCGTGATCGGTCCCTGGTACAGCGGACCGCCGCGGTACACGTCGTTGTTTTGTATGGCAGTCAACTCGCTGGCGACGTTGTGGTCCTCCATGTACGCGACGATAGTGTTCTGGAACTCCTCCTGTGTTTGGCCCTCGTGACCGCGGAACAGGAGCACGTCGGGGTCGATTTCGAGCAGCGTCTCGTAGTCGACTTGGCCGCGAGTCGAGTGGAAGTCCTGTACGTCAGTCTCGGCGAGGGCATCGCGAACGCCCAGATCCCGCCACTGCTTGAAGCTGGTCCCCTCGCTGATCAGATACGGGGAGAAGGCATCGGGCTCGTTGCCGCCGGCCCACATGGTCGCGACCGCGGGACGCTCGCTTTCGGGCGGGACGATCTCTTCGACGCTCGACTGGAACTCGTCGTGGAGGTCGACGAACGCCTCGTACCGGTCGACCCGCTGGAACACTTCCGCGAGTTTCCCGAACGCCTCGTACAGCGAGAGATACCGGTAGTCCTCGTGCCACTCGTACCCCGTCGAGAAGATGCTGTTGCCGAAGAAGGGGGCGACGGTCTCCTCGATATCGTCGATGTCGCTCTGGTCCCACGATTTGAACCGATTCATGAGGAAGTTCGGGTCGATGACGTGGACATCGCCGTCGAGTTCGATGAACTTCTCCGGGTCGACGCCGTCGTCGGACAGCCGCGTTATCTCCTCGATGTCGACGCTGACGTCCGGGATCTCATCGTAGTACTGGGCGTGATACCGCGACGGGAGCCAGACGCCCTCGGGTGGTTCGACGCCGAGCGCAATGCCCATGTCCGCCCAGCTCCCGTTGTTGGCGACCCAGGTCTCCGGGACCTCGTTGAACTCGACGGTGCCGACGGGTTCCATCGTCACCGAGTAGCTGTTGTCGCCGTCGTCGCTGGAGTCGTCGTTTTCGTCGTCCGTGCTGCCGTACGTCGTACAACCAGCCACCGAACCGATCCCGGCGGCGGCGACAGTCGCTCGGAGCGCGTTCCGTCTCGTCAAACTGCGTTGGTCGGTCATCAATTTTTAGGCCGGCCTAAATGTTCTTAAGCGTTCTGAAATCTCCCGGTGGTCACGTCCGGTCGTCGGGGAGCGCTCGCCGGGGCAACACCTGCAGTTCCGGCTCGTATTCGACTGTGGCCTCGACGCCGAACACGTCGGCCAGTAGCTGCTCGGTTACCACCTCCTCGGGTGGCCCCCAGTCGTACAGTTCCCCGTCGTCCATCGCAACGAGGTAGTCGGCGAAGCGGGCGGCCTGCGAGATGTCGTGGAGGACGACCGCGACGGTGACGCCCTCGCGCTCGTTTAGCTGGCGGATGGTCTCTAACACACGGAACTGGTGATACAGGTCGAGAAACGTCGTCGGCTCGTCGAGCAACAGCACGTCAGTCTCCTGTGCTAACACCATGGCGATCCAGGCGAGTTGCTTCTGCCCGCCGCTGAGCTGTCCGAGTTCGGCGTCCCGAAGGTGGTCGATACCTGCAAGGTCGAGCGCGCGCTCGACCGCTTCCCGGTCCTCCGCCGTGGTGCCGTCGAAGAACCCCCGGTAGGGGTAACGGCCGTGATAGGTCAGGTCCTCGACGCTAATGCTCTCTAAGGAATCGTTCTCCTGCGAGAGAACGCCCAGCTTACGCGCGAGTTCCTTCTTTCCGAACGAGTCGAGGTCGTCCCCGAGAACCTGCACGTCCCCCTCGTCCGGCGAGAGGCGGTCGGAGAGCGCCTTCAGTAGCGTACTCTTCCCGCTCCCGTTCGGTCCCACGAGCGCCGTGACAGCCCCCTCAGGAATGTCGAGGCGGGCGCAGTCGACGACGGTGCCGTCGGTGGACGGGTAGCTGAGCGCGAGGTCGTCCCCGACGAGCGCGCTCTTTACGACTGCGCCGTCTCCGTCGGTGACGCGTGTCTCCTCCTCAGTCTGTTCCGGTTCCGCTTTCGCGTTCTTTCGTGCCATCAGAGCTCACCCATTGACTGCTGTTTCCGCATCAGATAGAGGAAGTACGGGCCGCCGACCAGCCCCGTGACGACGCCGACGGGCATCTGGACGGTGTCCAGTGCGAGGCGCGCGCCCACGTCAGCGGACACCATCAGCGCGGGGCCGGCGAACAGGCAGCCGACCATCAGCCGCCGGTAGTCGCTCCCGACGACGTTCCGGACGATGTGGGGGACGACGAGGCCGAAAAAGCCCACGATCCCCGCCACGGCGATGGCGGCGCTCGCCGCAAGGATGGCGACGCCGGAGAGGAGAAACCGGACGCGTTCGACCCGCATCCCGAGCGAGGCCGCCGTCTGTTCGCCGAGCAACAGGACGTTCAGCTGCCGGGCACCCGCCAGCGCAATGACGATAGCGATCGACGCCGGCAGTATAGCGATCCGGACCTGCTCCCAGCCCGTGCCGGTGAGCGACCCGGTGGTCCACGCGATGGCCGTCTGGACGACGCCGATGTCGTCGGCGAAGAAAAACAGCGCGCGCTGGAGCGACTGGAACACCATGTTGACGACCACGCCGGCAAGCACCAGGCGGACCGGACTCGTCCCGCCCTTCCAGGCGATCGCGTAGACGAGCAGGAACGCGGCCGCCCCACCCGCCGCCGCGATGAGCGGGAGGAACGGGGCCAACCCGGTGAACAGGACGAGCGTCATTAGCACGGCGAACCCGGCCCCTGAACTCACCCCGAGGACGAAGGGACTGGCAAGTTCGTTGCGCGTCACCGCCTGAAACACCGCTCCGGAGACCGCCAGCGACGCGCCGGCGATGATCCCGACGAACACTCGCGGGAGACGCAACGTCCAGACGACGACGGTCTCGGGGCTCATCTCCGGAAGGTCGCCCCCGAGCAAGAACCCGTTCCAGAAGCGGAGGTTGAACACGACGCCGGGGTCGAACACCGTCCGCCACGCGTCGCTGACGCTCATCGTGTACGCCCCGAAAGTCACCTGTGCTAGTCCGCTTGCGACCGTGATCGCCGTACACCCGAGACAGAACAGCGCGAGCGTCCGAGTGAACCACCCCCGTCGGTCCTCGATAGACGTAGGGGTCGCGACCGTCTCCGAACTACCCATGTTGTTTTAGGTTACCCTAATCCAACGGTTAGGGGTTACGATCGACGCTGACCCCGGCAGCGGACGAAATCAGACGTGCGAAAACCGCGAGACGCGGCGTTACTCGCCCCAGTCGGCGCGGGTCTTCGGACGGCTGTCGACCGACGCGACGTCGAGCGGGTCGTCGGCCGCGTCCAGCGCCTCCAGCGCCGCTTTGGCGCTCGCCTCCGTCGAGAAGTAGGTGATCTCCTCCTCGACGGCGACTTCGAGCAGGTCGCGGTCGCGCGAGATGATGATGTCTACCTCGCCGTCACGGACGGCCTGTTGCAGGTCGACGGCCTCGGACAGCGAGAAGTGGTCCGTGTAGCCCTCGACGAGCGCCTCGCCCGCCTCGGTGTCAGGGTCGGGGAACTCGTCGGCCGAGAGGTCGACAACGGCGGTCCCCTCGCGCGGGATCGGCTTCCCCGTCGAGTCCTGGGCCTTGTCGTACGCCTTGCCGAACGTGTCGGCGGTCCCCATGACTTCGCCGGTCGATTTCATCTCCGGGCCGAGGCGCGGGTCGCTTCCCGGCAGGCGGTCGAACGGGAGGACGACCTCCTTGACGCTGGTCCGCTCGGGCACCTGTTCTTGCACGTCCAGTTCGTCGAGCGTCGTTCCGGCCATCACCTTCGCCGCGAGTTTGGCGATGGGAACGCCAGTCGCCTTCGAGACGAACGGAACGGTGCGTGAGGAGCGCGGGTTGGCTTCGAGGACGTACACCTCTCCGTCCTGTACTGCGAGCTGAACGTTCAGCAGTCCGACGGTGTCGAGTGCGGTGGCGATGTCTTCGGTCACTTCGCGCACGCGAGCCATCGTCTCGTCGTCTAACGAGCGCGGCGGGATCATGCAGGCGGAGTCGCCTGAGTGGACGCCCGCGCTCTCGATGTGTTCCATGACGCCGCCGATGACGACGTTCTCGCCGTCCGCAACGGCGTCGACGTCGAGTTCGATGGCATCGGCCAGGAAGTCGTCCACGAGGATCGGTTTGTCCGGGCTGACCCGAACGGCTTCCTCGATGTACCGTTCGAGTTCCTCGTCGTCGTCGACGACCTCCATCGCGCGGCCGCCGAGCACGTAGGAGGGGCGGACCAGAACGGGGTAGCCTATCTCGTGGGCGAGTTCCAGGGCCTCCGACTCGCTCGTTGCGGTTCCGCCCTCTGGTTGGGCGATACCGAGGTCGTCCATCAGGCGGTTGAACCGGTCGCGGTCCTCCGCGAGGTCCATTGCCTCGACGCTCGTCCCCATGATATCGCAGTCGAGGTCGCGGCGTTCCAGTTCCGCTTCCAGCGGCTCGCCGATGTCGACGGAGGTCTGCCCGCCGAACTGCACCATCACCCCGTCGGCGCTCGTCGTCTCGATGACGTCGGCCACTTCCTCTGCGGTTATGGGCTCGAAAAAGAGGCCGTCGGAGGTGTCGTAGTCGGTCGAGACCGTCTCGGGGTTGTTGTTGACGACGTGGGCGTCGATACCCTGATCGCGCAGCGCGCGAACGGCGTGGACGGAGCAGTAGTCGAACTCGACGCCCTGCCCGATGCGGATGGGACCGCCGCCGACCACGACGACGCTCTCGGCGTCCGTGTCGACCTGCACCTCGTCGTACCCCGTCGACGTTCCGCTCGCGGCGGGTTCGCGGGCGGAGTAGTAGTACGGCGTCGACGCGGCGAACTCGCCGGCGCATGTGTCGACCTGTTTGAACGAGCGGTCGGGCGCGGACGCTTCTACCTCGTCAACCTGTCCGCCGTCGGTCTGCGGTAGCTCGGAGGCCTCGCTCGGGTCGACGCCCGCTGCTACCTGACTGTTCGTGAAGCCGAGTTCCGTGGCCGACGCCAAGTCGCCGTCCTGCGCGGCGACGGCCGCGTCGGAAATGTTCTGATAGCGCTCGACGTACCACTCGTAGATCCCCGTCAGGTCGACGACCTCCTCGACTGTGTAGCCGCGCTCGAACGCTTCGAACATCGCGTACGGGCGGTCGGGCGACGGCCGTTCGAGGTAGTGGGCTTCGAGGGTGTCGTCGTCCACGTCGGCCCAGTCGACGTCCGGTTCGTACTCGGAGGAGCGAAGCGCCTTCAACAGCGACTCCTCGAACGTCCGGCCGATAGCCATCGCTTCCCCTGTCGATTTCATCGCCGTCGTGAGTTCGAAGTCGACGTCGGGGAACTTGTCGATAGGCCAGCGCGGCACCTTCGTCACGACGTAGTCGATCGCCGGTTCGAAGGCGGCGGTCGTTTCGCCGGTGATCTCGTTGTCGATCTCGTGGAGGCGCTTGCCGAGCGCCACCTTCGCCGTGACGCGGGCTATCGGGTAGCCGGTCGCCTTGGAGGCGAGCGCAGAGGAGCGGGAGACGCGGGGGTTGACCTCGACGACGCGGTACTCGCCGCCGGGCGTGCCGTCGTCGCGCCACGCGAACTGGATGTTACAGCCGCCCTGAATGCCAAGGTCGCGGATCACGTCGAGCGCGGTGTCGCGCATCACCTGGTGGCCCTCGTCCGGGATGACCTGCGAGGGCGTGACGACCGTGGACTCGCCCGTGTGGATGCCCATGGGGTCGAGGTTCTCCATGTTGCAGATGATGATACAGGAGTCGTCGGCGTCGCGCATCACTTCGTACTCCAGTTCGACCCAGCCGGCGATGGACTCGGTGATGAGTACCTCGTTGTTACGCGAGAGGCGCAGGCCTTTCCGGACGCGTTGGAGCAGTTCGTCCATCTCCTCGACGACGCCGGACCCGGAGCCGCCAAGCGTGTACGTCGTGCGTGCGATGACGGGGAGACCGCCGACTTCGTCGACGGCGGCGTGGACGCGTTCTTCGAGGTCGTCCTCGGTCAGTTCGGAGACCGACTCGTCCTCGTCGAGCGAGATAGTCGTCGATTTGGCCACCGGCTCGCCCATCTCGCGCATCCGCTGGCGGAACAGGTCGCGGTCCTCCGTCGCGTAGATGGTGTCGAGCGGGGTGCCCATGATGTCGACGTCGTACTCGTCGAGGATGCCCTCCTCGGCGAGTTCGGCCGTGACGTTCAGGCCGGTCTGGCCGCCCAGGCCGGCGATGACGCCGTCGGGTTCCTCCATCCGGATGACCTCGGCGATGGCCTCGGTCGTGATCGGTTCGATGTACACCTCGTCCGCCATCTCCGGGTCGGTCATGATAGTCGCCGGGTTCGAGTTCACGAGGACGACGCGCGCGCCCTCCTCCTGCAGCGCCCGGCACGCCTGCGCCCCGGAGTAGTCGAATTCTGCCGCCTGTCCTATCTGTATCGGCCCACTTCCGATTAGAAGGATCGTTCTGTCTTCTGTCTGGCCGGTCATGCTTACCTGTTCGAAGTTCGTACATCGTAATAAGCCACACGATAGATTACGAGAGGCGAAATAGAATTTCGAATTTCGAACAGACGAGGATCGCGGTCGCCGCTCCACGCGAACGGTCGTCGTCGGAAAACACGGCCGCGCTGTGGATGCGGAAAACAGTGGTTCCGTTATCCCGAGTCGCTCGACGGAGCGGTCTCGACAGACGCGTCGTCGCCGAGCGAGTGGGCCGCGACGCCGCCGGCCGCTCCAGCGCCGCCCGCGAACAGCGCGGTCCAGAGGACGGCGTCCTGAAGAACAGGTCCGGACGACGTAGCGCCGTCGCTGATTCCGACGAGGAACGTTCCGGCGGCGGCAAGCGCCACGTACCCCACGAGAACACTGCCGCCGAGTAGTGCCGCGTCGGACGTTTCCGACACCGCCGTCCCGTCCGCGTCGAGACGCCTGACGAACACGAGACCGCCTGCGGCGAGGACGACGATCGGGATCAGCGTGTACAGCGCGGGCGTCACGAGTTGCGGGACGTGGGGAAACTGCATCCAGAAGTCAGCGCCGAGCACTTCGATGGGTTCCGCGCTATCGCCGGCCGTCCGCTCTATCGGTACGTTGTGACCGCTGTACAGTAGCCAGCCGACGAACTGCCACATATCTAGCGACATCCACGACGTAATATCCGTCAGCGGCAGAAAGGTCGACACCGAGAGGTCGTGGTCCGAGTGTATCACCAGCGCGTCCACGACGAACGTGACGTAGGTCACCAGAAACGTGACGACGTACAGCGCCGTGCCCGCGGCCGCGCTCCGTTTGAACGGCAGGGATTTGATCCGGTCGAACAGCGACGGCCCCCGGTTGACGGCACCCGTGGCTGGGGCGGCATCAGCCCCCGTAGGAGTACGTCTGTCCTGACCGTGCCACTGCTGGTCCGTGCCGGCCGGCGCGCCAGCCTGACGGCCGCGTTCAGACTGGCTCCCCTGGGGTGGCGGGGCGGTATGACCGTCGCGTGCGCCCCCGT
This sequence comes from Halostella pelagica, assembly GCF_004762015.1. Lineage (NCBI taxonomy): Archaea > Methanobacteriati > Methanobacteriota > Halobacteria > Halobacteriales > Natronoarchaeaceae > Halostella > Halostella pelagica. The sequence continues at coordinate 105,795 of NZ_SJES01000005.1, forward strand.
GGGACTGTTCGTCCGGTGCGTTTTGCCGGGGGTGACCGCTCTGCGGTTGCCTTCGGGACCCACCGGCACCGCGTCCGTCTCGACCGTCACGTCCTCGTCCGGGTTGCGACTGTCCCGTATCCTGTTCCCGACCGGCTGTCGGCTGTCCCGCGTCCTGTCCCCGGTTGTCCCGTTGCCGTTCACTGGGCTGGTTCTCGTCTGAAACGGCACGGTCGTTGGCCGCGACTCCGCTATCCGAACCGTTCGCGTCGGTCTCCGATCTGTCGTCCAGCCCATCGATGTCCGTCCCGACGCCGGTCGCCGACTCCCACTCCCGATACTCGGTGAGGTCGGTCCCACACCCCGGACAGTACGCCACGCCGGCCCGCACTTCGGTTCCGCACTCGGGACAATATTCCATGCGAATCAATCGGTATAGTTACACAATAAAGGTTATCACGGCGCGTCTCCGGGTCAGGTACCGCCGACAGCGAACGGCAGTGTGACGCCGATGAACGGGACCGTATTCGACGGGAGAATTCGGGTCGCTCTCTGCTCCATAGACCGACTCGTCCACCGGCGTGTGTCCGCCGGCGGCGGACTGTAACGCCACGGGAGTCAGGACCAGTCGTCGAACCGGTACCGGTAGGGGCGGTCGCGGATCACGTCTATCTCCCCCTGTTCGGCCCACCGGCCGAGCACTGTTGCGACGCGGTGCGAGCTATCGACGTCTACCCCGTGGTCTGCCAGCAGTTCGCGTATCTCGCTCGCCGTCATCGCCTCGTCCGGATCCACCTCCGCGAGTACCTCTCTGATGTGCTCGCTTTTCCCCCAGTGAGAGCGCATGAGCGACGCTACCACGTCACCTGTAATAAAAGATCGTCAGACAACCGTCAAGTAATATGACATATACTGTCAGCCGGTGCGATCTGTTAGCACCCGTCACTTCGGCGGGTGCGGTCTGTCAGCGGTGACAGCGCCGGTTCCCGCCGCTACACCGCCGTGTCGTGTTCGTCCGCGAAATCCCGCTGTCGGCGGTACTCGGCGACGAACTCCGCGACATCGAAGTCGAGCATCTGTTCCTCGAACTCGGTCATCGCGGTGTCGTCGTCCGCGTGACTGATCGCGTGTTCCATCAGTTCGACGACCAGTTCGACGGCGATCTCGTGGAGGCGGCGCGAGTCGAAGTCGGTGAGCCACAGCAGCGAGTACCCGACGTCCCCGTTCTCCGAGAGGTCCTCGCTGACTATCTCGTCGGGAAACTCCTCCATGACGATCCCCATGAGGTGAGTCGTCCCGAACTCCCCCATGTCGTCCTCGTCGGTCTCTATCGTCTCCCGGAGTATCTCGACCAGGAACTCCGGGAAGAACCGCGACGGCGGGTGGACGTCCATCACGACCGCGTGAGTCGCTCCGCAGGCGCAGTCGAAGTCGCGTACACCCATGTCGAGGTCGCGGATCCGGATCGTCTCCCCGCACGGGAGGCTCACGTCGCCGTCCGGCGACTCGCCCGGTACGCGCGGTTCAGCCATGTCCGGTGATTGGTCGTTCACGGGTAAAAGCGCCCCGAATCGATCACTCCGAAACGCCGGCGTCCTCGTCTTCGTCCGACCCGTCGAACCCGGTCGCCTCCGGGTCCTCGTACTTCTCGTCGCCGTTCGTGTCGGATTCCCCCTCCTCGTCGCCGCTCGCGTCGGACTCCTCCTCTTCGATTTCGACTTCCACCTCTACCTCTATCTCCAGGCCGTCGGTCTCAAGTTCGGCCTCCGCCTCGGTCGTCTCGCCGACCTCTATCTCCAGTTCGTCGCTGTCGACTTCCACTTCGACCTCCACGTCGACTTCGGTCTCCGGTGCCATAGACGAGACAACGGCGGCCGGCGAAAAAAGCGCGGGGGAAGGCGGCGACGACAGCGATATCGGCCGGGACGACCGTCAGGGCAACAGTTCGTCGTCGATGTCGCTGAACTCGTCGTCGTCCTCGTCCCCGTCGCGTAACTGAACGAAGCCGACCGCGAGGACCGCGGCGGTGTAGACCATGGTGACGGCGCTGACAGCAACGTTCGCGATCCACCCCAGCATCTCGGAGACGCCGAACAGCAGCGTCACCGGGATCCCGGCCAGGGTGTTGCCAAGTAGCACCACGACGAGCAGCACCCCGAAAAACAGGGAGACACCGACGCGACGGCCGCTCGTCAGCGCCCAGCTTTCCCGGTACGCGCTCACGACGCCGTCGTCTTCGAGTGCTACGAACCCGACGAAGAAGGCGAAGGTGACGAGCACGAACACGCCAGGGAGGACGAACAGGACGATACCGACGCTGGTGAGCGCCAACAGTAGCAGATAGCCGGCGATCCCGTGGAGCGTCGCCCACCCGACGTTGCGCGTCACCGTCCTCGGTGAGGGAATACCGTCGTCGGAGAGCGCCCGGAACCCGACGACGAAAACGGCGACCGCGGCGACCATCGCCGCGAACGACAGCGCCGCCGCGCCGAGTGCGGACAGCGGGAACGCGAGCGGCGACTCCGCGGGCGGGGCGAGCGCCGGAAACTCCTCTCTGATGGGCGCAGTCGCCTCCGGCGGCTGGCTGTGGAGCGCGACCGTACTGGCGAGTTGCGCGACGAAGGCGGCCAGAATCAGAGCCGCGCCGGTCCGTGACGCCGTGCGGTCGAACCCGGTACGGAGCGTCTCGACGACGTCCATCTCAGGGCCAGTCGTCCCGGTCGTCCGTCTCCGTCTCGGGTTCCTCGACCTCGTCGGCGAGGTCCCACCCGGCGGCTTCGGCTGCGTCTTCGACGGTGAGGTACTCCCAGTCGACCTCCTCGGCGAGTTCCCTGTCCTCGTCGGTCGCCCCGACGAACACGTGGCGGTCGGTGTCGAACTGCTCTCGCACGCTCTCCAGGCTCTCGGCTTTCCCGCGGGGGCCCGAGAAGAAGTCCTGGCGGATCCGCTCCTTCCGCGTGAAGTTCGTTACCACGTACGTCGGCTTGTCCGAGACGACGCCCACGTACTTGCTCCACCGGCGTGCGCCGTCGAACACGGCCGACGGACTCGCCAGTTCCTGCAGTGCAGCGAGTTCGAACGCGAGGGTCATCTCGCCGTCTCCGCCGCTTTCCATGCGATATCGTCGTCGCGGGGTGTGCAAAACGCCTTCGGTCTCGACCGTCGGCGCAACGTCGGTCTCGGACGGCGCTCCTCCGCAATTCCGCTCCGTTGCTCGGTGTCGCGGTGAAGGTTTTCCACCGCTGTGATTGCCGTCGTAGCGCTCGTATGCCTCGGAGTTTCTCCGGATCGCGATAGTCCTCGGTGGAGTCGATGCTCACACCTGCACTTTGAAGAAAGGGCTCGCTTCATTTCGTTCGGCGGCCGGGACTCTCCTATTCAAATCTACGATCGCGTCTACTGAATGCTAATGACTCGCTTCGCTCGTCGTAAAGCGTTCGGAAAAGTGGGTTTGGGCAGATTTGAACTGCCGGCCTCCTCCATGTCAAGGAGGTGTCATAACCAGACTAGACCACAAACCCGGTCTGGCGCTTGCTTCCACTTCTTTGTATCCGGCGACCCTAATTGAAGGTTTCGAATTGGGCCGCCGTATGTGGATCGCCAACGTTCCGGCCCTCCGGACGCGCCGACAGCCTTAATATGATGTACTCATTTGTACATTCTAACACGGACTAGTCCATTGGTGCCCTAACATGCAGGAACATATCGAACGAGTCACCGACGGAACCGGCCTGACGAAAGCGGAGGCGCGGGAGGCGGCGACCGCCGTCTTCGAGGGAGCGACGGAGGCACAGATCGGCGCGTTGCTAGCGGGACTGCGCGCGAAAGGCGAGACGGAGGCCGAGATCGCCGGGTTCGCGGAAGGGATGCGCGACGCCGCGCGGACGATAGACCCCGACCGGACGCCGCTGGTCGACACCTGCGGAACGGGCGGCGACGACTACAACACGATCAACGTCTCGACGACCAGCGCGATCGTCGCCAGCGGCGCGGGCGTGCCGGTCGCCAAGCACGGCAACTACTCCGTTTCCTCGTCCTCGGGAAGCGCGGACGTTCTGGAGACGGTCGGCGTCCACATCGAAGCCGAACCTCCGGCGGTCAAGGACGCCATCGAGACCGACGGCATCGGGTTCATGCTCGCGCCGGTGTTCCACCCGGCGATGAAAGCCGTGATCGGGCCGCGGAAGGAACTCGGCGTGCGGACGGTGTTCAACGTACTCGGCCCCCTCACCAACCCGGCCGGCGCCGACGCGCAGGTCGTGGGCGTGTACGACCCCGACCTCGTCCCCGTACTTGCCCGAGCGCTCGCGCAGATGGACGTAGAGCGCGCGATGGTCGTCCACGGTTCCGGGATGGACGAGATCGCCGTCCACGCCGAAACGACCGTCGCCGAGGTTCGCGGCGACGAGACGACCGAGTACACCTTGACGCCCGCCGACCTCGGCGTCGACGCCCACCCGATAGAGGCCGTTTCCGGCGGCACTCCAGAGGAGAACGCCGCCGACATGCGCGGCATCGTCGAGGGCGAGGTGACGGGCGCGAAACGGGATATCATACTGGCGAACGCCGGCGCGGCGATCTACGTCTCGGGCGAGGCCGAGAGCCTGGAGGCAGGCGTCGACGCCGCGCGAGCGGCTATCGACTCCGGCGCCGCCGCCGAGAAACTCGCTGACCTCTGCGCCGGCGTAGCGAAATGACGCGGGCGAAGATCTGCGGGATCACCCGCGAGACGGATCTCCGGGCGGCCGTCGACGCCGGCGCGGACGCCATCGGAGTGATCTGCGACGTTCCCGTCGATACGCCGCGCGAGGTTTCGCCCGACCGCGCTGCGGAACTCGTCGCTGCCGTTCCGCCGTTCGTGACGAGCGTGCTGGTGACGATGGTCGAGGACCGGGAGTCGGCGGCCGAACTGGTCGGCCGCGTGGGCCCGGACGCCGTACAGGAACACGGCGACCTCTCGGCCGAGGCCGTCGCGGCGCTCGGCGACGCCGTCGACGCCGACGTGATCAAATCGGTCGACGCCGCGGAACCGGAACGCGCCGCCGAGTACGACGGCGTCGCTGACGCCCTGCTCGTCGACTCCGTCAGCGAGGACGGCGGCGGCGGAACCGGCGAGACACACGACTGGGAGCGAACCCGTGACGCGACGGCCGACCTCGAGACGCCGCTGGTTCTTGCCGGCGGTCTCACGCCCGAAAACGTGGCGGCGGCGGTCCGGACCGTCGACCCGTACGCCGTCGATGTCGCGAGCGGCGTCGAGCGAGCGAACGCACCGGGGCGCAAGGACCACGACGCAGTGAGCGGGTTCGTCGACTCCGCGACCGGGAGATCCGAACCGGCGAGACGGGGGTCCGAAGCGTGAACGTCGACCGCGAGGCGTTCGTCGACATGGCGGACGCGGACGGCCCGGTCGTCGTTCGCGCGGCCGCCGAACTCGACGTCGACACGTCGCCGCTTTCGGCCTACGCCGCGTTGACCGGACGGTCGGCCGACACCGAGGCAGCGGAGTACTCGTTTCTGCTAGAGAGCGCCGGGAAGACCGCGTCTAGCGACCCGGACGGGGCGTTCCGCCCCACGTCGTCGACCGCCGACCGTCACGCCCGCTACTCGTTCGTGGGGTACGACCCCGTCGCCGCCGTCACGGTCGGTTCGGAGGAGACGACGGTCGACGTGCTGACCGACGACCGGTACGCCGACCTGATCGACCCGAACGGCGGCGATACGGTCGACTGCCTCCGGTCAGCGCTGCCGGACGCCGACCCGGTCGGCTTCCCGGACCACGACCGTCAGCATCTCGAAGGCGGACTCGTCGGGTTCCTTTCGTACGACGCGGTGTACGACCTCTGGCTGGACGAAGTCGGCCTGGAGCGGCCGCCGTCTCGGTTTCCCGACGCGCAGTTCGTGCTGAACACGAAGACGCTCGTCTTCGACGACGTAGCGGGGACGTTAGAACTCGTCTGTACGCCCGTCCTCCGCCCGGGCGACGACGCCGGAGCGACCTACGACGACCTGTGTGCGGAGGTCGAGCGCGTCGAGTCGCTGCTCGCCGCCGCTGCGGACCCGGACCCCGGCGGTTTCCGAAAGGCGGCCGAGACCGCCGGTCCGCAGGCCGACTACGAGGAGAGCGTCCGGAAAGCCAAAGAACACGTTCTCGACGGCGACATCTATCAGGGCGTCATCTCCCGCAAGCGCGAGCTGTACGGCGACATCGACCCGCTCGGCCTGTACGACGCGCTGCGGGACGTGAACCCCTCGCCGTACATGTACCTGCTCGGTTACGACGACGTGCACGTCGTCGGCGCGAGCCCCGAGACGCTCGTCTCGGTCCGCGGACGCGAAGTGATGGCGAACCCGATCGCCGGCACGTGCGACCGCGGCGCGAGTCCCGTCGAGGACCGCCGCCTCGCCGGGGAGATGCTTGCAGACGGGAAAGAACGGGCCGAACACACGATGCTCGTCGACCTGGCGAGAAACGACGTGCGGCGGGTGAGCGAGTCCGGAAGCGTCCGTGTCGACGAGTTCATGAACGTGCTGAAGTACAGCCACGTCCAGCACATCGAGAGCACTGTGACGGGGACGCTCGCCGCGGACGAGTCGGACGGTGCCGCCCCGCGTTCGGCGGGTCGGGAGACTGAGCCACCCGACGCCTTCGACGCGACGCGGGCCTCCTTCCCCGCCGGCACGCTCTCGGGCGCGCCGAAGATACGCGCCATGGAGATCATCGACGACCTCGAACTCGAACCGCGCGGCCTCTACGGCGGGGGCGTGGGGTACTACTCGTGGACCGGCGACGCCGACTTCGCCATCGTCATCCGCACCGCGACGGTCGAAAGCGACGCAACCCTGCCCGACAGGGCCGACGCCGAACACCTATCCGGCGACGGCACCGCGGACCGAGTTACCGTACAGGCCGGCGCGGGTATCGTCGCCGACAGCGACCCCGCCGCGGAGTACGAGGAAACTGAGAAGAAGATGGGCGGCGTGCTAGTCGCCCTGGAGGAGATCGAAACGGCGGACGACGCCGCCGGTGCCGACGCAGGGACAACCCCGGAGGGCGACGCGTGACCCGGCCGACCGTCCTCTTCGTCGACAACTTCGACTCGTTCACGTACAACCTCGTGGAGTACGTCGAGGAGTCGTTACTCGCCTCTTCGGGCCGTTCGGAACGCGGTTCTGAAGCCGTGAGCGAACGCGTCGACACCGAAATCCTGCGAAACACAGCGACGCTCGACGAGGTCCGCGCGGTCGACCCGGACGCCATCGTTATCAGCCCGGGCCCAGGCCACCCGGCGAACGAACGGGACATCGGCGTCACGAACGACGTCTTGCGGGAGGTGAGCCCCGAGGTTCCGACCCTCGGCGTCTGTCTCGGCCTCGAAGCGGCCGTCTACGCGTACGGCGGCGAGGTCGGGCGCGCGCCCGAACCGATCCACGGCAAAGCGTTCCCGGTCGAACACGACGGAGTGGGCGTCTTCGCGGACCTCGATCAGGGCTTTCGCGGCGGCCGCTACCACTCGCTCGTCGCGACGGCGGTTCCCGACTGCTTCGACGTGACGGCGACGACCACCCACGAGGGATCCGACTTGGTGATGGGCGTTCGCCACGAGGAGTACCCCATCGAAGGAGTTCAGTTCCATCCGGAGAGCGTCCTCACGGCTGTCGGTCACGACGTCATCGAGAACTTCCTGCGGGAGTACCGACTCGACTGACCGATCAGACGACGAGACTCGCGGCGTACAGAACGCCGACGCCGATACCCGCGACCACCAGTAGCTTCCAGGCGACGCTCAGTACGACCCGGCCGACGGTGATGATGACGAGCAGCGCCACGATAGCGGCGAACAGTGTGCCAAGCGGCGAGTTCAGGACGCCGGGGACCTGCAACAGCGCGAGAGGGAGCGTTGACAGCATACCTCCACCACCTCACTCCCGTACCATAAGTTTGCTGTCGGATCGGGGTAGCGTTACCACGACTGCGCCCCTACCCTCGATCGATGGAACGCTACCGCGTGTCCCGACCCCGCCGGCGACGACGGGCGTTCTCGGGGGGAGATGCTACCACTCACACCGGCAGCATCTACCGTTTCGGAGCGGCGGCAGGCGAATATCGACTCTCTACTTTCACCCCGGTATTTGCACAGGATTATTATACGTCCGGAGAGAGTATTTGTCGTACCGAACGGCCACCGTCTGGGGACGATCGGCCGGCAAAAACGACCGCAATTCACCGTACAGCGACAGCCCAATCCAAATCAGGTTGCAGCGATCAAAGCAAACTGTTAATTAGCAGGCTTCAGTAAGAAATCCTCGTTACGAATGAACGGACATACGACCCAGTTTGACGACCGAATCGCACGACGACCAGCGGAGGTACGTGACACATGAGTGGTGCGGACCTCTCGGCCGACGAAGTGACGCTCCCGATCAAACGGACCGAGGGCGACACTCTCGAAGAACGCCTGACGGGCAACGCCTACCACAACATCCTCCCCGCCCGCTACCTCCGGAAAGACGCCGACGGCGAACTTATCGAGCAACAGGAGGACCTGTTCGAACGCGTCGGCGAAAACATCGCGCTCGCCGAGGCCGTCTACGAGGCGGAGAAACAGGGCGAGACTATCACTGTCACCCCCGACCAGTTGAAGCCCGACCACCCCCGGCGAGACGAACTCGCCGAGGAAGTGTTCGGTGCGGGTACCACCGCGACTGACGACGCGGAGACGACGCTCTCTGTCTACAACGTCAACAAGTTCTCCTACGAGACTATCGTCCCGGAACTCCCCGACGACGTTCGCGACCACGTCGAGGGAGTCGCCGACGAGTTCCAGGGAATGATGGAGAACCTCGACTTCATGCCGAACTCGCCGACGCTGATGAACGCCGGCGACGAACTCCAGCAGCTATCGGCCTGTTTCGTCGACAGCCCCGAGGACGACATCGACGACATCCACCAGACCGCCAAGGAGGCCGCGCAGGTGTTCCAGAGCGGCGGCGGCATGGGCTACGCGTTCTGGCGTCTGCGCCCCTACGGCGACGCCGTGGGATCGACCGGCGGCATCGCGTCCGGGCCGATCACGTTCATGCGCACCTACGACCAGATGTGCGAAACCATCGCCCAGGGCGGGGCCCGCCGCGGCGCGCAGATGGGCGTGATGCGCATCTCGCATCCGGACGTCATTCAGTTCATTCACGCCAAGAACAAGGACGTCTCGCTGGCGCACTCGCTCCGACTGAACGACCCCGACGACTACACCCACAACTCGTTCAAGGACGCGCTGGCGGAAGCCCGGGAACTCATCACCGACGACGGCAAAGTCCCCAAACATCTCCGCAACGCCGCCGAGGGACATCTCTCTAATTTCAACATCTCCGTCGGCGTCACCGACGACTTCATGGAGGCACTGGAAGCCGGCGAGGAGTTCACGTTCACCAACCCGCGCACGGGCGAACCACACATCGCCACCGAGGAGACGAAAGAGCTGTACGAGATGTTCGACCTCGGCGACTACGTCGATGTCGGCGAGGAACTGTCGATGCCCGCGGAGGTCGTCTGGGAGGACATCGTCGAGGGCGCGCACGAGAACGGCGAACCCGGCGTCATCTATCTGGAGCGGGTGAACAAGGAGCACTCTTTCGACGTGGAGGAACACCCCGACCACCGCATCCTCGCGACGAACCCCTGCGGCGAGCAGCCGCTCGAAGAGTACGAAGCCTGTAACCTCGGCCACATCAACCTCTCGACGCTCGCGGACGACCACGCGCCGGACTGGCGCGTCTGGTACGACGACCACGCCGACGAGTACGACTCGCTTTCGGCGGCCGTCGACGACTTCCTCGAAGACGCCATCGACGTCGAGGAACTCGACCGCCGCATCGAGATGGGGACGCGGTTCCTCGAAAACGTCGTCACCATGTCGGACTTCCCGGTCGACGACATCGAGCAGAAAGTCCGCGAGATGCGGAAGATCGGCCTCGGCGTCATGGGCCTCGCACAGCTGTACATCCAGCTCGGCATCAAGTACGGCAGCGACGAGGGCAACGAGGTCGCCCGGCAGGTCATGCGCCACATCAACCACGGCTCGAAGTGGGCCTCCCACGAGCTCGCTGAGGAGCGCGGTACGTTCGACGAGTGGGACAAATCGAAGTACGCGAACCCCACCGAGTACGCCGAGTGGTTCGAGAAGCAGACCGGCCTCGACGCCGACGAGTGGGCGGACGGCTTCGCCATCCGCAACCACAACACGACGACCATCGCGCCGACCGGTACCACGTCGATGGTCGGCAACACGACGGGCGGCTGCGAGCCTATCTACAACGTCGCCTACTACAAGAACGTCTCCGACGACGTTCAGGGCGACGAGATGCTCGTCGAGTTCGACGACTACTTCCTCCGCGTGCTGGAGGACAACGACCTCGACGTCGACGCGGTGAAAAAGGAAGCCCAGGAGCAGATGGCCGAAAACGAGTTCGACGGCGTCGAAGGGCTGGAGACGGTTCCGGACCCCATCGGCGAGCTGTTCGTCGTCACCTCGGACCTCGCCGGCAAGGACCACGCAGCGGTCCAGTGCGCCTGCCAGGAGGGCGTCGACTCCGCCATCTCGAAGACCTGTAACTTCCCGAACGACGCCTCGAAGGCGGATATGGACGAGGTGTACCGCTACATCTACCAGAACGGCGGCAAGGGAGTCACCGTCTACCGCGACGGCACCCGCTCGAAGCAGGTGCTGACGACCCGCGCCGAGAACAAGGAATTCGCCGACGAGAGCGAGGCCGCGGAGGCCCTCGTCGAGCAGATCAACGAGGTCTTCGGCGGCGTCGACGCGTTCCTCGACAACGAGGACGTCCGCGCCGCACTGGACGAGGAGGTCGACGAGATCCTCTCGGGAGCCGACGGGACCGGCGACGCCTACGCCAAGGAGCGCCCGCGCCCCGACGTGCTCCACGGCGTCACCCAGCGCATCGACACCGGCTACGGGAAACTGTACGTCAACATCAACGAGGACGAGAACGGCGAACCGTTCGAACTATTCGCTAACATCGGCAACTCCGGCGGTTTCACCGCCTCATTCACCGAGGCGCTGGCGAAGATCATCAGCTTCGCCCTGCGCTCGGGCGTCGACCCGTACGAGATCGCCGACGACCTCCAGGGGATCCGGTCGCCGAAGGTGGCGTGGGACAAGGGCGAGCAGATCCAGTCCATCCCGGACGCCATCGGCACCGGCCTGCGTCGCTACCTCGACGGCGAGATCGAGAAGGCCTACCCGCAGCAGAAGAACCTCACCGAGATAGACGAGGGCGAGAGCCCCGCCGAGCCGGAACCGGACGGCGGACTGGAGTCGATGGACTCCGGAACGCAGGTCGGGTCCGGCGAGACGAGAGAGCAGTCAAGCGGTCCGCACGCCGACGCCGGCGACACCGACCAGCAGGATATCATCGACGCCGGCGAGAGCCCGGAGTGTCCGGACTGCGGTTCGATGAGTCTCTACTACTCCGAAGGCTGCAAGACGTGCGAGTCCTGCGGCTGGAGCGAGTGCTGAGATAGCGCGGCTTACCTGCGGTTCTTTTTCGTTTCTCTCTGCGTCCCTCGCCCGAAGCGTTTAGCACCGTCCGCCCCGAACCTGTACGCGATGGACGACGACGCCAGCGGCGATGGCGGGCGGCCCTGCCCGATGTGCGAGACGCCGATGTACCGCCGGCACTGCAAGTACGTCTGTCCGCAACACGGCGTCGTGATGGACTGTAGCGACAATTTCTGGGTGTAGAGCACTCTCCGGCGCTATCGCGCGGCGGGAACACGAGCGAGTAACGTTGGAGTGCCCGGATCTCTACGCACCCGTATGAGCAACGACTGCACGTACTGTGGGAGCGACGTGTACGATCACGACCCCGTCTTCGTCGAAGAGGGCACGGGTGACGACCGCGAACCGGCGGGGCAGTTCTGCAATTACGCCTGTCTGTCAGCCCACATCGACGACGAGGGGTTAGTAACGGGTGCCCGTTGTCAGGTCGACCTCTGATCGCGTCGGAGCACAGGTCGTGCGGACGCAACTCACACCGCTATATCAGACTCGCCGAAATACTGGTACGCCGGCCCGGCGAGCAGTAGCCCCGCGGCCGCGACCGCGGCGACGACGACCGGGAATCCCACCTCGCCGAGGCCCTGCGTCGCGACGCGTTCGGCCGAACTCCCGACGGCGACGGCGGCAACGGTCCACGGGAGTTCGCCGAGAACGGTCCCCACCGCGAACGCGGGAAGCGAGACGCCGCTTGCCGCAGCGGCGCAGGTGACCGCGTCGGCCGGAACGGGGAGTAGTCGAGCGACGGTGACGCCGCGCACGTGCCCTGCCGAATCGAAAAACCGGTCGCCGGCGTCGCCGAGGCGTCCCCAGAACCCGGCGTCACCGGCAAACCGGCGCACGCCCAGAAACGGTGGCATCGACGTGAGGACGGCACCGGCGAGGGCGACGGGGACGCCGAGAGCGATTCCGTATCCATACCCGACGACGATCGCGACGGCCGTCGTCGGCCACGCGACGAACGGGCGCGCGAGATAGAGACAGACGAGGACGACGGCGAACAGAAACGGGTCCGCCGCCGCCCGCGACGCCGCCCGCAGGGTCGCTTCGGGCGACGAGAAGAGTCCGGCGGCGACGACCGCGCCGAGGAGGACGAATCCGGCGACGGTACGTCGGTCGAGCGAACGCATCGGCCTGAGTTCGTCGTCGTCCCTTGAACGCCTTGTGGTCGCCGCGCAAGTTTTAATCCAGTCGGCGAGCGACTCTCGGGGAGATGGACGACGCGGTCGAACTCGGCGTCGAACTCCTGCGGAACCTGGAACACGAGGAGCTATCGGTAGCCGAGGCCGTCGACCGGATCGAGACGATAACGACCAACCCCACGCTCACGCGGACCATCCTCGACGAAGCGGAGAAACGCGGCGTCATCGAGCGAGAGGACGGTATTATCCGCCCGTCCGGGGGCGTTTTCGTTCGGTACGAGCGGCAGGTCGTTCAGAAGGAGGGGGAGTTCACGTGTGAGCGCTGCGGCGCTGGGCTGTCGACGGGTCACTTCATCAAGTTCGAGTCCGGCGAAGTCGGCCCCTTCGGAAGTTCCTGCATCCGGAAGGTGACCGGACGGGAGTAGCTTCGGCGTGACGGCTACGGCCGCCGGATCACCGACCGCGGCGAAGTTCGTCGATCAGTTGCTCTATCGTCTCCTGCTGGCGCTTCAGCAGTTCGTTCTGCTGTTCGACTACGTCCTGAAGGTCGGCGATCTCCTCGGCTACGTCGTCGTCCGCTTCGGTGTCGGCGGTCGCCGGTTCGAAGCCGGCTTCGTCGAATCCCTCGTCGCTCCCCGCGTCGTTTTCGCCGTCGCTTTGGGACTCTACTGTCCCGACGCGCGTCTCGTTGCCGTCGGCGTCGGCGGGTTCCGACGCGGATTCGGCGCTTCCGTCGCGTCCCTCCATCGGTTCCGGGTCGGCGTTGAGCGGGTCGACGCCCTCGCCGAAGCCCATGCCGCCGGTCTCGGCGGGCTCGTCGTCGTCCTCGACGGAGGCGAGGGCTTCGGCGAGTTCTGACTCGTTGGAGACGTCGTAGTACGTACACAGCGCCTGCGTCAGGCGCTGTCTGACCTCGCCGATCTCGTTGTTCGGCGTCTTGATGCGCTGGGGGCGACCGTTCACTTCCAGTACGATCTGGGTGGCGACGCTGCCCTCCTCGAAATCCAGCCCGGTAACGTCGTCGAAGTGGTACTCCTCGTACTCGTCGTCCCACACGACCTCGCCGACGTGTTTGACGAGACGCTCGCTCGTGATCACGAGTGTGAGTTCGCTGAACCGGAACGTCTGATTCACCGACTCGCCGGGGTCGGTGACGCCGCTCGCGTTCAACATCCCCGCAAGCACCGGATGGAGCGCCTTGTCGGCTTCCGACGACGACAGCGAGAACTCGCGTACGCCGTCGATCGGATACTCCAGTTGGACCTTCGTCTTGCGTCGGCCCTCCGAGAGCGTCAACCGCTCGGCGTCGTGGGGGTATTCGTTGACCGTTTCGTCGCTCAGGAGCCCGTCCGCTCGATAGATCAGCGTCCGCGTCGGCGTGACGAACAGTTCGTCCTCGCCGCCGATCGATACCCGGGCGGCGACGTTCTCGTCGCCGAGGGAAGACTCCACGATTCCGGGAACGTCCATGCAAACAGTGTTCGCTGGATGTGTCTTAAAACCGAGGGCCGTCGGCCGCGTTCCGTTGCCGGATATGAGAAGTTTAAAGACTACCAGTCAACTATCGGAGAGTGAGCCCGGGTGGCTTAGCTGGACATAGCGCCGCACTCATAGGGTTCAGAGATTCGGTGCGGTATCTCGCCTAGGAAGCCTCCGTGTCCCTGAGGCCCGCCGAGCCTCGAACCTGGGACATGCGGAGATCGAGGGTTCGGAGCCCTCCCCGGGCATGATTCTACTATCGTTGCGAACCTCGTGTGAGCGACGCGTATTGCCTCGTCGCCGGACCCGGTGACGTACCCGTCGGATCTGCGCGAGCGAAGCGAGCGCAGATGAGAGGAGCCTGCCCTTCCCGCCGTTCGCAGTCCTCTCCGCCGGCGTGCAACGTAGCCGCATCGTAACCGATGACCGTCTGACGGCTACTGCGAACTATCTGCTCGGAAAACTGCGACAGAAGCGGTTATATCCCGTATAAACGCCCGATTATTCCGTTTACACGGCACCAGAAATTATAAGATATATTATACAGCGTATAACGAAGGGGCGATATTTCGACACTTCTATCGGATTCCACCATGGAAAAGAAACCGTCAGAGAGTACTCACACCGACGAACAAAGCCGTTTTGCTAACAGTCCGGTATCACGACGAGAGTTCGGTCGGCTCGTCGCGATAACCGGCGGCGCGATCGCACTGCCTGGCACGGCCGCGGGCCAGCTATCGTCCCCGAAGACGACTGACCTCTACGAGTTCGTCGTCGATCACACACCCGACGAGTACGCCGTGTCGACGCTCGTTCGCCTCGACGACGAGAGCGGATTCGCGGAACTCGAGTCGGCAGGGATCGAAATCCGAACGACGACTGATCCCGAGACGGCGGCCTACGCAGAGCTGACGCCCTCAGAGGTGAAGACGGTCCTCGATGTCGATGCCGTAACCGTTCTGGAGTTCACTCACGGGGCAAACCCGTTCTGGCGGCTCGACGGGTATCCGGACGGCGACGTCTTCCCCGACGCCATCGAGAGCGTCGACCACATCGGCTACGAGGAAGCCGTCGCCGGACTGCATCACCTCGGGGGCCGTCACAGCGACCGGATGGACGTCTACTCGATCGGCGAGTCGCCGGGGTTCTACGACCAGTTCCTCGACGACGGCGACGGCGACGATGTTCTGGTCGCGGAGGTCACGAACGACGTCGGGGACGAGGATAGCTTCCGGGAGAAGACGAAGGCGATGTCCGTGCTGTCGATCCACGGGAACGAACGCGCGGGTGTCGAGGGGGGCCTGCGGTTCATCGAGGGGCTCCTGACCGGCGAACAACCGGAGGTCGAAGCGGTACTGGACGACGTCGCACTCGTCTTCCTGTTGCCGAACCCCGACGGCTGGCGGCTCGGCGAGCCACAGTTCACGCGGACGGCAGACGACTCCATCGAGGACTACCTCGGAGAGAACACCCGGGGGAACGCGGGCGTCGGGGACACGAACCGCCAGTATCCCTCGCTCGGCTGGATCAGCCAGAGCAACTACCCCTCTGAGCCGGACGGTGCGAACCTCGTCGACGACGAGCCGGGGATCGACGACGACGTTCCGCCGGCCGTCAAAGAGCATATGCCGGACGGGCTGGCCATCGCGGAGCACGTCCGGAGTTACGACAACCTGGAGTACTGCGCCGACCTCCACAACATGGGTTGGCCCGAGACCTACTGTTACGGCTTCGTCATCAACGGCGAGTACGACCTCGAACACCTCCACGAGATCTACGAGCTGAACCGGCAGATCAAACCACAGTTCGACGACGAGGTCGGTGCGCTCCTCGACGAACGCCGGGACACGATCCTCGAGTTCCTGGGCGAAGACGAGGGGTCTGACGTCGCGACGGTGCCGTTCGAGTACGGTACCTTGCTATCCACGCTTGGCTACTCGACCACCGGGAGCCTGATGGGGTGGATGTCACAGTCCAGTGAGATGGGCGGACTCGACGTGAAGACCGTCGCGTACGAACTCCCGGCGGTCAACCCCGCAGTTCCGGAACTGGTCGACATTAACGTGGCCGCTTACACGGTCGTTTTGCGGGAACTCGCGGTTCACGCGGCCCGGGACGTCGAGGCCGAGGTCGAGACCGGTGGGACGAGGACGGCGTACGTGACGTCTGACGCGCTGACGCGGACGTCCGGGTCGCTCTCTTTCGCGGGCACCGAGTCCGTCAGCACCAGAGATGAGATCACGGTGACCCGCGGTACGGAGACGACGACAGTCGATATCGCTCCGGGGACGAACAGCGTCTCGTTCACTCTCGACCCGGAAACCGACCACCTGAAGGCATCGTTGCGCGACCCCGACGGCGCGACCGTCGCTCGGTTCAACCAGCTACGGGACCAGAGCGAGCGGGGCGAGTGGTTCGTCAGTGACCCGACTCCCGGCGAGTGGACGATCGAACTCCAGAACCTGAAAGGAACCGCTCACAACACCGTTCTGGTCTCCGTCGATACGGTCCTGTCGGAGGGCTCGGGCGTCGAGGCACCGGACCCGCGGGAGGTCCTCGGGTACGAACAGCGGTCGTACGAATCGACGCCGTTCGACTTCTTCGAGGACTACGCCGATATCGTCGACGGGTCCGGCGGCGGATCCGGTCGCTCGAACGGCCGCGGTCGCGGCAACGGCGGCGGGAACGCGACGGTCGATCCCGTCAGCGTCGATGATGTGTCTGATGGTGCCCTCTTCCGTGGCAACAGCCACAGGAGAGCGTACGACAACGTCGTCGTCGTCCACGCGCACGGCGGAGACGACGACGACTATGTGGACGCGCTCGATCGGTTCGTCGACGCCGGCGGAGACGTGGTGCTGACCGACACCGGCGTCGAGTTGCTCGCGGCGATGGACAACGACCTCGTCACCGGGGTTTCGTCGGACGCGATCACCGAACAGGAGGTGTACGTCGCGCAACTCACCGACAAAAACCTCGGACACCCGCTGCTAGAGGGGACCCGAGACATTCAGCGGGAGCTCTGGAAGCCCTCGCCGATCGGCTATCCGGCGGACTTCACCGGCGCGTCCCCGATGACGGTGCTCGACGAAGGCGCGCTCGAAGACGCCGGCGGGACCGCCGCCGGCTATTGCCACCAGAACGTGTTCGCGCCTGTCCCGGACGACCCGCCGGTCGCAGCCGGATCGATCACTGACGGCCGGAAGAGCGGAGACATCCACTTCATCAGCGGGATGCTCCCCTCGGCGAACCAGACCGAACTCCACCCCTTCGGCATGGAGAGCTACACGGCCTCGTTCTTCGCTCAGTCCATGCTAACGAACGCGCTCGGCTACGACCAGCACCGCTACGTCGACGGGGACGAAGTCGGGTCGTTCTGAAACGGGTCTTCCGTTTCTGCGCTTTCGCCGACCGGCCGAGGTCGACAGAGAGGCTTCATACTGTCGGCTGTAATCCCTTGAAGAACCTCGGACTCCGGGAACTGAGTATCGTTTCGAAGGTACAGCCGACAGTATCAGCCGATCCGAAAATCTCCGCACGCTCGCAGTGCGTCGGCGGCGAGTAACTACCCTGTCAAACTACGGCGCGGAGATGGCGGACCTCACGTATCGAGCCGTACCGACGGTGTCGGCTTCGCCGCCTGAAACCGCGAACGTTCCTCCGGCGTGACCGTCACCCGCTGACGTACACGCGGTCGTCCGGCCAGATGTCCACCCACCAGCTAGCGTTACAGTCTTTACAGGTGTAGTGCTCGCGCTTGACGACGGTCTGCCCGTTTTCGAACGTTTCGCGTTCCTCGCCGCGCCGAACCGTGTTCTGGCTGTTGCACTCCGGGCATTCGCGGTCAGCCTCGGAATCGCGCGTTGGACGTCCCAGCTCCATACGGCCCACTACCACGCTGAACAAGTTATACTGTCGGGCGTCCGTACGCGTCTCTGTATCTGTCGTCCCAGTCCGACGAGAACGAGAGGCGACTCAGTTCCGAGCGCGGATGGCACACCGGTGACTCGCGGTCGGTCGTGTCAGCGTTCGAGAGTCTCGGTGATGTCGAGATACGGTGCTATCTGGTCGATGCCGTTCCGGCCGACGACTCGGTTCGTTTCCGCGTCGTAGTCGACGAAGCCCGTCTCGTCCAGTTTCGGGAGGTGGACGTGATGGAGCGAGATTCGCAGGTTTCGCCGCTCCTCGACCCCTTCGGTTCCGGCATCCGCCAGGAGGGCGTCAGCCATCTCCGTGACTGTCGCCGGAGGATCGCACTCTAGCAGGTAGCGTAACAGGTTTCGCCGCCGCTGGTCCGCGAGGACCTCGAATACATTGTCGAGCGGCAGGTCGGTTGCTGAGTTAGTGAAACGTTTCTGTGAGACCTGCTGATTACTCTCTGCCATACTCATCTCTTCAAGCGACAGGGGAAAAAGTCCGGAGCCAAATCACTTTGGGAGGTTAGTAGCCGGAGACACGGGCACTGTCCGACGTACAGCGAGTTCAAGCGGCGATTACCCCGTTTCAGCAACCGGTTTCGGCTGGGCTACGGCCGTCGTCGGTGCTCGCTGAGGCGGAACCAGTGACACCAAAAGCCCAAGAGGAGGAGGTCCGTATCCTCGCGTATGAGCGGTGACGACGAGAGTGCGTGGGGATACGTCGAGGGGGTGTCGGACGAGCGGATCCTCAGCGTCTTTCAGGACGCGGACCCGCTATCGACGGGTGAAATCGCGTCTGCCGCCAAGGTTTCCGACCAGACGGCGGCGGCCAAACTGACCGAACTCGCCGGGAAGCGGCAGGTCCGGCGGAAGACGGTCGACGAGGACCGATCCGTCTGGTTTCGACCGGTTTCCGCGTTCGGGCCGAGCGACGAGAGAACGGAGCGTTCGCTGTCGTCGGCGATCGACGACCTGGAGGTTCCTGGGACGAGTAGGATGATGCGAGACTGGCGGCGAGACGCCGTCCGTGCCGCCTTCGACTATCTGGCGGCGAACGGCCCCGTCGAGGAACCGTCGTTCAGGGAGGACGTGTATCCGGCGCAGTCGGCGGGCTACGACGACCCGGAACCGTGGTGGGCGATGGTTCGACCGCGCCTGAAAACGCTCCCGGGCGTCGACGCACCGACTTGGCGGTCGGAGACGACGTGGCGGTTCGAGGACGACGTCGTTGCGATAGACGACCAGTAGAGACAGCCCGATCAGTAGATCAGTTCGTCGTCGTTTTCGACCATGTACAGCGTCCGCGCACTGATGTTGACGGCGTGGTCGCCGACACGCTCCAGGTCGCGGATAGTGAGCAGGAGACGGGAGACGTCCTGCAGGAGGTCCTCTACGTCTTCTTCGTCGGTCGTTTCGAGCTCGCGTTCGATCAGGTCACGGACGACTATCTCGCTCGCCCGTTCGCAGAGCTGGTCGAGGTCGTCGTCAGCCGCCGCGATGTCGCGGCACAGATCGGTGTCCTCGCGGTCGTACGCGTCCATCGCCTCCTCGACCATGTCGAGGGTGACGGTCCCGATCTCCTGTACGTCTACCTCGGGGAACACGTCCTTGGTCGCACGGAAGGTGTACTCGCCGATGTTGGTGGCGAGGTCGCCGACCCGTTCGAGGTCGGTGATGATCTTGAACGTCGCCGCGATAAAGCGGAGGTCGCTCGCCACTGGCTGTTGGAGAGCGAGGAGGTCGATGCAGTCCTGTTCGAGGTCCAGGTACATCTGATTTATCTCGTCGTCGCCGTCGATGACCTCCTTGGCCATCCCCTTGTCCTTGCGCTCCAGCGCGTCGAGCGCCATCCTGAGACGTTCGAGGACGACCTCGCTCATGTACAGGACGTCTTCACGGAGTTCGTCCAGTTTGTCCTGGTAGTTCTGTCTCGCCATAGGTGATTATCCGAACTTACCGGTGATGTAATCTTCGACGCGCTGGTGTTCGGGGTTTTCGAAGACGACGCTGGTGTCGTCGAACTCGACGAGTTCGCCGCCGGTGAGGAAGACGGCGGTTTTGTCGGAGATACGTGCGGCCTGTTGCATGTTGTGGGTGACGATGACGACGGTGTAGTCCTGGGCGAGTTCTTCGATGAGGTCTTCGATCTGGGAGGTGGCGACGGGGTCGAGCGCGCTGGCGGGTTCGTCCATCAGGAGGACGTCGGGGTCGGGCGCGATGGCGCGGGCGATACAGAGTCGCTGCTGTTGACCTCCCGAGAGGTCAAGCGCCGATTCGTCGAGGCGGTCGTTGACCTCGTCCCACAGCGCCGCGCGGCGCAGCGCCGTCTCCACGCGCTCGTCGAGGTTCTCCGTGTCGTCTTGCACTCGGAGTCCGTACGCGACGTTGTCGTAGATGCTCTTGGGAAACGGGTTCGGTGCCTGAAACACCATCCCGATCCGCCGCCGGAGCGCGACCGGGTCCACGTCCGCGTCGTAGACGTTTTTCCCCTCGAACAGCAACTCGCCTTCGACGCGCGCCGAATCAACCAGGTCGTTCATCCGGTTGATACACCGAAGGAACGTCGATTTCCCGCAGCCGGACGGCCCGATGATCGCCGTCACCTTCTCCGCGGGTATCTCGATGTCTATCTCCTGCAGCGCTCGCTCTTCGCCGTAGTAGACATCGAGATTGCGGGATTCGATGACGGAGCGAGTCGTGGTTGTCTCGGCTTCTGCGGTACCGTTTGAAGCGATTCCGGAACCCGGTTCCGGCGACGCGGTCGAACTGTCGTCGTCCGATTCCGATGTCGTCACGTTTTGCTGTGTCATTGTTAGCTCTGGGTCTGGTATCTGTTGCGGATGAGTATCGCGATGGAGTTGATCGAAAGCAGTACGACCAGCAGCGTCACCACGCCGGCGGCGAGAACCCCGTGCTGGAACGCCTTGTCAGGGTACTCCGCCCACGTGTATATCTGCATGGGCATCGCGCTGATCTTGGCCAGCGGTCCGTTCGGAACCCCGAACACCGTCGTCGGCGCGCCGATCATGATCAGCGGAGCCGTCTCGCCGATCGCTCTACCGAGCGCCAGGATAGTCCCCGTGAGGATCCCCGGGAGCGACTCGGGCAGGACGACGTTTTTGATCGTCTGCCATTTCGTCGCGCCCATCCCGTACGAGGCCTGTCGCATCGAGTCTGGCACGGACTGGATCGCCTCCTGGGCGGAGATGATGACGATGGGCAGGATGAGCAGCGAGATGGTAAAGCCGGCGACAAGCAGCGACCCATAGCCCAGGCTGATTAACTGGACGAACAGTCCGAGCCCGAGCAGTCCGTACACGACGGACGGAACGCCGGCGAGGTTTGCGATGTTGAGCTGGATGAACTTTGTGAGGCGGCTGTCAGGCGCGTACTCCTCCAGGTAGACGGCTGCGCCGACACCGAGGGGGAACGTGATGAGAGCGATAAGCAGCATCAGGAAGATAGAGCCGACGAGTGCCGGGAAGATACCGGCCTTCTCCGGCATCGGATGGGGCGGGCTGGTGAGGAACTGCCAGTTCAGCCACCCGACCGCGTCGACCGCGACGTAGCTCAGCAACACCGCGAGCGCGACGATGCCGAGCAACGTCGCTCCGAGCGTCAGATACTCGAACGCGATGTCTTTCGCGCGACTGACCCGCTCGAACGACGTTGAATCTCGCGTATCAGTCGCCATCTATCTGTACTCCTCCCTGTAGCGCGAAGCGATCCATTCACTGACGAGGTTCATTGCGAAGGTGATTACGAAGAGCGTGAGCCCGACGGCGAAGAGGCTCTTGTACGCGATAGACTGTCCTGTCACGTCGCTCGCGCCGAGCTGTACCATCGCAGCGGTCATCGTCTGGATGGAGTTCAGAAACACGCCCGCGGGGTCGGTGAGGTCGACCAGACGCGGCGTGTTCCCCGCGGCGATGGTGACGGCCATCGTCTCGCCGATGGCGCGCGAGAGCGCGAGAATGAACGAGGAGGCGATACCCGACACGGACGCCGGGACGACGACGCTCGTCGAGACGGTGAACTTCGTCGCTCCCAGGCCGTAACTCGCGTTACGGAGCGAGTCCGGCACCGCGCTCATCGCGTCCTCGCTGATCGACGACACCATCGGGATTATCATGATGCCGACGATGAGCGACGCGGAGAGCGCGTTGAACGTGTCGATAGTGGGGAATATCGTTGCGAGCGCCGGCGTGACGTACACCAGCGCGAAGTAGCCGTAGATGACCGTCGGGACGCCAGCGAGGACCTCCAGAGCCGGCTTCAGCACCGACCGCGCGCGGTCGCTCGCGTACTCGCTCAGGTAGATAGCGGTGAGCAGTCCGATCGGAAGCGCGACGGCGGCGGCCCCGATGGTGATGACGAGCGTCCCGGTGACGAGCGGTAGGACACCGAAGTTGACGGGGTCGTTCGCCGGACTCCACGACGTTCCCGTCAGGAACTGTACCGGTGACACCTCGGCGAAGAACGCCACAGAGTCGGACAGCAGCGTCAAGACGATACCGATAGTCGTCAGCACCGAAAGTACTGCACAGACGAAAAACACCAGTCTGACCACGGCCTCTCGTCTCGTCCGCCCGTCGTCTCGGGACAGGTCGGGGGCGTTCGCGCTGCTCATTCGAACACCTCGGGTTCGGTCGAAGTCGGCTCGGTCATTGCACGTCCTCCACGGCCGCGTCGAGTTTGTTCAGGTTCTCCTCTAGCGTCTCGTCCGTTATCGGCACGTAGCCGACCTCGGAAACGAGGTCCGTCGCCGCCTTCTCCAGATAGAACCGGACGAAATCCCGAACCGTCTCGTCCGCCAGCGACTGCTTCGAGACGTACGTGAACAGCGGGCGCGAGAGCGGCCGGTAAGTGCCTTTCTTGGCCGTTTCGAGCGACGGCTCGACGCAGCCCGACCCGTCGTCGATGGCAACCGCTTTCACCGTCTCCGGATTCTCGCTGTAGTAGGCGAAACCGAAGTAGCCCATCGCGTACTGCGACCCGCGCACGCCGCGAACGATAGTGCGGTCCTTCTCGGTCGCCGAGTAGTCGTTCCGGTGGTTCTCTTCCTCGCCGACGATCGTCTCGCGGAAGTAATCGAACGTGCCGCTGACGGTGGCCGGTCCGAACAGTTTGAACTCCTCGTCGGGCCACTCGTCGCGGATGTCGCTCCACTGTTTGGCCCCGCCCGCCATCCACACCTGGCGGAGTTCGTCGACCGTCATGCAGTCGACCCAGTTGGCCTCGTCGTTGACAACCACCGTGAGGGCGTCCGTCCCGACGACGAACTCGACGGGGTCGACGCCGTTGTCGGCGCACTGCTCTCGCTCCGCATCGGCGATCGGACGGCTGGCGTTGTTGATGTCCGTCATACCGGGACAGAAGAAGTTCGAGAACCCGCCGCCGCTGCCGGTCTTGCTGACCGAGACGTTTACGGTGGGGTTCTTCTGCGTATAGTCGGACGCGACCGCCTCGGCGATCGGAAACACTGTACTGCTACCGGCGATGTTTACTTGCCTGTTCTCACTGCCGAACACCCGAGCGCATCCAGTTAACCCGGTAACGCTCGCAACTCCCGCCGCAGCCAGAAACCCCCGTCGAGAGAACTCTGACCGGCGACGCGACGTGTCTTCCGACATCGCTTGAAAGACGGGGAATGACTAATAAGTAGTCTGCTATGATCGCTATATAGAACTACATATTTATCCTGTCTATAGCGCGTATTCGGCAAACGGTGCGCGGAAACGACGCGCTCTCCCCCGCGTTTTCGGATAGATACTGCGGAAAACAAGAACGGCGGCTCGGTTTGGGTTCGACGGCTCCGAACGCGTAATCGCCCGCCGAGGAATGAGCGGAAAACCAACGAGCCGACTCCGTGCGGATATATATAATCGTGTGTTTTTATATTGTCGTTCCCGTACTGACGGATATGGAGACCCGAAAGGTCCAGGTCACCGGCGGATCGACGTTCACTGTTTCGCTCCCCAAATCGTGGGCGACAGACAACGATGTTAGCGCCGGAAGCGAGGTCGTGTTCTATCCGGAAGATGATACGCTCTTGCTCACGCCGCGCAGCGACTCCGAACGAGTCGAAGGGTCACTCGACGTGTCGGAACTAGAGGGCGAACAGCTGACCCGCGCGGTGATGACGATGTACGTCAGCGGGTTCGACATCATCGCGCTAGAGGCCAATCGCATCACGACGGACCAGCGCCGGGCCATCCGCGACGCGGTCCAGGGCCTCGTCGGCGTGGAAGTACTCGAAGAGACCAGCGAACGCGTCGTTCTTCAGGACCTGCTCGACTCCTCCGAACTGTCCATCGAAAACGCGGTGACGCGGATGCGGCTCATCTCCCAGTCGATGCTCGAAGACGCGGTGACGGCGCTGGTCGAGAACGACGACGACCTGGCCCGCGACGTGATCGAGCGCGACGACGACGTGGACAGGCTATACTTCGTGGTGTCGCGCATCTTCCGGGCGACGCTGCGCTCGCCGCGAGCGGCCAAGGAACTCGGACTCCCGCGAGAGGTATGTTTCGACTATCACTCCTCCGCCCGCCAACTCGAACGGATCGCCGATCACGCCGCGAAGATAGCCCACCTCGCGCTGGAACTCGGCGACGTTCCCGACGGCGTCACTGACGGCCTGCAGACGGTCCACGACGACTCCGCCGACGTCATCAACAAGTCGATGGACGCGCTGTTCATGGAGGACCCGGACCGCTCGACTGCACTGGCCAACGAGGCGCGCGAATCCATTCTCGCTATCGACGAGCGCACCCGCGACCTCCGGGAACTACTCCGCGACCTCGACCCCGCGGCGGCGCAACTGCTGGGGCTGGTCGTCGACTCGTTGTCGCGGAGCGCCGACTACGGCGGCAACATCGCAGAGACGGCGCTGCAGAAGGCCGCACCGCGCCCCTGACCGCCGCCGCTTAGGTACAGCGCTAGGATATCCGACCATTTATCAGCTTAAATACGAATCGGTGCTGTATGGAACGTACGAGCAGACGAACGCTCCTGCGCGCGGCGGGCGTCGCTGGTATCGGGTGTTTCTCGGGGTGTGTCGAATCGCTGTCGGGCGATGGAGGTACTGACGCCGAGCCGTCGGCAGACGAAACGGCTCGTGCGGGGTCCACGACTGACAGGGACGACTCGGAAACTGACGACCGAGACGTACGCGTCGAAGGTTCGTGGCCGTCGTTCCAGCGCACCCCGGCGAACTCCGGGTCCCTCGACGAACCGAGCGGCCCGGCGGACTCCGTCGAGGAACTGTGGCGCGTAACCGCCGAGGACCGGGTGACGCGGGCACCGGTCGTCGCTGACGACACCGTCTACGTCGGAAGCTGGGACGACACGCTGTACGCCGTCGACGCGACGGAGGGGACGACCGAATGGACTGTCGACACCGGCGGCGGCGTCTCGACGGGGCCGCCGGTCGTGGTTCCGGGCAGCGTCGAAGGCGCGAGCGACGGACTGGTGACGTTCGTCGGGAACTCGAACGGACGGCTGCTCGCGGTCGACGCCGCAAGCGGCGATGTTCACTGGCGGACGGACCTTGGAGCCCCCGTTCGGAGTACCCCTATCGTCGTCGACGGGACGCTGTACGTCGGCTGTAGCGACGACCATCTGTACGCATTGGACGTCGCCGACGGACAGACGAACTGGCGGTTCCGCACCGCGGCCCCGGTCGCTTCACACCCGACCGTGACGGACAGTACCATCTACGTCGGGAGTCACGACGACTACGTGTACGCCATAGACGTCACGAGCGGCGACGAACGATGGAAATACGAGGTCCGCAACGGCGGCGGACACGGCACGACGGTCGTCGACGGGACGGTGTACGTCGCCGACACCGACTCGTACCTGTACGCCATCGACGCGGAGAGCGGCGACTTAGACTGGGAGGTGCGCGAGCGGGCCGCCGGCGGAACGCCCGCTGTCGTCGACGGGACTGTGTTCCTCTCTCACGGTAGCGCTGCGGCGGTCGATGCCACTGACGGGACGGTCGATTGGACGTTCGAGACGGACGGGATCTTCGGCTCCCCGCCCGTCGTCACCGACGGCGTCCTCTACTTCGGCCACGAATCCAAGGCGGTGTTCGCTGTCGACGTAGCAGAGGGTCGGGAACTGTGGCACCACGACGCCGACTACGCCGTCACCGGCGCTGTGAGTGTCAGCGACGGACGGGTGTTCTACGGCGACGAGTACGGCAACGTGGTTGCGCTCGGAGAGAAGTAACCGCGTTATTCCTCGACGAGGACGGCGTTGACCTGACCGGTTTGACCGGGGCGCGAGGTGACGCGAGCGCGTCCCTCGCTCGTCTCGATGACCGCGCCTTTCGTGATGATGTTTCGGCGCACGTAGTTCGGGTTGCTTTCGTTCTCGACGACGTCCTGGATGTCGGCCTCGACCGTCTCGCCGGCGTCGGCGACCTGCGCGATGTTCGTCGCGAGCGCGCGGGTCTTCGTCGTGTTACCACGAGCGTCGGTTGTTTTCAGGTTCGGTTCGCCGACCTGTGTCTCGGTCGGGCTGCGCCCGATCTGGTGTTTCTTGCGGTCGGAGTTCGGTCGGAGTCGGCCGCCAGTTCGCTTGCGCGTGGAGCGTCCCTGGTCTGTCATACCCGAACAGAGTCCCAGGAACTACTTGAATCGTACGACTTCCCGGTGGAGGGATCGGGCGGGCGAACCGAGGCGCTGAACCGAGTGGTTCATCCGGCGCGTGAGCGGTGCCAGCCACCGACAGCTGTCGCGTTAACGAGAGCTATCGGACCCGACGTTCCGAAACTCTTTACGTGAGTACAGCCGACAGTCCGAGCCGATGAGTCTCCGGACGGCAGTCGCCGCACCGTTCCGCCAGCGCGGCGTCGAGCGCATCGGCGAAAACGAGTACGTCGTGGCGCTGTCGCTCGACCGCGACTGGTTCTCGCCCGACCAGGCGAAGCGGCTGATCGACGTGGCGACGGGACAGGGCCTGCTCTCTCGCGACGACGGGACGCTGGTCGTCGAGTTCGATCCCGACGACGTTGCCGTCCCCGAGGAGTTCGTCCCGGACGAATCGATCCTGCAGGCGCAGTCGACGTTCGAACAGGTACTCGACCACGTCGTCGCGGACGGCATCGAGAAACAGGACGCCGTCGCGAGCATCAACCGACTCCAGACCGAACTGGCCGTTACCGTCGAAGCCGCGGCGGTCGTCTACGCTCGACGGCGCGGACTGGACATCGACGACCCGGCGGAGGCGGCCATCGAGGAGTTGGGCGATAGCGACTGAAGTCGGCGCGCGAGCGCCGTCTCGCGACCGTCGGACGACGACTACCAACCACTGATAAACCGCGCCCGCCGAGAGACCTGCATGGTCGAAGACAGCGTGGCCGACGGCCGCCGCATCGCCGAACTGCTCGCGTCCGAGGTAGACGGTCGCGTCGACGGCGTTCTCGACGCCCTCGCGGTGGTGAACCCCGACCGGTCAGCGACCGGATCGCCCGACGGCGAACGCGCCTACGACGTGGCGCGGGCCGTCGACGGGGCCTGGGACGACGCTCGAACGCAACACGCGCCCGACGATTCACGGAGCGAACTGCTGGCCGAAGTGTACATTCACGAGGACCGCGCGAGGATCGAGTTCCGCGACGGACAGGATACGGCCGCCGAGACGGCCGAGGAACTGGAACTGCGCGTGCGGCCGAAGGCGGTTCGACCGCCGCAGACGCTCGTGTTCGTCGAGAGCGGGGCCGAAGTCAAGCGCGCGGTCGACGTAGTCGAGGCCGTGACTGAAGCGGTTAGCGCCTAATAACGGTCCAGATCCTCGATCACCGACGGTAACCGCGCAGCGAGTTCGGCGCGGTCGACGTGTGCCGTCGCCCGTGTGTCCGGATCCGGTCCGTCGGGAGAGACGACCTGTATCACGGCCATGCCCGCTTCGGTCGCGCCGCGGATGTCGGCCGTCGGTTCGTCGCCGACGTACACGGCCTCGTCAGGGGTGACGCCCAGCGCGTCGAGCGCGGCCTCGAACGCGCGCGGGTCGGGCTTGCCAGCGTCGAGATCGCCGGAGATGACTACAGCGTCGAACAGGTCCTCCCACCCGAGCGTCTGGAGTTTGTTCCGCTGAGCGCGGACCGGGCCGTTCGTCAGGAGGCCGACGCGGTACCGTTCGCGCAGGTCGCTCACGAGGGACGAAGCGCCCTCGACGGGTTCCAGCGCATCGGCGATGGCCGTCCTGTACGCTCGGGTGAGTTCGTCGGGGTCCGCGTCGGCGTCGCGGTCTTCGAGCAGGGACGCGAAGATCGGTTCGCGCGTCTCGCCGGTGAGATTGCGCCGGTGGGCCGCCAGATACGACTCGCGGTCGATCTCCGGCGCGCCGACGGTCGCCGTCGCCTCGTCGAGTAGCGTCTCGCGGGTTCGGTTCGGTACCGCGAGCGTGTAGTCCAGGTCGAAGACGACTGCTCCTATCGCCATTCGTCCCAGCGTACGGCGGCCGGCGGTTTCATACTGGCGGACGTACGGCAGTGGAGATCCCGCCGAGACACCCCCTCGAAGTAGCTGAAACAGGGCGTCCGGCGGTATCAGTGCCCGCCCGAAAAGAGGCAATTCTATCCGGGAAAAGACTAAGTACTGGATCGCGGTAATGCACCACAGGGGAAGGGGATAGATGTCAACAACTCTGAGCGTCGAGCTACTGATGCGAGAACCGGTGTACGGCACGCACAACAGACAACAGTCTATGGTGCGCAGACTCCAAGAACTGGACGAGGAGAACTACATCTCGGACTTCGACGTCGAGATCTGGGGCAAGCGACTCGATCTGGACGGTGACGACTGGAGTCACCACGCGACCGAGACGGCGAGAGAGAAGTTCCGAACATTCGAATCCTGGGCCGACGAGCACGACTGCAGCCTCGAACCCGCGTTCACGAGACGGACCAGCCGAATAGACCCGAACGAAGAGCCGACAGAGATCGTCGAGCTACCGATCATGTGTCTCGCAGTGTACGACGACGGTCTCCGGACGCTGCTTCCCTGTTCCGACGGAGACGATATCTACACCGTCGACGACGGGATCGCGGCGCTGGCCGACGAGGACGTTGCGGTTCCGGGCCTCGATACGCGGAAAATAGGAACCTTGTAGTGCAGGCGCTGCAGACGCGGGGGTATGACCTTTTTCGAACGGCTCGGAGACCGGATCGACGCTGTCGACAGCGTTGTGAGCGTCGGCCTCGACCCGGACCCGGACAGGCTACCGGCCCATCTGCGCGACGACGACCTGCCGCGATGGGCGTTCAACCGCCGGATCATCGACGCGACCCACGAACACGCGGCGGCGTTCAAACCCAACGCCGCCTTCTACGAGGACCCGGACGGGTGGCGTGCGCTCCGCGAGACCATCGCCTACGCGCACGGCAAAGACGTGCCCGTCCTGCTCGACGCCAAGCGGGCGGACATCGGCAACACCGCCCGCCAGTACGCGAAACTGCTTGACGAGGACGCAGAGGGGCCGACCGCGGACGCCATCACTGCCAACCCGTACATGGGCCGGGACTCGCTTGAGCCGTTCCTCTCGAAGGCGGACCGCGGCGTGTTCGTCCTCTGTCGTACGTCGAACCCCGGCGGTGCCGACCTGCAGGACCTCGAACTCGCCTCCGGCGAGACCGTGTACGAACGTGTCGCCGCCCTCGCGGACCTGTGGAACGAACGCGACAACGTCGGCCTCGTCGTCGGCGCGACGACGACCGACGAACTGGAAGCGATCCGCGAGCGGGTGCCGGATATCCCGTTTCTCGTCCCGGGCGTCGGTGCGCAGGGCGGCGACGCCGAGGCGGCCGTCGAATACGGCCTTTCCGCCGGCGTCGGCCTCGTCAACTCGTCCCGGGGGATCATCTTCGCCGGGGAAGACGCCGGCGAGGACTTCGACCGCGCCGCCGGACAGGCGGCGAAGCGACTGAAGGAGCGGTTGAACCGGTACCGATAGCGCGGGGGCGTCGACCCGGCCTCGGGAGCCGAGTCGCGTTAGAACTCGTCTCGGCGGTCGAGTCCCGTTAGAACGTTCGGCCGCCCGTGGGGTCGGACTCGGCTGCGCAGTCCGCACAGATCCCGAGTGACTCCTCTAGATGCTGGCTGCACACGATAGTGCCACAGCGGTCACAGCGCGCCTCGGCCTCGCGCGACTGACAGATCTGACACAGTCCGGTAACGCTCATGTGGACTGATACCACATCGATGGGCTTGTACCTAGGGCGGGCGACCGCCCGGGCGGGAGGCTTACTTGGCTGTAGACCTAATGTGGCCCCGTGTCGCGAGGACCTCTCCTCGTCGGACTCGCGGCGGTGTTCGCGGGATTAGCCGCCGTACTCGGTATCCTAACGCTCGTCCAGCGCAACCCGTTCGTCCTGATTCTCGCCGCGCCATTTGCGTTCCTGTCGTACGTGCTGTGGTACCAGGGGACCGGGAAACTCGCCGAGCGAGCGCGCAGACGGGCGGCGACGAACGGCCGTCAGTCGACCCGCGACGCGGGCTTCGGGGCCGGTGCGCGGCGTGCCGCCCGCGAGACTCGCGGCCGCCGAGAAGCCAGACAGCAGGCCCGGAGAGAACGCCGCAGAAGCCGTCGGCCTCCCGGACCGCAACCGTCCAGTGGACCGTCGGAGCGAACGGCCTACGAGATACTCGACCTGTCGCCCGACGCGAGCGACGACCGGGTGAAAGCCGCCTATCGAGAGAAGGTGAAAGAAGTTCACCCGGACGCCGAGGGCGGGGACGAGGAGAGGTTCAAGCGAGTCAACGACGCTTACGAGCGTCTCACCGACGGGGACTCCCGGCGGACGAGCGGAGCGCGGAACCGCTGAACGTGACGCGTCAGCGACGGCCGCGGGCGCTCCCCTCGAACGCCCGTGTGAGGTACGTTACCGCGTGACGCGAAGGTTTTTGTCTACCGTCCACTAACCCGGGGATATGAGCCCTGACCGGGCCGTTCTTCAACAGGCCCTGGACCGCGGCGAGCAGGAAGGCGGCAACGTCGAGTTCAAAGAGCGACTCACCAAGGACCTCCACCTCTCCGAGGGGCGACTTGAAAGTCTGGCCGCACAGCTTCGCCACCGCGTTCTCTCCGGCGACGGCGAGGCGACCTACGTGGTCGGCGTGACGGACGACGGCGGCCTCGCCGGGATCGAACCTGACGACTTCTCCGAATCCATGGACGTGCTCTCGCTACTGGCCGAGGAGGCCGGGGCTCACATCGAAGACGTGCAGACGTGGGGAGTCGACGGCGTCGAAGACGACGGGGACGGGCGGGGCATCGTCGGCGTCGCGACCGTCCGCGAGGGGGCCATGTTGGACACCGACGACGAGCACATCGTCATCGGCACCGCCGGCCACGTCGACCACGGCAAGAGCACGCTAGTCGGCAGTCTCGTCACCGGACAGGCCGACGACGGCGAGGGGAGCACGCGCGGCTACATGGACGTCCAGCCCCACGAGGTCGAACGCGGCCTCTCGGCCGACCTCTCGTACGGCGTCTACGGCTTCGACGGGGATGGCCCGGTCAGGATGGACAACCCGCACCGCAAGTCCGACCGTGCCCGCGTGGTCGAGGAGTCGGACCGGCTAGTGTCCTTTGTCGACACCGTCGGCCACGAACCGTGGCTCCGCACCACCATCCGTGGGCTGGTCGGGCAGAAACTCGACTACGGCCTGCTGACCGTCGCGGCCGACGACGGGCCGACGAAGACCACTCGCGAGCATCTCGGCGTGCTGCTTGCGACCGAACTGCCGACCATCGTCGCGATCACGAAGGCCGACGCCGTCTCGGACGAGCGCGTCGCCGAGGTCGAACGCGAGGTCGAACGCGTGCTCCGGGACGTAGACAAGACGCCGCTCCGGGTCGACCGCCACGGCGTCGACGCCGCCGTCGAGGAGATAAACGACACCGTCGTCCCCGTCCTCACGACGAGCGCCGTGACGAAAGAGGGCCTGGACACGCTCGACGAACTGTTCGAGCGCCTCCCCAAGACCGCCGGCGTCGACGGGGATTTCCGGATGTACATCGACCGGACGTACAGCGTCACCGGCGTCGGGGCCGTCGCCTCCGGAACGATCATGTCCGGTGAAGTGGAGGCCGGCGACGAACTCCTGATCGGCCCGATGGCCGACGGCGCGTTCCGCGAGGTGGAGGTCCGCTCCATCGAGATGCACTACCACCGCGTCGACCGGGCCAAGGCCGGACGCATCGTCGGCATCGCGCTCAAGGGCGTCCGCGAGGCCGATATCGAGCGCGGAATGGTGTTGCTGCCACGCGAGGCCGACCCCGACCCGGTCCGCGAGTTCGAGGCCGAGGTGATGGTGCTGAACCATCCGACCCGCATCGGCGACGGCTACGAACCGGTCGTCCACCTCGAAACCGTCAGCGAGGCCGCCGCGTTCTACCCCGAAGGCGGCCGGCTACTCCCCGGCGACACGGGGAAGACCCGCGTCCGGTTCAAGTTCCGCCCGTACCTCGTCGAGGAGGGCCAGCGGTTCGTCTTCCGCGAGGGCCGGTCGAAAGGCGTCGGAACGGTGACGGACGTGACCGACGTCGACTAACCGAACAGGCCGCGTAGTATCCTGCTTTCCGCCTTCCTGAGGTGTTCCGCCGCCGTCGAGGGCGCACAGCCGAGGCGCTCGGCAACGTCCGCCTGCGACCCGGTTCGGGGCACGTCGTAGTACCCGACGCCCACTGCCGCCTCGACGGCCGCGCGCTGACGATCGGTCACCGACGACGCGACGGTGTGTGGCATCGCCTGCAGCCCGGTTATCTCCTCGACGGTGACTGACACCGGGTCCGGGACGGCGTCGATGGCGGCCTGTATCTCGTCGCTCGGCCCGAACATAGAGAAGGTGACCGTCCCGTCCGGGCGGTACTCGATGGGCGGAACCGACACGAGACTGCGCCAGGCCGTTACGCCCCAGAGTTCCTGCACTGCAGCGTTCGTGTCGTCCCGGATGTAGGCGTAGAACGCCCGGTCGCCCGCGCGTTCGAGTTCGTAGTCAAGCACTTCCGGGAAAGACTGCACCGCCGCCTCGAACCGCTCGGGGTCGCCTTCGACGTAGTGCAGGATGCCGAGTTCCTCCCCCGTGAAGTTCCACTGGAGCGCCGTCGCGTACTCGACGAACTCGGCGTTCGCCATCACGTCGTACATCGGGTGGATCTCGTCCTCCCGGCCGCCCGCGCTGATCCGTAGCCGGACGTGTTTCATAGCGTCACCGTTCGAGAGCCGCGACTTAAATCCCCCGTGCCACTCCTGCACCATCGGTTCGGTGGAGTCGAACGTACGGTACGGTATGGTTCGAACGCTACTGACCGGTGCGACCGGAACGCTCGGGAGCGCGCTGCGACCGCGGCTTGCGGACGCCGGCCACGACGTGCGCGCGGCGAGTCGGTCACCGCCGAGCGACGGCGACGCGGAGTGGGTGGAATTGGACCTGGCCGACGGGAGCGGCGTCGACGCCGCAGTCGCGGACGTCGACGTCGTCGTCCACGCCGCCACCGCGCCGCGGGGTGACAGCGAGGCGGTCGACGTTCGGGGGACTGAGCGGCTGCTGGCGGCGGCCGCCGAGGCCGGCGTCGCGAACGTCCTGTACGTCTCGATCGTCGGCGTCGACGAGATACCGCTATCGTACTACGAGCACAAACTGGCGGCCGAGCGAGCCGTCGAGGAAAGCGATGTCCCCGGGACGGTCCTACGGGTGACGCAGTTCCATTCGTTCATCGACGGCCTCCTCGGTGGGTTGTCGCGTCTCCCCGTCTGGCCGCTGCCGACCCGGTTTCGGCTGCAACCGATCGACGTCGGCGAGGCCGCCGACGCGGTCGTCGAGCACGCGACTACGGAACCCGGCGGCCGAGTCGCCCCCTGCGGCGGCCCTGAAGTGCTGACCCTCGGCAAGATCGCGTCGGCCTACCGGAGCGCAAGGGGGTTGCGGCGGCCGATCGTCCGCCTGCCGGTCCCCGGAAACGTCGCCGGTGGGTTCCGGGCCGGCGACGGAACGCGCCCGGACCGTGCCGTCGGGACGGTGACGTGGGAGCGGTGGCTGGCGGAGCGGTACGGCTCCGAGGGTCCGGCGACGACCCCGTCCGCGTCGCCGTCGTGACAGGACCGCGCAGGGGCGATTCGGCCGCCGTCGAGTACCGCCGGGCGAATCGGAGACGCCGGACTGTCCCGCTCCGGGTCGTTTTTCTCGCCGCCTTTCGTATCCCGAGGTATGCGACGGCTCGTGGCGCGGATTCTGATGGCGACCGTCGGTCTCGGCCTGCTCGGCGTCTACCTCGCGGTCGGTCTCGTCGTCGTGGAGGCGGCCGCGTGGCTGTTCGCGGTGCGACCCGACCCGTGGGTTCTCGTCGGAGGTATGGTCGGGTCGGCGCTGGTGTTCGGCTACACGAGCTACCGCGCCGGGGCGAAGCGGATCGTCTCGGGGCTGGGTGCCGTCGAACTGCCGCGCTCGCGAGCGCCGTGGCTCTACCGCCGCCTCGACCGCCTCTCCGCCGAGATGGATGCGGGGAACCCCTCAATCTACGTCGCCGCGCTTCCGGCACCGAACGCACTCGCGGTCGGCGCGGGCGAGGGCGTGGTAGTGCTCGACCGCGACCTGTTCCGCATCCTCGACGGCGACGAGATGGAGGCGATCCTCGCCCACGAACTCGCCCACCTCGAAACGCGGGACGCCCTCCTCCAGACGCTCGGATCGAGTCTCGTCCAGACTGTCAGCGGCGTCCTCTTCGTTCTCC
Source organism: Halostella pelagica (assembly GCF_004762015.1). Classification (NCBI taxonomy): domain Archaea; kingdom Methanobacteriati; phylum Methanobacteriota; class Halobacteria; order Halobacteriales; family Natronoarchaeaceae; genus Halostella; species Halostella pelagica. The sequence goes on from NZ_SJES01000005.1 coordinate 140,634, forward strand.
TCCTCCCGGCCGGACTCGTCGTCGCCGGCGTCCAGCGCGCGACGGCGTGGCTCCTGGGACGCCGTCCGGACCCGTTCGACCGCCACCTGGTCCGGATCCACCTCCGCGTAGCGCAGTTCGTCCTCGTTTTCCTGCTCGCCCTGACGCTGACACTCCGTGCGCACTCCCGGCGTCGCGAACTCGCCGCCGACGACCGCGCCGTCGCGGTGACGGGAGACCCCCTCGCGCTGGCCCGGGCGCTGACGCGCATCCAGCGCGCCTCGCGGCCGCGACACGGTCCGCTCTCGTCGCTGTACATCTACGGCCAGGAGGAGGAAGACGCGCTCGCGCGACTGCTCGCCACGCACCCGCCGATGGACGACCGCATCGAGCGGATGGTCGAGCGCGCCGAGCGGACGGCGAACGGGACCCCCGTCCGGTGACACGGACGACGACGCGCCGAACCGCCGGTCTACAGCCGGAGACGACTGCGGAGATAAATACGGTGGATCCAATGACTATATTCGAATATATATGGCCATTCGTCCAGTCGGAGAATACACATCAAAACGTTCATCCCGGAGTAGAGAAGAAACACAAACATGGCCTCAGAAATGGAGTCGGTCATGAGGCGCGGAGGCGAAAACGGCGATGTGATGGCGGCGATCGACGAGATCGAGGGCCGCCCGCATCTCGTTATCGCCGACGTGGCACGGGACGACGCCTGGATCTCGACAGCCGAGACCGCGAGCGTCTCTCTGGGCGACTGGCGGTAGGGCCGCGGACTACTCCTGCCACGGGGGCGTCGCCAGATCGCTCATCGAGTCGAGACGATAGTCGGGCACCGGGTCGGGGTCGGAGCCGTCCGAAAGCCACACTGACCGGACGCCCGCGGCGTGTGCGCCGGGGACGTCCGTCGTTAGCGAGTTGCCGACGTGGACGGCCCGTTCGGGCGTCGCGTCCAGCAGTTCGAGCGTGTGGTGGTACGGGTCCGGTTGCGGCTTCCGCGGCGCGTCGTAACCCGCGTGGACGACCGCCTCGAAAGCGTCGCGGAAGGGAAGTTGCGACAGCTTTTCGCCCTGCATCTCCGGCGCGCCGTTGGTCAGAACTGCGAGCCGATGGTCCACCGATAGCGCTTCGACGGCATCGCCCGCGCCCGGTAGCGGGCGGACGTTCCCGTGGTCGCGCTCGGCGGCGTAGGCGTCCGCGACGGCGCGCCCGAGAGCGGGGTCGCGGTCGCACTCCTCGGCGATAGCGGCGAAACACTCCCGACGGAGGTCGACCATCGAGTCGGTCGCCTCCAGGAACTCCTCGTAGCGGGCGTAATACTCGCTCGCGTCGAAGAAGTGTTCGACACCGACGTCGTCGAACGCGGCGGCGAGCAACTCCTCGCCGCTACGCCGGTACTCACAAAGGGTGTCGTCCAGGTCGAACAGGACGGCGTCGACGGCAGTCATTACGCGGAGAGTGGCAGCGAACCGGTAAAAATCAGGCGGCTTCGTACCCCGAACCGGTCCGCTCCGCCAGACCGAACAGCGCGGCCCACTCCAGCAGTCGCTCGACCCGCGTTTTCCACTGCGACCGCCACGTCTGCGGGTTCCGGTGGCGCTCCCACTGCGGGACCGTCGGCTCGAACTGCTCGAACACCTCCGCAACGGTCAGCGGGTGGTCCCCCAGCAGCGACAGCACCTCTCTCGCGCCGAAGACGCGCTCGCGGAACGCCCCCGCCAGTTCGTCGGGGTCCGGATCCCCGCGAACGCGGGCGTAGCCACGGTCCGTCTCCTCGACGAGTTCCAGTGCCCGGAGGAACGTAAGCCACGTCCGGGCGGTCTCGCGCTCGCTGACCGACGTGCGGTCCGTCAGGCGGGCGCAGCAGTCGTTCTCGGGTTCGGGGACGAGCGGGACCGCGCGCTGGGCCTCGGCGAGGAAATCGAGCGATTCCGGCGGGGCCGGGATCTCCTTGAATCTCACGGATGGGTCACCTCACAGGTCGAAACTCTCCGCCAGCAGGTCCTCGTTTCGCTCGCCGAGCACGTGCGTCCCGCCGCCGACCACGTCGATCGTCACCTGCGCCGGCGCGAAGACGCTCTCGGGCACGTCGTAGAACTCCCAGTCGTGGTCCTCGAACACCTGCTCGAACGGCGTGCCGTACTCCGCCGTCGCGGTCGACGGCACCTCGTCGAAGCGGTCGAACTCCTCCTCGACGACGACGTGGACCTGCCCGCCGTACGCCAGCGCGTCGTTCGTCCGTCCGATAGCGGCCTCCTCGGACTCCGCGACGGGTGCGACCGGCGCGCTCCCGGTCGCGGTGACGATGTCGAGGGGGTCGTATCCGAGCTCCGTCAGGCGGAAGACGGCGAGTTCGGCGGCGCGGGCGGCCATCGTGACGCTTCCGGCGACGCTCGCGGTGGGAAAGACGGCGAGGAACACGCCGCCCGGATCGACCTCAGCGAGGTCGGCGACGTGTTCGGCGACGGCCTCGTCGGGATACTCGTCCGCCTCGACCGCGAGGACGGCGAACTCGAAGGCGTCGTGATAGCCGATCTGACGGTACTCGTCCTCCTCGGCGACGAGCGCGCGGGCGGGGCCGCTGCCGAGGCCCTCGAACTCGCCGACGCTTACCTCCCAGCCGGCCTTCTGGGAGCCGAGCATCGCGAGTCCGGGGTGGTCTGTCGAGAGTTCGACGTGGGGAAGCGGTGCGCCCGCGACGTCGTCCATCCGGGTCTGGATCGTCGCGAGACCCGCGGTCTGTATCTCGCCGAGCAGGAGGCCCGCCTCGATGCCGCCTTCGACGTCGACGCCGAAGTCAAGCACCGTCGCATCGTTGTCGAGTTCATACGCCCCGATGCCGAGTTCCTCGGCGAAGTCGATGGCCTCGTCGACGAGTTCGATGGCCATCCGGTTGAGACTGTCCATATGCGGAGAAAGAGCGCCCGGCACAAGGGCTTTGTCAGTCGGCGCAGCGCTCGCGACCGGATACGAGCACCCACGTTCTTGGCGCTTCGCCTCCTACGTTCTCCCGATGAAGCTCGCATTCGTCTGTGTCGGCAACGCCGGTCGGAGCCAGATGGCGGCCGCGCTGGCCGAACGGGAACGGGACCAGCGAGGGGTGAACGCTGCGATCGTCACCGGTGGCGTCGACCCGGCCGAAAGCGTACACGACGAGGTCGTCGCGGCGCTCCGAGAGGTCGATATCGACATCGGCGACCGCGCTCCCCGAGAGATATCGCCTGGTGACATCGAGGACGCCGACTACGTCGTGACGATGGGCTGTTCGGTCGACCAGTTCCGACCCGAGGGATGGTCGGGAGAGAGTCGGAAGTGGGATCTGGAGGCCAACGAGACCCGCGAGCAACGCGACGAGATCGAGCGCCGAGTCGCGGAACTGTTCGACGAGATCGAGGCCCAGCGAGCGGCGTGACCGGCCCGGTGACCCCGACGCCTACTCTCGGTCGCTTCGCGCGTCTCGGCCGAGTTCGTCCTCGACGGCCTCGACTTTCGCCCCGGCGCTGCTGTCTCTCTCGCGCTTGTCGTCTATCTTCAGGAACGTCGAGACGCGGTCGCCGTCGACCGCCTCGTGGGCGGCCTCCGCGGCGGCGAACACCTCGCTCGCCGCCTCGGCCTCGATAACTGTCCCCATCGGATTCGTCTCGTACGTCACGTCGAACCCTTCGAGGGCCTCGACGGCCTTCGCGACCTCGCTCGCCATGCTGTCTTCGATGACCGGTGCAACCGACAGGAGCGCTACAGTCGTCATGGTTCGGTGGAGACGCGCCGGGGACAAAGCGGTTGCCGTCGCGGCGTCGGTAGCGGAGTCGGACACTCGGTGTCTCGCGGGGCCGCCCCCGAAACCCGTTCCCGGTCTGGGACTGGTAGGCCAAGCTTCCGGGAGCGGGCACATCGAGGGCGGTTACGTTTCCGCGCTGTCGTTCGGGTCAAGATACGATAGCTGTGCGACCAGTTCGCGCCGTCGCTGTCTCGTGATCACGGTGGCGTCGAGCAGTTTCCCGACGAACGGCGCGGCGATTTCGAACTCCGTCGTCGCGGCGATCGTCGTCTCCCCGTTTGCCTCTGTGATCTCGTAGCGAGTCACCATCTCCTCGAAGAGCCCGTCGACCTGCTCGTAGGCGAACGCGGCGTCCGTCTCTACTACGTCCACCGTGAGTTCCATCGTCGCGAGGCCGACGTTGTTCGCGATCTGGATGCGGTCGCCGTCGACCGTCACCTCGTCGAACCCCGCCGCTTCCATGAACTCCTTTCTGTCGTCGAATCGTTCAGTCACCGCTGCCGCGGACCCGTCAGTCGTTCGCGTAACGGAAACGGTCTCCATGGTACTGAATCGGTAGTACACTCCTTGAACGTCGCTCCCGTTCTCACGGACTGATAACGCACACCGCTACTTACGACGCTGTGTCGCGCAATATCTATCTATGCGGCCTCAGGAACTGTTGATCGTCGCGAGCAAAACGGCGACGTTACTGTGTGGCGGTCTCGTCACGTCGCTTGCCTACCGAGCCTCCAAACGGACGGGATCGCCGGCGTTGCGGGCGCTCGCGTTTGGTCTCGGTCTCGTCACTGTCGGCGCACTGATTGCGGGCGCACTCCACCGTCTGGTAGGCATGTCGCTGAGAACCGGCGTCGCCGTCCAGAGTACGTTCAGCGCTCTCGGTTACGTCGTTCTGGCTTACTCGCTGTACGCTCGCTCCGAACCGGACAGCGACACCAGCGTCGTGGAACGGCGAACGGACCCGTGACCGCGCCCGTCAGACCGACCGTCCTCGCCGGCGAACGTTCCGCGGCTGTCGTGCCGAGTAAGAACGACCGATCGGTCTCCGGGCGCTACCGAACAGGTTCGGGGGAACGCCAAGAGACGCTGCGGACCGACGTTCGGTATGACCGGAATCCCCTCGCCGTTCTCGACCGACGAGGCGGACGACGAGACGTTCGACGAATACGACGAGTACGTTCCTGAGTCCCTCCCGGAACCGGGGTCGTTCCTCGACGGCCACGACGTTCTCGCCGACGACGCGCACCTCGAGTTCCATGAACTGACGCGCGACCTCTTCGAGGAGCGCGGCGTCTACGACATGACGTTCGGCTACAACCTCGCGAGACTGAATCTCGACCGCCGGCATCCCGGTGCGGGGTACCGGTACGCCGTAGAGCAAAGCGCGCTGGGGTCTGACTCGAACGGAGCCGACAGCACCGTTCTCCGTGCCGAATTCACGCCGACGACGGAGTTCTGCCCCCAGAGTGACACGCTCGCCCGGGGGTCGTTCCGCGCGTGGAACGGGCTGTCGGAGCGACACGACTACGACCTCGTCCGGGTGCGGGTCGATGGGATGCATCACAACAGCGAGGAGATAAACGAGGACATGCGCGACCTCGAAGCGACGTATCTGGAGACCGATTCGGTCGGCGAGGCCGCCGATTCGCCGACGCGCCAACCGAGCGGGGGATCGACGGGAGACGAACCGAGCAGCGGACCCACGTCTCCGTTCTGACGCCGCGCTTTCGGGCGGTTCCAACGCCGTGATAGGGGCTGTTTAGTCAGTCCGGGAGTCCGTCGACGCGGGGTCGGCGAACACCTGCACACAGTTACAACGAGCTATGAGACGTATCGAAAGCCAAAAACAACAGCGAGGGATGGCCGCTCAGTTCGGGTCGGGGTCGAACACGTCGAGGTTCTCCTCTCCCTCGGCGCGGACGACGCTCATGCAGCCGCGGCGCGCCACCCGGCTCAGCGCGTGGTCGACCAGCTTGTAATCGCCGGGGACCTGGAAGCCCATCGTCGCGATGGTCGTGCTCCCGGGGGCGACCGGCTTGGTCTGGATGTGGGTCTGCGGGTCAGTGCTCAGCGACCCCTCCGGGTAGAGCTTCTCCCACACGTTGCCGATGGGGTGGTAGCTGCTGGTGAGGTTCGGGCCGCCGGTGACGAAGTACGTCCGGACGGTGTCGCCGGTGTCGACGGTCGCCGCCGGACCGTACCTGTTGGGCGTCGTGGCGTACGCCTCGCCGTTCATCACCACGTAGGTGGGGTCCTCGTCGGCCATCGCCTGCATGTCGAACCCGTGGTGACCCTCCTCGCCGGCGTCCGTGTCCGTGTAGATCTCGTGCTGTCCGAGATACACCTCCTCGTCGACGTCCGGCATGCCGTCCTCGGGTTCGACCAGGATGATGCCGAACATGCCCGCGCTGATGTGCATGTCCAGGTTCGCCACGGCGCAGTGGTAGATGTACGCACCGGGGTACGTCGCCTTGAACCGCAGGTGCTCCGTCTCGCCGGGCATAGTCATCGTCGCCTCCGCGCCGCCGCCGGGGCCGGCCACGGCGTGGAAGTCGACGTTGTGCGGCATCGTGTTCTCCTCGGGGTTGCGGAACGTCACGTTCACCGTGTCGCCCCGCCGGACTCGGATGAACGGTCCGGGCACCTGACCGTTGTAGGTCATGTAGTCGAAGGTGACACCGTCCTCGACCTCGGCGGTCACCTCTCTGGGGACGAGTTCGACGTCGACCTCGGCGGGTTCGTCCCGCTCGATGGGTTCCGGGATGTCAGTGGGATCCGCGGCGACCCGTTCGACGGTCGGCGTCTCCGCCTGTTCCATTCGGTCGCGCTGTTCCGTGCGCTCCTGGGCAGTGGGGGCGTTCGCACAGCCGGCGACGGCGGTCGCACCGCCGATCCCGACTGCCTGGAGCACGCGTCGCCGCGAAGTTTCGAGCATTGTCCTTTTTCCTCCCTTACAGGTGGAGATAGTCGCCTAACCACTATCAAACGGTTTCACTGTTCCCAGGGCGCGAGAACGGGACGAACACGTTCGCCCGAAAAAGGTCGCCGGGATCGCTCGGCGGCCGTGCGATACGTTATCCGACGTTCGCCGTCAGTTCCGAACGGCTCACTCCGACGGCGCGAACACGACCAGCGCCGTCGCGTCGTCGACGGCCTTCGGCGATATCTCGCGCTCGCCGCTGAACCTGACGGCGTCGCCGGGGTCTACGCCGTAGCTGTCGTCGTCCAGTCGGAGATCGATCGACCCCTCGATCCCGTACAGCACGATGTCGTGTCCGGGGTGTTGATGTGGGGGCACAGCTTCGCCGGCGTCCAGTTGCAGGCGGACCGTCCGCGGACTCCGCTCCTCGAACACCTCGGCGTGGGGGGCTTCTTCGAGTTCGTCGACTGCTGTCTGTTCTGGCATCGTTCGAAAAAACGTCCGCCGGGTGCCTCCGCGTTCACCCGAACTAGTTCGGCACCCGTTCGCCTGTGGTCGGCCACAGTTCGCCAGTTGGTCATACTGTCGGCTGTACCTTCGGTACGATACTCGGACCTCCGGGGGGTCCGATATTCTGCAAGGGAGTACAGCCGACAGTATCAGTCTCTGCTGCCGAGAGCGGGCGCCGGTCACGGCTCGCCGCCGGACGAGAGGGTATCGCCTGCGTCTCCCCCGTCGTCGCCGGCGGCATCGCCGTTGCCGACGCGCCCTCCGACGAGAACCGCGGGGAGCGACTGCGGGCCGTGACGCCGCAGTACGAGCAGGAGGTTGGTCGCGAACGCGAGACTGCCGACCAGAACGAACGCGCCGGCGGCGTCGACGCCGAACCGGGGAACCGACTGTGCGTCCGCCGCCTCGAGCAGGTCCGCCGCCGCCAGCACGCCGATGCCGACGACGAGGGCGACGAAGTCGGCCGCGGCGATCCGGTCGTCGTAGAGGTCGTCGATCATCGGGACCGGTTCGAAGCCGAGGCGGTCGCTGTACCTGTGGACCCACACGATGAAGGGAACGACGTGGTACAGGGTGCCGAACACGACGAACCCGACGACGCCGAACAACAGGAGTGTTCTCGCTCCGGGCGCGCCGAACGTCGCGTCGCGGGCGAGCGGGTCGGCGACCCATGCGGGAAGCGTCAGGATCGCCCAGACCGCCATCGCGCCTGCGGCGACGGCGTAGCGTGAGAGCATCGGCGTCCACTCGACGCTCGTTTCGGTCAGTTTCCGGGCGAGGATAACGGCGACGCAGAGGACGCTTCCGACGACGAGCACGCCGCCGACGCGCGCCAGTGAGACGTTCCCGAACAGTCGCCCCACTGCGAGCGCGACGACGCCGACCGGATAGCCGACCTCCTCGACAGTCCGAAGAGAGCTGTCAATCCCGTGGAGTTCCGTCTGGGTGAACATCGTCGCGAGCTGGTAGAGCGCGCCGAACACCGTCGTCAGAACCGCGCCGAAGACGGCGAGCGTCGCGTGGGTCGCGACGACGTCGCCCCGCGCGACCGGGCTGTCGTAGAACAGGGGGCGGGTGAATCCGACAGCCAGCGACAGCCCGAGAACCGTCAGGACGAGGAAGTACGCCAGCGCCAGCGCGAAGTGGCGCTCGGTCACGTCAAGCGGTCGCGCCGTCGCCAGCGTACGGCCGACGTTGTAGACGAACGTCCAGAAGCCGGTGAGCATGAACCCCCCTGCGTACGGCAGAAGGTCGTACCTGTCCGTCAGCAGACTACCGGCGAACCCCGCCAGCCCGGCCGTGACGAGCCACAACTGGGCCGTCGCCAGGCGACGCGAGTGCAGTTCGGTTCCGGACCACACCGGGACGAACTGCGTCATCGCGCCCATGATCGTGATACAGACCCACCCGGCGAGCAGGAGATGGACGTGAGCGAGAGGTTCCGACGGTTCGCCCGTGAACTCGCTCGCCACGACCGCGGCGACGAGAAACCCGAGTGCGACGACGAAGTGGCGGAGCGGCACCGACATCGGCGGCTGGGTATCGGTTTCGACGTTGCCGGGAACGACGCTCATGGTGGTTCGTTCGGCGTCGCGCGCCCTGCCCGTACTCCCGAACGTGTTCGCACTGGGAACCAGAGGGGAGCCGCCCGAACTCTCCGACATGACCACGGCCACGCAGTCGACCGAGACGGCACGGACGACGGTCACGGTGAAATGCACCGGCCACGTCCGCACGGCGGTCGGCGAACCGGAGTTCTCGTACGCGTTCGAGGGGGACACGCTGGGAGAGTTCCTCGACGACTTCTTCGAGTCGTACGACGTCGAGGAGATGCTCGTCGCGGAGACGGAAGAGGAGGCGTCGACGGACGGGTGGGCCGACCCGCCCGAGGAACTGCCAGGAACCTGGGAGAAGAACCCGGAGGGCGAACAGACGCGAACCTACGCTCGGGTCGCCGTTAACGGCAAGTTCAACGAGCATCTCGACGGGTTCGACACGGAACTCGACGACGGCGACCGCGTGGCCCTGATCTACCCGTTCATCTTCTGCTGTTGATACTGGCTGTCGTGAGTCGCTGAACGCTTCGCGGGGATGCTACCGCGACATAGCTGAAACAGAAAGCCCGACGGGAAGTGCGACCGCCGCCGTCGACGGATCAGGCGCTCCCGGCGGGCCGCGAGACGGCTATGACCCACTCGTCGGGGGCCGCACGCCGCACGTCGCACCGGTCGAACGCGTCTTCGAGGGGGCCGTCGTGGCCCACCGCCTCTGCGAGCATCGAGGCCAGCGGCGACGGATCGTGGTCGTTGACGAGGTAGAACGTCTCGCCCGGGTCAAGCGCCCGGAACTCCTCGATCGCCTGCTCGTGCCGAATGGACGGGGGGAGCCCGCGAATGTCGAGCGCGTGGTCCGGAACAGCGAACTCCGCCCGGTCGTCGAGGCGTTCGAGTACTTCGTCGCCGAGCGTCGCCACGGCGTCCGGTACGTCGCCGTCCATATCCCGCACGTCGTCATCGAACGGGAGTTCGCAAAGTACCGGCAGGTCCAGTTCCCCCTCGACGTCCGCGGCCGGGAACAGGTCGTGTTCGCGTCCGCAGTCGCAGGTGAACCCGGCCATGTTGACGATGGTTCCGAGCACCGGAACGCCGTTTTCCTTGAACAGAGTGGCGCTCCGGCCCGTGTCCGACACGCTCGTGGGATACGGAGTGGTGACCAGCAACGCGCCGTCGACGGGGAGCGTCTGCAACACCGTCAGGACGATGTCGCCGGTGCCCGGCGGAAGGTCGACCACGAGGACATCGAGGTCGCCCCACGCCGTGTCCTCGAACAGTTCCGTCACGGCTTCGTGGGCCATCGCGCCCCGCCACGCTATCGGCGCGTCGTTGGCGATGAGGCCGACGCTCATCGCGGTTAGTCCGCCAACGTCTATCGGTTCGGCGTCCCCCTCGTCGTTGGCCGACACCGGCCCCGCCACGTCGAGCAGTTCGGGCACGTTCGGACCGTACAGGTCGGCGTCGAACAGACCGACGTCGCGGTCGGGGTCCGCCGCCAGCGCCCGGGCGAGTTGTGTCGAGACGGTGGTTTTTCCGACGCCGCCTTTCGCGCTCGCGACGGCGATCACCGCGTCGATGTCGTCCGGACGGTCGACTCGGCCGTCACCGTCTGCGTCGGGCGTCTCGCCCTCGATGGTCGCCCGTTCGACCCCCGGCGTGGAAAGGGCCTCGCGACGGAGCGCTTCGGTCACGTCCTCCGCGGTCGCCTCGTCGAACCCGGCGAGGTCGACGCCGATCGTCACCGCGCCGTCGCGCACGTTCACGTCGGTCACCAGACCCGATGCGACCGCGTCCGTCCCAAGGTCTGGGTCCTCGACGGCGGTCAGCGCATCGCGGACTCGGTCGCCTCTGTCCGGCGTTACGTTCTCTTCGGCCATGCTACCACGCCTCGAACTCTTCCGCGTCCTCGTCCGATTCACGCTCGGTCATCAGGGTTCCTCCGTACGGGCGGAAATCCATGTCGTACGCATTGGCGACGGTGTCGAGCGCGTCCTCGCGGGCGCCGACCCGGTCGGTGTCGAAGCCGAACGACTCGACTGCCTCGACGAGGTCGTCGTCGCTCACGTACCCGTCGGCGTACGCCGCGGCGATGCCGTCCCGGAGCACGTCGGCGTTCCGACGCAGACGTTTCCCCTCCTCGAACCGCTCGCGCATCTCGTCGGTCGGACTGCCGCGGTCGAGGGGGATACCGTCGAACCGTTCGACGGCCTTCCGGTCGAACTCGTCTGCCATCCGCAACATCTCGACGACCTGTTCCCGGGGGGCGAGCGCCTCCCACTCGTCGCGGGCCCCGTCCGCCACGACGGCGTCGACGGCGTCGGCCCACTCGGTCGAGCGTTCGACGTCCTCGAACGCCTCCGCGACGAACGCGCCGACGTAGTCCTCCGGAACGGTGACGCCGAGCGACTCGTCGAGGCTCGCGGTTTCATCGCTACGGTCGCTTTCGGCGGCGTCGCCGTGTTCGTGGTCACGGTGCGTTTCGTCCGTCGAAGTGTCGAGGTCGTAGGTGTCAGTCATCGTCGGTCACGCTGTCCTTGAGTCAGGCCGTCGTTCACGTCGGCCGGACCGCCGCCGGGGCCTTGCCGGCCGCGGTCACGTTTCGACCCCGGGCCGCCGCCGGGGGCGGCCGGACCGTCCAGGTCGGCGTCTATCTGCTCGGGGTCCACGCCGCGGGCCGTCGCGAGCGCCCGCTTGGCCGACCGCCGTACGTCGTCGCTCCGGTCGTTCAGGCCGTGACGCTCCAGCGCCTCCTCCGCGCGGTCCGTGCCGAGGTCGCCGAGGCTGCTCGCCGCCTTCGCCCGGACGAACGCCTCCGGGTCGCGGGCCAGCACGGCGGCGAGAATTCGCACGGCTTCGCCCGTGTCGTCGGCGTACTCCCGCAGGAAGTCGGCGGCGTACTCCCGAACGCCCTGATGCGGGTCCGACTTGATCCGCTCGACGAGCAGTTCTTGGGACGCCGCTCCCGTCTTCGCGAGCGCCACGACGGCGTTGCGCCGCACCCACCCGCTCTCGTCGGAAAGCGCCGCGCGGAGCGTCTCTTCGTCGCCCGGCGCGGCCCGTGACTGTGCGACGACGGCTTCGGCTCGCACCCACTCGTGCCCGTCGTCCAGTGCCGTCCGAATCGCTGCCTCGGCAGTTCCGTCTGCCTCCGATCCCGCGCTTGCCGCGTGGCCGAGCGCTTCGACGGCGAACTGACGGACTTCCTCCGATTCGTCTCCGGTCGCCCGCTCGGCCAGTCGAACGGTCGTCTCGGGTTCCAGACCGGCGCTATCGGCGATATCGACGAGCCCCAGGGCGGCGCGTTCGCGGTCGCGCTCCCCTTGGGCGTCGAGTTGGTCGCACAGTTCGGCCTCGTCTTCCGTGACCGCCCGGCCGCGGGCGCTGCGGTTCGCGTACTCGGTCATCGTCTGAGCCTCCAGTAACTGACTAGCCACGCGGCGACCGTCGCCAGGACGAGCGCGGTGATCCAGTTCGTCGCCGACCGCGCCAGCCACATCACCGACTCGCCGGTCTCCTCGGCGACCTCGGTCGCGCCACCGTCGCCGCCGTTCTCCGCGGCGCTCAGTTCGTTGTTCTCGGTGTCGAGGACGGAGTACTGGAGCGTGATCGACTTCTGTCCGTTCACCTCGTCCGCGCTCCCGTTCCAGACGGCGAACGCGAGATACATCTGGTCGCTCTCCTCGAAGGCGGCGTCGAACTCGCCGTCAGCGCCGCGTTCGCGGACGAAGACGACTTCCCAGCCGTCGTCCGTGCGCTCGGCGTTCGCCGAGACGTCCTGTGTCGGCGCGTGGGTCAGCGAGCCGTACCCCTTCGCGTAATAGTTCTGGGCGTTCTGCTCGTAGTCGGACTGCGACATCGGATTCCCGGCGGCCGTTCCGGGTCGAGTCTCGTCGTCTGGGTGGGGGTAACTGTACATGTCCCCGCCGCCTTCGTCGCCGGAGTTCTGCCACGCGGCCCGCCAGTACCAGATGTTGACTGGGTCGCCGTTCGCACCCATCGTGATCGGCGGTTTGCTACCGCCGCGCATCATCACCGCGACCCCGTCGCTGTAGGCCCCGGGTTCGCTGATGTTCATGTCGCTCGTCGGGTCCTCCCACTCCAGACGGAAGGCGACGTGCGTGTCGTTCGTGACGGTCTGGACCGTCATCTCGTCGACGCTTCCCCCGCCGTAGGGGAGCGCCATCTGCTGTTGCGACAGCGACACGTCGCGGGTCGGCGCGTCCTCCCACTTCGCCGCGTCAGGCGCGGCGGGAACCTGCTCGACCGACTCGACGGGCTGTGTGCCCGCCGTGACGACGCTGACCAGCGCCACCTGAGCGACCATCACCAGACACATGACGACGACTGCCAACTTCGTCGCGCGCCGGGCGGCGCGGCGGTCGACCGAAACGCCTACGAGCGAGCGGAGGCGGCGTTTCACGGTGCTTCACCCCCGACTGCGGGCTCCTCTTGTTCCGGGTGTTTCCCGTTGTCGTAGGTCACCAACTCCTCGACCAGATCCGCCGCGGCGACGTACGCCGTGTCGTCGGTAGCCCGGCGCAGGTCGTACGCCAACGCCGGCACGAACTCGACGAGGTGGTCCGCGAGCACGGTCGCCTCCGCCTGTGCGATGCGGTCGGCAGCGGTGGCGTTGCCGCCGTCGAGGGCGACGGCCCGCTGGCCGGCGAGCACCTGCGCCAGTTCGAGTTCGGCCGCGACGTGGTCCTGGCGCTCCGCGAAGTCGTCGCTCGGCTCGACGCCGAACTCCTCCATCAGCCCGACGACGGTAGCGATCCGCCGCTGTTCGATGCTGAGTTCGTCCCGGGTCGTGTAGTGGGCCTCGTACGGTATCACCGCGTACGTTCCCTCGTCGGCCGGGACGCCGAACAGGTCGTTGTACGCCGACTGCAACTCGTCGAGCGGCGTCTGCGCGATGCCGGCGAGTAGCGCGCTCGCCTCCTCGGATACGGTGAGTCGTTCGGCGGCGCGTTCGATCCCCTCTCGGGCCTCCGAATCGGTCAGTTCGCTCACGGTACGCTCGTCCGGATAGGTAAACGCCGCGGCGGCGGCGCAGTAAAGCGTCGCCCGCGCGGCGTGGTACTCTGGGTCGGTGTTTCGGTGCATGGCTTTAGGGCTGGTTGGTCCACATCTCGCCCTCGCGGACCTCGAGTTCCTCCTCGAACGGGATGTCGACGACCTGGTTCCCCTTGCGGTCCCATCCCTTCACGCGGTGTTCTTTCACGGTGTACGTCTCGATGAGACGGGTCGTCGCGCCGAACAACTGGAGTATCCCGAGGACGTGGTGACTGGGGTCGCGGACGCGCTCCTGAACGATCTTCACCGACTCCTCGTAGGTGCTTCCGGGCCAGTCGTTGCGCTTCTGGTCCGTGTTCGGGGTGAACATCTGGGTGAGGAACTCCGGCGGCACGTGGTACGGCGGCATGTAGAACACCTGCGGGCGGGTGCCGAACTGCGGGTACAGCGGCAGCGCGACCTTCTCGTCGCTCTTGGCGAGGTAATTCGTCGGACTCCGGCCGTCCGCCGCCGACTTCACGCCGTTGGGGTGTCCCGCGTCCGGCCCGCGATTGATGTTGCCGTGCAGGCGCGTCTTCCCGATGCAGGAGGAGACACAGCGCGGGACGTTGCCCTCCTCGATGCGCGGGAAGCAGCCGACCGGCTTCTCCGACACGCCCGTCTCCGGATTGTACATCGGCTTGTGATACGGACACCCCTTCACGCACTTCCGGTAGCCGCGACAGCGCTCCTGGTCGAGCAGGACGATGCCGTCTTCCTCGCGCTTGTAGATGGCCTTCCGCGGGCACGCCGCCAGGCAGGCCGGGTTCTTACAGTGGTTACAGAGCCTGGGCAGGTAGAACTGCCACATGTCGTGGTACTGCTCGTTCTCGGGGTCGCTCTCGACGACATCGCCCGTCGGATACTCGCCGTGAACCTGGTCGTCGCCGAGCGCGGGGTACTCCCACTCCTCCTTCTGGGCGACGTACCCCTTGACCTGCTCAGTCTGGTCAGCGGCGTCGAAGATCGTCTCGTCTCCGTCGAGGTCGTCGAGCAGACGCATGTCCCAGCCCATCGGATAGCCGCCGTAGGGCTCCGTCTCGACGTTCATCCACCACATGTACTCCTCGCCGCGTCCGCTGGTCCACGTGGACTTGCAGGCGAACGAGCAGGTGTTGCAGTTGATGCACCGGTTCGTGTTGATGATCATCCCCCAGTGCCAGTCGCGCTCCTCGTCGCGGTGTTCGTAGGGGTAGCTGTGCTCGCGGCCGAGTTGGGGGTTGTAGGTTTCGGGCATCAGCTGTCACCTCCCTGCAGCGTTCCGTCGATGTAGTTCTGGACGAGATCGTCGCGGCGCGCGTCGCCGGGCCACCAGTCCGCCTCCTCGTACTTCTCGACTTCCACGAGGTCGTCGCGGTTAGTCCCGGTCGGTGCCCACACGGTCTCTTCGTACCCGTGTTCCAGTTCGGCCCCGTGCCAGGCGATGTCGTCCTCGACCTCCTCGGAGATGTTCGGGTCGCCGAAGACCGACTTGTGAACGAGGTCGTCGGTCTCCTGTGCGGGGTCGAGCCAGATGTTCGTCGTGACGTTGTACCCCTTGACTCCGTCCTCGTCCTCCTCGTCGTCGGGGAAGTGCTGCGGCCACCAGCCGTGCCAGATGGTTAGCTGGCCCATGTCGCCGGCCGACCGGGGCCGTTGGCGCTCGCTCACCATCGCGCGAACGACGAGGTCCCCGCGCTTCCCGCTGATACGGACGTAGTCGCCGTTCTCGACGTCGATGTCCGCGGCGTCTTCGGGGTGCATCTCGACGAACGCCTCGCCGAGCGGCGGCGCGTCCTCCGTGTCGCCCTCGCCCGTGGGGAACGAGAAGTCGTCGACTAGTCGCTCGGTTCCGTCCGGATCGCCGCTGGTCGACCCGAAGTCCCGCGCCGACCAGATCAGGTTCCAGTCGGTCATCCCCCACGAGGAGTGGGTCCGGTACTTCGGGTGGGGCGTGTTGTAGTAGAACTGGTACTCCTCGTCGTGGTACAGCGGGTTCTCCTCGTCTTTCGCCTCGTCCCACTTCTGGTTCACCCCGTAAGGGGTTCCCTCGGGACTCTCGATGTGGTCGAGGTCGGCCCGGTCGAGTTCGAGGAACCGGTCTTCCTCCTTGTGGAACTCCATCCGCCCGGTCTTCGTGTAGAACGGGCGGTCCTCGTGGATCTGCGAGTAGAACGGGATCCGCGGATACGTCTTCAGTTGGAGACGTTCTGGGCCGTCCTCGATGTCTTCGACGTCGATGTCGCGGGTCGTCATCCCCGCATCCAGCGTCTGCTGGATGTAGTCGCGGACGTCCTTGTCGTCGTCGAGGAACTTGTCGAAGTACGCCCGGTAGGAGTCGACGTTGCGCTCCTCCGGCGGGATCTTCTCGTCTAACTTCTCGGCAACGAGTGCAACGGCCTCGCCGTCCTGTTTCGTGTCGTACAGCGAGTCCATGACCCCGTGGTCCATGTGGATGAACGGGTTCTCCGGGCCGACCGTAATATCGGGATAGTCACACTCGAGCCAGGAGGGAACCGGGAGCACGATGTCCGCGTGGCGCGCGGAGTACGTCATGTGCATGTCCGAGACGATCGAGAGTTCGTTGCTCGTGTCGGGATGTTTGACGAAGTTCTCGATGACGTGTTCCTGATGTTTGGTCTGGTTCAGGAGGTTGCAGTTCATCGTCCACAGGATCGTCGGCTTCGACATCGTGTACGACTCCGCGTTCGTCGGCATCACCGGTTCCTCGGCGTCACCCTGTGGCACGAGGTCGAGTTCGCGGTCGAAGTCCCCGCGGATCTCGTGGGCGTCGAGTTTCTCGCCGCCGAAGAACGCGAACGCGTAGCCGGGATACATCCCGTGGGCCGAGTTGCCGTCAGGGTTGACGTACGACGGGTAGCCGTCGAGCATCTCGATCTTGTACTGGCCGGAGTAGTTGTAGTAGCCGGCCCCCCGCTCGCCGATGTTGCCGAGCATCGACTGGACGAAGAAGATCGTCCGCTGGAGCGAGTCGTTCGAGTGGAACCAGTGGTTGATCCCTTCGCCGGTGAACCACTGTCCCTTGTCGGCGTCGGCGAACTCCCGGGCTGTCGTCCGGAGCGCGTCGGCCGGGATCGTCGTGATATCCTCGACCGTCTCCGGATCGTAGTTCGCCATGATGTTCGCCTTCTGCCGGGTGAAGTCCGTGTGGACGCCGACCGACTCGCCGTCTGCCAGCCTGATCTCCGTATCGGCCTCGAGTTGGGGTGTGACGGGTGTCTCGTCGCCGACCTCCTCTCGGGTGATGGGGACTGGGTCGCCGTTCTCGTCGAGGGCGACGAAGTCGCCCCAGTCGTTTTCCTCGTGGCGTTCCTCGCTGTCCTCGGCGGGGGGCTCGTTGTCCGAGAACACCTCGTGGGCGCGGAGGTACTTCCCGTCGTCCTGCCGGATCAAAAGCGGCAGGGTAGTGAACTTCCGCATGAACTCGGCGTCGTACAGTTCCTCGTCGATGATGACGTGGGCGACGCCCAGCGCGAACGCCGGGTCACTGCCCGGCCGGACGGGCAGCCACCGGTCGCACTTCTGAACCGTCGGCGAGTAGTCCGGGTAGACGCCGACCATCTTCCCGCCGCGCTCGCGGGTCTCCTGGAGGAAGTGGTTGTCCGCGAGTTTGTTGTGGATCAGGTTCTTCCCCTGAATAATGGTGTAATCGGCGGCTCGCCATGCTGACGCATCGGAGTCGCTCGTCTGATACCCGGTCGTGATGACGTGGCCTGGCGGCAGGTCGGCGTACCAGTCGTACTCCGTCCACTCGCAGCCGCCGAAGATAGAGGCCAGCCGTCGGCCGGCACCGTGGCGCGTGATCAGCCCGTCGGACTTGATGGCGTTGAAAATGTGGAACCGCTTTTCGTCCTCGAGACTCGCCATCTTCTCGGCGATGAGGTCTATCGCCTCGTCCCACGAGACTCGCTCGAACTCGTCCTCGCCACGCCCCTCCGGGTTGGGGTCGTCGGGATCCCAGCCCTTGCGGACCATAGGGTACTTGATCCGACTGGGCTCGAACGTCCGCCGGTGGAGCGTCAGCCCCTTCATGCACCCGCGGGGGTTCCAGTGGCGGGTGACGCCCGCGTTCTCGTACCCGCCGGGGCCGCCCGGACCGGGGCTACCCTCCTCCTCGTGGTAGATCTGCTCGGCCCGGATCGGCACCCCGTTTTTCATGTAGAAGTTCAGCGCACACGACTGCGTGCAGTTGGGATGACAGACGGTCCAGTCCACGCTGTCGTATGCGTAGATGTCGTGGTAGACCTGCTCCCACTCCCGGTTGGGGTACGACTTGAGGGGGTTGTCCACCTGGGTCACGGTGTCGACCGCTTCGGTCGCGTTCCAGGACGCTCCGACGAGAGCACCGACCGCGCCCGCGCCGGCGGCCGCGAGGAAGTCGCGCCGCGAGAGGCTCACCGCGGATCACCTCTGGTTGCGGTACGTTCGGTTGGCATACAGACACACGTCTGGCCTATCCCCTGTTCAAACGACGAGCGGGTTTTCAGAGGCCGAGAACCGGGGCGAACCTGTTCGGGCGCTGGGACTTCCGTGCATGGCCACAGGGTCTGCCGTGATTCGGTAGCGGATTTCACCGCCCTCGATCCGCGGAAACAACCGGCTCTGTCGAACACCGAACCCCCGTGCGACCGGCTCTATCAGTCCGCCGCGACGGACAAGCGCGCGTGACCGGGCCTCGACGGGACTGGGATGCTGGCGGCGTATCGCCGAGAGGAACCGTGTAGTGCCCATGATTAGGAGCGTATTCGATGATTGGTAGCCGCTGCTCATTACTCCCTCCGCGTGTTCCCACGCGATGAGAACCTGCTGACCTGTTTAGGTGCGTCCCCGAACGTGTTTCACATGTAGAGGTGACCACCGATGGCAACTAACCGGTTCGAAGCCGACCTGCTCGGTCGGGAGCGCGACGTAGAATACTCGGGCAACACCGTGGGGTACGCCCTGCTCACCCTGCGATTGGTGATGGGCTGGACGTTCTTCTACGCGGGCGTCGACAAACTCCTCGACCCCGCGTGGACCGCCGAGGGCTTTCTCGTTCACGCCGTGCCGGAGGGCAACCCCTTCGGCGGGCTCTGGGCGACGCTGGCGGCCGACTGGCTGTGGCTGATCGACCCCCTCAACGCCTGGGGGCTGACGCTCATCGGTGCGGCGTTGCTCGTCGGCGGATTCGTCCGTTTCGCGGCGTTCTGGGGCGCGGTGATGATGGCGTTCTACTGGGCGGCCAGCCTGCCGCTGGAGAACGGAATCGTGATCGACGACCACGTCGTGTACGCCCTGCTCCTGTTCGGTCTCGGGGCGGTCGGCGCGGGCCGTATCGCGGGCCTCGACGCCCGCCTCGAAGACCTGGACCTGGTCGAGCGGTACCCGAAACTACGACACCTGCTCGGCTGACGCCGCGTCGTTTTTTCTCCTGTGACAGACCGCTGAGAGACCGGTATCTCAGCGGGTGAGACGGACCGTAGGTACCGCTTTCGTGTCGACGGCTACACGAACGCGAGCGGTAGCATGAGAGTGACCCCTGCTAACAGACCGCCGATCAACTCCGGTCGGCCTCCGTCGGGGAGCGACGCCCCGATAGAAAGCGCCTCCGGAATGAACTCGGTGACGACGAGATAGATCATCGCTCCGGCGGCGAAGCCGAACCCGAACGGGAGAAACTCCCGCGCGACCCTGACGAACGCGAAGGCTAACACCGCGCCGATCGGTTGGGGGAGACTCGAGAAGACGGCCCACCAGACCATCTTCCACTCGCTCACGCCGAGGCCGCGAAGCGGGATAGAGACAGCGACGCCCTCGGGGACGTTGTGGATGGAGATAGCAACGGTCATGAAGATAGCGAGAACCGGGACGGTGAACCCGAGCACGGCCGGCCCCTGCCCGACGTTCAGATCCGCAAAGGAGACGCCGACGGCGACGCCTTCCGGGAAGCTATGGACCGTGAGTACGCCGAGTATCAACACGAGTTTCCTGAAGTCGGCCTCCTCGTACTCGTGCGGGTCGACCTCCATCCCGCTGATGACGCGGTGGGCAGCCACGACGAGGACGACCCCGGCGAGGAGTCCGGGAGCGACGTCTCTCATCGTCCCCTCGGCGAGGCCCTCGAAGATCAGGCCGAACACCGACGCCGACACCATGATTCCCGATGCAAGCCCCCAGAGAGCGACGTTCCAGCGGTCGCTCACGTCGTCGACCAGGAAAAACGGTACCGCCCCGAGACCGGTCGCGAGAGCGGTGACGAGGCCGGCGACGAACACGAGTGTCAGATTCGCCAGCAGATCCATGTCTTTCGTACTGTGTCCCGGCGGTATAACTGCACCCCCGACCAGATTCGTCTCGCACCCGTCGAACCGCGGCCGCCGAACGTGTTCGCGGGAACCGTCAATCGGCCGCCGGGCGACGCTCCGATCATGGTCGCGACCGACTTCGACGCCGAACGGACGTACGACGAGGACCAGTTCACCGCGAGGGAGATATTTCGGAGCGAGCGCGCGAAAGCGGTCCTCGGCTTCTTCGAACCGGGGCAGTTCATCCCCGTCCACGCGCCGGACAGCGACGTCGTCATCACGGTCCGCACCGGGCGCGGGACGATCAAAGACGGCGAACGCGAACACGACGTGAGCGAGGGCGACGTGGTCGCCGTCCCCGCAGGCGAGGCTCGCGGCGTCCGGGCCGAGGGCGAACGGCTGGAAGCGACGCTCGTGACCGCGCCGCCGCCGAGCGACGCCGACCACCAACTCGTCCGCGAGGGCCTTCGCCGGGGCGAGTTCGACCCGCGGTGAAGGCGATGCTACCCCGAACACGTTTGACCGCGTTCTCACCGCCCGGGAACGCCCGAGAGGTGTTTTGTGCGCTTCGGCGAACGACAGCACATGGTCGAGAAAACACGTCGGTCGAACGTCGGTGACTCCCCGCGCGGCGGCGACCAGCGCGAGTGGGAGGTGTTCGTCCGCAAGGACGATACTGATCCCATGCGACACGTCGGCAGCGTTAGCGCCCCCTCGCCCGAGGTGGCTCACGAACAGGCGACGCGGCTGTTCGCCTGGTTCGCCGAGGACGTGTGGATCTGCCCCGCCGAGGAGACACACCGGTTCTCCACGCACGACCTCGACGACGACGCGACACCTGCCCCGCATCCGAACGGCGAGGAGGGCCGGACACACGAACTATGATCTCCGTGAGCAAACTCCTCTGTGACCTCGACGCCGAGGGCGACGGCCTGCGCTACGACGCGGCCGCCGACTCCGATGCCGACCAGATCCGCGAGCGAAAGCAGCAAAAGCCAGTCGTCGTCTGGAACCTGACGAAGCAGTGTAACCTCTACTGCGAGCACTGCTACGCCGCGGCAACTGAGGAGCGCGCCCCCGGTGAACTCTCGACGGACGAGGGGAAGCGCCTGTTAGACGACCTCGCCGACTACGGCGTTCCGGTCGTCCTCTTCTCCGGCGGCGAACCCCTCGTACGAGAGGACCTGGTCGAGTTAGTCGCGTACGCCGCCGACCTCGGAATCCGACCCGTCCTCTCGACCAACGGCACCCTCATCACTCCCGAGAAAGCCGCCGAACTCCGCGACGCCGGTCTGGCGTACGCCGGCGTCTCCGTCGACGGCCTCCGCGAGCGCAACGACGCTTTCCGCGGGCAAGAGGGCGCGTTCGACGCCGCAGTCCGCGGTATCGAGGCCTGTCTCGACGCCGGCCTGAAAACCGGGCTGCGCTACACCATCACCGAGCGCACCGCGCCGGACCTGGAGGACGTGGTCGATCTCCTCTACGATGTCGGACTCGACCGCTTTTGCTTCTACCACCTCGACTACGGCGGTCGGGGCGCGGCGATCCGTGACGCCGACCTCGTGCCCGCGGAGAAGCGCCGTGCCGTTCGGCGCGTTTGCGAGATGACTCGGGAGTACCACGAGCGCGGCGAGGAGATAGAGACGCTGCTGGTGGGCAACTACTGCGACGCCGCCTATCTCGTCGAGTACGCACGCGCCGAACTCGGCGACGACACCGCCGCCCGCGTCCGCGAGTACCTCCGACGGAACGGCGGCGATCCGGCTGGCGAGCGCGTCGCCGACGTGGACTATCAGGGCAACGTCCACCTCACCCAGTTCTGGCAGGGGTACTCGCTGGGTAACGTCCGCGACCGCCCGTTCAGCGCCATCTGGGACGACGACAGCAACCCCCTGCTCGCGGCGCTGCGCGAGCGGGAGAGCCACCTGACCGGGAAGTGCGCCGACTGCCGATATCTGGACGTCTGCCGCGGCGCGTCGCGACTGCGCGCGCTCGGCGTCCACGACCACCCGTTCGGGCCGGACCCGCAGTGTTATCTGACGAGTGAGGAGGTCGCCGGCGACGACGTTTCCGTTTGAGTCCGGCCCGAACGGGCCGGCAGGCGCGGCCGGAGCCTGACGCTGGCGGGCGTCCAGGACGTGACCCGAGACTGACACTGTCTCGGGCGGATCTTCGTGACGATATTAGACTCTCCGGAGTGCCGAAATCCTACGCGGACTGCGTCCGGCAGTATCGGAAAACCGTACGGCCCGGCAACCGCGCGACGGGATAACAGAAGACGGGAGCGTACAACCGGATTACATCCGAGCGTACGCAATCGCGTGGTCGGGCGTGTGACCGCGTTCGAGCGCTGGTGTCGCGACCGCTGACGAACCGGCGGCGACCGGAGTTCGAGGCGGAATTCCCGCAGTCACTCCACGACGATAGCGCCTTTCATCCCCATCTGTTCGTGGGGCGTACAGACGTACATGTACTCTCCGGCCTCGTCGAACGTGTGCTCGTACGTGAAGTCGGTGTTCTCGATGTTCTCGTGGCCGCTCCAGTCCGTCGGGGCGTCCTTGACGGACACGTTGTGGGTGTCGCTGTCCCACTTCCAGGTAACGGTCGTCCCGGTCGAGATACGGACCGCGGCAGGGGCGAACTCGTTGCTTCCCCCGTCACCGACGGAGACTGTCACCTCATCCGACCCCGTTTCGTCGACGACGCCGTCGTAGTTGTTGGCGTCTCCGAGGAAGTCGTCAACCGCGGCCGGGGCGTCGCCGCTACCGTCGTTGTTACCGTCGCTATCTCCGTTGTCCCCGTTGTCCTCGTTGTCGTCGGAACCGTCACTGTCCGACGAGCAACCAGCGATCAGTACTGCGGCACCGGCTCCTGTCGCGGCGAGGAAGCGCCGCCTGTCGAGTGAGTCTCTGTCGGTCATTTCTCTTCACTCGAATCGAAGCACCTCACGTATTTAAGACAGTGGCGACGTCCCTGCCCAGTGGGAACCGGGGAAAGGTTTATAAGCGTCGTCCCGGGGCCTCAGGATTGGTCCGCTCGGCCGTCGTCGCCGCCGAATAGTTCGACCGCAACAGCGACCGTC
This sequence comes from Halostella pelagica, assembly GCF_004762015.1. Taxonomy (NCBI): domain Archaea; kingdom Methanobacteriati; phylum Methanobacteriota; class Halobacteria; order Halobacteriales; family Natronoarchaeaceae; genus Halostella; species Halostella pelagica. The sequence goes on from NZ_SJES01000005.1 coordinate 163,801, forward strand.
TCGGCGTCGTCGGCGGTGCGGAGCGACGACATCGGCGACGCGATCAGCGTCTCCGTGATCCGTTCACTCATTCGTCGAACCGCCCGTCGCTGTCCGGGCGTGAGTCCGTCCGTTGTCTCTAGCTTGCCGAGCGCGTCGTCCAGTTCCGCCCGCCGAACCGACTCGGCGCGACGCCGGATCCGGTCGGCCGCGGCGTCGGGGTCAACGACGACACTCCGTTCGTCGTCCGACATGGTCAGTCCGCAGAGACGGCATCAGACGGTGAGTCCCACGGGAGCGGTCCGTCGTACTCCTCCGGCACGTACGCACAGAGCGGGTCGCTCGCCAGCGGGTCGCCGGTGTGGGCGTACGCTCGCGAGCGACTGCCGCCACAGACGAAGCGGAACGGACACGAACCGCACTTCCCGCCCAGCGCGTCAGGGTTCCGGAGCGACTGGAACAGTTCGTCGTGTCGGTACACGTCGACGAGGCTGTCTTCGCGAACGTCGCCCGCTGCCGCCGGAAGAAACCCGGACGGATACACCTCGCCGACGTGGCTGACGAACGCGAAGCCGTTTCCGGCGCGGATCCCCGCCCTGCGGCCGATGGCGTCCCGGTCGGGTGCCGCGGTGCCGTCGCCGTCCGCTCGTTCGAGGCCGACCCGGCGATAGTGCGGAGCCTCCGTCGTTTTCACGCCGAACGGTGCCGCGTCGCTCACCTCGTGGAGCCACTCCATCACTCGTTCCGCTTTCTCGGGCGACACCGGGTCGAGTACCCGACCGCGACCGACCGGTACGAGGAAAAACACGGACCAGAGCACGGCACCGAGGTCGGCGACGAGATCCCGGATCGCCGGCAGTTCGTCGACCGTCTCCGCGCAGACTGTCGTGTTGATCTGGAGCGGTAGCCCCGCGTCATGGGCCGCCTCGGCGGCCGCAACGGTCTGCTCGAAACTCCCCGATTCGCCGCGGAATGCGTCGTGTGACCCGGCGCTTCCGCCGTCGAGGCTGAGCGCCATCCGCCGGAGGCCGGCGTCGGCGAACGCCTCGATGGCGGGCGGTGTCAGTGACCCCGTCCCGCTCGGCGTGAGCGTCATTCGTAGCCCCTGCTCGGTGCCGTACGTCACGAGGTCGACGACATCGTCGCGGGCCAGCGGATCGCCTCCAGAGAGGACGACGAGCTGACCGTCCCCGAACTCGCGGGCCTCGTCGAGCAGCGCTTTCCCCTCCGCGGTCGTGAGTTCGTCGGGGTGGCGTCGCTCCTGGGCGTCCGCCCGGCAGTGTTCGCAGGCGAGTTCGCAGGCCTGGGTCACTTCCCACACCAGGACGAACGGCCGTTCGTCGAGGTCGACGGCGCTCGGGCGCACGGTCAATCCTCCATCGTCTCTTCCTCGTTTCTCTCCGCCGCGTTCGTCGACGTGTCCGAACTGACGTGAACGCGGGTGACGTGGCCGCCGCATCCGCACTGCTCGACGTACTCCAAGTCGACGCCGTCGAACGCCGCACGGAGTTCGTCGTACAGGTACGTCTCGGGATGACCGTGGTTCCCGTGGGTTACGAGATTGACGTGGTTACCCGGTGACGTGTGTTCTACGGCGTCTTTCGCCTGTGTGACGACGATATCGCGTTCCTCCGCGTGAACCGACTTCTCTAGATTCGCCGACCAGGAGTTGTCGTGTCGGCGCTCGGTCACCGGTTCGACGTCGTCGTGAGAAACGGAGCCCATATGCGTACGGTGACACTCGGCGGCCGAAACCCGTCTCCCGAACGTGTTCGGGGGAACGGCTTGCCCGGCGGCACCCGAACCGTCGCACATGACCGGAACCACAGACCCACTGGAGGACCAACTCGCATCGACGGACGCGCCGGCTGACCGTCCGCGGGAGAGGCTCGACGCCCGCGAACTCCCGCCGCCGCAACCGCTCAAGCGAACGCTGGAACTACTCGCGGAACTCGACGACGAGACGGTGCTGGTTCAACTGAACGACCGCGCGCCACAGCACCTCTACCCGAAACTCGGGGAGAGGGGGTATCAGTACGGTACGTTCGAAACAGAACTCGACGAGGGAGACGGGAACGGCGATGGGCCCGTCGTGACGGCGGTGTGGAAACCGTAGCCGTCTCCGCCCGCGTCGGTCGCGGACTCGAAAACGGGACCAACCTTACTTCTTCGGCAGCGTCGCGACGAACTCGTTCTCGTCTCGGCGTTCGACCTCGTACGCCTCGGCGTCGAACGCATCCACTTCGGCTTTCATCTCGTAGAACAGGGGCTTCGGTTCGTGGTCGTTGACGAGCGTCAGCGCCTCGCCGCTGTCTAAGTCACCGAAGGCGTCGTGAATCTTCGGGTGGCGTTCCGGCGGCGGCACGTCGCGCAGGTCGAGCGTTCGATCAGTCATGCAGGTACAACTCATCCCGGGTGGGAGGAACCGATTGTTCCGAACGTGTTCGGGATTTCATCAGGCGTGCTCGATCGCGACGTGCCACTCGTCGTCGGCGATCTGTTCCGTCTCGTAGGTGAATCCGCGCTGTTCGAGCACCTGATACAGCGGTTCCGGTTCGAAACTGTTGACCAGGACGAGCGTTTCGTCGTCGCCGAGGCCGTCGAGTTCCGTCACGATATCGCTGAACGGTTCTCCGTCGATATCCCTGGCGTCGAGCGTGCGGTCGGGCGTGTCGGTGCTCATCGCGTTCGTCCGTTCGAACGGGAAGTACCTTGCCGTTCTCCCGACCATGTTCGTAGTGGGTCGGTCGACGATCCGTAGAAAACCCGAATACGTTCGGGAATACTTATTGCCGGCCGTCGGCCAAACGCACAGATATGCCTCAGGCGAAACTCACGCTGTCGATCCCGGAAAAGACGTGGATCGGCGACCTCTCCAGATCGTACTCGGAGGCGCGCGTCCGGATCGTTGCGGCGCTTGCCGGGGAGATGTCCGGCGTCGGCCTCGCGGAGATATCGTCACCGAACCTGCCCGACCTGATCGGCGAGATGACCGCGTACGACGAGGTGACAGACGTCGACCTCCTCCAGGAGTACGAGAACGAGGCGCTGATCCAGTTCGAGACGACGATGCCGCTGTTGCTGTTCGCGGTACAGGACTCCGGCGTCCCGCTGGAGATGCCGTTCGACATCGTCGACGGGGAAGCCGAGTGGACGCTCACTGCTCCGCAGGACCGCCTCTCGCAGCTGGGCGAACAGTTGGACGCGTTCGGCGTCAGCTACACCGTCGACTACGTTCAACAGACGATAGAATCCGGCCAGTTGCTCACCGACCACCAACTCGAACTCGTCCGCACCGCCGTCGAAGTCGGCTACTACGACACGCCGCGTACGTCCTCGCTCACCGAACTCGCCGAGACGCTCGACATCGCCAAGTCGACCTGCTCGGAAACCCTCCACCGAGCGGAGGAAAAGATAGTCAAGCAGTACCTAGACGAGGTCAGCTCGATGCCCGAGCAGTGAGCGTGTCCCGAACGAACTTTACGTCTCTCATACTACCACTCTGACAATGGTGCGGGACCCCTTTCGCGACGACGACTCCCCAGCACTGCAGAACATCCTCGATGCGCTGGACGATCCCGACTGCCGCGCCATCATCACGGAACTCGAAGCGCCCATGACAGCAAGCGAACTCTCCGACGCGGCCGACGTACCGCTGTCGACTACCTACCGGAAGCTCGACCTCCTCACGGAGGCTTCGCTTCTGACGGAACAGACCGAGATCCGCTCGGACGGCCAACACACGACCCGGTACGATATCGACTTCGAGGAGGTCCGGATCGCACTGGACGAGAACCACTCGTTCGACGTGGGGATCGCCCGGCCCGAGCGCTCTCCGGACGAACAGCTCGCCGCCATGTGGTCGGAGGTGCGCAAGGAGACATGACTCACCCCTTCATTATCGTTGGTCTCAAAACCGCGACGCTGTTTCTGGGCGGGATGATCACCTTCTACGCCTTCCGTGCGTACAAGCGGACGCGTTCCCCGGCGCTTCGGGCGCTCACGATCGGGTTCGGCGCGATCACGGTCGGGTCGTTACTGGCGGGGGCGATGGACCAAGTGGTCGGGCTGAACCGGCAACTCGCGCTGATCGTCGAGAGCGGCCTGACGGCGATCGGATTCGGCGTCATCCTCTACTCGCTGTACGCGGAGTGAACCGTTCGAACGGACCCGACGCTCCCGACCGGATGCGGTCGAACCCGTTCGGGGACAGCGTCTCCGTCGCTCCCGACAACGGTCAGATATGCCCCGTATCGTCGACGACGCGACGGAACTCGTCGGATCGACACCGCTTCTTCGTCTCGATTCCTTCGGAGGCGTGCTCGCGAAACTGGAACAGTTCAACCCCTACTCCGTGAAAGACCGCATCGCCCGCGAGATGGTCGAAGCGGCCGAGGCGGCGGGCGAACTCGATGGCGATACCACCATCGTCGAACCGACTAGCGGCAACACGGGGATCGGCCTTGCCGCCGTCTGCGCGGCGAACGACTACGATCTCGTGTTGACGATGCCCGAGTCGATGAGCGAGGAGCGTCGAACGCTGCTCGCCAGCCTCGACGCCGAACTCGTCCTGACGGACGCCGACGACGGGATGAACGGCGCTATCGACGCCGCGAAAGAGCGGTGTCGGGACGGAAACGCCATCACGCTCCAGCAGTTCCGGAACGAGGCCAACCCCCGCGCGCATCGGCTGACGACCGGAAAAGAGGTGTTCGAGGCGACCGACGGCGAGATCGACGCGTTCGTCGCCGGCGTCGGAACCGGCGGGACGATCACCGGTGTCGCCGAATACCTGACGGAGATACGCGACGCGAACCCCGAGATCGTCGCGGTCGAACCGGAGCGCTCGGCGGTCCTCTCGGGGGACGACCCGGGCGATCACGGCATCCAGGGCATCGGCGCTGGGTTCGTCCCCGACGTGCTCCGCGAGGCGCTGATCGACGATATCGAGACGGTTCACCGCGATGACGCCGTCACCGCCGTCCGTCGCCTCGCACGCGAGGAGGGTATCGTCTCGGGGATCTCCTCCGGCGCGGCACTGGTCGCGGCTGAGCGCGTCGCGGAGCGCCGCCCGAAGGGGCGCGTTGTCACGGTCCTCCCCGACTCCGGCGAGCGGTACCTCTCGACGGACCTCTTCGAGTGACCGAGCGGAAGACCGTCCGTTTCGAGGTCGTGACGGCCGCTCAGTTCAACGAGTCCACTTCCTCCGTGAGGTCCTCGGGGCTGTCGACCGGGCCGTTGACGAACATCCCGTGGGCCATGATGAGTATGGCGACGAGGCCCGCGGCGATGATAGCGACCTGGACCGACAGCGGGGTCAGGAAGCCGATTGTACCGCCGAGCAACATACTCGATCCGATGCCGACGAGGACGAGGTCGTAGTATTTCCACGTGTAGGCCATACTGATCCCAAGGCGGGCGCGCCGTGAATGCCTATGGGTGTGTCGGCGATCGACTTCTCAGTGTGTTTGCGGTCGACCGCTCGTACTGTCGGGCGGACCGTCGTGAAGGTTCGATACACGGGGATATCGACAGTCTTGGGGCCGCCGTCTGACAAATCAGTCCTCGGCCTCGGGGTCGGCACCGATGGACTCCGCGGCCGTCACGTACGGCGTGACCCCGTCGCCGTGGATCAGTTCAGTGAACGCGATCCGAACGAGTTGGACGCCGAGCACCAGCAGTAGCGGCCCGAAGAACAGGCCGTACCAGCCGAACAGCACGGGACCGAGGACGTACGCGAGCAACACCAGTCCGACGTGGGTCTTCCGGCCCGCGATCCGGGGGAGCAGATACGTCATCGGAAGCAGGTCAAGCAGCGCGAGACAGACCGCGAACAGCGCAGCCGGGTACACCAGCAGGGCGGGGTCCGCTCTGAAGGCGATGGCCGCGAGATACAGCGTCAGCGGTACGTACACGACCTTTCCGACGACGATAGGGATGAGACTGGCGAACCCGGTCAGCATCGCCAACGCCGTTGGAACGGGGATCGCTAGCGAGGGCGGCGCGAGGAGGTTGAACCCGTGGTAGACGACCGTCGCGAGGGCGGCGACCAGCCCGATAAGCAACACGTTGCCGAAGTAGATGGTCCCGAGGTCACGGTCGACGGCGGTGGCGTACGCGTGCAGCGGTTCCCCCTCGTCCGCGACGTTGTTCTCGAACCACGACCGCAGGTGGTCGTCGTCGCGCAGGAGATAGAACGCGACCACGAGCGCGATGACGACGTGCAGGAGGCCGTCGGCCAGAAACGACAGCGCGCCGGCACCGGTCGCGACGACCCCCATCGCGGTTCCGGTGTCGGTGTCGGCGGCGAGCGTCTGCAGTTCCGCGACGGGGTCCTCGCCCAGCGAGACGCCCGCGTAGGACCCCGCCGTTTGAGCGACGGTTTCGACCCCTTCCGGACCGAGTTCCTGGACCGCCACGACGACGACTGAGCCGACTAGCACGAACGCGGGCAAAGCGATAGCGACGAGCGTGAAGCCCGCGGAAACTCCTTTGGGAAGGTGCCGGCGGAACCTGCGGTCTAGCGGTCGAGTGCCGTAGTAGACGAACAGTCCGAGCACGAACGTTCCGACGAGCGCGAACAACACGAACGCGAACGCGACGGCGATGCCCAGCGTGAGCGCCCACCAGCCGACGCGGGACCGGTCGACGTCCGAAAGTTCGGGAGTCATATCGGCCGTACCACGGCGACTGCGAAAAGCGTCGGTACGCAGGCGGCGCTCGGACGCCCGCGCCGAACAGCGCCTCCATATCCCCTTCGTCCGTCTGCAAGCCGACAGGCCGGAACTCGTCGGCCAGCGCCTCGACCGCCCGGCGATAGGCGGCCCGGCCGCGCTCCGGACCCACCTCGACACCGGAGAACCGGGGCAACACCTCGGCCACCTCGTCGCCGCCATCGATGCCGAGGGCGTCACCGAGCGAGTGGGCCGGGTCCGTCGAGACGACGAGAACGGTCCCGCCGTGGTCCGCGAGCGCCGGCCGCTACGGGCGCTCCGTCTCGCCCGTGCGCCGGACGCCGAGGTACGCCGCCTGGCCGACGTAGCCGTCGCCGCGGAGCACGGTGAGTTGCTGGGCCGCGGCGGTGTGGTTGCCGTCCGCGATCCACGGGAGTTCGTCCGGCCGGTCCTGAACGAGTATCAGGTCCTCCGGCGGTCCCGACGCGGTGATGTCGTCCGCGAGGTCGAGGACTTCGAGCAGGTCGTGGGAGACGTTCCGGTCGATGCGCTCCGGGTCGTCGGCCTCGAACAACCGGTACGCGGCCGAGGCGAGCATCCCGTCGGGGGCGACACGCCGCCACTCCTCGTCTGGCGGTCCCTCGACGACCCTGAGGTCGCCGAGCTGTCCCGGCGAGAGATTCAGATGGTACCAGTCCAGCCGCGGCGGTCGGAATGTCCGGGCCGCGATCGGCGTGCGGTCGACAAGTGCCGAGACGAGTTCGGCCTCGTCGTCTATCGCCTCCGGGTCGAGGCTGCTGTCGTCCTGGTCGACCTCGCTCTCTAACCAGTGCCGGACCACCTCGCTCCGCCCGGCCGGATCCATCTCGATTCGGTCGCGAACGCGTCGTCTGAGGTCCATTCGTCGACCGTCCCACGCCGAGCGGCCTAACAGTGGGGGTCCGCGCCCGCGAGACCCATCGTCCGAGGCCCAGAACCAGTTTTGCAGTAGTGCCGTAGCCTAAGTACGCGGAGTGCGACTGTACTCGCATGTCGGAACAGGACGGTGCGAGGGGCGTAGAACAGATCGGGACCGTCGTCGTCGACCCCGACGACCTCATCGCGGCGTTCGAGCGCAACCGGGACGACGAGTCCGAACGGCGTCGCCACGGCCTCCGCGTCTCGTCGCCGTTCGAGGGCGAGACGCGCGCCGAGTTGCACGCCATCGACGGCGAAACGTCCGCCCTGCCGGCGGCGGACGCAACGTCGGTCTGTCTGCCTCCCGAACGGTTCGTCGAGAACTACCGGGGCGATGACCCCGACCGGACGACCGTCAGGATCCCGACCCGGCAGGGGTCGCGGAACGCCGCCCGCCGCGACCACGGCGAGGCCGTCGACGACGAAACCGTCGCGGAGTATCACGAGACGGCGATGGACGTCTGGACGGACTGCATCCACGATTCGCTGCTCGACGCGGTCCGCGTCGACCCGGTTCCCGACGCCGGCGACGCGGTCCGCGTGGACGTTCGGTACGAGAGCGACCGGCCGGACTGATACTGTCGGACGGCGGCCCCCAAAGCTGTCGATAGCCGTGTGTCGAATCGCGCCACGACCGTCCGTCCGACAGTATGAACCCCCTCTCGCGGCGACTCTCGCGATGCCCTCGCCGGAACTGTTCGAAATCCGGCGATTGATGCTTTTGCCGATGCGCGACGAACGTTCCCGTATGAGCGAACTATGGGACACGCTTCGGGAGGAGTGCGAGGGGCTCGAGCCGGCGAGTGAGCTGGTAACCCCCGTCTCGGACCGGCCGTTCCGGGTCGAGGCCACGTTCGAGAACCAGATCGTCGTCCGGTTTCAGGACAGCGGCGAGGAGCGCTCGCTCCGCCGGCGGCAGTTCGACGACCTCGACGACCGCCTCGACGAGGGGCCGTTATCTCTCGACGACCTCCCGCCCGGTGTCGAGCCGTACGCGACCGTACTCTCTCTCTCCCCCGAGTACACCTCTGATGGGGAGACGCTCTCCCGATCGTCCGACGACGCGGTCGGCCGGGAGAGCCCGCATCTCACGCCGCCGGAAGCGGCCCGGACGCCGTACGAGCGCGTCCACGACGACGCCGTGTTGCTCGCCGACATGCTCGACCGACTCGACGCTGACGACCCGGCGGCGCTCGACACCGAGACGTTGACAGACCTGTACGTGCTGCTGTCGGACGTCCAGCGCGGCGCTAACCGGGTTCGGGGAACCGCCAAAGGGCCTCTGCTCGACCGCCTGGGTCCCGACCAGGAACTGCGCGGTCGGTTCGGAACGGTCCGGCGGACCACCCGCGAGCGGCGGCAGCCGAAAGACGACGAGACGGTGCTCGACGCGCTCGACGAACACGACATCCCGCACGACTGGGTGCTCGGAGTCGATCCCGACAAGCTAGACCTCGTGCTCGCGGTCACCGACGTGACCGAAGACGAGGTGTACGACGTCGAGGAGCAGGTGTACGTCCAGAAGACGGGCGTCGACGAGAGCGAGAAGTATTCGCGGCTCCAGGGGCTAGCGGACCGGATCGACGAGATCGACGGGCACGAGGACCTCTACGACGACCTCGTCGATCTGGAGCGCCGGATCGACGACGCGCTCTCGGCCGGGTGATGGAGCGTCGGCAACTCGCCGAAACACCTACCGCGCGTCCTGAACCGCCTGCACCATCGCCTCCGCGTTCGCGGCGATCATGTCGAAGTCCTCGTTCGCGACGGCCTCGTCGTCGACGAGCGACCCGCCGGCACCGACGCACTCGGCTCCGGCCTCGATGAAGTCGCCGGCGTTGTCCGGGCCGATTCCGCCGGTCGGCATGATCGGGATCTGGCCGAGCGGACCCTTGATGCTGGCGAGGAAATCAGGGCCGAGACAGGAGGCGGGAAACAGCTTCACCATGTCAGCACCGGCCTGGTACGCCTCGACGGCTTCGGTGGGCGTGGCGACGCCGGGGGCGACGGGCACGCCGTACCGGTTGCACGTCTCGACTACTTCCGCGTGAAAGCTGGGCGAGACGACGAACTCCGCGCCGGCGAGGATGGCGGCCCGAGCCGTCTCCTCGTCCAGTACGGTGCCGGCACCGACGATGACATCGGTGTCGTCGAGCGCGTCGCCGACCTCTTCGATGAGGCTCATGACGCCGGGCGTGTCGGCGGTCAGTTCGAGCGCCGTGACGCCGCCCTCGGCGAGCGCTTCGGCGATGTCGACGGTCATGTCCGCGTCGGCACCGCGCAGTACAGCGACGACGCCGCTCTCTCGCATCCGCTGGAGCGTCTCCTGCTTGCTCATATCCGTGGTCCGACCGCCGCCCCCTTGTAACTACTCGTCACCGCAAACTGCCGCCCCCGAACCGGTTCCAGACCCGGGTCCCGCAGCGACTTACTCCCGTTTCACGCCGGGGTTGCTCACTGCGCCGTTGGCCGCCGAACCCATCGCGAGACCGTACTTGGCGAGGACGCCGGAGACGTAGGAGGGCTCGGGGTCGTCGCGGTCGTCGAGGCGACCCTCGATCTCCTCGTCCGAGAGGTCGACCGCAAGCGTCCGGTCCGCGACGTCGACGGTCACGTAGTCGCCGTCTTCCAGCGCGCCGATAGGGCCGCCGGAGAACGCCTCCGGGGCGACGTGACCGATCGAGAGTCCGCGAGTTGCGCCGGAGAACCGGCCGTCTGTGATGAGCGCGACGTCTTCGGCGTGGTCCTGGCCCGCGACCGCGGAGGTGACGCCGAGCATCTCGCGCATGCCGGGACCGCCCTGGGGACCCTCGTTCCGGATCACGATGACGTCTCCGGACTCGACGTTGCCCTCTTGAACGTACTTCATCGCGTTCTCCTCGGTCTCGAAGACGCGGACGGGCCCCTCGTGGTGAAGGTCCTCAGACCCGGTTACTTTGAGGACGGCACCGTCGGGTGCGAGGTTGCCCGTCAGGATGCGGATCGCCCCCTGCTCGTTTTTCGGTTCATCGACGGTGTAGAGGTAGTCCTCGTCCAATTCCTCGATCGACGGCGGGTCGAGGCGATCGAGTTCCTCCGCTATCGTATCGCCCGTGACCGTCAGCGCGTCGCCGTGAAGCAGGTCGGCCTCGTAGAGCGCGTTCAGGACGACCGGGACGCCCCCGACCTCGTGGAGGTCGTTCATCACCTTCTCGCCGCCGGGCTGAAGGTCGGCGATCTTCGGGGTCCGTCGGCTGATCTCGTCGAACTCCTCGATCGAGAGGTCGACGCCGGCCTCGGCCGCGAGCGCGAGCAGGTGGAGAACGGCGTTCGTCGATCCGCCGACTGCGACCTGCAACGCGATAGCGTTCTCGAAGGATTCCTTCGAGAGGAAATCCGAGGGTTTGCGCTGCTCCTGGACGACTTCGACGGCGAGTTCGCCGCTTTCCCGTGCCACGTCGTATCGCGCGTCGTCCTCGGCGGGCGGGCTCGCGCTGCCAAGCGGGGCGAACCCGAGCGCCTCGGAGACCGAGGCCATCGTGTTCGCGGTGAACATCCCGCCGCAAGAGCCCGCGCCGGGACAGGCCTGGCGCTCTAGGGTGTCGAGTTCGTCCTCGGACATGTCGCCCTCGGCGAACGCGCCGACGCCCTCGAAGACGTTCTGGATCGTCACCTCGCGCCCGTCGTGTTCGCCGGGCATGATCGAACCGCCGTAGAGGAACACGCTCGGCAGGTCCGTCCGGATGGCGGCCATCATCATCCCGGGCATGTTCTTGTCGCAGCCGCCGATGGTGACCAGGCCGTCCATACGCTCGCCGAACGAGACCAGTTCGACGGAGTCGGCGATGACTTCTCGGGAGATAAGTGAGGCCTTCATCCCCTCCGTTCCCATCGAGATCGCGTCGGAGATGGTGATGGTTCCGAACTCGATCGGCATGCCGCCGGACTCGTCGATGCCGTCGTAGGCCGACTGGGCCACGTCGTCCAGATGAACGTTACAGGGCGTGATGTCCGCGGCGGGGTTGGCGACGCCGACCATCGGCGACGTGAGGTCCTCGTCGTCGTAGCCCATCGCCCGGAACATGGCGCGATGCGGGGCTCGTTCGGCCCCTTCGGTGACTTCGCTGCTGCGCAGGTCGTCGTCTTTCTCCCTGCGCGGCTCTGACTGCTGGCTCATACACGGTGAACGAATCGGGACGCCTTAAGACAACTGGACGGACACAAGCGTTGCTGGCGTCCGAACGTGTGCGCCGGAACAGGTAGGAACCCCGCTGCCGGCCTCAATACATCGCGACCGTTGCCCCGCTGAACAGCATCCACACGTCGCGACGAATGCGCTACTATAGTTGCCAGGGCCGAAACCGAAAACCCCCTTCACCCCGTAGCGCCGGTAATGGCGACTGTCGAGACGGCGGCGCGTCTTCACTTCGGGTTCCAGAACCTCTCGCTCGCTCACGAGCGACTGTACGGGAGCCTCGGCGTATCGCTCGCGGCCCCCCGACTCCAGGTCGAGGCGGACCCGGCGGAGACGGTCGCGGCGGACCACGAGGCGGCCCGCGAGTACGCTCGCCGTGCGACGGACGTGCTCGACGTTCCCGGCGCGACTGTGTCGGTGACGGAGGCGCTCCCCAGACACGTCGGCCTCGGGAGCGGCACGCAACTCGCACTGGCAGTGTACGCCGCCGTCGCTCGGGCGTACGGGACCGATCCGGACGTTCGGACGGCCGCGCCGGCGCTGGGCCGCGGCGGCCGGAGCGGCGTCGGCACCGCCGGATTCGAACGCGGCGGCTTTCTCGTCGACGCCGGCCACCCGACCGGACGGTTCACGACTGACCGCCCCGCCGACGGCGAGTGGCAGGTCCCCGCCGTCGTGGCGCGGCACGAACTCCCCGTCGACTGGCGGTTCGTCGTCGCCGTCCCCGACGCCGATCCGGGCCGGAGTGGCGACGAGGAAGAGGCGAGCATGCGCTCGGTGATCGAGCGGGCGGACCCCGCCATCGCCGACAGGATAAGCGGCGTCGTCTCGCGGCGACTCCTCCCAGCGGCCGCCGGAGGCCGGCGGTCGGCCTTCGGCGACGCGGTCGCGGAGATCGGCCGACTGAACGGTGCCTGGTATGCGGACGCCCAGGGCGGCGTGTTCCGGCCGCCGGTCGGCACCATCGTCGACGAACTGTCGGACTGTCCCGCCGTGACTGGGGCGGGTCAGTCCTCCTGGGGGCCGACGGTGTACGGCCTCACCGATGTCGACGGGGCCGACATGGCGACGGAAGCGGCGCGGGAGGCCCTCGACACTGCGGGCGTGGACGGCGACGTGCTGGTCGCTCCGGTCCGCAACGCTGGCGCGACGGTGCGCGGCGGGGCCGTCGAGAGCGAGCGGGGACCGCAGTGACGGAATGCGACTGTTCGAGGACCGCAACGAGTCGATTCTCAAGCGAGTCGGGACGCTCCGGCTATGCACTTTCGCGACTCCGACAACCGCGACTACGCTGACGCTACCGTGCCGCCATAAAACGTAAGCGAATACGCTGCCACGTGAGGGTATGGACAGGATCCCCTTCGGCATCTCGCGCCTCGACTCGATGATACACGGCGGGGCCCCGCCGGGGAGCGTCGTCCTCCTCGCCGGCGACATCGGCGCGGGTGCCAGGGAGTTCCTCTACACCAGCGCGGCGATAAACACTCTCGTCGAGGCGGACCCGGAACTGTTCGACCTGTACTACGGATCGCTGCACGCAAACTCCGTCGTGCCCGGCGAAGTCCACTACCTCTCTCTCACGAGCGACCAGTCGGCTATCCTCGATGAGATGGCGTTCACCATGGACGAGGACATCGTGGACGCGGTGAGCGACGACATCTCCTTCGCCGACCTGTCGCCGGAGTACTTCCAGCTATCACCGGTCCCGACCAACTGGTACGCCCAGCAGACCCAGGACATCGCCGCGCTCGGCGAGCGCCACGACCGGCGCGACGTGTTAGACGCCATGGGCGATTACCTCGACGAGAACGCCTCGGGGAATCTGGTCGTCATCGACTCCGTGACCGACCTCGTCAGCGCGGCCAGCGAGCAGATGGACTGGTCGAGTATCACGCTCCTGATGAAGGGGCTGAAGAAGGCCTCACAGCAGTGGGGCGGTCTCATCCTCCTGCACGTAAATGTGGAAGCGCTGACAGATACGCAGTTGGGTCGGCTCAACGACGCCGCCGATGGGACGATACGCTTCGAGTGGGAAAGCGGCGGGAGCGAACGCGACCGGACGATGGTCGTCCAGCAGTTCCGCGGCGTTCTCTCCCGGTTAGAGGAGGAAAACATCGTCCGATTCGAGACTGACATCGAGGACGACGGCTTCAACATTAGTAACGTTCGAAAGATACGTTGAAACGAACGGCCGTCCCCGGAGGCCTCTCTGATTTGCAATAACCCTTATGAGTCTTGCTACCGAATTCCGCATGAATGTCGAGTGAGGAGTCGGGGGAACTGTCAGTCAGCGTTCCTCGCGAACTGCGGGAGTGGCTTGACCGACAGGCCGACGAACGGGCTCAAAGCCCCGACGACGTGATCCGTCAGTTCATCGAATCGTACTACGCGGTCGACCAGATGGAAAACGGCGACTCTCCGGACGCCGTCGTCGAGGAACTCGTCAATGCGGACGACGGGGTGTCCGACGCCGTCGAGGAGCGACTCGACGAGATCGACGACCGATACATGGATCTCATCGAGGACGTTCGGGAACGCGTCATTCAGGTCAAACGCGAGGCCGACGGGAAAGCGCCCGCTGACCACGACCATCCAGATGTCCTCGACCGTCTGGACGGTCTCGACGCGGAGACCGAGCGTCTCGTCGACGACATCGCGGCGGTCGAAACGCATCTCGAGGACCTCGACGACCGCCTCGACGCCGGGTTTGCGAACTACGAGGATGTCCTGGAGTATCTGACTGACACGACTGACGAACTTCAGGAGCGAACGGACCTAATGGCACGGGCCGTCGTCGACGTTCGGGACGAAGTTCGGCAACTGGCGGGGGAGTCCGAGCGCCGGGCCGAGGCGGAGTCGCTACAGGTCGCGGCTAACCGCCTCGGCGTCCGGACAGCCGACTGCGACCACTGCGGGTCGGAGGTCGACATCGCACTCCTGACTGCACCTGAGTGCCCCCACTGTGCGAACACGTTCAGCGACGTCGAAGGGAAACGCCGCTTCTTCGACTCGGCGACGCTCGTTACCGGCCAGCCGCCGGCCCTGAGCGGGAGCGTCGAACCCGACCTCGATTCGTCGCTCGACGACATGGTGACGGACGGTGACGGCGTCGGGGAACGCGACGGAACCGGAAGCCTCGGCGTCGACCGGGGTGACCGGTCGTGAGCGAGGACGACGGCCCCCTCTCCGACCTCACGGACCGCATCTCGAACGAGGAGGAGGGGTCCGCGGACCCGTTCGAAGAGACAGCGGCGAAACCGTCTGGCGACGGCGACGAGGGACACGGCGATACTCCGGACAGCGCCGGTAGCGACGGGCCCGACGGTATCGACGGCGACGAGTCTGATCCCGATGCCCCCCTCGGCGACCTCGCGGCCCGCGTCGACGACCGCCGCAGTGACCGAGAGCGCGCGGACAGGAACGAACTGTTCACCGAAGAGCAGGTCGGCGAGATAGACCGCGAGAGCCTCTGGGAGCAGGCAACGTCCGACGACCCAACCGAGACGGTCGATGACGCGGTCGAAGACGTCCGTGAGATATCGAAGCACTCCTACTGTCAGGGTTGCGAGTTCTTCTCCGCGCCGCCAAACGTACACTGCGGCCACGAAGGAACCGAAATACGGGAAATCGTCGACCTCGACCGCTTCCGCGTGGTCAACTGTCCCGTCGTCCGCGAGGACGAACGCCTCGGCAAGATCGGCACCGGAACCGACCGGTAACGCGGGTGTCGTCGGGAGACGGCGGGGATGGACGACAGTCAGTGCGACCTCGGTGGCCAATAGACCACCTCGCACAGAGCGGACCGTTTTTGCGACCGGAGCGACTACGTCCGACCATGCAGTTCTGCGACGACTGCGGCTCTATGATGAAATCACAGGACGGCGAAATGGTGTGTACGGACTGCGGCGCGTCCGTCGAACGCGACGAGGACCGCGCGGCCGAGTTCGTCAGCACCGAAAGCCAGACTCACGACGACGTGATAGAGACCGAGGAAGGGTCGAACTTCGAAGGAAAACCGACTGCAGACGACGTGATCTGTGACGATTGCGGCCACACGAAGGCCTGGTACACGATCAAACAGACAGGGTCAGCCGACGAACCGCCGACGCGGTTTTTCAAGTGCCAAGAGTGTGGCAACCGCTGGCGAGACTACAACTAATTCCCACTTGGCACTGCCGTTTTAACGAGGTTTGTCGTTTTGGGAAATGAGTTCTTTCGAGGGACACATTGCCTGCATTACGAATACACCGAAGACGTGGATACAGACCCGACCAGAGGACTAACCTTCTGTGCGAACCGCGTGCCAGTACCAAGTGTGTGGCAAACTCTGGCGTGATCATGACTATCAGTCTGTCACGAACTTCGGTTCAGGACGGTATTTTTCGCCACGTCCCCGAGCGTTTTAGCCCCGGGGGGAGATCTGAAAACTATGCGACTGCACAACAGGGAGGTAAGACAGGACGTCCGGGAACTCGGCGCGTTGCTCGGGGACGTCCTGGCGGACCAGGCCTCCCAATCAGCGTTCGACACGGTAGAGACGATCCGGACGTCCGCGATCGACTACCGGGCCGGCAAGACCGACTCCAGACAACCGCTGTACGACGAACTCGACGGGTTAACGCCCGAACTGGAGAGCGTCGTCGCCCGCGCGTTTACGACGTACTTCGAACTGATCAACCTCGCCGAGGAGCGCGAACGGGTCAGGTCGATCCGGCAGGGATCGCAAGACGGCGATCTAGAGGACAGTCTCGAAGAAGCGGCCGCGGAACTGTCCGAGGCGGACACCGAGACGGTCGAGCAGGTGCTTGCGGACGTACTCATCGAACCGACGTTCACCGCGCACCCGACGGAGGCGCGCCGGAAGACGGTCAAGTCGAAGCTCAGGGAAGTGGCGACTCACCTCGAAACTCTGGACGAGCGCCTCCTCACGGACAAGGAACGGGGCCAGGTCGAGCGCGACATCGATGCCGAAGTGACCAGCCTCTGGCAGACGCCGCAGGTGCGCAGACGCCGCCCCAGTCCGGAGGACGAGGCGCGAAACGTCCAGTGGTATCTGGAGAACACGCTGTTCGACATCGTCGGCGAGGTGTACGACGAACTCGAAGACGCCTTCGACGACGAGTTCGGCGAACCCATCGACGTGCCGAAACTGTTCGAGTTCCGCTCGTGGGCCGGTAGCGACCGGGACGGGAACCCCTACGTCACGCCGGAGGTCACGACGAACACGCTCGAACGCCAGCGAGCGGTCGTCCTCGAACAGTACCGCGACGCGCTGAAAGAACTCTCCGGCGTTCTCAGCCAGGACGGCAGCCGCATCGAAGTCGGCGAACCGTTCAAGCGATCGCTCGCGGCCGACCGCGACCGCCTGCCCGGCATCGCGGAGGAGGCCGAAACGCGCTACCCCAGCGAGCCATACAGGCAGAAGCTGAAACTGATGCGCGAGCGTCTGAACCGCGTCGGCGACGTTCGCCCCGGCGGCTACACTGATGTCGACGAACTCGAATCCGACCTGGACATGCTCGCGGCGAGCCTCCGGGACAACGCCGCCGATAGCGTGGCCGAGGCCCACGTCGACCCGCTCCGCCGCCGCGTCGATACGTTCGGGTTCAGTCTGGCGAGTCTGGACCTGCGCGACCATCAGGAGAACCACACCGAAGCCGTCGCTGAGGCGCTCGCTCGGCAGCAAATCGACTACGCCGGGATGGACGAACCGGAGCGCGTCGACGTACTGACCGAGTGCATCCTGCAGGACGAACGCGTCATCGACATCGAGGACACACGCGACGTTTCGGACACCGCGGCGCGGGTTCTCGAACGGTTCGACTCCCTCTCGGCGTGGCAAGCGGAGTTCGGCATTCAGGCCATCGACACATACTGCATCTCGATGACCGATGAGCCGAGCCACGTCCTCGAAGTGTTGTTCCTCGCCGACCAGGCCGACGTCATCGACCTGCCCGGTCACTGCGGGCTTGATATCGTCCCGCTGCTCGAGACCGAACGCGCGCTCTCGGGCGCTCGGCGGATAATGGGGACCCTGTTCGAGAACGAGGCGTACGCGCAGGCGCTGTCGGCGCGCGACGACACCCAGGAGATCATGCTGGGCTACTCCGACTCGAACAAGGAAAACGGCTTCCTCGCCGCCAACTGGTCGCTCTACAAGAACCAGCGTCGCCTCGCGGAGATCTGCGACGACTTCGACGTGACGATGCGACTGTTCCACGGTCGCGGCGGCTCCATCTCACGCGGCGGCGGGCCGATGAACGACGCGCTCCTCGCGCTCCCGAACAACACCATCACCGGCCAGGTCAAGTTCACCGAGCAGGGCGAGGCTATCGCCGAGAAGTACGCCAATCCCCGTATCGCCGAGCGCAACATGGAGCAGATGCTGAACGCCCAGGTCAAGGCGCGCTACCGCGCTATGAACCAGCCCGTCGAGGAGGTGGAGGACGAGTGGGTCGACGCGATGGACACCATGGCCGACGCCGCCCGCGACGAGTATCGCGACCTCCTCGAAACCGACGGCTTCGTGGAGTACTTCGAGCAGGCGACGCCGATCACCGTCATCGAGGACCTGAACCTCGGCTCGCGCCCAGCGTCACGGACGGGCGAGCGCAACGTCGAGGACCTGCGGGCCATCCCGTGGGTGTTTTCGTGGACGCAGTCGCGTTGCATCCTGCCCGGCTGGTACGCGCTGGCGACGGGTATCCAGGCGTATCTCGACAGCGGCGGTAAAGTGGAGACGCTCCAGGAGATGTACGCCGAGTGGCCGTTCTTCCAGACGCGCATCGACAACGCCGCGATGGCGCTCGGCCGCACTGACATGGAGATAGCCGAGGAGTACGCCGACCTCGCCCGCCCGGAACTCAGAGAGCAGTTCTTCCCGCGGGTCAGCGAAGAGTACGAGGCCGCCGTCGATCTGGTCACCGACATCGCGAGCCGCGACCACACCATCGACCGCGACTGGCTCCGCGAGAGCCTCCGCCGGCGCAACCCGTACGTCGACCCGCTGAACCTGCTCCAAACACACCTGCTGCGTCAGACTCACCGGACTGAAGAGGAAGAGCGGACACTGCGACTGACCGTCAAAGGGATCGCGGCGGGAATGAAAAACACGGGCTGAGCGGGTGCACGCAGAGCGTTCGCTGAGCGCGTTCTGCGGTAGAACACCCAGTCACCAGAGCGTGTCAATCACCCAGTGGTTTCAAACAGCCATGGTGTGAATAGATATACGCTAATGGTCGAGTCGGGAGAGACTCTAAGTGTATTAATTGCAGTGCAATTCGTCGTACTTACCGCCGTGATACTTCTGGTAGCGCCGTTTGAGGCTGCAGCCCCGCTAGTTCCCCTCTTTCTGATCTTCCTGTTTTTACTCTACAAATACCGCTATTGAATAGTTCGGGCCTGCCGCGGTTTGCACCGACTGATCGCTATGTCCGCTTGAGTGAATACCATTCTGATACTGGAGCGGTGTAGGTATCATATTCACCGCAGAAGTAATTTATTTATAAGATAGATAGGAACTGTACAGCAGAGTGATTGAATATTTTACACCTCCGGGAGAGATACGTTGAATATACGAGGAGGTCGATAGTGAAACACTCGTTTTAGCTTTCTGAAAGCACTTATTCCGGCACCGTTACCGAGAGAACATGAACCGACGCCGCTATCTCGGGTCCGCCGCGAGCGCTCTCGGAATCGCCGTTACCGGCTGTCTCGACCAGGCCGGGTCGGCATCCGACGATACCAACGACAGCGACGACGAAACGACGCCCGACGAGACGTCGTTTCCGGGCGTCGAAGTCGGCAACGTGCGGGCAACACCGGAACTCGTCGCGATGAACACCCCGGACTCTATCGGGACGTTCGGCGACAGCGACGAGCAGTACGTCGTCGCAACCGTCTCCGCGGAGGGGTCGAGCGCTCCCGAGTACGGCGCGTTCGAACTCGACGCCGGCGGGACGACGCACTCACCAGACGAGGACGCTGGCGGCATGAACGGTCACCTGTGGACGTTCGAAAGTCCGTATCAGACCAGATTCGGATCGAACGATTCGACCGAGGGATGGATCGCGTTTACGGTGCCGAAACCGCTCGACGGCGAGAGCGCGGCGATCACCTGGCCCGGCGGTGACCGGTCGCTCGATTCGGACGCCGTCGACTATCTGGCGCGGCCGCCGACCGAGTTCGAGATACGCGAGTTCACTGCCCCTGACTCGGTCGAGGTCGGAGAGGAAGCGACTGTTTCGGGGACGGTCGAGAACGTCGGCGACGTCGACGGGACGTTCGTCGCCGCGAGGAACAGGTCCGGTCCCTGGGTCGCGTCCACGCCCGATGGAGCGCTCTCAATCGACGTGCCGGCCGGCGAGACGGCGACGTGGGAACGCAGCCACACGGTAGACGAGCGACATCTGGACCGCGAGGACGGCGACAACCTCTCGATGCGCTTTCACTTCCGATGTCGCAGTGACGACCTGACTCGAAAGGTCAACATCGAAATATGAGGCGGCGGCGCTTTCTCACAACTGCGGTCGCGGGGGTCGGCGCGGTGGGTGGCTGTCTCGGCCAGCCGGACTCCGAGGCCGCGACGACCGAACCCGTCGGGTCGAGCAACGGAGACGAGTCCCCGGAAGATCAGCGCGAAACCGCCGGTATTGCCATTGACGACGTGACTGTCGCCCCCGAGATAGTGGTGCTTGACTCGCCTGATTCGATCGGAACGCTCGGCGAACGCGGCGATCAGTTTCTCCTCGCCTCCGCCGCGTCGACGGGCGACGGTTCACCGGACTGCGACGAGTTCGCACTCGAAACAGGTGGCGAAACGTACGGGTCGGTGGACGCGGTCGACGGGAGACGGGTCACGCAACTCTGGAACGTCGAGGAACGCGGAACGCTGTACGGCGACGACCAAGCGGGATGGCTCCTGTTCCAGTGTCCGAAGCCGCTCGACGCGGACGACGCGGCGATAACCTGGCCCGGCGGCGAGTACGCGCTCGACGACGGAGTGGCCGCGGAACTCGCCCGTCCGACGACGACGTTCGAGGTAGTCGAGTACGGCGGGCCTGAAACGATAGCGGTCGGAGAGGAGATACCGATCACTCTGACCGTGCGCAACACCGGTGACGCCGACGGAACGTTCGTCGGCGGACTCAACATCGCCGGCGGGCGCGTCGCACACGCGCCGGAGACGGCGGTTCGTCTCGAAGTGCCCGCTGGCGAAACAGCGACTTGGAGCTACGAGCATCCCGACGGGGACCACATGTCGTTCATCCTGAACTGGCGCGCTGGCCGACGAACGTACGAAACCGAGGTCGAGACCGAGTAGCCTTTCCCCGCAGGAACCTCACTACCCCCTGTGAGCGCAGACGACCGTGACACCGACGCGAGCGCGGACGGAAAGCCGCGCGTCGAGGTGTACCCGGAACGGGAGGCCGTCGTGGACTTCGACCCGGATCTGACCTTCGAGTGCGTCGACGACTGCACCTGGTGTTGCCAGCATGGCGTCTTGCTGTACGACAAGGACTTTCTGGAACTCGCGGAACGAGAGAATGTCAACCGGGCGACGACGCAGTTCCGCGGCGAGGACTTCGTCCGCCGCGAGGAGAAAGACCGCGACGAACACGTCGCCGAGGACGGCGCGGCCTGTTACTTTCTGCGCGAGGACGGCCTCTGTGCCCTCCACGACGAACACGACTGGAAGCCGGCGCGTTGCTCCGTATTCCCGCTCGCAGTGACCGTCGAGGACGGCGATATCCACGTCGACGTGCGCGACTCCGCGCACGAGCACTGCGAGGGGCTGAACGTGAGCGAGCGGCGCGTGGTCGACGAACTCGACGCCTTCCTCCCGGAGTACCTCTGGGAACTGGACGACCCGGAGTCCGA
This sequence comes from Halostella pelagica, assembly GCF_004762015.1. Lineage (NCBI taxonomy): Archaea > Methanobacteriati > Methanobacteriota > Halobacteria > Halobacteriales > Natronoarchaeaceae > Halostella > Halostella pelagica. The sequence goes on from NZ_SJES01000005.1 coordinate 185,464, forward strand.
CCGGGAACTGTGAAATTCCATGTGGTCAGTGACGTGACCGGATGCGAGTCGCTCTCCGATTCCGCCCGAAAATATCTCGAAGACGAACCGGACGAGAGCGGCGAGTCTAACTGAGCGCGAACCAGGCGAGAAAGACGACGATACCGCCCAGCGCGGTGCTGCCGACGGCGTGCAGGCGCAGGCGGTCTAACAGGTGGTGTGCGTCGTCGCTGACCTGGGCCACCTCGTACACCTCGCCGCCGAGTTCACAGCTCGGCAGGAAGTCCATGGCGACGTGGAGGAACACGCCGGCGGCGAAGCCGAAGACGGCGGCGTTTATCGTCTGGTTCGCGGGCAACTGGACCAGCGCCGCGGGGATAGCGGTGATGCCGACGCCGGCGGCCGGCAACAGGAGGACAGAGACGGACCGGCCGTCGCCCGCGAGGCGGCGCGCCGCCGCGTAGCCCGCCGGCCCTTTGTGCGAGACGATTGCGAGGCCGAGCAGCGGGCCGAGTTCCGGCATGTTGCCGTAGATGATGCCGATGATGATGCCCGCCGAGAGGGCGTGGGCAGACAGTTCCAGCGCGGTGTGGTCGAAGCCGAAGTCGGCGTGCGTGAAGCGGTGGCCCACGGTGTGCGCACCGAACCCGGTGAGCAGCCCCGCGGCCACGCCGAACCCGCCGATCTTCGGATGCAGGCCGAACGCCTGCGGCAGCAAGAAGACGGCGGCGCTCGTCACCATCGCACCGCTGGCGAGGCCGTAGCCCCAGACCAGCGTCAGCGCCTGTTCCCGGCCTGCGCTACGCGCACCGAACGGGGCCGCCCCGGCCATCGCTACGAACGCAAACCACGAGATACCGATCAGTTTCCACATCTCCGGTGCCCGGTCCGCGGCGATCACTGCAAATCCCGTGAGACTGCAAAGTAGTACGACAGCGAGGAGGCCAACGCCCGAACTCTCCCGCACCGCGTTAATAACTCCTCTCTCTTCGTTAATATTCATATAGTAGAACAGCGCGCCTCGACAATAATAAAGACCGCGGTCAGCGCGTCGCCTGTCGCCAGGCCTGCAGGCCTAACACGTCGCCGTCGAGGTCCTCTGCCGGCGCTTCGGTGGCAGCCCAGGCGAACATCGGAGCAACGTCCACGGGGTCCCGCCCCGACGGCCCGGATAGTTCAGTCGCGATGACGCCCGGGTCGACACAGCCTACGGGAACGTCGAGGTCGGCAGCGAACCCGCGGACGACCGCTTCGGCCCCCGCCTTGGAGACGGCGTAAGAGCCCAGACCAGGGCCGGGGTCGCGGGCGACGGATCCGGTCGTCACGAGAACGCGGGCGTCGTCGGTGAGATACGGAAGGGATTCGCGAACAGTCGCGAACACGCCGCGCGCGTTGGTTCGGAAGTGGTCGTCGAAAGCGGTGTAAGACTCGTCCGGGAGCGGCGTTTCGCCGGGGTCGCCGTGGTAAACGCCGGCGTTCGCGACGACGTAGTCGATGCTACCGCCGAACCGAGCGGCGGTCTCCATCAGCCGTTCGACGTCGAATTCGTCGCGAACGTCGGCACGGATGCCGGTCGCTGACCCGCCCGCATCGGTTATCGACGCGACTGTTTCGTCCACGTCGTCCGCGTCGCGGGCGCAAACGACCACGTTCGCTCCGGCGTCGGCGAACGTTCGTGCGACCGCGCTCCCGATTCCACGAGTGCCGCCGGTCACGACGGCGGTATCGTCGTCCATACCACTCCTACGGACGAATCAAGGGTAAAACCGTCGGGAGGGGAGCGCTTTTTATCATTCCGCCGTTGGGTTCGGTATGGACCCGCTCGCTGGTGAGTCTGTGGTCGTCGTTGGCAGCGGATTCGGCGGCCTGTCGACGGCGTGTTACCTCGCCGACGACGGTGCCGACGTGACGGTGCTAGAGAAAAACGGCCAGTTCGGCGGCCGGGCCAGTCGCCTCGAAGTCGACGGCTTCGAATTCGACATGGGACCGTCCTGGTATCTCATGCCCGACGTGTTCGAGCGGTTCTTCGGGGCGTTCGGCCGTACGCCGGAGGACTACTACGACCTGGAACATCTCGACCCACATTACCGTATTTTCTTCAAGGACGGAGACACGGTGGATATCCCCGCGACCCTGGCGGAGTCCAAACGGGTGTTCGACTCCTACGAGGACGGTGCCGGAGAGGCGCTGGAGAGCTATCTGACGGAGTCGGAGTACACCTACGACGTGGGGATGGAACATTTCGTCTACGAGGACCGGAGCCGACTGCGGGATTTTCTGGACCGCGACGTCGCGCTCAACGCCGACGGCCTCTCGCTGCTCGGGTCGATGCAGGACCACGTCGAGCGCTACTTCGACCACCCGAAACTCCGGCAGATAATGCAGTATTCGCTCGTGTTCCTCGGCGGGTCGCCCACGAACACGCCGGCGCTGTACAACCTGATGAGCCACGTCGATTTCAACCTCGGCGTCTGGTATCCCGAAGGCGGGATCGGCGGCGTCGTCGACGGCATCGTCGAGATGGGTGACGAACTCGGCGTGACGTACCGGGCGAACCAGCCCGTAACGGAGATCAAGGGCCGCCGCGGCGGGTTTTTAGTGGAAACTGAGACGGACGGGTTCACGGCCGACATCGTCGTCAGCAACGCCGACTACGCCTACACGGAACAGGAGCTACTCCCCCCGGAGAAGCGCTCGTACGACGCCGAGTACTGGGACTCCCGGACGTACGCGCCGTCGGCGTTTCTCCTCTATCTCGGCGTGGAGGGTGACGTCGAGGAACTGGCCCACCACTCGCTCGTCCTGCCGACGGACTGGCAGGAGCATTTCGACCAGATATTCGAGACCCCGTCCTGGCCGGACGACCCCGCCTACTACCTCTGTGCGCCGTCGAAGACGGACGACACTGTTGCACCCGACGGACACAGCACCCTGTTCGCGCTCGTTCCGATCGCCTCCGGACTCGACGATGGACCGGAGACGCGCCGGCGGTACCGCGACGTCGTGCTGAGCGACGTGGCAGAGAGCACCGGCGTCGACCTCCGGGATCGAATCGTCGTCGAGGAGACGTTCTCGGTCTCGGATTTCGCCGAACGGTACAACAGCACGAAGGGGTCCGCCCTCGGTATCGCTCACACCCTCACCCAGACGGCCGCGTTCCGCCCGTCGCACCGCTCGAAGGAGGTCGACGGCCTCTACTTCACCGGGTCGTACACGAACCCGGGCATCGGCGTCCCGATGTGTCTGATAAGCGGGGACGTGACGGCGGAGAAAGTCGTCGACGACCACGCATGAACCGCAGGCGCTACCTGCTGAAACTGTCGCGTCCGCGGTTCTGGCTGTATCTCGCGGGCCCCGTTCTCGTCGGTGTCGCGTACGGTGCGCAGTTCGTCGGCGACCTCGCTACGCCCGTAGCAGTCGCCCTGTTCGCTTACTTTCTCGTGCCTGCGAACGTCTATCTGTACGGCATAAACGACGTGTTCGACGCGGACATCGATGCGGAGAACCCGAAGAAATCGGACAGGGAGGTCCGGTACGGCGGCCAGCGATTCGTCGTCGTCGCCGTGGCGGCGTCCGGCGCGTTGATCGCCGTGCCTGCCGCCGTTGTGCAGCCACTTGCGATCCCCTGGCTCGTCGCGTTCCTGTTGCTGGCGACCGAGTACAGCGCGCCGCCGTTGCGGTTCAAGACGACGCCGTTTCTCGACTCGATGTCGAACGGGCTGTACGTCCTGCCGGGTGCGGCCGCGTACGCCGCCGTCGCCGGCGAGCACCCGCCCATGCTCGCGGTCGCGGGCGGGTGGCTCTGGTCGATGGCGATGCACACCTTCTCCGCGATCCCGGACATCGAACCGGACCGGCGTGCGGGAATTCGAACGACTGCGACGGCACTTGGCGAACGGCGGACGTACGCCTACTGCGCCGTCTGCTGGACGCTGGCTGCAGCGGCGTTCGCCGCACTGGACCCGCGGGCGGGCGCACTGCTTGCGGTCTACCCTCTTCTCGTCGTCGCCGTCGCCCGGACGAACGTCGCCGTCGACCGGGCGTACTGGTACTACCCGGCGATAAACGCCGTCGTCGGTGCCGCGCTGACGATGGGCGGCCTGTGGGGGTTGGTCAATGGATAGGGCGGCGGTTCAGCGGCGACTGGACGACCTCGTACGGAGAAACCGGTTCACCATCGCAGTCGTCTTTCCCGCGGTGGGGGCCGTTCTGTTGCTCGCCAGCGCGGAGGGCCTGGTCCCGCCGCCGCTCGCGTTTCAGCCGACGCTGATCCTCTTCGGAACGCTCGTGATGCGCCTGCCGCTTATCGCCGGCGTGGGGCCGGTCGTCGACCGGCGGGCCGCCGTGGCCGTGCTCGCGCTGACGGCGTACGCGTACGGCATCGAACTCGTCGGCGTCCGAACGGGGTGGCCCTACGGCGAGTTCGAGTACGGCATCGACCTCGGACCGATGGCGTTCGGCGAGGTGCCGGTCGGCCTGCCCGTCTTCTTTCTCCCTCTCGTCCTGAACAGCTACCTGCTCGTTTTGCTCCTGCTGGGCGATGCCACGCGCCGGCGAGCGGTCCGCCTGCTCGCCACGCTCCCGACGGTGCTGGTCGTCGACCTCGTGCTGGATCCCGGGGCCGTCGCGCTGGGATTCTGGTCGTACAGCAACGGCGGCGCGTACTACGGCGTGCCGCTTTCGAACTACGCCGGATGGGTGCTGTCGGGGACGGTCGCCGTCGTCTGTTTCGACCTCGCGTTCGACCGCGCGGAACTGCTTGCCCGCCTGCGCTCCTGCGAGTTCGCGCTCGACGACCTGGTGAGTTTCGTCGTCCTCTGGGGCGGCGTCAACGCAGTCTACGGGAACTGGGCCTCAGTTGCGCTCTCGGTCTGTCTGTTCGCCGGTCTGTTGCGGACCGACCGGTTCGACTTCGACGTGTGGCGGTCGCAGGGTGACGGACTCCCGGACCGGTGACGGGCCGACAGTACGACCGACGGACGGTCAGGTCCTCCGCGGACACTCATCGCACGGGGACCGGATCCGGCGGATCCACTTCGTACCTGTCGACGTTCGCGTCCGGCAGCGCGCTGACGCGCCGAAACACCTCGACCGGGTCGTGGTTCCACTGCCAGTGCCAGCGGGTCCGGGCCGCGAGCCAGAACTTCCGAGCGGTTCCCAGACTCGGCGTCGCGGATAGCACGTCGTACTCTCGGGCGCGGATCAGGCGATGATGGTCGGCGTACAGCACCGCCGACAGCAGGACGGCGAACTGGCAGTCGCGCGGCAGATACTTGATCCCGGCAACCCCCTGGCGGTAGAGTTGCTCCGTCCGAACGAGTTCGTCCCGCATCACGTCGGCGAACTCGGGCGTGAACTGGAGGTTCTCGACCTGTGTTTCGGTGACGCCGTGACGTTCCAGCGACTCCAGCGGGAGGTAGATGCGGTCCATTTCGACGATGTCTTCCCGGACATCGCGCAGGAAGTTCGTCATCTGGAACGCCTCGCCGAGGGCGACTGCGTGGGGGAGCGCGGTTTCCTCGTCGTCCGTCTCCATTATCGCGGTCATCATCGCCCCGACTGCCGCGGCGGACCCGCGCATATACGTCCTGAGGTCGTCGTACGTCTCGTACCGACTCCTGTCGATGTCGGTCTTCATCGCATCGATGAACGTGTCGATCTCCTCGTCCGGAACGCCGTACTCCACCCGGACGTCCTGAAACGCCGCCAGTACTTCGGATTCGGGGTCCGCCCGACCGAGCGCTTCCGCTCGCAGCGATTCGAGGCGAGCGGCCTGTTCGTCGGTCGGAACGCCCTCCGCGTCGTCGACAACCTCGTCAGCGATACGGAAGAACGCGTAGAGGACGTACGTCGGGTGACGGACCCGCTCTGGGAGGACCCTCGTCGCGAGGTGGAAGGTCTTCCCCGTTCGACGCTGGATCGCCTTGCTCTCGCGGACGCGACGGTCGTCAGCCATTGGTGGATTCAAACGGGCTGTTGAGTGTCCCAGTCGGGCTGGTTCGACGATGCATGAATCTTCCATTGCTAAGGATTCATCGATTATAATGATACCCCCTGTAACGACAGGACAAAAGGCGAGTGGAGACCGCGTATGGCTCGGTTACATGACCGCCGAGAGGTGCTCCCCGGAAGGCCACGCGGTCACTGCACGGTCAGTAGAGCTATTGCCATCCGTTCGCCACCACTCCGTATGCTGTATCTCGTCGGAACGGACTCGGTCCACACGAGCGCCGACATCTGTGACTATCTGGAGTCGCGCCTCGACGGCGACGACGTGGTCGGGATCGCAGTCGTCGAGTCCGGCGGCGGAACGGCAGAGCGCGACCGGCGGGAGGCGTTAAACGTCCTTCGCGTCCGGCTGAGCGCCGTGGCAACCGTCGGGACGGCGGTCAGAAACGGCACCGTGGCCGAGGAACTACGCGAGGCTATCGCCGAGCGAGACGCCGACGAACTCGTCGTCTGCTCGCGGCGGGGCGGCCCGGGCGCAAACCTCGGACCGGGCGGCTCAGTCGGCGACCTGATCGCCGACCCGCCGCTCCCGGTCACGGTGGTACCGCGTTCCCCGTAGCGGGCGTCGGACTATCGTAGTCACTGAAACGATTTACACGCTGATCGCATCGCTGTCGAGCGATCTGGTGTGCATTGATTTTCAGTGACTACTACTGCGGGACCGGTCCGCTTCGTCGCGGTCCTCCCCGAACCGCGCCCTGAGCTGGCTGCCGTGGCCGCGTCGACTACCGAACTGGTGGTCCCGCTCGCTCCGGCCGCGCTCGCCGCCGAACTGCCGCTCGCCCCCCTGTTCGGGCGATTCCTCGGCCGGAGGGTTCCCGAAGTGGCCGCCGACGCGGCCGGTGAGTCCCTCCTCGCGGTAACTCCCACGCTGGCTCCCCTGCGACGGGTTGCTGTTGCGACTCTGACTCCGGCGACGGGACCCGTGCTGGCGGTCGGTACCGCGGTCGGTGTGGTCGGCCGACTCAGTTTCGCGGCGGGTGCGGCCGGTCGTCCCGGTGTCGCCGGCGCTGTGACCACCGAACTCGTGACGGCTAGAGTGGCTGGTGGTGCCCCGGTCGAGCGTCTGCTCGGTCACGCTGCCGTGTCGCTCGCCTTCTGGTATCTGTCCCTGAGTACGCGTCTCACGGTACTCGTCCGGCGTTTCGCCGCCGCCCTGCTGGCGAGCGTCCTGACGGGCGTCTTCTCCCCCCAGCGGGCCGATGTCGCCGAATCCGGCGCGGTCCGTTCGGCCCTCCTCGTCCGTGCCCGCCTGCCGTCGGTTGGTCTGGCGGTCGTTCGCGCCGGTTCCGGCCGACTCTCCGGCGTTCGTGTGCCGGGGCATGTCGCGGTTACGTCTCGCGTAGTCGCCGACCCCGCGACCGCTTTCGGTCCGGTCACCCCTGTCGCGTTCGCCCGCGTCACGGTCGCGGTTTGTCGTTTCCTCGTCGCTACCGAACAAACTGCTGAGGAAGCCGCCGCTATCGTCGTCAGACTCCTGCCTGTCGGAGAGAGTGTCACCGCGGGCACCGCTGAGTTCGCGCGACCGGCGTCCGTACCGCTTGTTCGTGCTTCCGGACCGGGTCTCGCTCCCTCGCTGAGACTGATTCGATCCGCTCCGGCGCTGATCCGTATCGCGCCGGTTCGATCCGCCGTGAGGGTGGTTCGAACCGGCGCGTCGTTGATTCGACTCGCCGCGGTCTGTCGATCCGCTCTCGCCTCGTCGCGACTGTGCCATCTCTCTCTACGCCCAGCCTTCGTGGGACTCGTCGCCCGGCGAGTGGCGGGCCTGGCCGCCGCGGCGGAGGTCGCCGACGTCCTCGTGTTCGTCGGTGACGTCCGCGTGTTCGAAGTGTTCGTTCGGTCCGTACGTGCGTCGCTCGTAGTACTGTTGTTCGTCTTGCATCGTCCCCAATCCCCGGTAGAACGTGCACTCGCGAGCGTCTTAGGCGTAGGGCAACGCCTCCGTTCTCCTACTGGTCGAGTAGGTTATCCGCGAGCATCGGGACGAACGTGCCGATGTCCGAAACCATGCCGATCGCCTGTGCGCTCCCGCGGTCGAGCAGTTGCGTGACGGTCGAGGGGTTGATGTCGACACAGACGACGCGGGTCGTCGAGGGCAGGCAGTTGCCGACCGCAACGGAGTGAAGCAGCGTCGCGAGCATGAGCACCATGTCGGCGTCGCGGGCCTGCTCGCGGATCGCGTTTTGAGCCTCGACGGCGTCGGTGATGGTGTCGGGCAACGGCCCGTCGTCGCGGATGGACCCAGCGAGGACATAGGGCGCGTCGTTCTCGACGCACTCGTACATGATCCCCTCGGTGATGACGCCGTCCTCGACTGCGGCCTCGATCCCCCCCGCGCGAATGATCTCGCTGATGGTGTAGATGTGGTGCTTGTGGCCTTTCCGGGGGTGTTCCATCGTCTCCATGTCCATCCCGAGCGAGGTGCCGTAGAGGCCGCGCTCGATGTCGTGGACGGCGAACCCGTTGCCGGCGCTGATCGCGTCGACGTAGCCCTCCCGGACGAGGCGGGCCAGGTCGTCGGCCGCGCCCGAGTGGATAAGCGCCGGGCCACAGACCGCGAGCACGTTTCCGCCCTCCTGTTTGGTCTCCTCGACGGCGTCCGCGACCTTCGCGATAAGCGATTCGGACGGCCGTTCGCTGCTGACCCCGCCCTGCATGAAGCCGAACGCGCCGCCCTCGTCGCCCCGCGGCCGCTCAGGCGGTTCGACGCGGATGCCCGCCTCGCCGGTGACGATCATGTCGCCTTCCTCGACGGCGTTGAGGACTTTCGTGTACGCTTTCGGTCCGACAGCCCCCCGCTCTCGCAGTTCCTCGTCGTCGCTCGCTCCGTCCGAGTCGCCTCGCGTCCCGCGCTCGACGACTACCGCACAGTCCATCTCGATGTTGTCGACGGGGATCCACTCGTCGTCCACGCGGACCTTCGTGGGGTGGTTCGTCATGGAGTAGAAATCCGTCGGCACGACCTGGTCCTCGGGAGCGGGTTCGAGCGTCGCGTCGGAGGGGTCGAGCAACGTCGCCCCGTTCTGGTGGAGTTCATGGAGGATCGACCGGAGGTCGTGTTCGGTGTCGGCGGAGACCGCCAGACGTGCGTACGACTCCTCGTGTTTGTGCCGGCCGATATCGAACTGCTCGACCTCGAAGGAGCCGTCCATATCCATGATGAGACCGAAACAGCGACCCATCATCCCGGAGTCGATGATGTGGCCTTCGAGTTCGACGGTACGCGTGGCAGTCATGAGGAAGGCATAGCGAGAGGACGACAAGAGCGTTGTGGAGATGACACGCCGCCGGAACGCAGAACATAACAGACTATTTACTATAACGGAGGTGAAATTTAAGTAACCAGTAAACAACACCGCGAATATGAACCGTTCGGCGGTACTCGTTGCACTCCTCCTGATCACGAGCGCTCTCGGAGCCACTGCCCCCCTCGCGGGGGCCGACTCCGACGAATCAACCCCGTCCGCGACAGCTGACGGCGGTACTCCGGACCTCGTAACGCTGGAACTCTCGGTCGTCGACGACGACGGTACACCCGTCGGGAGAGCGGACGTGAACGTCACCTACGACGGCGGATACAACGAGACCACGACAGTGTCGAACGGCCGCGCCCTCGTGGACGTTCCCCGGGGCGTTTCACCCTCTATCTACATCGAGCACGACGACTACGTTCGGAACTTCCCCGTCGAGCCCCAGTCTCTGGAATCGAACACTGAGATTGAGGTGACGGTCCATCCCCGTGCGAACGCGACTATCGACGTGAGCGACGACAGCGGTGCCGTCGACGGCGCTCGGGTTTCGCTGAAGAAAGACGGGGACCTTCGAACCGTCGAACGGGGCCGAACTGACGCGGACGGGACGTACCGGACTGACGGTATCGAGGCCGGCGAGTACACCGTCAGGGTAGTCAGGGAGGGGTATCTGAAGGACGAAGTCGAGTTCACGGCCGACGGCGAAACGACCGTCTCCGCCGAACTCGAATCCGCCCGGACGAACGTGGACGTGACCGTGCGAGACGGCCACTTCAACAACTCGACGCCCGTCGGCGATGTCAGTATCACGGTGTCGAACGACGGCGACGAGGTGACGACGGTCCATACGGATACACGGAACGGCGAAGCGGCGACCCGTCTCGGCGTCAACACGGAGTACACCGTCACCCTCGAACACCCGGAGTACGAGACGGTCGAACGCGAACTGGAGATCGACGAACAGGACGACGTGGCTGTCACGTACAACATCACGCGAACGCCCGGCATCTCGATCGAACCGGCGCAAGATAGCGTCGATGTGGGCGGAACAGTCCGCATCGAAGTGACCGACGAGTACGGGCAACCGATCGGCGACGCCGTCGTGTATCGCGGCGACGAGGAAGTCGGCCAAACAGACGGTAACGGCGTTCTGAGCGTCCCCATCACCGCCGCCGGCGAGTTCGAGATCACCGCGGAGTCCGACGGCCTGACCGCAGACGCCGTCACCGTCGAGGGCGTCGGCGAAGCGACCGAGACTGCGACCCCCGATACGAGCGGCGACGGGGAAGAAACCGATAGCGACGGCGGCGGCTTGCCCGGATTCACCGTCTGGGTAACGGTGATCGCCCTGGCGGCGACGCTCGTCGCGTTTCGCCGTCGCGACTGACGCAGTTCACCCGCCCTGCCCAAGTAGTTCTCCGGTTTCTATCCCGCTGACCAGCGCGGAGTGCAACCGGCCGTCGCCAGCGACCCAGTCGCCGGCGAGATAGAGGTCGTGATCCCGCGCTCGTTCGACCGTCCCGTCCGCCACGCCGTCGTCCGGGAGCGCGTATCGCCACTCGCCGATGTCGTGCCAGTCCGGCTCCGCGAGGCGGTCGTCGTCGAGCAATTCGGACGCGTGCTCCGCCGCGTCCGCGGCTATCCCGTCGCCCTCGTCGCCGTACCGCGACGCCGACCAGTCAGGTGCCATCTGGACGACCAACAGCGACTCGCCGCCGGGAACGTGGCCCGGCTTGCACTCCTCCCGCGAGAGCCACCCGACCTCGTGCTCGCGGTCGGTGTTGACGAGTGCGTAGTGCGGCACGTCGACGGAAAACGGGTAGTGGAGGGCGACCGAGATGATAGTACGGTACGGGACCGCTGCAACCGCCTCGCGGATCCGCTCGCAGACCGGGTGATCCCACTCCGCGGCAGCGAGGACGTCCGCAGTGTTCGGGGCGGTCGGCGTCAGCACGACCGCATCGAACGCTCCGTTTCGAACGCGCCCGGCACGTTCCCCGTCCGCCGAACCGTCGCTCGTCCACACGACCCATCCGTCGTTCGTCCGTTTGAGCGACTCGACAGTCGCCTCGGTTCTGACCGTGGGGTCTGCGGCATCGCAGAGACGGACGGCGAGCGTTGCGATACCGTCCTCGTACGTCCACTTGTGTTCATCGGCGTCCCGTCCCGGCGACACCTCGCCGTCGGCGTCGAACGTCCACACCGGGCCGTCGACCTCGACCAGACCGTCCGAGAGCGGTCCCCTAACGAGTTCCGTGACCCGCGAATCGCCGTCTTTCAGGTAGTTCGCACCGTAGTCGTACGCACATCCGTCACGGTGGCGAGTCGCCGCGCGTCCCCCTATGTCGTCGTCGCGTTCGAACAGAGTGACGTTCGCCGCTCTGTCGCGGAGCGAGTACGCCGCACCGAGGCCAGCGACGCCGCCGCCGACGATAGCGATAGACTGCATCGCGTCCGAGTACGCACTGCCGGCCAAAAGGTTCGACGAGTCATGTCGGACGAAACTTCTCGACGAGGTTCGACACGGCGGTGTGACGACAGTCTTCGTGGGCCCCCGACCGGTGTATCTCAGTCTTCGTTGGCCGCCGCCCGACAGTATCAGCCGTCGCCGACTCCCTACTCGTTCTCGATGTGGACGACCAGGACCGGTCGTTCGGACTCGTCGACGACTTTCTCCGTGACGCTTCCCATGTTGACGATGCGGTCCCGGCCCGAGCGACCGTGCGTGCCGATAGCGATCAGGTCGACGCCGTGATCGTCGGCGTACTCCAGCAGTTCCCGGTGAGGAACACCTTCCCGAAGTTCGGTCTCGACGTCGAGAGTCGTTTCGTCGAGTCGGTCGAGAACCGCGGTGATCGCCGACTCTCCCTCCTCTTCCAACTCCGCCAGGACCTCGTCCTGTTCGTCTTTCCCCGCGGCGAGGTAGACGCGGCGGTCGACGACGTGGACGACGTGAAGCGTCGCGTCGTGATTGGCCGCGATCTCGCGGGCGTGAGAGAGCGCCGTCATCGTTCCCTCGCTCCCGTCCGTCGGCATCAGAACATCGTCGTACATGGGCTGACGATCTCAGTCCACGCACTTGAATCGAACCGTGATCGCGTCTCCATCGGTCGACGTAACGCCGGCCGGAAACGAGAGATTAATGAGTGGTGGTTCCTGTGTACCGGTAAGTAAGGTCGACTTTCGATGGGTATAATCGAATCTCTCGGCGCTGTCGTCGCTCTCGTCGTCGTTCTCGGCGTCGGTACCGTCGTCCACGAGTACGCCCACGCTTCGGTACTCCGAGCGGGCGGCATTCCGTACGATACCGAGTGGCTCCCCGACCGCGACGGTACCGACCTACTCCGGGCGGGCGCGTTCGGCACGTGGGCCGCGGTAACGCCGCAGGCGCTCCCCGAGAACACGTCTCCGTGGCTACTCCGCACGTCGGCGCTGATGCCGCTGGCGCTCGCGACGCCGTTCACCCTGATCCCCCTGGGTATCGTTCCGGACCCCGTTAGCACCGGTAATCCGTACGTAATCACGGGCAGCGTCGCGTGGTTGGCGTGTGCGCTGCCCAGTCCGCAGGACTTCTCGCTCGTCTGGTACGCCGAACAGGCTATCGCCGAGGCGTGACGGCCTCCGCGGGTCAGTCACTCGTCCGGCGTCATCCCCGCGTGGTCGTTGAGCGTCCGGTGGCGACGCATCCGCGCCCGCAGGTCGTCTGCTGCGGCAGGGGCTTCGATGTCTTCGGCGTCGCGGTCGGCGCACTCCTCGGAAGACAGCGGAAACCGCCGGATATCGTGGTGGATGGCGATGCCCGCGTACGCGCCGTCGCCGATGGCGACCGGCGTCTGGTTCTGCCCGTGGGTCACGTCACCGACGGCGTAGAGGCCGTCGACGCTCGTCTCGTAGTCGTCGTCGACGGCGACGGACCCATCGTCGTTGAGGTCGCAACCGAGGTCGGCAGCGAGGTCGGAGTTGTATGACCGTCCGTAGACGGCGAACCCGCCGGCGTATTCGCGGGTGGTGCCGTCGCCGAACTCCAGTCCCCCGATCCACGGCGGGTCGGCCGCTCCCTCGTCCGGAAACGTCGACGCGACAGTTCGTGAGAGGACCTCGATGGGATGCGTTTCGACCTGTGTTGCCGTCTCGTCGTCCCAGGACGGGTCCTCGCCGTTTAACACCAGATCCACGTCGCCGGTGAAGTTGAGCAGGGTCATCGCGATCTCCGCGGCGTGGTCGTCGTGGCCGACGACGAACACGCTGGCGTCGCCCAGCGTGTACGCGTCGCAGTGGAGACAGTAGTGAAGGCCGTGACCGGTGTACCGCTGGAGATCCGGAACGCGCGGCGCTTCGTCGGTGAAACCCGTCGCAAGCACGACGCGGTCCGCGAAGATGTCCGCGTGCGCGGCTTCGACGTGAAACCGGCGGCCGCTGTCCGTCGCTTCTCCCGCTTCGCCTCCGTCACTCGTCGAGGGTCTGTCGGCAGGCGTCTCTTCGCCGCCTGTCTCCGCTCCGTCCGTCCCCGTCTCTCCGTCGGCAACCCGCTCGACGCTCGTCACGGCGTCCTCGTAGTAGTCCGCTCCGTACTCCTCTAACTGGGCAACCGCGACGGCCGCGAGTTCCGGGCCGGATGTATCCTCGGAGACGCCGATCAGGTTGTGGACGGCGTCGACGAGTTCGTGTCGGCCGCCCTCGCGCGTGACGAGCGCGGTGCGGTGACCGAGACGGGTCGTGTACAGGGCCGTCGTCAACCCGGCCGGACCGCCGCCGACCACGATCACCTCGTAAGACGGTTGTCGAGTCATACTCGGGGTAGGGCGTCGAGCCAGTTCATCGCCCGGGTCGACGTTTAACTAAGTCGCCGTCGTAGATCTGTCGTCAGAGAACCGATGAAACTCAAGAATTTCTTCAGCGCACCGGCGCAAGGTGAAAGGAGACAGAACCAACGCGATGACGAGGCGATAGGGGAAAGCGGCGGTCGCCTCCGCAGGCAACTCCGTTCGGGACGGCTCGCTATCTGGACCGGTGCGGTCTGGATCGTTCGCGGGCTCCGCTCTCGCGAAAAGCGGGGCCGGAGACTCGCCCTCGGTACTCTCGCGCTGGGCGTTGGTCTGCTCCAGCGACGCGCCCGCCGGGAAGGACAGGAGACGCTCTCTAGCGCCGAATACACGGACACAATCACCGGTTCCAAGGACGAAGGGATCGAAGCGGAGACGGAAATGACTGAAGTCGAACTCGGGGGGTCCGACGAGAGGACCGACGAACCGCCGGAGGACATCCAGACGGACATGGAAGCGAGCGGCGAGATGACCGACGACGAGGAGGACTTCGGGCTCGACGAGGGCGGAAACGACGACAGTCCCGGCGACACCGAGGTGGTGTTCGACGACGAAACGGAGGAGACCGACACCGAGGTGACAGGTGTGGACGCAGACGAGGGAGAGGAGACGACGTTCGGAGCGGACGACAAGGAGGAAACCGAAGAGTAACCCGCCGGAGACCGTGGCACTGTGACGCTTTGACGAAGCGGATTCGTTTGGTAACTCTTTCCTGCCGCGCCCGGTCAGGGGGCGTAATGACCCACAAGATCGGCCTCGTCGGGAAACCGTCGGTCGGGAAGTCGAGTTTCTTCAACGCCGCGACGATGAACGACGTGCCGGAGGGCGCGTACCCCTTTACCACCATCGACCCGAGCGTCGGCGAGGCGTACGTCCGCGTCGACTGCGCGGCACCGGAGTTCGGCGAAACCTGCACGCCGGAGACGGGCTACTGTCAGGACGGGAAACGGTTCGTCCCAGTCAAACTCGTAGACGTGGCGGGGCTCATTCCCGGCGCACACGAAGGAAACGGACTCGGAAACCAGTTTCTGACGGACCTGAACGAGGCGGACGTGCTCGTCCACGTCGTCGACTTCTCCGGGAAAACCGACCTCGAAGGGGAGCCGACGGAGGACCACGACCCGCGCGACGACATCGATTTCCTGGAGAACGAACTCGACATGTGGTATCTGGACGTTCTGGAGAAAGGCATCGAGCGCCACCGCTCCGGCTACGACGGGGAAGAGTCGAAGGTCGAGGTCGACCTCGCGGAGCAGATGAGCGCCTTCCGGACGAACAAAGACGAGATCAAACAGACCATCCTGTGGCTCGACCTGCCGCTCGACCCGGACGAGTGGGACGCCGACGACCGCGCGGCGCTGGCCCGCGAGATCCGCAAACGGACGAAGCCGATGGTGATCGCCGCGAACAAGATGGACACGCCGGAGGCGCAGTCGAACTACGAGGAGATCACGAACGACCCCGAGTACGACCATCTGACGGTCGTGCCGACCAGCGCCCACGCCGAGAGGGCTCTCAAGACCGCCGCCGAGGAGGACTCGGTCGACTACCGGCCCGGCGACGACGATTTCGAAGTCACCGGCGACATCGCAGAGGAGCAGGCGGAGGGGTTAGAGCAGATCCGCGAGTTCGTCGGCGCGTTCGACGGAACGGGCGTCCAGCGGACACTTGAGACCGCCCTGTTCGACGAACTCGGCGGCGTAGCGGTGTTTCCCGGCTCCTCGAACGGCGTCGTGACCGACGAGGGCAAGGTGTTGCGGGACTGCTTCATCCTGCCCGAGGGATCGACGGCGGAGGACTTCGCCTATCACCTCCACTCGGACATCGGCGACGGGTTCCTCCACGCCGTCGACTGTCGGACCGAGCGCCAGATCGGTGCGGACCGGGAGCTAGAGAACCGTGCAGTCGTCGAAATCCTCTCGACGAATCAGTAGTCGGGCGACTCACGGCGGCTACTTTCCCGGTCGCAAGAACTCCGGCAGTCGCTCGGACCGCCACGAGAACCTGGCAGTCGCTCGGCCAGTGCGAGAAAACTCGGCGTCGAACGTCTATTCCGCGGGGTTGTTACCGCGCTCGAACAGGTACACCATCTCCCACAGCGCGTCGTCCATGTCGCCGTCCTGGGACGCCTCTTCGAGTTTGTCGTACAGGCTGTCGGAAACCTCGATCTCGGGCATTAGTCGTGTGTGCGACCCCCGAGAGTAAAAGCGTACTGTGATTCGAAACCGAGTTAATTTACGCCCTCTTGCGGTTTCTGGACTGTCTGTGGGTGTCGTGCGCCCGTGTCAGCGCCGCGCGTACGCCAGGCTAAACGTCTCGACCGCGTCGCGGTCCGCCGCGATCAGGTCTCCGGCGCGGTCCGGCGTCGTGAACGCGCCGGTACCACCGTACGGCATCGCGTACAGCGCCTCGACGGACGCTCCGCCCGCCGCGTCGGCAGTCGGGAGCGTCCCGCCGTCCAGCAGCGACCGCGGTACCCCGTAGCAGACGGCCGCGGCATCGGTCCGAGCGACGGCGACACTCGCATCGAGGGCGTCGCGGTCGTCGAGAGACACGGCGTCGAGAGCCGAGAGAGCCGCCCCCTCGATCCAGAGGTCGAACCGGTCGAGCGGCCGGAACTCCGCGTCGCGCTCCGCCCGACGGAGCGCCGACCGAACGTCGAGCGCGTCCGGATAGACGAGCACGTCGAGCGGCACGCTCGGACGGCGGCGGTCCACGCTGACGGCGACCCGCGTCGTGTCACCGTCGGCGAGGGTCACCCGACCGGTCGAGTGCCCAAGACAGAACTGACCGAACGTCCCGAACCTGCGGTCGGGGACGATCTCGGTCGCCTCGCGTTCCGTGACGAACGTGTCGGGGGCGCACGGCCGGACGTAGACGCCCCGGAGCGTGGTCTCGTCCCGAGACTCGATACGAAGGTCGAGGGTGTCGCCAAGAAACCGCTCGCGGTCCAGTCCGCGAAGTATCGACACGTGCGGCCCGTCGTCGAAGCGGTACTCCCCGTCGGCGTAGCTCCCGATATCAGCGAGGAACGTCCAGTCGCCGTCCGTCGACCGCAGCGAGACGCTGTGGTCGTGAAAGCCGACCGCGTCGGTGTGAACCCAGAGGTCGAACCGCTCCCGCGGGTCGTACCCCTGCCGGGTCGGATGGGTGCCCGACCAGGCGTACTGGTACCGGTCGCGGGCGACAGTGAACGTGGAGACGTCCGGCCGATCCCCGAACTCCTCGGCGTCGCCCTCGTTCGGAACGTACGGGTCGAACCCGGTGCGCGTGCGCTTGTACTGGTTCCGGGAGTACCAGCCGACGCCGTCGGCATCGGCGTCGAGCGCCGTCCACAGGTCCTGACGCATCGCTGTCTTGCTCGGCGTGTGGTTCGGGTTGATCGTGTGCGCCTGGCCCATGTAGAACACCTCGCGGCCGTCGACGCCCTCGCGGGCGTTCTCGATCAGGCTTCGGATCGCGTCGTTCGCCGGTTCGGCCCCGGCGTCTTTCTCGTACCAGCCGCGGTAGAAGTCGACGAACGCGAAGTCCGGCAGCGCGTCGCGGTCGCGGAGCGACGACAGCAGGTTCGCGTACGTCTCCGGCGTCTTCGAGTCGACGACGTAGGGGAAGTGGACGAAGATGCCGACGTCGATGTCCGGCGCGACGTCCCGTATCGCCTCCCGCTGCGCCGCGAACACCGCGGGGCCGTGTTCCCGGAGGTTCGCGACGGACTCGGCAGTCCACTTGCCCCCCTCGGCCCACCGGCCTGAGACGGGGGCTTCCTGCCAGAGGACGATCCGGCCGCCGTCGACGCGGTCGCGGTACAGTTCGGCGACGCTCCGGAGTCGGTCGAGATGCCGCCCCCGTCCGTCGTCGTCGGTGACGAACTCCCCGGCCGTTAGCTGGTTCAGGATGCCGGTGTTCAACCAGACGTCGACGCCGCGTTCGGCCGCCGCCTCGACGTGCGGGCGGACGGCGTCGACGACATCCGGCACGTTGACGTTCGTCTTCACGAGGACGACGGCGAGGTCGTGCCGGTCGGCGAACGCGAGGACGTTGTCTCGGAGTCGGTCTGTCGTCCGGAGCGACCCGTTCAGCCAGACGAAGTCCTGCCGGTCGTCGTTTCGCACTGCGGGCACCGACCGGTCGGCCGTCTTACGCCCGCTAACGTCACCAGCGACGAGGAGACTGCCCGCGACGCCGCCGGTCGTGCGGAGCCAGTCGCGCCGCGTGACGTCCGGGAACGCTCGACGCCCGGTCATTCCGCACCGGAGGGAAACGCCGACAGCGCTTCCCGGTAGAACTGTTCGACGGCCCTGTTGTACGCGGCCGGTTGGTGGAGGTTACAGGTGTGGCCGGCGGCGTCGACGGCCTCGACGCGGGTGTTCGGGGCGACCGCCGCGTGGGCGTCCTCGCCGCGCCGAGAGAGCAGGTCGCCCTCCCCGTTGAGGATGAGCGCCGGACCCGAGTACGCGCCGAACTCGCGGCGGAAATCCCGGCCGGCCAGCGCTTTCCCGGCCGTGCCGAACGGTCGGAAGTAAAACCCCGCGTCGATTATCCCCCGCTTTTCGTCCTCGTGCAGGTCCAGTTTCCGGATGATCCGCTTCCAGACCGAACTGTATCCTCTGCGGACGAGTTTGCTTTTGCTCGCCAGTCGCGAAACCGCGCTGACGACTCGCGTGAGGGTGCCGAGCAGACCGGTCGGGTTCACGCTGCTGCCCGAGATAACCAGTGCGTCGACCTTCTCGCCGTGTCGCGCGGCGTACGCCGTCGCGAGATACCCCCCGAGCGAGAGGCCGACCACCACTGCGTTTCCGTCCGCGACCGTCTCGACAACCCGGTCGAGCAAAGAGAGAGCCTCGTCGAATCGGAACTCCTCCGCGGCGCGCTCACCGTGGCCGGGGAGATCGAACGAGATAACCCGGAACTCCTCGCCGAGTTCCGATTCCTGCGGCAGCCACATCTTTCGCGTCAACGTCACCCCGTGAACGAACACGACAGCGGTCGCGTCCGAGTCTCCCGTAACGGTGACTCCGCGCAGATCCGTCTGTGACGATCCCACCATACCACCGACCTACGACGAACCTCCGTTTAGTAGTCGGGGCCGGGTCGTCGCCCTCCAGGCTCAACAGGAGTGGTGTGCTGAATATAGTGCACATAATTAGCAGTTTAGTCGACTCCGATCCGGTTCGTAGTCAGTCGTACGGGCAGGAAGCAACTAGATAACCAATCCACACCATCTACCGGTCGAGGCCGGCAAAACGGCGTCTACGAGGTTACGTAAGACGATCGGAAAGCGATCCTGAAAGTCGGAGCAGTGTCGGGTGACTGCGTGTTGACTGAACCCCAAATCCTGCAGCTCATTCGCGAGCACACGGCAATTTCGGTCCCCGAGGTACTCGGAACGTCCAGGGACCTGCTGGAGTATCCTCGCTGTCTCTACGAACGGGTACCCCGGCAAACGTTCCCGGGCCGGCCTGTCATCGAGTCTCCCGATCTCCTCGCCCGGATCTGTGAGGAGGCTGGCCGGCACTTGGCCGACCTCCATAGCACCGATACCTTCGAGCACTGTGGACCTCTTACTATTGGCAACGACGGTGTGACAGCAGCGAACGTAGCCGACGACCGGCCATCGGGGTTCCAGCAGACGCTTGAGGCCAAAATCGACCAGTTTGGGCCACGGTTCGAGCCCTACTTAGAGACGCTTTACGAACACACCAGCGAGGCGGCTACCAAGTGCCGCTCGACCACACACGTCACGCCTGTCCTGGCCCAATGGACTATCGTCCCGCGAACCTCGTGATCGATCCCGATGCCAACTGCGTCACCCAGGCCGTTCTCGACTGGGCGGGGGCCGCCGCGACGCCTGCCGCATACGAACTCGCACAAATTTACATTTGGCAAAATTAAATACCAAATTACATAATCTTAGTTATAAAACAGATACTTAAAGTCTGAATAAATCTGGCGAAGAGCGCTGCACGACAATCTTGATACTGATGGAAAGGAAACCGTCGGTGTGCCAGTTAATACTGATCAGACGCTGTCAGAGATCGTTCACAACCAGCTAGACGCCTACAACAACACTGATGTTGAGGAATTCGGTCGGTGGTTCGCAGAAGATGCAGTCATCAGTAACCTCTCAACAGGCGCAGATATGGCACAGGGTCGATCAGAAATCCGCGATCAGTATGCACCTCTGTTCCAGGAATACCCGACTCTTCAATGTGAGGTGTTAACTGAACTGACACTTGGCAAATTCGTATTTTGTCACGAGAGGGTTACGGGGATGGACGAACCTCTAGAGGTCTTTGCGATCTATCTGGTGGAAGGAGACCAGATTCAGAGGTTGTGGCTCACTAAGTGATAGCGGCTGGTGTTCGTAGAGTGATATATTACAGAGTGTGAGTAGCTAGCCAAAGTAGTTTGTGTCGTCCCGGACCTGAGTAGAAAGTCGCTCCTACCGAAATCACTTAGCGTCAAAGAAAGGGCGGTGTTCAGATAAGGATCGAAAGGAGAGGCGTGGTGTTTTCTGAGTGGTTCATGCCCGAAAACACACGCCTCAGCGGTAGTATCGACCAGATCGACCTAGAGTTTGTTGAACGTGAATCGACGCCGCGACTGCTGATGGAGATAGGTATTCAGTTGCATCTGGCTGAATTATCGCTTTAGAATACAGTTTCGAGTCTTTAGATATTCGGTGTTGAACGTACGCGTTCAACTGTGCATAATTGGGTTCACAAAGCCGATCTACAGCCAGAGACTGGTCAATCGCCGGAACACGTTTCGGTTGACGAAACCGTGATCTAACTCAACGACGAGCAACACTGGCTGTACGCCGCGGACGATCCAGAAACCAACGAATTACACCATACAAAGCTCGAACCGACGACGAACAAGGTTATCGCTCACGTGTTTTTCGCGGAACTCCGCGAAAAACACGATGTTGATGACGCCGTGTTTCTCATCGATGGGACACTCTCACTGAAAGACGCCTGCTCACGACACGGCCTCGATTTCAGATATGCCAAACATGGAAACCGGAATAGCGGCGAACATGTCTTTCGTGCGGTAAGGCGGCGCACTTCTTCATTCTCAAACAGTTTCAGCAACGCCGAAGCAACGACAGCTGACGACTGGCTCTGATCGTTTGCCTTCGCGTGGAATCAGCTGATCTGAACACGACTGTCGTCGCGGAGCAAACGCTTATTATCTCGGGCGGACGACGTGAGTTACAGGTGGAAGGGGAATGGTAACACTCACCATAAGCACGGTCGTGACGGGGCTGTTACTGGTGGCGGTGGCCGGCGCGACGGTCGTCGGGTCGCGCCGTGCGGCCTCCGGCGGCAGTCCCACGCACTCGCAGGGTGCGGAAACCGCCGACAGCAGCGGCGACCCCGTCCTCCCCGGCGAGCGACTCCTCGCGCGTCTGTACGACGACGTGGCCGCGTGGATCGTCGGCTTCGTGATCGTCACTGTCGGGTTCGCGGCCGCCGGCGTGTTCGCTCTCGGCGACCCGGCGACGCTCGGCGACATGCTCCCGATGCTGTTCGTCGCCATGTTGGCGCTGTATCTCCTCGCCGGCGTCTACCTCCTCGGTCGTCAGCGAGGGCATTCCAGCGCGCTCGCCGTCGCCGAGAGCGCCACCGCGTTCGGCGTGTTGCTGGTGGCGGGCGTCGTCGTGAAACTCGTCGCGGCCGGATGAGCGTGAGACTGACCGCCCTCGCCCGGCGACGGCGGTGGGAGCGATGAGCGGCGCGACCGGGCACCGACTCGACGCGGTGACGTCGCGCCGAGATGTCCGGCTACTCGTTCTCGCCGTCGCGGCGGAGTTGCTCCTCGTCGCGGTTCACTTCCGGGTCCGGCCCGGCGAACCGACATCGCTACGCTACGTCCTCTACCCGTTCGTCTGGATCAATCTCGGCGTGCTGGCGGCGGTGAAGACGCCCCCGCCGAACGCGTCCCGCCAGCGGGAGGCGGTCGCGCTTGTCCTCGCCGTGGCGTACTTCGCCGTCCTGGCGACGGTTGGCGGTCTCGTGGGGCTGACCGGCGACCCCCAGGGGCCGCTCGGCACCCGCTTCGCCGTGCGCTCGCCGGGGTGGGGTCCGGTCCTGTCGTACGTCTCGCCCTCGTTTTACGTCACCTTCGTGCCCTATCTCGCGGTCGGCTATCTCTCGCTCTCGTATCTCCTCTACGTCGCGACGACGAAGGCGCTGAGCGCGACCGCGCTCGGCGGCCTCGGCCTGATCGCCTGCGTCGGCTGTAGCCTTCCGGTGTTGACGACGCTCGCCGCGGGCGTGGCCGGATCCGCCGGTGCCGCGGCGGCGTACGCGCACTCGGTCGACATCGCGACCGCTGCGTTCGTCGTGACGGTGGCGCTCCTGTACTGGCGACCGGGGATCGAGTGATCGATCGGCGAAACCCGTACTGCGATCCGAGGAACGCTATCTGCCAAGTACGTGTGAGTGTTTCGCTGTCGATTCCGCTCGTGATGAAAACCGCTCGGGGAGTGGAACTACGTAGTGGCCGAACCTGTGTCCGGACGTGACCGACCCGAACTTCGATCACGACTCGCACATGCGCAAGGCCTTCGCACTCGCCCGCGAGGCCGCCGACCGCGGTGACCGGCCGTTCGGTAGCGTACTCGTCCGCGACGATACGGTCATCATGGCCGACTCGAACCGCGTAGTTACCGAGAACGACATCCGTCGTCATCCCGAACTCCACCTCGCGTATCGGGCCTGTCGAGAGTTCGACCCGGACGACCGCGCCGAGACCGTCATGTACACGAGCACGGAGCCGTGCCCGATGTGCGCCGGCGGAATGGCCAAAGCTGGATTCGGACGGGTCGTCTACAGCGTCGGCAGCGACGAGGTCGCGGAGTTCACCGGCAACGAGCCGTCGGTCCGATCGGCAGAGATCCTCGACGGGATCAGTGAGGTTGTCGGTCCCGTGCTGAACGATACGGGACGCCAGATTCACCGCGATTTCGACTGGTAAGCAAGCGACGACGAACCGACTCTCACGGAGGTGACCCCGAACTGGAACGACCGCTACATCTGAACTCCGTACCGGCGCACTCTCCTCTACGGGGCCGCGTAGATTCCCGACCACAGCCACCTCACATGATCGAGAACGCGGCCGCCGTCGTGAGCACCAGCGCGACGAACAGGCTCCCGACCATCAGCGCGGTGAGCGACCGTGGTTCGTGGACGAGATGCTGGTAATATCCGGCGACGAGAACCGCCTTCACTGCCGACAGCGCGAGGATCGCCACCAGCCCGGTCCAGTAGTCGAACCCCGCGAACTCGACAAGTACCTGGACCGTCGCGAACACGAACAGGACCACGTAGATTATCGTGTACAGTTTGATTTTTCTCATGGTGTCACCTACAGGATGTAGAACAGCGGAAACAGGAACAGCCAGACGATGTCCACGAAGTGCCAGTACAGCCCGAAGTACTCCACCTTCCTGCTCCCCTCCTCGCCGAGGTACGCCCCCTTCAGCGCTTGCGCTATCATGAACAGGGCGATGAGCAGACCGATAATGACGTGTGCAGCGTGCAGGCCCGTCGTCAGGAAGAACGTCGACGCCTCGACGCTGCTGCCGACGGTGGTCCCCTCGTGGAACAGCTCCTGCCACTCGATACCCTTGTTGTAGAGGAACCCGACGCCGAACGCCACCGTAGCTCCCAGGCTGGCGACGAGGCCGCGCGTGCTCTCTCGCTTGGCCGCGACCAGCGCGAGCACGACCGTGAAACTGCTCGTCAAGAGCAGATACGTGTTTATCAGTCCCGGGATCGGATCGTGCGGGACGACGTGCCACGCCGTCCACCCGTAGGCGACCCGTATGAACACGTACGACCCGATGAGTGAGCCGAACAGCACCACGTCGGACGCCAGGAAGATCCACATCCCGAGCTTCCCGTTTTCGACCCCCTCGAACGGCCACCGCTCCGCGACCGCCATCTCGGGGACGTGAAACGACTCCCGGCCGAGGCCAACGAACGAGAACGCGCCCATCACCAGGCCGACGCCCGTGAGCGCGGGATACATCGCCGTGTCCATCCGGATCCCCGAGAGCCCGAGGAACGTCACGTACGCCGAGAGCCCGATAGCGAGCGGCCAGTAGCTCGCGTGGTCGGGATGTTCCTCCTCGGCTTCCGCATCCGGGAGCGCGGTATCGGCCGTCTCGTCGCGGGCGATCTCGGGACGAGCCGTCTCGGCCGTTACGGTCCCGCCGTCTGACTTCGGGGGGTCGGATTCGGTGGCCGGGTCCGCCGCGGCGTCGAGGGCGTCGTCCCCCGGCGCGGTGCCGCCGTCAGCCACTTCGCCCCCGCGACCGGGCGTCAGGAACCGGAGGCGGCCGTCGCCGTACGAGGGGAGGCCGGGGAAGTTCTCGAACGGCGGCGGCGAGGAGACGGACCACTCCGCCGACGACGCGTACTCCCAGGGGTTCCCGTCGACCTCTTCGCCAGCGAACAGGCTCTTGTAGAGGTTGTAAAACATCACGAGAAAGCCCGCCGCGAGGACGAATCCACCGATCGATGCGAGCTGGTGCCACGCGACGAAGCTCTGGTGGTACTCGAACACGCGCCGGGGCGTCTCCCAGGCGACGAACATCGGGAAGTACAGCAGGTTGAACCCGACGAAGTACAGCACGAAGTGGACCTTCCCGAGGAACTCGTCGTACATCCGCCCGGTTATCTTCGGATACCAGTAGTAGAGGCCGCCGAACAGCGCCGTCGCCCCGCCGACCATCACGTAGTGAAAGTGCGCGACGACCCAGTAGGTGCCGCGGAACTCGTAGTCCAGTACGACCGCGCCGAGGAACACGCCGGTGATGCCGCCGATGATAAACAGCACGAGCGCGCCGAACGAGAAGAGAAACGGCGTCGTGTACCGGATCTTCCCTTTCACCATCGTGTAGATCAGGGCGAACACCATCAGGTCGAACGGCAGGGAGATGCCGATGGTCGTCGCCATGAACAGCGTCTTTATTTCCAGGCTGATCGCGGTGAGAAACATGTGGTGCATCCAGACGAAGAAGCTCTGGATCGCCACGAGCACCATCGCCGCGATGAACCACTTCCGGCCGACGATCCGCCGGCCGCAGAACGTCTGGAAACACTCGGCCATGATCCCCAGCGCGGGGAAGAAGACGATGTACACCTCCGGATGGCCGAAAAACCAGAACAGGTGCGCCCAGAGGAGAGATCCCCCCTCGGTCGCCTGGAAGTACACCGTGCCGACGATGCGGTCCGAAGCGAGAATGAGTAACGCCGCCAGAAGCGCCGCGAAGGCGAACAGCATCATCCACACCGTCAGAAGGATCGTCCAGCTAAACAGCGGCAGCTTCAGCGTCGTCAGCCCCTCGGCTCGCTGGCGGTGCATAGTCGTGAGGAAGTTCACGGACGACACCGTCACCGACGCGACGAACAGCATCAGCGCGAGGACGGCGGTCGTCCCACCGACTGTCGGCGTGTACGCCGGCATGTTCAGCGGGGCGTACATCGTCCATCCGCCAGAAAACGTCCCGCCGAGGAAAAAGGAGGTACCGAACAGAAGCCCCGAGAAGAGATACAGCCAGTACGAGAGCGCGTTCAACCGGGGGAACGAGAGGTCCTCGGCCCCTATCTGGAGGGGAACGACGTAGTTCGCGAACCCGAACGCGAACGGGGAGATGAAAAAGAAGATCATGATGAGCCCATGGGCGCTGACCGTCTCGTTGTACGCGCCCGGCGCGATGACAGTCTGGGTCGCCGTCCACAGTTCCACCCGCATGAGGAGCGCGAGGACGCCGCCGAACACGAGGAAAAAGAGCGAGGTCACGATGTAGAGGATGCCGACGTCCTTGTGGTTCGTCGTTACCAGCCACCGTTTTACCGCTGTCTGTGGGGGCAGTCCGTCGTGGCCGTTCTCGGCGTGAGCGTCCTCGGTCATGGTTCGATGGGGGTCGGTTCAATCGCGTGGTGGGGGGTCGTAACGGAGGTACCGCCCGCCAGCCGTCCCTCCGTGTCGGTGTCTGTCTCGTTCGACTCGTCGTCAGCTTGCGTCTCGTTCTCGGCCGCGCTCCGGTTGTCGTACCAGTCGTGGAACTCGGACTGCCTGACCACGACCACGTCCGCGGTCATATACGAGTGACCGCTCCCGCAGAGCTCGTAACACCGGGCTTCGAACTGTCCGGTCTCGTTGGCGACGAACCACGTCTTCGTCGTCTGCCCGGGGATAGCGTCGGTTTTGATGCGTTGCTCTGGGACGCCGAACGTGTGGAACACGTCGTCAGACGTGACCGTCAGGCGTATCGGCCGGTCCTGCGGGACGACCAGCGTGGAGTTCGTGTGTCCGTTCGGATACGTGAACTGCCAGCCGAACTGGTAGCCCGTGACCTCGATTTCGAGCGCTTCGTCCGTCTCCGCTTCCGTCGGTCCCTCCTCGTAGTAGCCGAGCACCCCGTACGTCCAGCCGATAAGCGAGACGACGATGATCGCGCTGAAGAAAAACGAGACGAACAGCTTCTTCCCGCCGCCGCTGCCGGACGGGAGTTCGCCCAGTTCCGGCCGGGAGACGTCGCCGCTATCGGCCGTCCCGTTTCCGTCTCGGTACTTGTAGGCGTTGTACGTCATGTACACGACGACGACGACGCCGACGGCCGTCCCGATGACCAGAAACACCAGGAATATCTCCCGAAAGATATCGAACGTCGTCTGGATGTCGTCAGCGCCGCCCGAATGCAAGGCGTGTTCGACGGTAACGTTTACCAACCCCTTACCGAAGGACGGATCTATACCCATCGTTCGGGACATTCTTTATTTCTATTGAACACGCTGTCACTTATCCGTTACGGGGATGTCGCCGTCGTCGCCGAACACGTTCGGAGAGCGGGCCGAATCTGTCGGAAATAGCGGGAGGTGTGTTTCTCGGCCACCTGCGCTGGAATCATCTACCCAGTCGGGAGACCTGATCGCTTCGCAGATATGTCCTGTCTCGACTGCGTTGACCGCTCTTGGGACTGCTGTAAGTCATTTCGGCATCGACCGCACGCCCTCGCGCGGTCGTAGCGGTAACACAGTAGACCCGCTCAGACAGCGATCACAGCGCCGGGACCATCTCGGAGGATGACCTAGCCGAGCGAGTAATCCCTCGGCATTCTGTCCTCGGGGGCGCTCCTGCGTCGTCGGTCGACCTACCCCAGACCCTCAGACGCGAACCGACGACACAGGATATCGTGGGCGGTAACAGGGGTTTCTTACCTCGTATGTCGATCAGCGGGAATCGAGCTTCGTGGACACCGTCCGGGTCGAGGGTCGAATTCCCCTTGTCTCCGAAACACCGATAATACCGGGTTAAACGCCCGAATAGGCCGCTAACCACTTTATTACTAAGTCCCTGTGTACGCAGTTACAACTGTTGTTGTCATGTGGCTCGCGTGTAGGGGCGCGGGCCTGCCGCTAACTGGTGAGCGACGCGTCGACTGACTCTGCAGTTTCGTTGGCCGCGCTGAATAAAAGATACCGCACAGAAACCCGTAAAACGGGAAGTTGGCAGTCGGTTACGGGACCGAGCCTTCGCCGATCGTGTTACTGGAGTCACCAGACGACCCCTCCCAGATAACCAGAACGTCGTCTCCGCTATTGATACCTCCAGCATTCTTCTCCTCAATGTCCATGGAGGATCCAGCCGACAAATCAGTAACGGTCGTGGAGCTTTCAGGGTTAATAGCAGTAGAACCCCCAGTAGATGACCTTCCAATTGAGAAGGTCAGCGTACTATTATCTATGTCGTCTCCCCCGTCGTGGCTGATGGTAATGGTGTCGGCGGCGGCGGTACCCCCATCAAAGCCATTTGAATTGTCATAGTAGTCGAAGCTCCAACTCGCCTGCGGTGCCGATTCCTGACTGCCACCAAGATCGAGAACGAACGCCCCGATCACGGCCACCAGAATCACTGTAATAGAGACCATGAGTATCACGCCGATAACAGGCGAAATCGAATCGTCATCTGTGAATAATTCTTTTAAATCTATTGTGTTGTGGTTTGTAGGATGACGTATATATCCTTCAATGTGTAATTGTGACCCGGATAGCAGCCCTTGAACGGCCCGAGATATGGGAGTGAAACGAAGATGCAGTCATCGACAGGCCAGTTGGTCCCGGCGAATTTGTTGAAGTAATATCCGAATGCGATAGACACGCACCCTGTATCTACCACCACACTTGTTTTCGACTGCCTAAGCCACCTCTAACCACGGATCCTTATCGACGTGCGACCATCAGGAGTTACATCCAAAGGGAGATCCACGGGGATAGTACGATCTGAGAAGTGTACAGCGCGAGAACTTGCAGTCACCATAGAATTATCAACTCGTACGTCGTCTGAGACCATAGGGGAACGAGGGAACTATCTTTTCGCTGGATCCAGGTCGAGTAGGATCGTCGATACCGTCGCCAGCGTAGTGTCGCTCAATCGCACGAATCCTGGCCCGGTCAGCCCCCGCACCTCGTCGCTTTATACGTTGTTCCGCAGGAAGATTTTGACGAGCAGCAGAGGCCGTGTTAGAGAATATTACAACGAATAGGGGCTGGTAATTTGGACCGATAAGCCATACGCTCTCTAGGTATGAAAAGAAATGAAATCCTTATGGGACCGCCGTGATTCGAACACGGGTCCAACGGACCCCATCCGCAGAGGATACCACTACCCCACGGTCCCGTACCCGATTCGAAGAGCGTACGACAATTAAGCGCTTCGTTTCATCCGCGCCATCGAAGGACGGTCGCGGCCCAGGTGTACCCCGTGCCTGCGCCGACGAAACAGACGATGTCGCCCGGATCGACGAGTCCGGCGGCCACCCCCTCGTCGAGTGCGAGCACCTGATCGACGCTCTGGACGTGGCCGTACTCGCTCAGGTAGTAGCCGTCAGAGTTCGGGTTCAGGCCGAGTTCCTCGAAGAACCGGTCGTGAAACGAGCGTTTCATGTGGGTGAGTGCGACGAAACCGATGTCGTCGCGGGCGAGCCCCGACCGCTTCAGCGCCTCGGCAGTCACGTCGACGAAGTTCGGGAGCGAGACGGGTGCGAGACGCTCTTTCATCCCCTCGGGCTTGGTCACATCGAGCGAGTGCATGCCGGCGGCCACCGTCTCCCCGCTCGGAGGGTGCCGGGTACCGCCGGCGGGCATCACCACGTCTCGGGAGAACGATCCGTCCGTGATTGCCGCGCTCTCGTGGACCTGCGCCCGGGCGCAGTCGCCGGCACAGCGTTCGAGTACTATCGCGGATGCGCCGCTCCCGAAGTTGAACATGAACGACGCGTCTTCGTTCTCGTACTCGACGAGGTCCTCCTCGCGGTTGGCGGCGACGAGCAGGGCCGTGTCGATGTCGCCCGTGATCAACTGCGAGCGGACCTGTCGGATGGCGATCGGAGCGCCGGCACAGAGCGTGTAGCTCTCCGTCGCGTACGCGTCGTCTGCACCGACCCGGTCGGCGATATCCGCGGCGGCGCTCCAGACGACGTAGTCTTTGAATTCGCTCCCGTGATACAGCACGAGGTCGACGTCGGCGGGGTCCAGTGCCGCGTCCGCGAGTGCGTCCTCGGCGGCGGCGACACACATGTCCGACGGATGGTCGTCGTCGGGCGGGCAGACGCGCTTTTCCCGGACGCCCATCTTCTCGACGACGACCGACTCGGGAATGCCGCTCCGGTCCGCGATCTCGGCACCGGTGAGGCGGTCGTCCGGGAGGTAGCGACCGTAGCCGGTCAGCGCGACCGTCACTCGTTTCGCCCCCGGAAGCGCGAACGCACTCGCTCGGGAAGTCGGTCAGCGACGTGGCCGCCGAGGCGGTCGCGAAGCGTCCCGAGGATCCCGCGGGGGACGTACAACACGAACAGGATGAACACGATGCCGAGATAGAGGTCGGCCCGCCCGTCGACGAGAACGTTGATCACATCGGCCACGGTGACTCCGCCAGCGCCCGCCGACAGCGTCGACTCGGAGAGAACGTCGCGGAGATATCGGGCGATTCCGTGGGGTTCCGTGGACAGGACACCCTCGACCGAGGCGTTGAACAGATACCCAAACAGCGGCCCGGCGAGCGTCCCGAACCCACCGACGATGGCGGCCAGTAGCGCCTCAGCGGTGAAAAAGAGGTCGAACGTGTTCCCCGGTGCGACGGTCCGGCGGTAGCCGGCAAACAGCGCGCCGGCGACCCCAGCGAAGAAGCCGCTGATCGCGAACGCGGCGAGTTTGAACCGGAACACGTCGTAGCCGACCGCCCGGGCGCGCTCTTCGTTCTCCCGAATCGCGATCATCACTCGCCCGAACGGGGAGTGGATGATCCGCTGCATGAGGAGATAACAGACCAACACGACAGCGCCTATCGCGTAGTAGGAGACCTCTGCCGTCCCGAACTCGACGCCGATGCCGAACACGTCGCCGAACTCGTCGCCGACCAGACGGCCGATGCCGACCTGAAGCGCGTCGATGCCGGGAACGCCGACCGCGAACGCGTCGCCGGCGGCACCGATCGATGCGCCGTCTCTCGGATTGCTCCCCACGTGGTCCCAGTTCCTGATGAACACGTGAGCTACCTCCGCGAAGCCGAGCGTGATCATCGCGAAGTAGACGCCGGAGAGACGAAAGGAGACAGCACCGACTGCGAGCGCCAGCGCGACCGCGACGAGACCAGCGACGAGTATCAGCAGCATGAACGGCGTGTCCGGCCCGAGCAGCGGCACCTTGTCGGTCGCCGTCAGGACGACCAGATACGCGCCGCTTCCGTAAAACAGCGCGTGGCCGAAGGAGAGATAGCCCGTGTAGCCGCTGATGAAGTCGAAACTCATCGCGAACAGACCGATGTACAGCACGGCGACCATCGCGTGAACTCGCGGCAGGAAGACCTCGAACTCGGACCCGAGCGGCGTCTGGCCCAGGACGGTGTACACTATCGGATACAGCGCGAAGGCCACCACGACCGCGGCGTGCACTGCGTGGTCGGCGAGTATTCGCCGCACGTACGCTCCCCGCCGGTCTGTGACCGCGGGGGCGTCCGACGTTTCGGTCGGCTCGGACACGTCGGTCGAGTCCGCCGTGTCAGCCGGTTGGGTCGGATCGCTAATGGCCGCCCACCTCCGCGATGCCGTAGAGTCCCTGCGGGCGAACGATCAACACGGCGACGAGCACCAGGAACGTGACCATCTCGGGGAGGCCGGCGAAGTCGACGTGGTTGATGAACAGCCAGGTCATGAGCGCGTCGGTCAGTCCGACGACTCCCGCGGCGACCACGGTGCCGCGGAACGATCCGAGCCCGCCGATGATGACGACGACGAACGCGACGAGCAGCGTCTCCACCGACAGCGGGACGCTCGCGCCGAAGCGCGGGTCCCACATCAGCACGACGCCGGCCAGCCCCGCCAGGCCGGATCCGAGGCCGAACACGACGGTGAACGTGCGCCGGACGTCGATACCCAGCGCGCGAGTCATCTCCGAGTCCTCGCTCCCCGAGCGGATGTACAGGCCGTACCGCGTCCGGGTGAGGAACGCCCAGATGGCGGCGACGACCAGCGCGCCGATCAACACCTCGAACAGGTAGAGCCCTCGCGTCGTGACGCCCGCGAGGGTGTAACGAGACGAGAGAAAGCCCGGAGCCGTCCCCAGCGCGGCCTGCCAGTCGCTTCGCGGCTGGAGTCCGTACAGTTCGACGGCGATGCGCGCGAG
This sequence comes from Halostella pelagica, assembly GCF_004762015.1. Lineage (NCBI taxonomy): Archaea > Methanobacteriati > Methanobacteriota > Halobacteria > Halobacteriales > Natronoarchaeaceae > Halostella > Halostella pelagica. Next base: position 217,225 of record NZ_SJES01000005.1, read on the forward strand.
TTCGTCGAGCACCAGCACCAGCCCGAACGTCAGCAGGATCTGAAACAGCGGCTCCCGGTCGTATATCGGGCGTATAAGCGTCATCTCGACCGCGCCGCCGAGCAGCGTCAGCGCGGCGAACGTCGCGGCGATAGCGACGAAAAACAGCAGTAACTGGACCGGTTCACTGGTGCTACCCGAGACGAGTGCGACCATCACTGCGCCGCCGAGATACGCGCCGAGCATCGTCAGCGACCCGTGCGCGAAGTTCAACACGCCCATCAGGCCGAAGATGAGCGAGAGGCCGCTCGCGATGAGCACGTACAGCGCCGACTTCGACAGCGCGTCGAGTAGTATCCGGACCAGCGTCGTCGGTTCCAGCAGGTCGACGAGAACGTCGGCGACGGAGAGGACGGCGGCGTCGGTCATGCCGAGAGATACCTCCGGATGGTTTCGTCGTCACGCGAGGCGGCGTTTGAGTCGCCCGTTTCCACCACCTTCCCCTGGTCGAGCAGGTAGAACCGGTCGGTGAGATCCATCGCCATCGGGAAGTTCTGCTCGACGAGTAGCAACGTCACGTCCTCGGCCAGCGTCCCTAGGGCGTCGACGACCTCCTCGACGATGAGCGGTGCGAGACCCTCGCTTGGTTCGTCGACGAGCAACAGGTCGTTGTCGCCGACCAGTACACGGGCGATGGCGACCATCTGTTGCTGGCCGCCGCTCAGGTCGCCGGCTTCCCTGTCGACGTGGTCGCGCAGCGCCGGGAACGCGTCGAGCGCTTCCTGAACTCGTTTGGACACGTCGGATCCGGGCGGCGTCGCGACCCGGAGGTTCTCCTCCACGGAGAGGTGCTTGAACATCCGACGCTCCTCGGGCACCCACCCGACGCCGCGTCGCGCGATCTCGTGAGTGGGTTCGCCGGTGACATCCTCGCCGTCGATCCGAACCGTCCCCTCGCGGGGCGGCGTCAGCCCCAAAATCGACCGGAGCGTCGTCGTCTTCCCGACGCCGTTCCGACCCACGAGAGCGACGTTCTCGCCGGTTTCGACGGAGAGGTCCACGCCGCGAAGGACGTGGCTCTCGCCGTAGTAGCTGTGGACGCCGTCGAGTTCGAGCGCGGGGGGATCGCCGCTCACGCGGGTTCACCCCCTGTACCCGTGTCGTTCCCGCCCGCGTTCGACCCGTCCCCGTCGGCCTCGTACCCACCGAGATACGCCCGCTGTACGTCCGGGTTCTCGCGGACCGCGACCGGGTCGTCGTCCGCGATGAGTTCGCCCCGGTGGAGGACGGCCACGCGGTCGCTGACGTCCATCACCACGTCCATGTTGTGCTCGACGAGCAGGACCGAGTGGTCTTCGGCGACGTTCCGTATCAGTTCGACCAGTTGGTCGATGGCGTCGCTTGAGACGCCCGCTGTCGGTTCGTCGAGCAGGAGAACGTCAGGGTCGCCGGCGAGCGCGACGGCCACTTCGAGATGTCGCTTCTGTCCGTGAGACAGCGTCGATGCGACCGTGTCCGTTTCGTCGCCGAGTCCGACCCGGTCCAGTATCTCGCGGGCCTCCCGTTCGTACTCGCCGAACGCGGACACGTTGCGCCATAGCTTCCAGGCGTCGTTGCCGCCGTGTGCCTGCGCGGCGACGCGAACGTTCTCCAGCGCCGTCGCCGTCGGAAAGACGTTCGTGATCTGGTACGAGCGGTGGATCCCGCGCAGCGCCGTCTCGTGGGGGCCGTCGTCGGTCACGTCGACCCAGTCGTTCTCGCGGTATTCGACGCGGCCGGCCGTCGGGGCAAGCGTGCCCGTGAGCAGGTTGAAAAACGTCGTCTTCCCGGCACCGTTCGGACCGATGAGCGAACAGAGTTCGTTCTGCCCGAGTTCGAAATCGACCCCGTCGACCGCTGTGAGACCGCCGAACCGTTTGGTCAGTCCTGTCGTCCGGATCATCACAGGTCGCAGTTCATCCCGCTTGCGTTCTGTGGAATAGTCGCGTCGTCCGCCGATATCTCGGTGACGGGAGGACTGGGCATTACCGGTGCGTCCCAGTTGCCCGCCCACTCGTCCGTCGTCGGTACCGGGTTCGAGATGGTCATCGCGGACCTGGCCTGGTTGTTGTACTCCTGATACGTGTACCCGCCCTGTCCTTTCGGCGTGTCTTCGACGGTCATCCCGGTGAGCGCGTCGACGACGTCGTCGGCGTCGGTCGACCCGTTCTCCTCGACGGCCTGGACGATCGACGAGGCCGCGGTGAACGTCCCGGAGGTGAAAAGGTCCGGAACGATATCGTACGCTCCGGTGTACATGTCGACGAAGTCGCTGTTGATGTCGTTGTCGTACTGGTTCCAGTGGTAGCGTGTCGTGAACGGGCCGAGTTCCGCGTCTCGAAGGTCCTCGGCGGTGAAGTCCTCGCCGAACACGCGCTGGGCAACGCCGCCGAGCGCCTGGTTCGAGATGAGCGTCGCGAAGCCGCCGAACATGCGCAGCCCGTAATCGCCGGAAAGGCCAGTGCTGAGGAACTGCGGAAGTGTCTGTACCGTGAACCCGCCGATGACGGCGTCTGCGCCGGCCTCGACGGCGTTTTCGTAGAACCCCTCGAACTCGGAGTAGCCCTGGGGAACGAACTCCTCGCCGACTATCTCGATACCCTCGCCCTCCAGAACGGTCCGGTAGTTCTGAGCGACCGCACGTCCGAAGCTGTAGTCGGCGGCCATGATGAACACGCGTTCGACGTCGGTTTCGTTCGCGACGTACCGGCCGCCGCTCCGGGCGTCCATCGCGGTGTTCTCGCTCGCCCGGAACACGCGCTCGTGGCAGTACTGGCTGTCGGACGTGATGTCGGCGGCGGCCGCCGGGCCGGCGACGAAGGGTGTGTCAGTGTTACTCACCACCGTCTCGATCACCCGTCTGGCCGACCCTGACGAGGCCGTTCCGAACAGGATGTCTACGTCGCGGTTTTCGACGAAGTCAGTGGCGACTGACTGTGCCTGGTCGGCATCGAACTCCGAGTCCTCGATCAGGAGTTCGTAGTCGTACTGGTCGCCCTCGATAGTCTCCTCGGTGGGAGAATCGACCGACAGCGGGTCCTGGTCGTGTTTGTACGCCAACCCCGAGAGGAACCCCCACAGGCTCTGCTGACCGTAGTAATCGACTGAAGTCGTAAGCGGTTGCATGATGCCGATGCGAAGCGATCCGCCGTCCCGCCGCCGTCCTCCGAGAGACATCCTGCGGCGCTGGCGAGACCTATCGCACCTGCGCTTTTGAGTAACGACCGTCGAGTCGTGTGTGTCATCGTGTACCAATCCACGCACTAAACCCGCAAAGTCACCGGTGTTGATATACAAACCCGGCCGATCCGGCAACGGCTCTCCGCGGTCAGAGCCGGCGAAAACTGTCATTCGGTGGGCCATATACCCCCATCAGCCGAAACGCGGTGCCGGTCCTTCGGGGGTCGTCACCGCATCCTGGAACGACACACTGTCGCCGATTTCGGCAGCGTCAGACAGCCGTGCCGTCAGCCGTGCGTCGCCGAGCGTAACCAGACCGACGTGGTACGGCGCGTCGAACCCGGCGGGAGCCACCTCGATCCTGCTGACCGAGTACACCGTGCCTTCCTCGGGGAGTTGGACCGTCGAGAGGTCACGCGACCCGCACCGAGCGCAGGCCGCCTTCGGCGCGGCGGTGACGTGTTCGCAGTCCGCACAGGTCTGGCCGAGCAAAACGCCGTCTTCGAGCGCCGCACGCCAGCCGTCGGTCGTGAGCCGACCGTCGGACCGGTAGTCGTCGAGGCTCTCGCTCATCGTGCCACCTCCCCGCGCTGGTCGGAGTCGCGCCGCGGGACGCTCTCTAGAACGCTGACTATCGTCGTCGCCGCGTCGCCGCCGAGGTTGTGTGCCAGGCCGACGTCGGCCGCCTCGACCTGCCGCCTGTCGGCGTCGCCGCGCAACTGCTCGGTTAGTTCGACGACCTGTGCGACTCCGGTCGCACCGATGGGATGGCCCTTCGCTTTCAGGCCGCCGCTCGGGTTGACCGGGATCTCGCCGCCCAGCGACGTGCGCCCCGCCGCAGCGGCCGGCCCACCCTCGCCGTCTTCGACGAGGCCGAGCGCCTCCGTCGCTAGCACTTCCGCGCCGGTAAAGCAGTCGTGGAGTTCCACGACATCTACGTCGTCCGGTCCGACGCCCGCCGCCTCGTACGCCTGCCCCGCGGCGTCGCGGGCGGCCTGCGTCGCAGAGGGGTGGGCCTTGTCCGCGATCGGAACGATGTCTGTCGCGTGCCCGACGCCGGCAACGCGCACGGGGTCGCCGCTGAGCGTCTCGGCGGCGTCGGCGCTCGCGACGACGGCGGCGGCAGCGCCGTCGGAGAACGGACAGCAGTCGTGCAGGCGGAACGGGTCGGCGACGACGGGGCCCGAGAGCACCTCGTCGACGGTCGTCTCCGAGCCGAAATGCGCTCGCGGGTTCAGACTCCCGTGACGGTGGTTCTTCACGGCCACCGCCGCGAGTTGCTCGGGCGTCGTTCCGTACTCGTGCATGTGCCGCTTCGTCAACAGGGCGAACACGCCGGGGAACGTGAGGCCGGTCGGCCGTTCGTACGCCCCGTGTGCGGCGCTGGCAAAGATTCGCGTCATCGCGTCCGTCTCCTTGCCCGTCTCCGGCGAGCACCGCTCGACGCCGCCGACCAGAACTACGTCGTGCTGGCCCGCTTCGACCGCGCGCACGGCGTTTTTGAACGCGTTCGACGATGTCGCGCAGGCGTCCTCGTACCGCTGGCAGGGAACCCCGGCGAGACCGACATGAGACGCGAGCGTCGGCGCGAGGTGGCTTTCACCCTCTATCTGCCCGCCCATCGCATTGCCGAGGTAGAACGCGTCTACGACGTCGGCCGTCGCACCGGCGTCGTCGAGCGCGGGAAGTGCGGCCTCGGCGAACAGGTCGGGAAGAGTCGATCCGTGGACGCCGAACGCCGTCATGCCGACGCCCACTACGTTTGCATCAGTCATGGTCACACACAGGAACTGGAGGTCGATAAGAGATCAGGGTACTGTTCGAACCGTCCCATCACGACTCTAACTCCGTGAGCGCTCTCGCGACGCTCCGGACGACTTTTCGCTCGCCGCGGCGGAGGTTCTTCGAGATGGCCGTGTCGCTCACGCCGAACTCGTCGGCCAGGTTCTGGAGCGTCACGGCGCGGGGGTCCTCGTAGTAACCCTCCCGTACCGCCGTCAGCAGCGTCTCCCGCTCGACGGCCGAGAGGTCACGACACCCGTCCAGCATCGAAAGCGCGGGTTCGGCGTTGTCGAGGAGGTCGAACAGTTCTTCGGATTCGAACGATTCCCGGGATTCGATCGTGAACTCGTTGTTCCGTTCGAGGTCGGCGAGCGTGTCGTCGGCGACCCTGTCGTCGTCGAACCCGACTTCCCAGAGTTCGCTCCCGTCCTCGATGCGGAACGGCCCGGTGATGTAGCCGCCGTTCTCGCGGATCACTTTCATCGCGTTCGTCTGGTCGATGACCGTCCGGATCACGGCGTTGTCCTCGCGCTTGGAGAACAGCGAGCACTCCCGCATGTTCTCGTGGTTCCGAAGCGCAGTCAACCCCTGTTCTAACTCCTCGCGGTTCTCACCGTCGACGGCGAGACGCGTCTCGAGTTGCTTCGAGACACCGTCGAACTGCCAGTGGACAGCCGTAAACGCGACCTCGTAGTCGTCCGTCGTATCGATGAACGGACAGTCGTACTGTTCCATGTCCATGCCAACGTCGATCATACTATGATGTACCAAACGAGACCTCAATTATCTTTGGTGGTAGTACCGCCGAACCGGTTCTCGACCGCCGTTCGGTCTATCTTCTCCGGGCCGCTGGTCGGCATCTCGTCGACGAACGCGACGTGGCGTGGGTGTTTGAACCCCGCCAGGCGGCCGTCGAGGAACTCCCGGAGGCCTTCGACCGACAGCGTCGTCTCCCCCTGAATTACTGCTTTCCCGACTGCACCCCATATGTCGTCCGGGACGCCGATGACGACCACTTCCTCGACGTCCGGGTGGTCCGCCACGGCGTCCTCGACTTCCGGCGGATAGATGTTCTCCCCGCCGCTGGTGAACATGTTCTTCTTCCGCCCCTCGATGCTGTAGTACCCGTCCTCGTCGACCCGCGCGAGGTCGCCGGTCGACACCCAGCCGAAGGCGTCGTCGCCGTCGCTCGCCCGTTCTCCGAACGTCGCCCGGGACTCCGACTCGTCGCGCCAGTACCGGTCGGCCGCGTGCGGTCCGGCGAGTTCGAGTTCCCCGATCGCTCCGTCATCGACCGGTTCGCCCCTCTCGTCGACGATTCGGACGTCAGTGTGCATCACGGGCTTGCCGATGGTCCCCGTCTTCCCCTCGGGCCATCCGTCCGGCATGGTGAAGTTGTTCGGACCACATTCGGTGAGGCCGTACCCCTGCGAGAGATCGACGCCCCGGTCGCGCCAGGCCCGGATCGTCGCGTCGCGACAGGGACCGCCGCCGCTCTTGACGAACCGGAGCGACGAGAGGTCAGTCGCGTCCCAGTCGTCGTGTTCGGCCATCATGCGCAACACCGCTGGCACGGCGACAAACAGCGTCGCCCCCTCGCCCTCGATCATCGTGAGGACGGTTTCGGGGTCGACGTCCCGACAGATGACCACGGTTCCGCCGAGGTGGAAAAGCGGTATCGTCAGCACGTTCCAGCCCCCGGTGTGGAACATGGGAAACACCATCGGCGTCACGTCGTCGGCTCGAAGTCCCCACGCCGTGATGGTGTTAAACGAGTTCCAGGCGACGGTTCCGTGGGTCAACACCGTCTCCTTCGGCGTTCCCGTCGACCCGCCGGTGTGGAGAAACATGCAGGGGTCGTCTAACCACAACTCCGGGCCGTCGACCGGCGTGTCGTCCGTCGGAAGCGCGTCGGCGTAGGCCGGGTCGTCTGCGGTTGGCGGGTTCGCGATCTCGTCTGCGGCCCCGGCTTCCGCCGGTTCATCAGTGGTAACTGTGTCGTCGCCCGCCGACAACACTACCAGATCGCACGGCACTTCGCTGTCGACCGCCTCGCGGACCTGCCCGAGGAACGGTTCTTCCACGACGAGGAGGTGCGGGTCGACCCTGTCGAGTAACTCGTCCATCTCGGCCGGTGCGAGGCGGTGCGAGAGCGGCGCGAGCACCGATCCGGCCTTCCCCCCGGCGAAAAAGAGGTCGACGAGCTCCGCACGGTTCCGGGAGACAACGGCGACGCGGTCGCCCTTCCCGACGCCGTGTTCGCCGAGCAGTCTGGCGGTCCGATTGGCCCGCGCGTCGAGGTCGGCGTACGTGTACGACTCGCCGGTCGTCGCATCCGTCAGACCGACAGCGTCCGGCGACAGTGCGGCCCTTCGCTCGCTCCAGGCCCCGACCCAATCGTACGGTCGCTCGCCGTGGTCGTGGACCGTCATACGTGGCTGTCCAGGAACCCGAGAAGCGTCTCGTTGACGGCCTCCGACTGCTCGATGAAAAAGAGGTGCGGCCCGCCCTCGAACGGTTCGAAGCGGGCGTTCGGGAGGCTGTCGGCGAGCAGTTCGCCGTTCTCGAACGGAACGACCCGGTCAGCGGTGCCGTGTGCGACCAGCGCCGGGATCTCGATCTCCTCCAGCCGGTCGCTTACGTCGAACGCTCCGACCGCGGCGAGTTGCGCCTCGCGCGCGGCCTCGACGGCGTCGCCCGCCAGTCGCCAGTCGACGATCCGCTCCAGCAGGTCGTCGTTCGCCTTGCGGAACTCGTCGGTCATCGCCGGGGCCATTCGGTGACGGATCACCTCCCGTTCGTCGTACCCATCCGGTTCGGCGACCATCCGCCGCTGCACCGCCTCTGACGCTTCCACGGCCTCGTCCCTACCCGGGCTCGTACAGATCAGGGAGAGCGTCGCCGCCCGGTCGTGGTCAAGAGCGTACCGTTGGGCGATCATCCCGCCCATGCTCGCGCCGACGACGTGCGCGCTCTCGGTTCCGCGGTCGTCTAGGACGGCCTCTAGGTCGCTCGCCATCTCCGCGACAGTGTACGGCCCGTCCGGCGCGTCGGAGTCTCCGGTTCCGCGGTTATCCCACACTATCGTCTGGTACCGCTCGGCGAGGGCCTCGCGCTGCCACTGCCACATCCACCGGCCGTAGCCCAGTCCCTCCACGAGGACCACCGTCTCGGCGTCGGCCGGGCCGTCGACCTCGTAATAGATGTCGACGTCACCGTTGGTAGCGATCGACATACCCGTGAATCGGTCGGGATGCTAATGAAATGCCGAGTTCACATATCAACCGACCGTCGGGATGTTGCTATGCGAACGCCCCGAAACCGAGAGTAGTCACAGAAACGGTTTACACGCTGATCGCATCGCTGTCGTGCGATCTGGTGTGCATTGACTTTCAGTGACTACTATAGCGCCTCGGTTCAGCTAAACCAGAACGCGCTCCAGTTCGACGGCGGTCCCCTCGTCGGCATCGAACTCGCCGACCGCCCGACCGAGACAGACGGCGCTACCGTTCGGGAGGTAGCAGGTGACGAGCGTCCCGTCCTCGCGTGCGGCGTCGTCGGCGTCGATGACGCCGGGCGCGTACACCTGCGCGCCGTTTGCCACCTCCTCGGCCGTGCTGGGTGCGATAGTGACGCTCGGCAGATGCGCAAGGGCGTGCTCGGCCGGTTCGACCACGTCACGGAGAAGTCCCTCGTCGCCGTCGTCCGCCCAGAACGCGAGACCGTCTGCCAGGTCGTGTAGCGTCGAGAGACCCGTGTCATCGAACGGATCCGTCGCCGTCCGGCGGAGATGACCCATGTGCGCGCCGGTCCCGAGCGCCAGCCCCAGGTCGTGACAGAGTTTGCGGACGTACGTGCCGCTCTCACAGCGCACGCGCAGGAGCGCCTGGCGGTCTGTCGCCTCCAGCACCTCGATGTCGTACACCTCGCGGACGCGCAGGTCCCGCACGACCGCGCTCTTGCGCGGCGGTTTCTGGTACAGCGGTCCCTCGAACTCGGCGGCGACGGCCTCGACGTCGGCCGGCACCGCGTCGTGGACTTCGAGCACGGCGACGTACTCTTTCGCCCCTTCGAGAAAGACCTGCGCGAGGCGGGTCGCGTCGCCGAGCAGCGTCGGTAGACAGCCCGTCACTTTCGGGTCGAGCGTTCCCGCGTGGGCGGCCTTGTCGACGACGTCCTCGCCTACCCGGTCGGCGACCATGTCGCGGACCCAGGCGCTGACCTGGTGTGCCGACGGTCCCGGCGGTTTATCGAGGTTGACGACGCCGAACTCGAGCAGTTCGGCGGGCGTCCGGTCGTCGGGTGGCGGACGAAGCGTCATCAGAAATCGTACGTGACGCCGGTGACCGGGTACTTGCCCTCGTCGCCGTCCGGTTCGTACGCGTCGACCGCGTCGGAGAGGATCCGAAACGCCTGGTCCTCGTCCCATCGTGCGGTGTTCAGCGAGACGTCGTAGATCGTGAGGTCCGCGATGTCGATACCGTAATACTCCCGGTAGCGCTGGGCCTCGCTCTCCTCGCGCGTCTCGGTTTCCTCACGTGCGCGGTCGGCGGACTTGTCCTCGCGGTCGGCGATGCGGTCGGCGCGGACGGAAAGCGGCGCGTCGAGCCAGAATCGGAGATCGGCCTCGTCACCGGCCAGCCAGCCCGACAGCCGCGATTCGAGCACGACGCCGTCCCGGTCGACGGCGATCTCGCGCAGGCGGCGGTCGAGGTCGCGGTCGATCTGGTCGTCCTCCTCCGCGAGTTCGTTGAACTCGGCCAGCGAGAGGTCGCGTTCGTCGGCCAGCGACCGGAAGATGTCGCCGCCGCTTACGTGTTCGAGGTCGAACTCGTCGGCGAGTCGCTCGGCGTTCGTACTCTTTCCGCTCCCGGGAGGGCCGGAGACGGTTAGTAACATACCCTATGTCCGCGGTAGGTAGTAAAAGGGATTGTGAACTCGGCTCCGCCGAGCGAGTTCAGGTCGAGGGTGTCGTCTGCAGGTTCAGCGATTTCCGGATCAGCTGGGTGAACCCCATCGAGCAGAGGAAATACCAGACGATCCACGCCTGCATGGGACCGACGACACCTTCCTTCCAGCTCACCTCGCCGTGCATCGGCATGACGATAGTCGCGTCGCCGATAGCCGGGTCGCTGATCTTGAAGTACATCCACAGGAAGAAGGGAATGGTAAGCAGGAAGATCCACACCATCGGACGGAACTGCTCTTTCATCATTCCCATCTGGTCGCCCATGGCGTCCATCTGCTCTTCACGGATCTTCTCCAGAGCCTCGTCGTCGCCGCGTTCTTTCGCGGCCTGCTGTTTCTCCTTGATCGCCTGCATCTGTTCCTGATACTCGGACATCTTCTCCATGTTCATCAGGTTCGACTGCAACAGCGTCGAGTACAGGCCGGTGAGCATCGCTATCGAGAGGATGACCGCGTAGAACGGCATCGTCTGGGTTAACGGCGAGAGCAACACGTCGATAGCTCCCCCGACCGCGTCGCGAACCGGCGAGTAGTAGTACCCGACCATCATGCCGAGTGCGGCGACGCCGGCCAGTTTGTCGTACTTGGACCAGCTAGAGTCGGAGTCCGAGCCGTCGCTCGTCTCCGAACCCACATCGGTGTCGACCGTTGTGGTGACCGTTCCGTCCTCGTCGAGTACTTCGTCGACGGCCCCGGGGTTGGCGAGTTCGAACCCCTCGTCGCCGCTGACGAGTATTCCCTTCTCGATGAGGCGGCCCCACTGGCCGCTCGTGAGGTCGCCGCGAACGTCGCCCCACTCGACCTCGCCCCCGTTGGCCTTCGTCTCGCGGCGAACCGCCGCGATGGCGTCGGCCATCGTCACGTCCTCCTCGATGAGGGACTCTACTTTCTCCGCTGTCCGTGCCATTGTCGGAGTCTAAGAGTCGGTCTGTAATCAACCTTTTACCTTGCGCCCGCGAGAACAGTGGATCAGATCGGGCGGGAGACACCGCCGTTTACGTTCCGAACGACGAACCCAACCGTCTCCACTACGCCTCGGATTCGACCGTATCGCGAACGTCGTCCCACACCTCGTCGGGCGTCTGCTCGCCGTCGATCCGAGCGAGTTCACCTTCCTCCTCGAAATGCTCGATAACCGGCTCCGTGTTCTCCTCGTACACGTTGATTCGCTCGCGGACGGTCTCCTCGGTGTCGTCGTCGCGCTGGATCAACTCGCCGCCGCACTCGTCGCAGACGCCCTCTTCTGCCGGCGGGTTGAACTCGACGTGGTAGTTCGCGCCGCACTCGTCGCAGACGCGCCGGCCCGTGAGCCGGTCGACGAGTTCGTCCTTGTCGACGTCCAGATACAACACCACATCGAGGTCGGTGATCTCGTCTAGGTACTCGGCTTGCGCGAGGTTCCGCGGATACCCGTCGAGCACGTAGCCGTCGGCCTCGTCGAGTGCGGTCTTGACGATCTCGTTGACGACCTCGTCGGGGACGAGTTCGCCGGCGTCCATGTACGCGCGCGGCGTGTCGTACTCCGTGTCCAGGTGGCTGATGTCCATGTCCTTGTTCGCGCGGAGGGCGTCGCCGGTGGTGACGTGTTCGACGCCGAACACCTCTACGATGTTGCTACTCTGCGTCCCCTTGCCAGCCCCCGGCGCACCGAGGATCAGGATGTTCGGGTTGCTCATGGTCCGACTTCACTCTCCCACGGTAAATGTTTGAAGGATTCCGACATCGGGTGCCGTCGAGACGCCGGGCGTTTTTCGTCCCCGCCCCTCGTACGGTCACGCATGACCGTGTTCGACGCCGCGACGCCAGCCGAGCGCCGGAAACTGTTCGCGGACGCGATCACCGCACACCGCGAGCGAGACAGCGCCTTCCTCACGATAGAGGCGGAGACCGATCCCGACGACCTCGCGCCGTGGGTCCAGGTGAGTCAGGACCGGATCAATACGGACTGCACCGACGACGAACTGGACCGACTGAAGGATATCCTCGGCGAGTTCCCCTCATTCACGATCGACGAAGTCACCCGGCCCGAGGAGGCGGACGGCACGAACGTTCGGATCGTCGGGCGCGGCGACACCAACCGTATCGCGCAGTTCGTCGACCGAGCCTTCGTCGACGCGTTCGACCTCTCCGAGGAGTACCGCGCCTGGGTGGTGGAGATATGAACCCACCGACAGGCTATCGTTCGTGTCCGGCAGAGACGAAGGCGACTCGGAAACTACGTACGCGCTCTTCCCCACGCGAACGGCTGTTCGGCTGAACGCCTAATCGGGGATTTCTCCGGCTAAGACGGCCATAACAAAGGACGCTTCTCTGGTAACACGGGTGTATGCTCACAGTTGCATGCGTTACGGGAGGGGTGGCCCGATGAGTGGCGCGCTCACGGTTCCGCTGCAGTTCAGCGGCCAGTTCCTGCAGTGGGCCATCGTGTTCTTCGTCCTCGCCATCATCGCCGCCGTCGTCGGATCGCGGGGTGTCGCCGGGATCAGCATGGAGATCGCCCGGATCTTCATCGTCGTCTTCATCATCCTGGCGATAGTCACGCTGCTGTTGTAGCCGACGACGGCTGAGCGGACTTTTTTGACGCGGCGTCCGACCGGAAGCCGACTCCGAAAGGCGGTCCAGTGGTCTACCTCGAACGGCAGAGAGATCATCGCGCTGTCGTCACGGGTGTCGCGACTCGGACGCCGCGGGTTAGAACTCCGACAGCGTGGTGCGCCGTCGGGTTGCCTGAGGTACGTTCGTGATGAGAACTTCCGCTACCTCGCCGCGCTCGTCGCCGTCGCTGTTTATCGCCCGGGTCGCATTGACCACGTCCACTTCGAACGCCGGCAGGTCCTCGTACAGGTCCGCAACCGGTGGGGAGTTCGAGACGACGACGTGGACGCCCTCGTCGTCGAGCGCCGCGGCTAGGTCGCGGAGGCGGCGCTGGTCGTCCTTGTCGAACCCGTCGGCGTGATAGTCGTTGAAGTTCGCGGTGGTCGAAACCGGCTGATAGGGCGGATCGAAGTAGACGAGATCTCCCGCAGTCGCTTCCGTCAGCACGTACTCGAAGTCGTCGTTGTTGATCGTCACGCCGTCTAGCGTCTCGCTCGCCGCACGGATACGCTCCGCCTGCACCCAGTTCGGATTCGCGTACCGGCCGACTGGGACGTTGAACTCCCCGTCGGCGTTCTCGCGGTAAAGGCCGTTGAAGCAGGTCCGGTTCAAATAGAGGAGGAGACTCGCCTCGCGAACGGACTGTGTCTCGGTTTTCTCGGCGACCCCGTGAAGTTCGTTGAACTCGTCGCGGGCATCGTAGTAGTAGTCGTCCGAGTGTTCGTGCGTCCGGTTCTCCGCGACGAGCGCGTCCGGCGACTCGCGGATGACCCGGTAGAAGTTGACCAGTCGTTCGTTGATGTCGTTGATCGTCCCGCCGTCGGGTTCGACGTGGAAAAACACCGCGCCGCCGCCGACGAAGGGTTCGTGGTAACGGTCGGAATCGACCGGGAAGCGAGCGGTTATCTCCGAGAGAAGTTGGCGTTTGCCGCCCGCCCACTTCAGGACAGGTTCGACCATCTATCTGACCGTGACCACCCATCGTAATAACTCTACTACTCTCCGTCAGCGGCGATCCCTCGTGTTCGTCACCGGCGGGAGGCCGCTTTCTCCTCGGTTTGAAATGTCGATATAGATATAAGTGGCCCGATCTGACGCCTCATCTTTCGAGGAGCTATTCGACCGTAAGATCGTCTCTGTTCGACAGTTGGCGCTGCGTTTATCCCCTAATAGCTCATTTCCCCATCTACTGAACGAAGGTAGTAACCCGTTTCCCGTGTGCGGACCGAACCGGACAACAAAACTAGATGTCGGATCCAATTCACTGCTCCGTGCCGTTCATCGAGTCATCTGTCCGCACACTGAAAACCCCCGCAGTGAACGGGTGACGTTGGTCCTTCGACGACCCGGTCCGACCTGCGGCGAGGACGTGCTGATTTCGACCACTCTACACCATGCTAACTTCAAAGAATGCCGATCGTACTGACGTACTGAGTCTCGAAAGCGGTCTACGAGCCCTTCAATCGAGTTCTGAGTTCCGCGGGCCCGTCGAGGAACTCGATGGACACGAGTCCAACGACCATCTGGCGCTCATCTACGAGAACCAGACGGAGCAGTTCGCGGCCGCGGTGCCGTTTACGCGCCAGGGGCTCGAACGCGACGAGCGGTGCCTGTACATCGTCGACGAGAACTCGAAAGAGGACGTGATGACCGCGTTACGGGAGGGCGGCGTCGACGTCGACGCCGCGCTGGAATCCGGGGCGCTGACGATCCATTCGAAGCAAGATACCTATCTCCGGGACGGGTCGTTCGACCCGGACGAGATGATCGAGTTCCTCTCGGAGACTATCGATGCGGCCCAGGAGGAGTACGAAGCGCTTCGGATCACCGGCGAGATGACGTGGATCTTGGGCGACGATCCCGAAATGGACGACCTGATCGAGTACGAGGGGAAACTCAACCGACTCATTCCCGACGAGAACTGCATTGCGCTGTGTCAGTACAATCGAAAGCGGTTCCCGGCAGAGATCATCCGCGACATCGTCAAATCCCACCCACATCTGATCTACGACGGGATGGTCTGCCAGAACTTCTATTACACGCCGCCCGAGGAGTTCTTCGGCCCGGAACGGCCGGATCGCGAGGTCGATCAGATGATGCGGACGCTCGGTGACCGCACCGAGGCGCGGACCACGCTCCAGGCTCGCGAGCGGTCCCTCCGAACCCTGTACGATGCGATGTCCGACCCGGACCTCTCGTTCGATGAGAAAATGACTGCACTGCTGGAGGTGGGGCGCGAGCGGTTCGGCCTCGACATCGGGTTCTTCGCGCGGGTCGACGACGAGACGTTCGAAGTAGTCGACGTTGTCGGATCCCACGACGAGATCCAGCCGGGGTCAGTAGCGACTCTGGAAGACACCTACTGTCACCGCCTACTCGGTTCGAGTGATCCCCTCGGCGTGACGGACGCGCCGTCCCAGGGATGGAAAGGAGACCCTGCGTACGAGAAGTACGAACTCGACGCGTATCTGGGAACCACCGTCACTGCTGGGAAGGACACGTACGGAACGCTGTGTTTTGCCTCCAAAGACTCACACAGCGGGACGTTCACCGACGATGAGTACACGTTCCTCGAATTCATGGGCCAGTGGCTGAGCAACGAACTCGAACGGACACAGCGGGAGGACCGGCTGGCGGCGCTCAACGACCTAACACAGGAGTTGATGAACGCCAAGACGGCCGCGGAGGTAAGCGACTACGTCATCGACGCTGCAAGCGATCACCTCGATCTTACCGTCGCGAGCGTCGCGCTGTACGATCCCGCGGACGGATCGCTGGAGCCCGAAGCGTCGACCGACCACGCAGCGGATCTGGTTCGGGCGACGTCCGCGTTCGACACGGGGCAAGGGATCGGTTGGCAGGCGTTCGCCGAGAACAATCGAAAGCAAACGCTGGACCCACTCCGCAAGACCGACGAGGTACTCCACCCACGGGTCACGGAAGTCGTCGCCCTTCCGCTTGGTACTCACGGCGTGTTACTCGCCGGTTCGACCGGGAACGGCGGGTTCGGCCAGGCCAACCTCGAATTCGTCGAAACCGTCGCAGGCAACGTCAACGCGGCGCTGGACAGAGCCAACCGCGAACAGCAGTTGCACGAGCGCGAGAACCGCCTCGAAGAACAGAACGGATCGCTCGAACGGCTTCGACGGATCAATACGACCATCCGGCGGATCGACCAGGCGCTCGTCAGCGCGTCGGGGCGTGCCGAGATCGTCGACGTCGTCTGTCGCGAACTGACGGACGCCGGTCCGTACGAACTCGCGTGGTTCGCAAAGCACGACCCGGTGACCGGCGAGCTAACGCCGAACGCTTCTGCCGGCGCGAAGAACGGCTATCTCGATGCAGTTCACATAGATGCCGGTGGTTCTACCGAGGGTGGCCCCCCGTCAGTCCGGGCAGCCAGAACAGGGACGCCCCAGATCGTAAACAAGATACTCGAAGACCCGCCGTTCGAGCCGTGGCGACGGGCGGCGCTCAGTCGCGGCTTTCACGCTGTCATCTCCTTACCGCTGGTCCACGAGGAGACGCTGTTCGGCGTTCTCACCCTCTACGCCGACCAGGCAGGCGTCTTCGACGACCTCGAATGGACCGTCCTCGACGAGTTGAGCGACACCATCGCGTACGCTATCAATGCCGTCGAGAGCAAGAAGGCGCTTGTCAGTAACGAGGTGACGGAGCTGAAGTTCTCCCTCTCGGACACCGACAACGGTATCGTCGAACTGGTGGACGAAACCGGCTGTGAGTTCGCCTACGAATACGCTGTTCCGCAGGCAAACGGCAGAGTACGCGGTTTTTTCACGACCTGCGGCATCTCCCCCGGCGTCGTTCGGGACTACGTCTCCAGTTTGCCCGTCGACGGGCTCAAACTCCTTTCGGACCGAACTGAGGACGGGAAACAGATCTGTCTGTTCGAGGCAGAACTGACCTCGGAAAGCCTGGTCGATACCGTTCTGGCACACGGCGGCCGGATCAATGAGTTTCAGGTGACGGACGACGACGCGATAGTCTCGTTGCACGTCGCCGCCGACGCCGAGATCCGCGAGTTCGTCTCTGCGTTCAAAGCCGAATGCCCGGCCGCGGAAGTCACCGCCAAACGAACCCGTGAACGGCCGGAACGAACTCAGACCGAGTTCCATGCCACGCTGACCGACGAACTCACAGCGCGTCAGTTAGAGACGATACAGACGGCGTATTTCAGCGGCTACTTCGAGAACCCCCGGACCAGAACCGGCAGCGAGATAGCAGCGAGCATGGACATCACCCAACCGACGTTCAACAACCACCTGCGCGCCGCACAGCGGAAACTGTACCGCCAACTGTTCGAGGCGAAGTCGAGGTAGCGGCCGAGTCGATCCCTTTTCTACCGAGCCGTAACGTCCGGACTGTTCGAGTCCCGAGCGAGCGCCAGGAGCAGCAAGGTGCGGTCAGAACGGGGTAGAACATACTGTTACTTGCACGCAACGTGGAGCGTGAACGTTGCCCACTCTTCCGGATCTGAATCCGCAGGCCCTCGAGTACGTCATCAGTGACGGTCCCCAGTTCGGCCGATTCGAATGGGTCACCGAGGGTTCGACCGGACCGCGGTACTCGCAGTCGCTTACCCGGTCGTGGGCGTCGGTGTCCTGAGTGTGTGGTGGAGAGAGCAAAGCTACAGAAACAGAACGTCGCGACTGTCGTCTTCACACAGCCACACCGTTCCGTTCGGTGTCGGAACCGGGTCAGAGCTGTCCGACCTCAGTACGGGATACTCGGTGTTCACGCCGAGGGAGACTGTCTCGACGAGATCCGGCAGTTCGCCCGTGACGCGGAGAAACGCGAAACCAACAGTGAGACTCGCCAGTCACCGTGAACGATACGACTCGTCTCGTGAAAGAAAAAGCGAAACGCCGTGGTCGGGCGGAAATGCCCGCCGACCAACTCCGAACGGGCCGGGGCCTGTTCTACCCGAACATCTGGCGCATCATCGGGTGCATCTCCATGAGTTGCTCTTCTGCGATCTCCTCGTACAACTTGTACGTGATAGAGACCGTCAGCAGCAACCCGGTACCGGAGACGCCGCCGATGGTGCCGAGCATGTTCGCCATGACCGCGAGCAGTCCGACGAGAGCGCCGCCGATGACGGTGACCTGCGGAATGTACCGCTCCATCACCTTCTCGATGACGCCGATGTTCTGTCGGAAGCCGGGGATCTGCATCCCGGAGTTCTGGATCTGCTTCGCCGTGGCTTCGGGGCCCATGTCGGTCGTCTCGACCCAGAAGATGGCGAATATCGCTCCGCCGACGATCATGAACGTCAGGTCGATGCCGATGCGGATGAGCACCTGCCAGGTTTCCTGTGTGACTCCGGACCACCACATCCAGTCTTCCGGTCGCTGGATCGGTGCAATGTAGTAGAACAGGCCGCCGACCGGCTGGCCGTCGGCGTACACACCCAGCCACGATGGCATCTCCATCGTACTCTGGAGGATCTGTCCGAGGAACTGCAGGTTCGCCTGCAGCGCGCGGACGAGGATCATCGGCAGGACGCTCGCGTAGATGAGTTTGACGGGGAAGCGACCACGTGCGCCTTTCACGCGAGCGTGGCTCAGGGGTATCTCGACCCGGACGCTTTCCGCGTACACGACGATTGCGAAGATGAGCAACGTCGTCAGCAGCGCGAGCAGTTGGCCCTCGCCGAGGATCAGCGCGTACAGACCCTGACCGGCGATGGGACCGATTGCGGTCTCGCCGACGGCGATATCGTACCAGCTCATCAGCAGGCCGTTCGAGCCGATGAGACCGCCCATCAGTCGCTGGCTCACGCCAGCGATGATGAACAGGCCGATCCCGCTGCCGACGCCCCACTTCGAGATGATCTCGTCCATGAACAGGATGAGGATACCGCCGACGATGATCTGGCCGAATATGACCCACTGGACGGCACCCGGTCCGAGCGACGTACCGCCGAGATTGATCGTTCCCGCGGGCAAGAAGCCGCCGGTGAACACCATCGGCGCGGCAGTGAGGACCGTCATGACGAGGACCAGCACCTTCTGGAGACCCTGATACAGGATCTGGTCGCGCGGGTCGTCGGTGTCTAGTCCGAGCAGATTCGCACCGCCGAGCAACTGCAAGACGATGCTCGCAGTGACGATCGGTCCGATACCGACTTGCAGGACCGACCCCTGCGACCCGGCCAGGATCGACCGGAACTGTTGATAGATGTCACCGCCACCGCCGGTCGCGAGACCGTACAGCTGTACGTTCGTTAAGAAGAAATACAGCACCAGTACGCCCGCGGTCCAGCCTAGTTTCCGTTTGAACGGTACGTGCCCTTCCGGTCGCTCCACAGAGGGCATGCGGGTAAGGACCGGTTCGGCAGCCTCCTTCCATCCCATGTCTTACTCTCCGTCTTCGTCGGCTTGGGATACGTCTTCTGGTTCGTCGTCGGCCGTTTCGGCGCGGTCGCTGAGAACGGCCTCGCCGCCCGCTTCCTCGACGAGCGCGCGAGCGCTCGCGGAGAACGCGTCGGCGACGACCGTCAGTTCGTTGCGGACCTGTCCGTTACCGAGTACCTTCACCGCGTCGGCCTCGTACCCGTCCTCGACGATGTCGCGTACGTCGAGTTCGTAGCCGCCGTCGGTCTCCTCGGCGAGGTCGTCCGCCGCGTAGACGACGGCGTCCTCGTCGAGTTTCTGGACGTCGATAGTCAGGACCTCCTCCTGAACGGACTGCGGCCGTTTGAAGCCGTGTTTGCCGAGCGGTTCGTAGTTGTGGAACTCGTGCTTGTCGCGGCCTGCGCGCCCGCGCCCGCCCCGATGGCCGGCGCCGCGGCGGTTCTTGTGACTACCGCCGCTGTGCGTTCGAGAGCCGCGCTGGCGTCGTTTCTTACTGGTCATTGTTATCGCATCGATGTGAGGAGGTCGTCTATCTCCTCGGTCGTGTGTTTCCCGAGTTGGCCGCCCTCCGCGGTCGGCTTCTTGACGCCCTCGTGGCCCTTCCGCGGGGCGTGCAGGCGAAGCACCGGCGCGAGGCCTTCGTCTCGGAGGGTCGTCTCCTCGTCGACGAGAGCGGTCGCGAGAGCGGTGATGTCATCGTACTCGGTGTTCTCGTCGATCCACTCGTCGTCGACGTCGGCGTCCCCTTCGAGCGGTTCCGCTCGGGTACGCAGCAGCGTCTCGACGGACTCCTGACTCGGCTGCCCGTGAGCGACGTAGTCGTTGACCTTCGTCACCATCCCCTCGTACGTGGGGGTTTCCGGCACTAGAGCGCAGTGGTTCACCGCGTGGATGTTGAGCATCTCCAGGGTGTCCTGGATGTCGTTGTTCATGTCGACTTCGCCGCGGACCTGAACGACCGCCTTCATTATTCGATCACCTCTCGCTGCTCGAAGGCGTGTTGCGGGACGCGCGCCTCGGCCGTGTTGCGAAGCGCGTTGAACGTCGCCTTCGCGAAGTTGACCGTGGTGCGCGTGTTCCCGGAGCTGCGTGTCCAGGCGTCCTCGATCCCGGCCAGTTCCAGCACGTTACGGACCGTCTCACCGCCGGCGAGACCCAGACCGCGCGGGGCGGGCCGGAGCTCGACCTCGACGCTGCCGGCCTTGCCCGTGGCGCGTAGCGCAACCGTGTGCGGACGGCCACAGCCACACTCCCAGGACCCGCAGCCGCGGGAGACGTTGATGATGTTCAGCTTGGCGATACCGATCGCCTTCTGGATGGCGGCACCGACCTGGTCGTCGCGACCCTCGGCGTACCCGACGAACCCGTCGCGGTTGCCGATGGCGACGACACAGCGGAACTTCACGCGCCGTCCGGAGTCAGTCATTCGCTGGACCATGTTGATGTCCAGCACTTCGTCTTCCAACCCCGGCAGGAGCTGGTCGGTGACTTCCGGCTCCTTCAGCGGGAGACCGGAGTTGAGGGCGTCCTGCATCGTCGTGATCTCGCCCTCCTGTACTTGCTTTCCGAGCCGGGTGACGGGTTCCCAGCCGCTATCGTTGTAGTTATCGCCGCTCATAGCTCTTGGAGTGTTTCGCGCACTTCGTCGAAGTGCTCCGGCAGTTCGGTGGCGTCGAAGTCCCCGCTGTACAGCGGCTCGTCGAGCTGTTCGGCGTACTCGGCGATGTGTTCGCCGCGGTTACGCGACCAGTCAGCGAGCACGTCATCGCTGTGAGGGATCTCGAGGCCAGCGTCTATCGCACCTTCCTGAATGGCGAACACCTTGTTTCCGGGTGTCGCCGTGTTGAGGCCGATGTCGAGAACCGCTTCCTCAACATCCGCGTCTAACGCGCGCTTGCCAGCGAGAAACCCGGTCAGGTACGCGGCGGGCAGGTTCCCCGTGGGAGCCTCCCAACCGTGTTCCGCCAGGTCGCTGGAGTGTGCGCTCGCGATCGTTTCGTCGCCGTCGGGGCCGGGGGTCACCAGCTGCGCCGTAGTGTGCTTGTTGCTCTTGCGAGCGACAAGCCGGGGTTTCCCGGATTTCAGCAGGCGCAACCTCTGATGGTAATCTGTCCGGACCTCACGGCGGCGCCGCATCGGCACCTTGTATCGTGGTCCTGTCGCCATTATTGGTCTCCGTAGTGGTCGTCAATGTAGTTCAACAGGCGCTGAACGCTCCGGAACTCGCCGCCGCGAGACTTGTTGTAGAGGTCTCGGTACTGCGAGGACGTGATCTCGCCCTCGGCGCGGAGTTCCTTCAGTTTAGCACGCTGTGCGCGAATCCGTTCCTGCCAGTCGTCTTTGGGGTCCTGTCGAGCGCCGGCGGTCCCCTTCCGGGAACCGGGGCCCTTCTGGTGGCCGTACGAGCGCTTCTTCTGGCGCTCGCGTGCGCGACCCCGCGAATTGCCCTGCTTTTCCTCTGCCTGAATCGTTCCCTGGTCTACGAGCTCGCGGATGTCTTCGCGGGTGATCGCCTCCGCGATGTCGCCCTGGGCCTCGGGGTCGAACCAGACGCGGTTCTTCCCGACATCCAGCACGTCGGACGCGAGTCGCTTCTGTGCGGATAGGTCACTCATCGTCTGTCACCTCGACTTCCACGTACGTCGGATTGAGTACGCGGATGTCCTGGTCTTCGGCCTGTTCTTCGATCCGCTCGCGCTTGCGAGCACCGACCTTCGAGGCGATGCGGACCGCCTCGCGGTCGCCGTCGACGCCCTCGAGGTCGTCGACGTTGTGAACGTGTACCTCTTCGAAGCCGCTGGGGTGCTTGCCGCGCACCTCGGTCGGCGTTCGGAAGCCGGCCTGGACGGTGTCGCCCTTGCCTTTGATGCCGCGGCGCTGCTTGGAGAGCGTACCGCGGGGGCGTCGCCACGACGTGGACACGCGCTTTTTCTTGTGGTGGTCCTGGCGGTTGAACTTCGGCTTACCGACGCGCTTGCGCTCGGTAAGCAGCCGTTCTTCTTCCTCGCTCAGGTCCGGTTTCTTCTCTGCGAGACCGCGAGGCTGGAGTTCGGTTTCGACCTCCTCTTCGGCTTCCGCCTCTTCCTCGGTCTCGTCTTCTATCTCCGCCTCGGTCTCCTCGGTGACTTCGAGGTCGCCGACGTCGGCCTTGATACGGGCGGCGAGCGCGTTACCCACGCCGTCCGCCTGAGCCAGTTCGTCCTGGCTCGCGCCTTTCACGTCTTCGACCGAATCGAAGCCGGCGTCTCGGAGGGCGTCAGCCTTGCTCGCGCCGACGCCGCTGATGTCTTCGAGTTCCTCTGGTTCTTCGTCTGCCATCTATCAGGCACCTCCTGTCGGCTTCTCGGTGATGTACACGCCGTCCTGGAAGACGCGGGCGTCCTTGTCCGTGACGCGCGTGGTCTGTTCGATGTCCGCGGCGGTCTGACCGACGTCTTCGATGTCGGGGCCGCGGAGCACGAGTTCCTCGTCGTTCACTTCGACCTCGGTGTCGCCGTGGACCGGCGTTCGCCGAGGCGCTTTCTCGCCGAGGAAGTTCTCGATGACGACCTCGTTGTTCTCGACGTTGACCTGCATCGGGAAGTGAGAGTAGAAGACTTCCATCTTGTACTCCCACCCCTCGGTGACGCCGTGGAACATGTTCTCGACGTGGCTCTCGAACGTGCCGAGCGTCGACATGGTCTGGGCGTCGTCCTCGTCGCTCTCGATGACGACGGTGTCGCCGTCGACCGAGACCGACACGTCGGGGTACCAGAGGCGTCGCGTGATACTACCTTCGGGTCCCTCGACGGTAATGTCGAGGTGGTCTACCTCGGCGCTTACCTCGTCCGGGATCTGTAGTTCTGTTCGCGGCATTGTTAGTAGACGTATGCGATGACCTGGCCGCCGATGCCCTGGTCGCGGGCCTCGTAGTGGCTCATTACGCCGTGACTCGTCGTCACGATGAGCGCACCGTAGTCGCGGGCGGGGAGGAACCGCTTCTCCCACTTCTCGAACTCGTCCGCGCCCGCGGAGTAGCGGGGCTTGACGGGGCCACAGTCGTTTATGGCGCCTTTCAATTCGACCTCGAACTTACCGGCTTTGCCGTCTTCGACGAACTCGAAGCCGTCGACGTACCCGCGGTCGTACAGGACCTCGAGTACATTGCCGATCTCGTTCGAGGCGGGTTCTACCTCGTATGTCAGATGTCCCACGCTCTCGGCGTTGTTAAGCCCCGAAAGCGCGCTACTGAATGGATCGTTTCCTGCCATTGTTATCGGTACTTGTTGAAGCCCATGCTCCGGGCAACTTCGCGGAAGCACTGTCGACACAGCCAGATGTCGTACTTGCCGACGAGGCCCTGCTTACGCCCGCAGCGCTGGCACTGCTCCATCTGCTCGGTGCGCTTTGTGGCGTGCTCGCCCGTAGCGTCGGCTTCGTTCTCACTTTCACTCATTGGTCGATCTCCACGTTGAACTCCGACTCCACGAAGGCGACTGCATCGCCTTCGTCGAGGCGGTGGCTCGACGGGATCGAGCGGGTGGCCTTGTCGCGCTTGGAGACGCGGTAGCCCGGACGCACCAGGTTGACAGTGACGTCCAGCCCGTAAATCCCGACGCTCGGGTCGTACTCCTGACTCGGGAACTCAGTGTGTTCCTCGACGCCGAAACTGAAGTTACCGGTGTCGTCGAACTGCGACGCGGAGACGTCCGCGAGCGGCAGCGACTTCTCCAGGAACTCGTCGGCGTCCTCGCCGCGAAGGGTGACCTTCGCGCCGATGGGGTCGCCCTTCCGGATGTTGAAGTCGGCGTTCGTCGCCTTCGCCTGGGTTCGAACGCTCTGCTGGCCGGTGACCTCTTCGAGGATCTCCTCTGCTTTGGCGAGTTCTCGACCGCCCTCGCCGACGCCCATGTGGACGACGACCTTCTCGGTCTGGGGGCGACGCATCTCGTGGAACTCGGCGTCGTCTGCCTCGCTCATTCTGCGTCACCTCCGTCCGAGTCGTCGCCCGTGAAGTTCTCGTCGATGACGACGACGTACTCCTCGATCGTCTCGAAGGAACCGTCGTCCATTTCGACGACAACGTTGTTCGAACCGCTGCCGGGCGTGACCTGAATCTCCGCGATCTCGCCGATATCGCCGGCGTGCTGACCGCGAACGGCCGTCACGAGCGCCCCTTCCTCGTACGGGAAGTGAGCGACGACCTCGTTGGTGTCGTTGTCGACGACGATCGAGTCGCCGCCGCTGTACTCGCTGGCGTCTATGCTCAGGTTCTGTCCGTCGTGGAGGTTCACCTGCGTCTCCCCGCCGGGGACCTGCTGCTTGTCCTCGATCTTGCTCAGTTTGCTGCCGGCGGCTTCCTCGTCGACGGGGGTCAGCGAGAGCCGACCGCCCTCGTCGGGGAAGACGCGGTAAAACTCTTCGCGCTCGGTAAAGGCCAGGATGTCGAACATCCCGATCGGTCGACTCTCGTCGGAGACGGCGTCGCCGTTGACCAGAACTGCGTCCTGGTTCAGGGCGTAGCGTGCTTCCTTCTTCGAGTCGACGTAGCCGAGCACGTCCCGCAGAAGGATGACGAGCGGTACGCCGTCCTTGCCGTGCGGGCCTGCGCCGGCCGCCGTCGTGAACGTCTCCGTCTTGCGTTCGACCGGCCAGGACTTCGGAACTGACAGTCGTTTCTGGTGTTTCGTCATTCGCTATCACCTTCCAGACGCGCCTCTCGGCGCTCGTCGTCCAGGTTCAGGTCCGTCACGCGGAGGTTGCTCGCGTCGAGCGGCCGCGGCACTTCCTCGCCGTCGGCTTTCTCCTGAGTGACGTCCTCGACGTGAACGGCGGCGTCCTTGAGGTCGACGTTGACGACTTCGCCGTCTTCGCCTGCGAAGTCGCCGCGCATGACCTCGACGGTGTCGCCTTCGTTCACGCGAACGCGCCGGGTGTCGTACTCCTCGCGGAGGTCGGACGACAGCGTCGCGTGGACCTGCTTGTGTCGCTCGTGGAGCGACGCTTCCGCGCTCTGGTTTCGCTGTTTGCGTGGTTGTCGTGTCATACTATCATCGTCGCCGTGCTCGCGATACTTCCGAATCGCTCTGCGACTTCCCGCGCGATGGGGCCTTTGATCTCGGTCCCGCGCGGCTCCTCGTTCTCGTCGATGATGACGGCCGCGTTGTCCTCGAACTTCACGCGGGTGCCGTCGGGTCGACGGATCGCCTTGCGCTGACGAACAATGACGGCCTCGAGCACCTGGCGACGCATCTCGGGCGTCCCCTTGGTGACTGAAACCGTGATCTTGTCGCCGATGCCGGCTTTCGGGTGGCGGTTCTTCGCGCCGGAGTACCCCGACACGCTGGTGACTTTCACCTCGCGCGCACCCGTGTTGTCGGCACAGGTCAGCAGGGAACCTTTCTCCAGTCCCTGCGTCACGTCAGCCTTGAGTGCTTCCATCAGTCGTCACCTCCCTCGCCGGCAGCTCCGGCTTCCGCTGGGATCTCCTCGACGACGACGTGACTCTTCGTCTTCGAAAGTGGTCGTGTCTCTGCTATACGGACCGTGTCGCCTACTTCCAGACCCAGGCACTCGGGTGCGTGGGCCGGAACGCGCGACCGTCGCTTCATGAAACGGTCGTACTTCGGCACTGTGACGTCGTACTCTCGTTCGACGATCACGGTCTTGTCCATGTCGGTGGAGGCTACCTCTCCCTCGAGGATCTGGCCGCGCACGGAAAGGGTTCCGTGGAACGGACAGTTCTCGTCGGAGCAGGTTTCCTCCGGTTCCGGTACATTCAGTCCTATCGCCATAATGAATCTCCTGTGTTCTCGCTTCGTCGGGCGGGTTGTGAGAGCAGTCGTGCTCCATCCACCGTAACGTGGGCCGCGTCGTTGCCGGAGTGCCCGTTGGCACCGTCTGCGTGCCCCTCGGCACGTTCGTCGTCCTCGTCGGGACGACCCGGTTCCGACGCAGTCCCCGCAGTCCTCTCGGACGCGGCGGCTTCATCTGTAAGCGTGAACTCGAACGTCGAGTCCTGTTTCGGCACCTGTCGCACCTGAGACGCCCCGTTGTCGCGACTCTCGATATGCAGCGTCTGCGTCGTCTCGATCACGACACGCCCCGCTATCCCGACGAGGTCGGGGTTCGCGGCGTCGACGACCTCCACGAGGAGGCCGTTGAGTTCGTGTCGTGGGAGCGTCTCTGGTGTCAGTGCCATTATTCTGCGTCCGTGTCGTCGTCTTCTTCGTGCTGGATCGTCTTGATGCGAGCGATCGTCTTCCGCAGCTCGCTGATGCGACCGGGGTCTTCCGGCGCACCACCCGCTGCCTGCACGGCCTTCGCGTTGAGAAGCTCGGTTTCGAGTTCCTCAAGCTCGCTGGCACGCTCGGCGGGCGTCATCTCGCGGATCTCTTCGGTGTAGAGGATAGCCATCAGGCGTCACCTCCCTCGTCTTCGTCGTCGGACTCCGCTTCCGCGTCGTCCATCTCGTCCATCAGCTCGTCGGCCTCCTCCTCGACTTCCTCGTCGAGTTCTTCGAGTTCCTCGGCGATGTCTTCTTCCTCGCCACCGGGGACCTCGACGTCTTCGTCCTCGAACTCCTCGGTCGGGGCCTCCGCAGCCTCCTCGATGACCTCCTCCTCGACGACTTCTTCGTCGGGCTCGGCGGTCTCGTCGGTTTCGGCCTCGGCCTCGCCGAGGTCCTCCGCGACCTCGCCCTCCTCGGGCTCGTCGAGCAGGGCTTCGACGCCCTCGTCGGCCTCGATGTCTTCGGGAACGAGGTCTTCGATGTCGGCGTCCTCCTCGATGCGGAAGTCGTCGGGGAGCTGAGCCTCCGGCGGGATGATCTTGACGTCCACGCCGATAGTGCCGAGTTTCATGACCGCGACGCCCTGACCGTGGTCGACGATCGTCTCGGCGGGCTCACCGTTGTGCTTGATGTACCCGTCGTTGAACTTCTCAACGCGCGAGCGCGCGCCGGTCACTTTGCCCGAGAGGACGATCTCGGCACCCAGTGCGCCGGCATCCATGATGCGTTCGAGCGTGGTGTGGCCGGCTTTCCGGAAGTACCAGCCGCGTTCGAGCGCGTTCGCCAGGCGGTCGGCGACGATCCGGGCGTTCAGGTCGGGTTCGTCGACCTCCTGAACGTCGATCTGCGGGTCTTCGAGGTTGAATCGGTCCTCGAGTGCCGTGGTGATCTTCCGGATGTTCTCGCCGCCCTTGCCGATGACCATCCCCGGCTTCTCGGCCTTGAGGACGATCTGCGTACCCATCGGCGTGTGTGCGACGTCCATCCCGCCGTAGCCGGCGCGACCGAGTTCGTCCGCGAAGAACTCGTCTATCTGGGAGCGCTGCAGGCCGTCTTCGATGAACTGGTGTTCGTCTGCCATTATTCGTCACCCTCCTCCGCCAGGATCAGTTCGACGTCGACCTCCGGCGTGTTCCACGCGGACGCCCGGCCCATCGCTCGGGGCTTGCGTCCCTGGGACTCGCCGACCTTGTGGGCGGCGACGTGCTCGATGACCATCTCCTCGCCGTCGAACCCCTGATGGTCCGCGTTGGCAACGGCGTTCTCGATGAGGTCGAGGAACTCGCCGCTGGCTTTCTCCGGGTAGCGACCCGCGTCCCAGCCGTCGATATCCGACCGGTGACCGACACCGGAGTTGTGCTGTTTGAACGGGACCGACTGGTCGCCGTCGACGACCGCCTGGAGGAACTCCTCGGCCTCGGCGGCGGTCTTGCCCTTGATAGCTCGGGCGATCGCCTTGCTGTGCTTGTGACTCATGTGACGCTCCCGGAGCATTGCTTTCGCCGTCTCGTCCGGGTCCGCGTCGACGCTGTAGTTGATTCCCATGATTGTATCACTTCAGCGGCACGAACTTCGAGGAGCGTGTCGCGCCGATACCGGCCTGACCGTGTTCGACGGAGGTCCGCGTCAGCTGGAACTCGCCGAGGTAGTGGCCGATCATCTCGGGTTCGACCTGCACGCGCTCGAAGCCCTGGCCGTTGTGGACGGCGAAGGTCTTCCCGACGAACTCCGGCAGCACCGGCATGTCGCGAAGGTGCGTGCGGATGGGGTCGTTCGCCGACTCCTCGTCGCCTTTCGTCTGTGCTTCCTCGCGGAGTTTCTCCTCCTGCACGGTGAGGCCGCGTTTGATGGTTCGCCGCTGTCGAGCGGGGAGCAGTTCCGCGACTTCCTCCAGGCTCATGTCCTGCAGTTCGTCCAACGTGTGACCGCGGTAGGTGAACTCACCTTCACGGCCGGTTCGGTATTCGGAATCAGACATCAGTTGTCACCTCCGCGTCCCGTGCGCCGGGACGAGATGTCGCCGACCTTGCGGCCCGGCGGGGCGTTGCGGGAGATGCTCTTCGGTTTGCCCGGGTGCTGGCGGCCACCGCCACCGAACGGGTGGTCGACGGCGTTCATGGCGACGCCACGAACGTTGGGCCACTTCGTGCCGCGGGCTTTCATCTTGTGGTACTTGTTCCCCGCTTTGACGTGGGGCTTCTCGGTGCGGCCACCGCCGGCGACGACGCCGACGGTCGCCCGGCACTCGGGGTCGAGTCGCTTGACCTCGCCGCTCGGCAACTGGACGACCGCGGCGTCGCGGTCGTGGGTGATGAGGTCGCCGCTCGTCCCGCTGGCGCGGGCGAACTTGCCGCCGTCTCCGGGCTGACGCTCGATGTTGCTGACCGGAACCCCTTCCGGGATCTCGGCGAGCGGGAGCGTGTTGCCCGGCTTGATCTCGGCCGAAACGCCGATCTGGATCTCCTCGCCGACGCCGATCCCCTCGGCGACGAGGATGAGGCGTCGGTCGCCGTCCTCGAACTCGACGGCAGCGACGGGTGCGCTCCGGGCCGGGTCGTGCTCGATGTCGACGACCGTGCCGGAAATCACGTCGCTGTCTTCGGCTTTTTTGTGCGTCAGGTCCGCCTTGTAGCGATGCGACGGGGCTCGGAACGTCGAGCCACCGCGACCGCGTCGCTGTCCTTGAATTCTCCGTCCCATTGTTAGAACACCCCGATACGGGAGGCGACTTCCTGCGCGTCGTCCTCTTCGGCGAGTCGGACGGTCGCTTTCTTTCTCCCGTTCATCGTGACTTGGGTGTTGACTTTCTCGACGTTGATGTCGAACTGTTCCTGAACGGCCTCCTTTATCTCCGGCTTGGCGGCGTCCAGGTCGACGATGAACTGGAGCTTGTTGTCGAAGTCCATCTGGTTCATCGCCTTCTCGGTGACCAGCGGGTGGACGATGATGTCTCCCGTCATCGGGAGGCCACCTCCTCAACGGCGCTCTCGGTGAACACCGTTAGTCGACCGCCTTCCGCGCCGGGGGCGAGGTCTTCCGCGTTGACCTCGGCCGCCGTCGCGACGTCAGCGCCAGCGAGGTTACGCGCGGCCTTCGACGGGCCGGCCTCGTTGGACGTGACAAAGAGGATCGACCGCGGCGTCTGGTACTTGCGGCCGCGGGTCTTCCCGCGACCGGAACGGACTGAACGGCCCTCGTCGGCGCGTTCGATGTCCTCGTGAACGCCGAGGGATTCGAGCGTGTCGACGACCGCCTGGGTCTTGACGAGTTCCTCGAACGAGTCGCCCACGACGAGCGGCAGGTCGAGGTCGTCGTCGAACTCGTGGCCTCGCTCGGCCACGACGTCTTCGTCCGCCGTCGCCGCGATGGCGCTGCGGACTGCCTGTTTCCGTTCCTTGTCGTTGATATCTAGCGAGCGATCCTTCTCGGACTTCGGCGGGTGGGCCGGGCGGCCGCCCACGGTCTGGGGCACGCGTCGCCCCTGTCCGTTCTCGCGCGGGACGTGGGCCATGCCGCGGCCGCTCCCTTGCGACTCGGCGGGCGTTCGCATGCCGGCGTACTCGTCCGCGCCGTAGTCCTGTTTTCGGTTGGCCTGGGCGGCGAGCACGGCTCGCTTGATGAGGTCCGGTCGGTAAGCCGACTCGAACACCTCGGGGAGGTCGAGCGTGCCGTCGTCCTCGCCGTCCAGGTTACGGATTGTTGCTTGCATTGTTTACCCCTGATTCGATTCGGTAGAGACGTAGCGCACCTCGGGATCGAGGCGCGGTTGGTCGTTCGGTCGGACGGCCGGTCGGAGGCGTACGAGACGCTGCTCCGGACCGGGGACCGAGCCTTTCACGAGCGCGTACGGGCCGTCGACTTCGCCGTAGTTGACGAAGCCGCCGTCGACCGACGCGTCGTCGCCGTCACCGATGTCGATGAGGCGCTTGTTCAGTTCCGTACGCTGGTGGTAGCCAGTCTGGCCCTGCTGCGGGACCGTCGAGCGAACGCGGGAGGGGTTCCACGGGCCGAGGTTACCGATCCGGCGCCGCCAGCCCTGACGGGCGTGTTTCCCTTTCCGCTTCTGGACGCCCCATCGCTTGACGGGGCCCTGGGTACCTTTCCCTTTCGTGATGCCGCTGACGTCCGTGTACTCGCCGGCGCGGAACACGTCGTTCATCTCGTGTGCGCCGCCGTCGGCCACGATGTCGAGGGCGAAATCGGCGCGGTCCTCGATGGAACCGCCGCCGACGCGCGTCTCCATCACGTCGGGCTTTTTCTTCGGAACGCTCTGTACGTCGTCCGGTACGGTGTGGGTGATGACGCGGATGTCGGCGACGTCGCCGGCCTCGATAGCGTCGCGGAGTTCGTCCTCCGCGGCGTCAGCGTTGTACTCCTCGGGAACGTCCAGGACGCGGTCGAGTTCGTCGTGGAACTCGTCGGTCCAGACTTCCGTTATCGGTTTCTTTCCGTACGCGGTGTCTTCGTACGCTCGCAGGGCGACGGCGCGCATCGGCGGCGTCTCCACGATGGTGACTGGGACGGTCTCCTCCATCCCTTCGCGGGGGGAGTCTGACTCGTCGTTGATCATCACCACGTGGGTCATGCCTGCCTTGTAGCCGGCGAAACCCTGGAGCGCTGGCTGTCCGTCATCGTCCGGCCACGAATTGAAGCGCGGAACTTCACTCTCCGCGCGCTTCCGCGGACCGAACCCCAGCGAGCCTTTGCGTGGTCTGCTTGGTTGTGGCATTGTTGTCTCACTCTGTGAGTGTGAGGCAGCCGAGGGCGGCGAACATTGCTTCTTCCGTTCGCACGACCTCGCTGCCCTGATTCGGAATCGCGTTGAGCCAGAGGTCGAACCGGCCGGGTACGCCTGGTTCGACCGCGGACGAGTCGGTCCCGTCCGCCGGTTCGGTCTCAACGGCTCCCTCGTCGGGAGTCCGGGAGGACCTGACCGCCTCCGCGGTCACGCCCTCGATCATCGCCGGCAGCCCTCTCTCGGGCGCGCCGAAGGCGACGGTCATTCCGTCGCCCTCGATGCGACCGGCCAGTTGTCCGAGTCGGCCAGCGGTGAGCGGTTCACCGTGGCGCGACGTTGCGATCCGGACACCGGCGTCCTCACGGCCGAGCGCTGCCGAAAGGTCCGCGCGGTCGACCGACAGCCCCGGAAGGGGGGTGTCGACGATCTTCGCACGGACCGGCTCTCTCGAAGAGATCCTGACGGTAACGCGCTCCCCCTCGTTGACCTCCGTTTCGGGAGGGACGACGAGCGAAATTGGGTGTTGCATTCCGCAATTGACCCGTACGCGCCCTTCAGGTCCGACCTCGGTCACGATTCCCTGTCTTAACGACCCCGAATCGTCGGATCCGGAGCCGGTCTGCGACGCGGCGCGGAGCGGCGGCAGTACGCCCGCGAACTCCAGTTCGTCCCGCTTGCCCCACGCCTCCTTTCGGAGGTACGGCGGCGTTGCGGCGTACCGAAGTACGGTTTCGACGAACCCGCCGCCCCACCTGCGCTCCCCCTCCGAATCGGGGAAGACGGTCAGGCGGTCCGCCCGGAACACCGTCGCCGCGCGGGCGACGTAACCGATCTTGCGAGTTGCCTCGCGTTTGTCTTCGGCTTCCCGGACGAGAGACGACGGCACGAGTACGCTGACGGTCATGCCGTGACGCTTCGACGCCTCGCCACTAGACTGTGCCGATGTTTTCCGTCCGGGTCGTAAAAGGATAGCGGATCGGATCTGTCCTGTGGGCCGTTCACACGGGTTTCAGTAGGGTTTCACGACGGTTTGCGTATGTGTCACCGTACCGTGGTTCGACGGGTCGAAGGTGTCCAGATCCGGAAGCCTTATACGACATCCGAGAATTAGAAGCAAATGCAACGGGCGCTGGTAGTGTAGTGGTATCACGTGACCTTGCCATGGTCACAACCCGAGTTCAAATCTCGGCCAGCGCACTTCTCCTTCGAGTTATCCCGATTAGGACGCCGTAGCGTCCGCTCGTGCCTCCGCGAGCAGCAACACCGCGCCGGCGAAACGAGGTACTGAGAACGCTCGTTCCCTTCCCAGTTGTCGAGAATCGTCTGTCACCTATTTTGTGTCGATACTGTACATCCAACTACCGATGAGAGTTCAGAGACAGACACTCGCGAAGATCCTCGTGGTGGTCTTCGTGTTCAACCTCGCAGTGATGGGCGCAGGTGCGTGGTTCGCCTACGAAGAGGCGCCACCGATGCCGGACCGGATTCACGGACCGGACGGTGAGACGGTCGCCACCACGGCGGATATTCAGGACGGAAAGGCAGCCTTCCAGCAGTACGGGCTGATGAACCACGGGTCGATCCTGGGTAACGGCGCTTACTACGGCGTTGACTACACGGCGGACGCCCTGGAGTTGAAGACCCAGTATATGCAGGAGTACTACGCCGACCAGCGGTACGGAACGGCGTACGACGACCTCGAAGCGGGTGAGCGCGCGGCCGTCGACGAGCGCGTCACGGAAGACCTCGGCAACGACCAGCCGTCGGAGAACGCGATACCGTACTCCGAGGCGGAAGCGTACGCCCACGAGGCGGTGCGCCAGGACTACGTCGAGCGGTACCACGAGGGCGATTCGGAACGCGGCGTGCCGGCGGGCATGATCGACTCCGAGGAGGAGGCGTCGCAGTTCGCTGACTTCGCTCTCTGGACCGCCTGGGCGGCGCATACGGATCGTCCGGAAAGCACGCACACGTACACGAACGACTGGCCCTATGCGCCGCTCTCGGGGAACAACCCGATCGGGGCCGCGATGACGTGGAGCGTGATATCGATGGTACTTCTCGTCGCCGGTGCGGGGTTCGGCGTCTGGCTCTACAAGTCGATCGAACTCCCCGAACCGGACACTGAGGGGTTCGACGTTCCGTCCCCCGGCGAGTTCGACCTGTACCCGAGCCAGCAGACCGCGGTGAAGTTCATCCCCGTGGCCGCGCTGTTGTTCGTCGGACAGGTCGCTCTCGGCGGACTCCTCGCGCACTACTACGTCGAACGGGACGCCTTCTTCGGCGTGACAACGCTCTTCGGCGTGAACATCGTCGAGGTGCTGCCGTTCTCGATGGCCAAGACGTGGCACCTCGATCTTGCGATCCTCTGGATCGCGACGCTGTGGATCGCCGCGGGGCTGTTCCTGCCGGCGCTGGTGACCCGCTACGAGCCGAAACGCCAGCAGACCTACGTCCGCGGACTCCTGGGCGCGCTGCTTGTCGTCGCCGTCGGCGGACTGGCAGGCGTCTGGCTCGGTGCGAACGGGTACATCGGCGGCGACCTCTGGTGGATATTCGGTAACGAGGGACTGGAGTACCTCGAGATCGGGAAGTTCTGGCAGGCCGGCCTGCTCGTCGGGTTCGCCCTCTGGGCGGTTCTGGTCGCGCGAGCACTCAAGCCCCTCCTTGTGGAGGAATCCAGGTACGGACTCGCCCACATGATCCTCTACGCAGGCGGATCGATCGGGCTCCTGTTCACCGCCGGGTTCCTCTTCACGCCGACGACCAACATCGCTGTCACCGAGTTCTGGCGCTGGTGGGTCGTCCACATGTGGGTCGAGGGCGCGTTCGAGTTCTTCATCGTCGCCGTCGTCGCGTTCACGCTGGTGTCGATGAACCTGCTCTCGTACCGCTCCGCCGAGAAAGCCGTCCTGGTCGAATCGCTCCTCGTCATGGGGACCGGCGTCATCGGCGTCTCACACCACTACTGGTGGGTCGGCATGCCGGACATGTGGGTTCCCATCGGCAGCGCGTTTTCGACGCTGGAACTGATCCCGCTGGTGTTCATCCTCTACGAGGCACTCGGCCAGTATCGGACGTTCGACGCGAGCGGGAAAGAGTTCCCGTACAAGCTCCCGTTCATGTTCATCATCGCGAGCGGCGTCTGGAACTTCGTTGGCGCGGGCGTCCTCGGGTTCTTCATCAACCTCCCGCTGATCAACTACTACGAACACGGTACGTACCTCACCGTCGGGCACGCACACGCCGCCATGTTCGGCGCGTTCGGCTTCCTCGCTCTGGGCATGGCGATCTACATGCTCCAGATATCGACGGCCGACTGGAGCGGCCGTCGGCTGCGATGGGCGTTCTGGGCGTGGAACGTCGGCCTCGCCCTGATGGTGTTCGTGTCGGTCCTGCCCGTCGGCTTCCTGCAGCTCGAAACCGCGTTCGTCGAGAACTACGCGACCGCACGCGGCCTGGCGTTCTACAACCAGGACATCATCCAGTGGCTGTTCTGGGCCCGACTGCCGGGTGACACGCTGATAATCATCGGAACGCTGATCTTCGGCTACGACGTGGTAGCGAAACTCCGCAACCAGCGCGAGGCGGATACGCCCGCCGAAAGTCCCGACGAGGACGGATACCCCCGTCGGGTCCCGAGCGAAAGCGACGACTGAGAGGGCCGTTGTAACTGCTTCCGGTATTCGCCGACCCCGTGTCGGCGAACTACCGAATTGATTTACGTCAGTCCTATGAGGCGACCGCGAACGGTTCGTGTCTCATCTCTTCTGCGATGACTGCACCGGTAGAGTAGCGTCCCGTCTACGCCGCGCACTGATACCTCTGTACAGCTCTACTCGCCCCCGACGACGGCGTTTCGAAGCGTTCCGATCCCCTCGTACCAGATCTCGACGTCGTCGCCGGGTTCGACCAGGCCGGGGTTGGCCGGACTGCCGAACGCGACCACGTCACCGGGCCAAAGCGTGTACCGCTCGGAGAGGAACGCTATCGTCTCCCGCGGCGGGAACAGCATCAGTTCGGTGTTTGCCTCCTGACGCAACTCGCCGCCGACGCGGGTCGTCATATCGAGGCCCGACGGGTCGACATCCGTCTCGATCCACGGGCCGAGAGGACCGGACCCGTCGAACGCCTTCCGGGCGGTCCGTCCGGGCTGGTCCAGCGCGTCGAGGTCGTTCAGTATCGTGTATCCGCGGACGACATCGTCCACGTCTCCGGGAGCCAGGTCCGTACACTCCCGGTCGATGACCGCGGCGAGTTCGCCGGCGTAGGTCAGTTCGCCGGTCCACGACGGGTACGCGACCGGGTTGCCCGGCGGATGCACTGACGCCGGCGGCTTGATGAACCAGTCCGGTTGCTCCGGGCGCTCGTAGTCCATCTGGTCCAGCGTCGCGGCGTAGTTGCGACCGATGCAGTACACCGCAGTCGGGTCACAGGGAGCGAGCAGTTCGGCCGCGTCGGATTCGGGCGTGTCAGCGACCGAGCGGTCGCGGGAACTCGTTCCGGCGGAACCTCCGCGAGACGCGGGCGAACGAGCGTCCGTTGAGCCGCGTTCGACGGCGTCGCCGACGTCGTAGCTCTCGCCGTCGGTGTGGACCGTCCCGTCCTCGTACTCGCCAGTCAGCACGCCGTCGTCAGTCCGGATCCGTGCGAGTCGCATCACGACGAGAGTGGGGCGACGAACGGCAATGGTTTTCGGTCGACGGACGCTATCGCCCGTCCGACGCCGTGCGACCGCTCACCCGTCTCGAACGACCGCTAATCACTGCGCTCGTTGACCCATTCGACGATTTCGTGGAGGTATCCGCCGTTCGAGATGAACCGTTCGAGATGAACCGTTCGGAACGGGAATCGTTCGAGATCGCGCTTTGTTCGGGTTGAATTCGACGCGCTGGGGGACTTACTCCACCCCCGACCCGGTCGGCGCGTCGGGGAGTTCGACAGGGTCGCTGTCGATGCCGAGTTCGTCCAGCGCGGCCGCGAGATGTTCCTCCTCGGCGAAGTCCGACCCATCCTCGACGCGGAGTCGCTGGGCGGTCGCCAGCACCTCGCCGCGGCGGTCGTTCGGGATGTCGTACTTGTCGGTCGACAGTTCGATCACCATGCCGTTGTGGTCCTGCGTGTACAGCGAGTGGAAGATACCGCGGTCGAACTCGTTGTAGCCGCGGCCCACATCGTTCAGTGCCTGCTTGACCTCGCCGAAGCGCTCGGGGTCGATGCTGAACGAGAGGTGATGGACCGACCCGGCGCGGTGGCGGTGCGGCTGCGGGTTCGACTGCCGGTCGTCGCGGACGAAGAAGGTGATGATGCGGCCATCGCCGGTGTCGAAAAACAGGTGCGTCGAGTCCGGGTCATCGAGGTTCGGTTGCCGGAGTACGAGCGGCATTCCGAGAACGTCGCGGTAGAACTCTATCGTCTCCTCCTCGTTGCTCCCGATGAGCGTGATGTGGTCGGTTCCGGTGACGTGGATCGGACTGTCGGGTCGATCTGCGGTGACGGGTTCTGTCGAAGGATCGTCAGACATGGCACCTTCTAGTGGTTTGGATTACATACGTTTGACGCGCTCGTGTGCCCTCTTCGTCCGGGTGCGAGAGGTTTCAGTACCGCTCCTTCGGGGGTGAAAGTGCGCAGCGGCTATGGAATTATGAAACGGAACTGGGGCGTGGATGGTACTGACTAAACGGTTGAGGCGCGAACTACCGTCACTGGTCGGTTCTCGACGGAAGCATTCTTTGCTCAGCCGACTCCGCCGGGTGTGGTAAATGATATCGTCACTCTCCAATGACTTATACGTGAGGAGAACCTATCTTCGGTAGTGAGTGAAAATTCAGAGCGGCGGAACCTGCGGATGCCCGACGACGACGAACTGTTCGCGGTCGTCACCGAACACAACGGTGGCAACCACGTCCGCGTTCGGTGTGAGGACGGCAAGAACCGGATGGGCCGGATCCCCGGCCGAATGAAATACCGAACGTGGATCAACGAGGACGACGTCGTACTCGTCGAACCGTGGGACTGGCAGGACGAGAAAGCCAACATCGAGTGGCGCTACTCCGGCCAGGACGCGGACCAGCTCCGCCGCGAAGGTCACATCGACTGATTCTGCGATAGCGTACTGTTCTTCGTAACCCGAACCGCGAGCAACGCGTCAGTTCCGCTGTACTCGTTCGACCCCGACTGCAGAGCGACGCTACCGAACGGGAAGTCTCGGTCCACGCGGCGTCAGTCGCCCCCTGACTGATTCCAAGCACGTTTCACGCGTGATGTACTACGGCTAGCCAATGGATTCTACCGAGGTCCGTCGACTCTGGGAAGACCAGCAGGGGGAGTACTCGCCGGACTATTACGCCCACTACGGACCGAACGAGTCGAGCGAGTGGATCCACGAGGTTCTCGACTCGTCCGTGGCTCGCGACGCCGCGGTTCTGGAACTCGGCTGCAGTTCGGGACGGCATCTCGCCCACCTCCACGAGAACGGGTTCGAAGACCTGTACGGCATCGACATCAACCCGGACGCCTTCGAGGTGATGGACGAGATGTATCCGGGCCTGGCTGCCGACGGAACGTTCCGTGTCGACGCCATCGAGGACGCCGTCACCGATTTCGATGACGGTCAGTTCGACGTCGTCTATTCGGTCGAGACCCTGCAACACCTCCATCCCGACACCGCGTGGGTGTTCGATGACCTCGCCCGGATCACGGACTCGCTACTCATCACCGTCGAAAACGAAGGCGGCGCGACGGACCGACCGCAGGGCGACCCCGAAGTGAACTACGTCAACGACGACGTGCCGCTTTACTATCGGAACTGGGAACGCATCTTCACCGAACGCGGTTTCGAGCAGGTCGACAGCGAGTCGGGCAAGCGAGACATGCTACGGGCGTTCAGTTCGGAGCAGTAGCACGACCCGTCTCAGTCGAGTCGTCTCCGCCTGTCGCTGACCCCGGATCGACGACGCCAACATAGAGCTAAGGGTCTGCTACCCGTCGGCCGAGTGTGGTGGGGAAAACCGAACACTCAGAGACGGAACGCTTGACAATCAATACCGAAGCGGAGACGACCGCCGGAACGGAATCGACAGTAACCAACGCATCCCTGTTCTCCCTCGGGCGCGCAGTGTACGGGGTCGTTCTCGGGGTCATGGCCTTCGACAACGTTCAGAACCTCGACGAGCGGATCGAGTACGCGAACTCGAAAGGCACGCCGATGGCCGACCTGTCGGTCCCGATGACGACTTCGTTTCTCCTCGTGGGGTCCGTGGCGACGGTGCTGGGACGCGTTCCGAAACTCGCCGCAGGGTTCATCGCTGCCTTTTTCGTGAGCGTGACGCCCGTAATGCACGACTTCTGGAATCTCGACGATCCGCAGGAGAAACAACAACAGCAGATCCACTTTCTGAAAAACGTCGCGCTACTCGGGACGGCGATTGCACTGGCCGGCCTGGACGATCAGTCAGGGTGACCGAGGCCATTCGAAGTCTCTCCTTTCACCAGAAACCGAAAGTCGGCCTCGGCACTCACGACTCACAATCTATCCATAGTGACTGTGTTTAGCACGGCTATCGGGCCCGCTTGTTCCGTTACCGTTCGTCCAGCATCTGGACGCCGTGTTCCATCACCGCCTCGCTCACAAAGAGGCTCGTCTCACGCTGGAGTGCTCACACGAGTGCTACCGTCCCGTCTTTATCGAGCAATGCGCAGGCGCTTAGCCAGATGGTTCTGGTCAACGGCGCGCTCGACGCCGGCGCGGCGCAGGACCAGCCGCCGCCCACTGACAGAGGGTCGCTTCGGGGAGTCGATGGGCATCGAGGGATGCTGAGTCACGCAGTGTGGCGACACCGACGAGGGTTCAGGCACCCCTGGCGTCCTCGAAGGCGTCCGCAACGGCGGCGACGGCTTCCGCTCGCCGGTCCAGTTCGTCCGGGTCACCGAGCCGCCCCTTCGTGTTCATAGCCACTGTCGTCGGCGTCCCGCCGAACTGCTTGCTGAACTCATCCTCGAACTTCCCCTTGAACAGCCCCCCGACGATCGAGTCCGACATATCGGGCATGTGGTCCACCATATGTTCCTCCGCAGCACCGATGCTCACGCTGTCATCCTCGGCGGCCCGAAGCGCGTCTCTGGTTCGCGCCGTGAGAATCTCGCTGGCGAGCGTGTCTGACGGCTCGCCCAGTACCACGAACTCGTCGTCGACGACCGTAGTCTCCGTGGGGATGTTCTCACCGAACTCCGCCAACCCACCGTCTGAGCTCTTGACACTAAATATCATGCTCTCGGCGGTCGGCGCTTCCAGGTCTGCTTCGACGATGGTGAAGGTAGCGTAGTTCGAGCTTCTGGAGTCGCCACCGACCTTCCGTCGCTCCGTGCGGGCACGCACCGGTCGCCCGTGTATCGAGCCCGAGAACACGCCATCCTCCAGGGTGAGCGACGTCTCGTCCCGTATCTGCGACCACTTACCCCGGCTGCGCAATTTCGCAAGGAGTGGGGGTCCGAGACTCACCAGCGCAATCGTCCCGAACATGTACATATTCGGGAGCGTTGCGTCCCCGCCGGGAAGTTGGGACGCAGCGACGTACGGCTCTGCGTTCCCAGTGTAAATAGCGAGTAAGACGAATCCAGAGACGACTATCCAGAGCCACTCGAACAGATCGTAAACGAATTTCTTGAACCCCATTTGTATCCAATCTTTATATTTCCACTCCGAAACTTCAGTATTGGGTAGAGGTCGAACAGTCGACCTGTCCGGGAACTAAAAATCGATACTCGTCCCAGACTGCAGCGCGGCGCACTGACAGCACCGGCCCGGATTACACATCCAGTGTATTACCACGAATCGTCCGAACCATATGCCGCAGTCCGGCGAAGGCCATGAGCGCGCCGACGAGGACGAACAGATAGTTCCAGTAGTTGTGCCCCTTCTCCAGCAGATACGACTGCTCGGGCTCGCTCGGAAGGACGTAGGCCGTAATCCGGTCGCCAGCGGCGTAGTTCCCCGCGACCTCCTCGGCCCTGCTCCCCGACGAGACCGCGTTCGTGCCGCCGGGGAAGACGCTGTCGCTCTCGTACTTCTGGCCCTCGTACGTGTACGTGTACACGACGGTGACGGAATGAGACTCCTGGTCCGCTGAATCTGGCCCGCCAGCATAGCTAGAAAATTCCGACGACTGGACTTCCGCATCGACAGCGACGCTCTGTGTCCGCTGTTCGTACTTCGGATATTCGGAGTAGACGACGCCGCCGAGAACTCCGAGCCCGAAAAGCAGGAAGATGAGCGCCGTGGCCAGGTTCCGAACGTCCATACACTCGCTGATAGAAATCATCTGATAAATAAGTACCGCAGGGCGCTCGAACGGATGTGGGTGGAGAGCCTCCAGCACTCACGACTCACAGTGGGTACATTTACCGAGCGTCTCGAGATATTTACTCCGCCACTGGTTCTCCAAGACGGACCACGTAGCGGCCGAATCCATCCTCTATCTGGTCTATGGTCTCCTGTACGTGGTCCTCGTCGGTGACGTCAGTCTCAGCGACGAGTGCAGTACCACCCTCGGACTCAATACGGTCCTCGAGTTCCTGGAGCTCGTCGCTCCGTCTAGCGGCGAGTGCGACACGAACTCCCTTCCGAACGAGTGCCTCAGCCGTCGATCTCCCGATACCCGACGAAGCATCGGTGATGAGTGCAACTTTCCGTTCCGTCTCCCCAGCGTCTGAATCTGTGAGTGCAGTCATTGGTTTCGTTCCACTCTGTCTATGCCGGGAGAGCTGATAAAGTATAAATTTCCCGACTGGTCAGGAGGTTTCGTGGACGAAACTACCGAGCGGATACGACATCTCGAAGTGAACGCTGTTCGCCTGTTGGCTCTGGCTACTTTTTCAGAACGTGGCAGACGTGATTCTCTGCGTTCGTCCACACTAACTCGAAGTTGGATGGACAGAAAGCTGGCCTCGGCACTCACGACTCATAATCTATCCATAGTGAATGTGTTTAGCAGGACTATAGACGCCGTTCAATCCGTAATCCACTCTCTCTGTCTTACTACTTTTCGAATGGGTGCCAGTCACAGTGATATCCGGGGTCCCCATTGGGTCTGACTCCTGTGAATGTAACAAACACCCCGTGCTCATATCGCAGCTCCTCTTTGTAGGCGGTGATTTTCTCGCGGTCATATTTGCCTGACCGTCCCGATTTCTTTGCTTCAATTACCAGTAGGTTCTCGTAGCGTTCCCCTCTAATATGGACGATAACATCTGGATAGACTGTTTTTGCACCAAGGTCCTCTAGGTCAACGTCATCCGGAATTTTACTTTTGAGGTGCTCCATCGAAACTGCTTTACTCACCTCATCCTCCCCCACGCGATTATATTCTACATCAACATCCCATTCTCTGCCGACCTCTTCTTCAAGGTAAACTGCCAATCTATGGGTGATACTTCTCTCGTTTACATCGTACCTCAGTAAGTCAGTATCCTCTTTGACGAATCTCTCAAGAGCACTCGACAATACCTCTCGTGCTTCTTCTTCGTTCATATCT
The DNA here is from genome assembly GCF_004762015.1 of Halostella pelagica. Classification (NCBI taxonomy): domain Archaea; kingdom Methanobacteriati; phylum Methanobacteriota; class Halobacteria; order Halobacteriales; family Natronoarchaeaceae; genus Halostella; species Halostella pelagica. Next base: position 258,685 of record NZ_SJES01000005.1, read on the forward strand.
AATTCATAGATTGCTCTTCTTCAAGAGGTAGTTGTTCCAGGAGACGCTCTTCAAATTGTTATTTTCTCCAATCACGTTCAAATTTTTCAACACCATCATATGCGAAGTAGGATCCATACAAAATTAGAATAACGACTACAATTGAAATTCCCATAATCGCCTTGCCAGTGATTGTTTTCTCCATACCGACCTGGAATAGTATCGACAAAGTACTCAAGAAGACTCCTCCCAGTGACAACCCAACTGCCGCTCCTACTACTCCGCCTAAGATTCTGTTTCCAACTCTAACCCGATTTACGACATCATGATATATGTCAGAAAACTCCGCTGTGAGACGCTTCTCACCCTCTTCACTGATCTCCGGTAATTTCTCGTTCAATCTGTTTTGTTGGTCCGCCACTTGCTCTGCATATGGCCGGGGACTCCCAGTCGTGTGTATAAATACGAATGCAGCGAGGATGACTCCGGTCGCAATTAATAAACCGCCCCAGATCAGGGAATTTTGGACATTGACGAGCCCCGATTCGATTTCCTGACGGAATACTGAAACTGATGCCACAATGATACCAAATAACAGAATTGCAATTTGGAGACTGGATTTAGAAGAATCCTGAATTAAAGATCTACTCGCGTAAGCTTGCTCAAGCAAGGTCCCAGTTCGATCGACAATCAAGTCACTTCCACTGTCGTCGAATTCATCAGAAGGGTTGTTTCGATTGGGGCCTCTCCCTCCACCGGGGTCAGTATAGAATTCAGAGGTATTTATACCCTGAACCTTTCCAAGCAGGATGCTTGGGGAGGTATGATCGCTCCAGAACTGATCTGGGACTTTCTGTAGTATCCAGTTCCTCCCCGGAGGAAATCCTGTAGGCAGCGCCTCATCCAAATCATTCGCATCAACATCCTCGAAGACAGCTTCCAAATTCGGCCGACCACCCCGGCTTTGGAAATCTGTTTCTTGGTACTGGACAATTGTAGCTACGGCTCCAACGGATTCGTAGATTTCATCTTGATCAACTAGTTGCAGGACATAATCAATGGTGGATTCTTGAGTTGATATCCCACCAATCCGTCCTATCCCGTATATGTCACCACCAGACGTGAAGATCACATAATCCCCTGGATTTGGAATATCCGTAGAAATAGAATCTGGAATCGGCCAAACACCTACTGACCGACCTGAAGTAAATTCTGGATCGACTTTCGGCAGTTCAATATCGCCGATCTCCCCTGAAAACAGATACCAATTTCCTATATATATTGATGTCATGTCTTATCCTCCATACATTATCATTTTAGCGAGTCTAAGATCCATCATTGTCAACCTACAAGTGTTTTGATATTTAAATGGCCTCATGGATCCACGCGAGTCCTCCGCAAGAGCCCCCACTGCGTCCAGCACCGGGTAACTCAGGTGCGACGTATAGCACGTTAACATCCATATCGCTCCCAACCCTCTGCATCATGTCCCACGCTGCGTTTCCGAGATCCTCATACAGCGGAGCGTGATTAACCTCTTTCTGGGTTGGCTGGTAGTAGTAGTAATTGAAATTCGAGAACACTAGCACCGCTCGATAGGGGACCGATGTTCGTTCACCCAGTGCCTCGATATCTTCTTTCACGCCGATGTCCTCCCAGTCGATCGCGCTTTGGAGCGTTCTCTGTCCGTAGTGGGTGTTCCGGTCCTGATACGGTGTGAATCCAGTCGTTGTCGGAGGCTTCTTCTGATTCTTCACGAACTTCAGCTCAAAGAGCGCGTCGAAGTCCTGGGCGTCAAATTTCTTGCTACCGTTGTCCCAGTGTGCGGTCGGTTGTGTGGTACCGAACACACCGATATCGATCCGTTCGCCCTTCTCAAGACTCACCTCTGTGTGAACGGGGTCAATACCCTCATGGTGGTATCCGCCCTCAACAGCGTCGATATATGCCTGTTTGAAAATTGAGCCACTATCGATCTTGAACCGTGGATTGTTACCGCCCGAGGAACCACTGAGGGCTTTCCGGATCTCGGAAACCATCAGGAGCTGTAAATCCGTCTCGGTCACGAAGTCTCCCGGGTTCTCAGTGAATTGCTTCCCCATTTGCTCGGTAAGGTCGTGGAACTGCCTTGGCGACAACATTTAGATACCTCATCGGTTCCAGACCAGTTATTGTAAAATGGGGGGAAAGATCTGGAAAGTACTAGCAGAGATTCGATCCACGGTTTCCCGAGGCCAGTACGCTCGATCCATAGTCCGCTCACTCGTTTTGCTATTCCTCCAGTGGTGGATCCTGTGATGGAATATAGACCTGCTTCAACGGTACTGTCGCCTGATATTCGGATTCAAGGTCGTCGTAGTGCTCAATCAGGAGGTCAATGAACTCATCCCGGTCGATGAGTGTGACCCGCTGTTCGGCGTTCCGTGCTGCATCCTGCGCTTCGCTGGTGTAGCCACCAGTCGACACGAACAGGCCCCGTTCACCATTCCCGAGGGTTCCGGTGAACGCACGCATGTCCGGGGAGCCGACCTTCTTCTGTTGGCGCTTTACCTGGGTCTTGATATACGGCGATTCGAACCCCAACGAGTCGGGATGAGCGACTACGTCGATACCGCGGTCTTGGCTGTCCTGCGTCTTCTTCGCGTGGTATCCCATCGCTCGTAGGACTGCGGCGACCAGTTCCTCGAAGACGAACGGGTCCATGTTCGCCAGAATGTCGGAGATGAGTTCGTCTGCTTGGTTCTCTACCTCATCGACGAATGGTACGGTGTCCTCATCGTCCTCGCTCTCTTCGGGTGTCTCCCCGCTTAGAACGCCTGTGATTTCGTCAATGCAGTCGTCGAGCGAGAACACTGTCAGCGTGCTTCCGAGCGTGTTCTTCGTTGAGGTCGTAAACTCATCGCGGGAAACCGTGTCCTTCCACTCGACACGTCTGACGTGTGGATACCCCGGCGGGTGATCACCTGGTTTCCACTCGTACCCGCTAGTGACCTCCCCGATGAGATACTCGCGCTCCGTCTTGTCGTAGCTCAGAACCAGATGCCCTTCCTCCATCTCAAGCGCGAATCGATTCACCTGCCCCGCGTTCTGGGCGAGACGCCGGCTATTGTGCTCGGAATACTCGTCGGTCGAATTGAATCGGGCCTTCATCTCCTCGTATGACCGGACATCGGACACATCTCCCAGTTCTTCCCATCCGATAGCGACCAGAGACCGAGACTCGAATTCCTCGACTAACTCGTTGTCATTCCCGGCGCGAACCATGAACGCTCGCTCAGTCATGTTAACTGAACTGTTCCGAACCTCGAAGTATCAAGGTTCGTACGTTCCTCTTCCTCCGTCGCAGCCCAGAGATGGCTATACGTGGAAGTTCTCGCCGCAGTTTCGGCACGTTGCCCATCCACCTTGTTTCACCTTTTGATTCTCACCACACTCGGGGCATTCACGCCAAACGGAACGATTTCGACGGGACATAATTCACCTACACTCTGATGACGCTAATTCTTACTCTCACCCTCGACTAAAGCCGCTGTCCGCTATCAATTTCCCACTGTTCGCCCATGATATCGTCTTCAGCATATTTCGCCGCTAGCAGCTTGATCAGCTTCCACGTATGCTGGTATTCATCTACCCCCAACTCGATTTGACCGTTTCGACGAGCGTAGTCGAGCGAGAAGCGGGTATTCAAATTGTATTTTTGGATCATGGCCTCGATTTTGTCGGGCGAGGCTTCCTCGTGAATACCGTTATCATAGATTTCGTACATCCCTCGAAGCATATTGATATGGCTCAGCATCCATCCAGTCGTCGTCTCGCGGTCAGCAAAGGTGATCCCTGCATCTTCGAACGCCTCGATAGCTTCCTCCGCTCGCTTTCTGTACTCCTCACGCATGTCGAACATGCTCTCGAACGACTTCGGAGTGATAATGAACACCCACCCGTCGTAGCAGATGGCGTTGAGATTCGGACGGATAACTAATAGGTCCCCCTGAAAACGCTCGTATTCCTCATTTTGATACCAGAGTGTGAGTTCGTTTGTCGTGTCGACCAATTTCGCGTTACTGTAGTTTTGAACCCCAATTAGAACCTTCCCGTCTGGCTCACTGATGCGGATGAGTTGAAAATTCGGCTCAGGTTCTTCCGAGTACGTCGTCGTCCCGTCATTGTCTCTGGAGTTCAGAATTTCGAATAGCTCGGAATCAGGCAAATCCTCTATCCTGACACACTGTATTACCGTCTCCTCGCTGATTGTGTTTGCAACATCTAGGGGACGTGCCCGTGTCCGACCGTCACGAAGGTCGTTAATCTGTTCTGTGAGGGCGTCTGCGACGGTTTGGGCAATCTCCTGTTGGACAGGGCGTCCAAGCTGAAGCTTCCCCACATCCGGGGAGTCTCCCTGTTTTCGCACAAGCAAGAACGCGGCTTCCGTTCGTCCCACCGCAAACTCCCGGGCTTCCTTGAGTTTTTCAGCGGGATTCAGTTTTCCAGACATATTATGGTGCGAGGTATGTGGTTCGACCGAGGGAGACAACCTCGATCTTTTTTCGGGGGTTGTCGACTTCTTTTGTCTCAGGGAGTATCATTTTTTCCTCAAGTGAGGACTTACTAATTACCAATAACACCTGCTCGTCACTTGTGACCTCATATACCTGATATCCTCGAAGCCCCAACATCGGGTTGACGTGCAATATCTCCGAGTTGATTTGGAGAACTCCCAATATACCGAAGAACACTAGGAAGATACCGAGGTCGAGCAGGGTCGTGAAATTCAGACCTGCGAAAACAAAAACGTAGACTAGTAGGTACATCGAAAGCAGTTCACTCCGCTTCTGGTACTTATCAACTGGCTCTTGAGTGGTAGCACGACCGGAATGAACTGTGACCATCCGGTACAGAAGTGCAGTAAACAATACACAAAGCACCAGAAGCCCGATGGACAGATACGAAATGTATAGCCGGAAATCAATGTAAGGAAAGTCGATAAGAGGTATTTTGTAACCCGCAATCAGGAGTGGAGGAACCTTGCCGAATTTCAACGCCATAATGAAGAATAGCGGAACGTATGAACTCAGGAAGAGAACAATCTTGATCGGTGCTCTGAATTTTCGCATAGTCGGTTCTGCTCTTTTGTAATTGTCAGTTGGCTAGTGACCTAATCTTGATGGTGGATTTGTTCTCTGGAACACCGTCAACGAGACAATGTCGCCAAAAGATTGTAATCAGTCTGAATCCTCTAATTCCGTAGTGTACTCGGGATTCTCCCGGAGTTTCGAGAATGAGACGTAGCGGTGGCCTTGGACGAAGGCAACCGTCCGGTCAGAATCACTCGCAGTCTTGTCGTTCTTCACGGGGCGGTCGAGTTCGATACCGTCCCGTAGGAAGATGACTTTCTCCGTCTCACCATGTCGTTCTGAATCCTCCTTGCGAAACTGCGCGACTGCGTCAAGCAGTTGGTTACGTTGTGGCTGCGAGAGGTCTGCATGGTTCTGCACTGTCTCCTCGGTGAGTTCGATACTCTCGATAGCATCCGTTACTGATGGAACTGCAGTTTTGATTTCGCCCTCAGTGTAGAACGCGAGGTGGTCGACGGGTTTGAACGATCGATTCGCCTGGCAAAAGTATAGACCGTGCTCCTGATACTCGGGCCATGCCTTGCGAGCCGCGACGACCAACACGCGATCCTCTTTTCCGCTGACAAGGTCTTCGTCGTAAAGGAAGCGACTGAGTTCGCGTAGTAGAAACGCTTCACGTTCTGTGGGGACGGACATACTCGCCTCGGCGTTCCCTACGTCTCGCTCAAGCACCGTCTCGATGGTGTCAATGAGTGAGTCGAAGTTGGCCCATACGATACGCTCGTCTTTGATTTCAGCCACCTCATCAGGGAACCGAGCATCAGGCGTCAAGACGATGAGACGCTGTAATTCCGCCTCGTCCTCGTTGAGTGCATGAAGATGGTTCTCAAGTTGTTCTTTGTCTACAGCGTCCCGGCTCGTCTTCGTCTCGAACCAGAGCGCGGTCGAACTCTTGATTGCCGCATCCGGCACCGAGTCAACGCCCGTCACTTGATTATCGAACGAGACGAGTGACAAGTCGGATTCGTCGGTTAGTGCTTCCAGAATATCTTCCGCTAACTGGTTGTTGACGTGCTCAAGAACGGCGATAACCGTTGATGTAACCCGGTTCTCGCCCTGTGTGTATGTGGAAAAGAGTGGATTCGGCATATGCCGCGATTCAAACACCTGTTTCAAAAACTCTCGGGTAGGTATGTCTCCAATCGTATTTACCACCTATCGATTGTCCTACTATCTTATTCAGAGAAGGCCTGTTCGTAGACATTCATTCGACGCTCAATTAGTTCCAACCCATCTTCAACACCGTCTCGACAGCTCCGAGCGTATCTCCGGTATTGGCTATAGACACGCGAAAAGTCAAGTGAGTAAATTAGACCAACTTCAGCGATTGTTAGTCCCACGAATGTTATTAGCCGGAGCCCCTCATCGATGAATTGTCTGTACCCGTCACCGTAGAGACGGCTAAATATTCCCCCTTCTTGATAACTTGCCCAGTGGGGCACTGTCTAGTTAGGCCAGTTTGAGAAGCGAGCAGGTCGTAGAGTTTGTTTGGGACAATGCTCGCAGACCTGCTCAGTGAGTGCTACGCGGCGGAATTTGATGAAACTTGGGAGCGGGAACGGAC
>NZ_SJES01000006.1:0-240529 GCF_004762015.1 Halostella pelagica
CGAACCGCTCGTACACCCCGTACAGGAACACCAGAATCGCGACCGCCGCGAGGTAGTAAAACAGGACCTCTCCGACCTCGCTGATCGTCCAGAACGTCTCGCGCGTGACCGCGCCCTCCGCCTGGGCTACGTAAGTCATGTGCAACCACCGGAGGACCGAGCGCTTAAATCTTATCACTTCGCGGGGCCTGTCGTCGATACTGGCGTTAGATAGACACAAAAAGATACACGGTACCATGCCCCAAGTAAAGATAGATTTAACAAGTAAGGCGAGATACTGGCGTTCAATGTCGTTCGTTTGCCCGAGGTGCGAAGAGGATCGTATAGAACTACAGGGCCGCTCTTTGACATGCAGCAACTGCGATTACACCCCGCCACACAGTGCCGATTGAGAAATCGTCCGGGAGCAGACGGAGCAGATCCGACAGGGAATGGAGAGAGGATTCGATCGAGCGGGTATCAAACTTCATTACGCTTTAATCATTCCGGATAAATCCGAGATTCGGAAAGCATTAGTCATCGTAGTACACTGATATGGACCATGCAGACAGGAACCAAAGCACGACTCGACCGCATCGGACGGGACGGAAAGTACGTCAATATCCCGATGGACCACGGAATTACGATCGGAGCGACACGCGGGCTTACAAATATCGAAGAGACGATCGACGCGGTCACACGCGGTGGCGCTGACAGTGTTCTCACGCAGAAAGGGCTTGCCCCCCGAGTTCATCCGAACAAAAACGGTAAAGGGTACATCATCCACCTCAACGCCTCGACAACGCGAGGACCGGACCCGAACGATAAACGGGTCACAGGAACCGTCAAAGAGGCCGTCCGCGCGGGCGCAGACGCTGTCTCGATCCACCTCAATGTCGGCAGCAATTACGAGCCCAGACAGATCGAACAGCTCGCAACGGTGACGAAGGACGCACACGAGTTCGGTCTCCCAGTGCTTGCCATGACCTACGCGCGGGGGCCGGATGTCGACGAACACGACGCCGAGAACCTGGCTCACGCGGCTCGCCTCGGGGAAGAGGTCGGTGCGGATATCGTCAAGACGGCTTACAGCGGATCCGTCGAGAGCTACGAATCCGTCACCGAGGCAGTGGGAGTGCCAGTCATTATGGCCGGTGGGAGCCCGCAATCGACCGAGGAGATGTTGAGCAACGTCCGCGGCGCGATGGACGCAGGTGCCGCAGGGGTTTCGATGGGTCGGTCCGTCTTCCAGCACTCGTCCCCCGGGGCGATGGCAACTGCGGTCGCAGATATAGTCCACGACGACGCCGGCGTAGAGTCGGCGCTCCGCTCTTCCGACCTCTGAGTGCCTCTATAGAAGGAATTCGACTATCCTTGCAGAAGTGAAAACAGATGGGAGACCGAGAAAAGCTCGGAACTGTTCGAAGAGAAATTCGGGGGATCTCAGTTTCCAATGCGACGGATTTTGTTCCTCTCTCCGGAACTACTGGGAGAATCGGGACGCTGAGGGACTGAGCCGTGGATGATGAATCAAAACCCAGTCCCGTGAGTTTCCGAACGGTGATGTAGAAACTCATATATTACGGCACTATTAGTGTAATATATGTGCCGTTCAATGAGTCATCCGGCTGTTTTTTCGGAAGATAGCGCAACGAACCGAACAAACATTCCGCAAGGAGGAAAGAGCCCCGGGAGAATAGGCTAGATAGCCTAGTAGTCAGTGTGTACAAATAGCTCAGTCCGTCGAAGAACCATATACGCTGATCTCGGTCTCGTTCCTCTCTGAGTAAAGACTATATTTGTGATATGAAGAACTAGCACCCTTTCCGTGAAAGTTCGCTCCGAGTATAATATAAGCAACATACCGAAGTAACAGGTAGCGTTATATAGACCGACTCGTAATACGTCACTATGGATGCTGTTATCATAGGTGGTGGAATAGTCGGCGTTTCGTGCGGCTATTATCTTGCAAAGCGCGGAGCGGACGTAACGATACTAGAGAAGTCAAACCTTGGATCCGGAAGCACGGACAGAGCAAACGGCGGGATACGGGCGCAGTTTTCGTCTCCGGTAAGCGCGAAGCTCTCACAGGAGAGTATCAAGGTGTGGGAAACGTTCGAAGATGAGTTCGGCGTCGACATCAGATATCGGCGACCCGGATATCTGTTTCTCGCCCGTGAAGACGCGACGGCGGAGCAGTTCCGGGAAAACGTGAAACGGCAGAACGAGGTCGGCGTGGAGAGCGAGTTCATCAGCCCGGACGAGGCGGCGGAAATCTGTCCGGCTTTGGATGCTGACGACTTCGCGGGCGCGGCGTACTCGCCAACGGACGGGTTCGCGGACCCTCATCTGGGACTACAGGGGTTCGCCACCGCTGCGAGCGATGAGGGCGTAGATATCCGAACGAAAGAAGAGGTAACGGACGTCCTGCAGGAAAACGGGAGAGTCACCGGTGTCAAGACGGAGGAGACGACGATCACGGCCGATTACGTAGTCAACGCGGCAGGCCCCTGGGCGGCCCGGATAGCGGAAATGGCAAACGTTTCACTTCCCGTTTCGCCCCGTCGGCGGCAGTTAGTTATCCTCGACCCGGAAACTTCGGTACCGGATTCAGTTCCGTTTACGATCGACGCCGATAGGAGCGTTCACTTCCGGCCGGAGCGAAACGGCAACGTCGTCGCGGGCGGACATTTCGACGAGACGGATCCCGAGATGGATCCGGACGACTTCTCACAGCGTGTCTCGCTCGACTGGTCTGCACAGGTGATCGAACAAGCGGCGGAGTGTGCGGGATATTTCGGACCGAGGTCGGAGATTCGAGATTCCTGGGCGGGGCTGTACGCTGTGACACCGGACCACCATCCGATAATCGAGGAAATCCGACCCGGGTTCGTAAACGCCGTCGGCTTTTCGGGACACGGGTTCATGCAGGCACCGGCGACGGGAAAGCTAGTAGCTGAAATCATAGTCGACGGAAAGCCGTCGATGGTCGACATCTCGATGTTGACGCTAGATCGGTTCGATGACGGATCGACGCTCGAAGAAGGAACGGTCATAGATTGAACGTAACGGACAGACGAAATGGACGGTCCTGCAGAGAAACCGTCGCGTAGTTACTTCGTGTGAGCGGTGACAGAAGCCATCATCTAATCTAGATTTTCAGTGGCAGTGGGGCGGAACGAACCATCGAACTGCCGGCAATACTGGGCGGGCCGGGAACGGTCCCGTCCGGTAGAATCGCACGGTCGTTGACTATCCGGCTCCGTGGGTCTGTGAAAACCATCGCATGAACAGGCATGCGGCTAATCGAGTGATTCACCGCCGGACGAGTTTTCGTCTCGATACCTATTCGCAGATCGTCTCTCGTCGACTACTCGTCATCTCGATCGGTCCAGAAGTCGAATCCGCGCCCGGGAGCAAAGACGTCGACCGCTACGGCGGTTTCGTCCCCGGTGTTTTCGACGCGATGACGTTCCCACGATTCCAGAAGGACAGAATCGAACCGTGAGAGCGTAACGTCGTCGTTCTCGGTGAAAATGGTGAGTTCACCCTCTAGAACGAGACAGACCTGTTCGTTTTCGTGGTCGTGCATGGGTGAGGAATGCCCCGGTGGCTTCTCAAACCACTCAAACGTGAACTGGTCGCTACCAGCAAGCGAAACTCGCCGCCATCCATCATCGGGCTCATACGTTTCGGCGTTGTCGAAGTTAACAGGCTTCATTGGTCGCGTATGTAGAATTGGCGACTAGTTATATAATATTTTGGGTCATGCGTAGAGGACTCACGTGCATTAGTGCCACCGCTCCGTAACCAGCTATCGAAACGGAGGAACAGAACACAATATCGACCCGGGCGGGTTGTTCTGAACCGCACCGGAGCAGTCCGGAACGAGTCGTTTACTCGTCAGCCAACCACGCCTCGATGCGGTCGAACGCCTCGTCGATCCGCTCGACCGAGTTCGAGTACGCGATACGGAGCCGTCCGTTGCCGTTCGATCCGAACACGGACCCGGGCACCATTGCCACGTTTTTCTCTCGGAGGAGCGACCAGACGAATTCGTTCTCGTCCTCGTACCCCTCAGGGAGCGTCGGGAACGCGTAGAACGCGCCGCTGGGGACGGGACAGTCCATCCCGGGAATCCGGTCCAGACGTTCGAGGAGACGGTCACGGCGGTCGGCAAACGCCTCCACCATCGGTTCGTGGAGGCCGCTCCCGATGGCGCGAACGGCCGCGTGTTGCGAGAGCGATGGCGCGCAAGTCGTCGTATACTGTCGGACTCGAATGATGGGATCGATAAGCTCCTCCGGCGCTCCGAGGTATCCGAGTCGCCATCCGGTCATCGAATAGGCTTTGGAAACGCCGTTAACGGAGATCGTTCTGTCGTATAGCTCGGGATGCGCGGCTAAGCTGTGGTGTTCCGAATCGTCGTAGAGGATCTTCTCGTAGATTTCGTCGGACAGGACGACGAGGTCGTTCTCGACGGCGAACTCAGCCAGGGCGTCGATCCGGTCCTCGTCGACGACGCCACCCGTCGGATTCTGCGGACTGTTAACGATTAGAAGCTCGGTTCGGTCAGAGACGTTTTCGCGGAGTTCGCTTAGGTCGGGCTGGAACCCGGTCTCGGGGTCGAGGCTATAGGAAACAGGTGTCCCACCGGCCATCCGAACACTGGGCGCATACGTCCAACTCGGGTTCGGAACGAGTACTTCGTCCCCCTGGCCGACGAACGCGAAGACGCTCACGAGGATCGCTTCTGTGGCCCCCGTCGTTACGATCACTTCCTGGTCCGGGTCGTATGCGATGTCGTTATCGCGGTCGAACTTCGCCGCGACCGTCTCTCGAAGTTCGCTGATCCCGTAGTTGGACGTGTAGTGGACGTGACCCGAGTCGAGCGCCGAAACGGCCGCATCCTTGATCGGTTTCGGGGTGTCGAAATCGGGACGGCCTATCTCGAGATGGACAACGTCTTCACCAGCAGCCTCGAGGCGGTCGCACTCTTCGAAGATCTCTCGGATGCCCGAAAACGGGATATGGTCCATTCTGTCCGCTGCAGTCTGTTGACCGAGCATAGTCGACTCTCATTTTACACATGTATAAAATTACCCCAATACGTCAGTAGACCAGTACACGATCACGTGCAGTCGGCAGGAGGGGCGCTCGTTTCTTTGTGTCTGAACACGGGGTACGGCCGTGGTTTCCGTAGAGCGGAATACTGTCAGTAGTTCCACCGAGGACGGCTTTGGCGCAAGCGTTGGTTTTCGAGGAAATGTGTACAGCAGGCCAGTTAGCTGGATCCACGGGATTCTTCCGGTACGTGGGAGCTATCGGTTAATCAGCCCACGTTACGGACGTTCTCGAACTTCGGTTCCCGAGAAGAGAATACTTGCGATTTCCAACCAAGGCCCGCTACACCGGCGATATCAGACTGTAGGGAAGGACGGCCCGAAGCGGAAGCCGATATGCGTTACACACCTATGTCCGTAAAGGAAGTGGTGAACGAGACCGCAAAGCAACGATCTGTTCGGTTATTCGGAACCGGGAGCAGAGCAAGCACGTAAACGGGTTCAACTCATGTCGTGTGGAAAGGGCTACTCTCGTTTCCGGATGTTACGCAGAGTCCGGGAGAGGTAGACGATACTGTTCAGAGAACAACTGAAAGAATACCTGAAGAGTTCAACTGTGACCGGAATAACGGGAGGGCGTAGAGGGTTATCAGGAATACGTTACGTTTATCTCGATAACGTTCGCTGCCTGAAGAACGAGTTCCGGGATCTCCTCCTCGAACCGCTCCCCTTTCATCCGTGTCGTCGGAGCTGCGACGCTTATCGCACCGAGTACCTCGTTGTTCGAACTCAGAAACGGGGCGGCAACGCACTTCAGTCCGTTCACTCTCTCCTGGCGGCAGTATGCGATGTCTTCGTCTCGTATCTTCTCTAACTCGTCGAAGAGTTTCTCTCGGTCGGTGATAGTGTTCTCAGTCGCTTGCGGGAGCCCGTGCTGGTCCAGTATTTCGTTAACCCGATCCTCGGGGAGGTGTGCGAGAATAGCCTTCCCGAGAGCGGTACGGTGTAAGTATCGTCTCTTTCCAGTGTACGTGTCCAACGTGACAGCGTTATCCCCGCGTTCTCGGTGGAGATAGACGCCTCTGCCGTGCTCTTCGACCATGAGGTTCGCCAGTTCACCCGTCTCTTTCGCTAGTTCTTTGATCTCGGGACGGGCGGTCTGATACACTTTCAGACGTCGTCGAGCGTATTCACCGATCTCGAAAAACCCGAGCCCGACGTTGTATTCGTCGTCTTCTTTCACGACGTAGTTGTGATACTGAAGGGTAGAGAGGTGGTCGTGGACGGTACTTTTCGCTAAGCCGGTATGTCTCGCGATCTCAGTTAGATTTGCACCGTCTAATTCCTTGAGTGATTCGACTATCTGAAACGAGTTTTCAGGGGTTTCAAGGATAGTTGGATCTTTTTTGCTCATGGCGATTTGATACCTCTTTGCTCCTATCGTGTAATATAGTTATGGAACAGGGGATTATTGCTGTCGGACTGTATTGTGAAACCCGCACTCCGATACGGTAGTCGCGAGTGAATGGCCGTGCGACAATGAACGAAGAGAGTTCCGGAGAAAGGAACACCCAGTCCGAGTTATTCCCAGGCGTAATATGGGGACTTAAATATGGCCACCCACTGAATAGGGGGTATGGGATCAGTTTTCGAACGCCGAACGTCACGTTGCCAAGCGGAGTTGCGCCGGCGGGAAGCAGACGCGCTGGTGATAGGACCGGGTTCGAACATGTACTATTTAACGGGGTTCGATGACGAACCGAGCGAGCGCCATCTCCTGTTTGTGCTTCCGGACGAGGGCAACCCGACGTTTATCGCTCCGGAAATGTACTATGAGCAGATAAACACCGCAAGCTGGGTAGAGGATATCCGAACCTGGGACGATACGACAGGGCCGGATTCGATCATCGACTCGACTCTCAGCCGTCACAACGTTAAGGAGGGGGACGTGCTGGTCAATGAATCGCTGTGGGCGAAGTTCCTGCTCGACCTACAGTCTAAACTCCCCGAAACGGAATTCGAACGTGCCACGCTCGTGCTGGACGACCTGCGCATGATCAAGGACGATGACGAACTGGACTCGTTGAGCTCTGCCGCATCCGCGTCAGATGAGGTGAGCAGGGAGATCCGTTCCCTAGGAGACGAGGTTATCGGGATGACCGAGTCGGCACTCGTAGAAGATATCAATCGGCGATTGACAGAGGGAGGGACCGGCCCGGCCTTTGCTACCATCGTCGGGTCGGGCCCGAACGGGGCACGCCCGCATCATCGCAGCAGCGACCGCGAGATTCGGAGCGGTGACCCGGTCGTACTCGATTTCGGAACGACTGTCGATCGCTACCCCGGCGATCAGACGAGAACTGTCGTATTCGACGGAGAGCCCCCGGACGAGTTCGAAACCGTTCACGCCACTGTCCATGCAGCGCTCGACGCGGGTGTAGACGTCGTCGAACCGGGTATCACTGCGGCTGAAGTCGATAGAACAGTTCGTAGCGTCATCGAAGAAGCCGGCTACGGGGAATGGTTCACACATCGTACCGGCCACGGCGTCGGGCTAGATGTCCACGAAGCGCCGTACATCGTCGCCGGTAATAACCGGGAACTTGAACCGGGTATGGTGTTCAGCATCGAACCGGGGATCTACTTCAACGACGAGTTCGGCGTTCGGATCGAGGACCTGGTAAGGGTGACTGAGAACGGCTGTGAACGCCTCAACGACTCGCCCCGGACCTGGAAACCGCTCTAAGCATCCGGGTCATTGCAGCCGGATAGGATAGACCGGTCGCGTCGGTCCCAGATAAATTGCATCAGTCACTCTGCATTCTGTGCCACATATATCGTTATTCGTAGTATATATAGATAATTATCATAGAACCCAAACAGAGCTATCGGATAGCACACCATTCCCACTCACGTTTAGGAGTAAAACAGCAGTACATTCTAGTACGGTGACGCTGACAGGTACTAGACGATGGACCCACGCCAGACCGAGATGCCGGAGGAACGCAGTGAAACCGCGCTCGCCGATCCGCTGGAAGACTTTCTCGACGACAAAGCGACCGCGATTCACGAGGACGGGTCGCGGTCCGGGTCGTACGCCGCCCAGCTCGAACGGGTCCTGCCCACGTGGGTCGATTGGATGGAAGAACGCGACATCAGGTACCTGGAAGACGTAGACGAACAGACCCTCGCACGGTGGACGAAGTATCTCTCACGCCGCGTCAAAGCGAACGACGGGGATTCAGACGGGGGGATCACTCGGGCGACCGCGTGGACGTACTTCAACACCGTCCGAACGTACCTCGGCTGGTGTGAGACGTGGCGAGAGATCGAAGAAAACCCCGCCGACGGCCCGAGAGTCATCGACGCGATGCCCGACCGGCCGTCGCGGTCGTCCGGGAACCAGCAGTTCTGGAGTCCGGAACAGCGACAGAGGCTCCTCCGCCATCTTGACGAGCGAGCACACGAGGCGATAGACGCAGACGGACACGACGCGCTCGCGCCGGTCCGAGACCGCGCGCTCGCGTACCTGATCGGTTACTCCGGGGTCCGAGGAGCCGAGGTACTATCGAAAAGCGACGACGACCGCGACGGGCGTAACGGTGCGACGTGGGCGGATCTGAATCTGGAAGCGGGTACCATCGAGGTGCTCGGCAAGAGCCAAAACGACGAGCAAGCACCGCTCACCGATAAGCCGCTTCCGGCGATCCGACGATGGCGACAGGTTCTCGACCCCGACGACGACTGGCCGCTGTTTCCGACGTTTCACAGCCCGAGCCTCTGGAACGAATCACGGGACGAACTGCGGAATCGGGGCCATAGCGAAGACGATATCGACGACCGTCTGGACTCGTTCGATGACCCGCTCGCCGCGATACGCGAGTTCGACTGCACGCCCCCTGCACTGTCAACGTCGGGCGGCAGACGCCTGTTCAAGCGGCTGAGCGACGCAGTGGGGGTCGACACCAGCGACGATCCGAAGGACTACCTGACGCTGCACGGCGGCCGTCGCGGCGCGGGCGAGATGTACTACCGTGAAGCCGGACACTCGGCGGCCCAGCGGGCGCTTCGCCACGCCGACCCGTCGACGACGTCGGAGATGTACTCGCACATCGAGGCGAGCGAACTCTCCGACATCGGGTCGGACGTGTTCAGCGACGAGGGGTAGCGATACGCTCGCGAGACTCCACGATATGTCCTACCGTGTAGCAACCGCTCGCTCTCCAGTATCGTCGTGTGGTGTTGCTTCCACATACTATGATATCCCTTATACTTGTTCTACAGTCGCTAATAGAGGTGGATTATAAGTAATATATCTGTCGAAAACGACCATAAATAGCTACCATTATTTTTATAGTTAGTGAATATCCTATGTTATCGTTCATATTAGGCAGTAATGGTACGGTGCAATCTGGTGCGGTCCTGTATGGTTTTACATAGCGAGCGGAGCGGGTTTCGGTCGCTCCAGATGTAAAATTCGAGATTTGCCCGACTAGCACAGCAGTAGTCTCGTTCTCCGAAAGCGACTGACTCGTACCTGAACCTATCGTTTAGTCGAGTTCGTGAAACTACACGCGATACCTTCAGTTACCCAATGCTATTAGTTCTCTCCGGTCAACAGGAAGACGAGTACTATACAGATGACGACGGACATCATTCTGGACTGCGATCCCGGTCACGATGACGCGATCGCGACGCTGCTCGCGCTGACTGCGCCCGAACTGTCGGTTCGCGCGATCACGACCGTCGCGGGGAACCAGACGCTGTCGAAGACTACGCGGAACGCAAGACAGGTGTTGACACTCGCGGACCGTACGGACGTTCCGGTTGCGAGCGGCATGGCCGAACCGATGGTACGTGACCTGATGGTCGCGGACGACGTCCACGGCGAGTCCGGCCTCGACGGGCCCGCCCTCCCCGAACCGACGGTAGACACAGTCGACGAGGACGGCGTCGACCTCATCGCGAGGACGGCCGAGCAGGCCGGGAGCGTCACGCTGGTGCCGACCGGCCCCCTCACCAACGTCGGCATGCTGCTCAAACGCCATCCTGAGGTCGAATCACACCTCGACGAGATAGTGTTGATGGGCGGAGCTGTAGGAACGGGGAACTACACGCCGGCGGCGGAGTACAACATCCTGGTCGACCCGGAGGCCGCTGACATCGTCTTTCGGTCGGACGTCCCCGTCACCATGATCGGTCTCGACGTGACGCGCGCTGCGCGGGTGCGCGCCGAGACCTTCGACCGTTTCCGGCAACTCGGCTCCGATGTCGGTGAAACCGTCGCGGAGTGGCTCGACTTCTTCCTCCGGTTCCACGAGGACCGGTTCGGCTGGGAGGGCGTTCCCATCCACGACGCGTGTGCAGTCGCAGAAGTGATGGACAGAGATGTCATCGAAACGGAGCCGATGCACGTCGCGGTGGAGACGGACGGCGAACACACAGTCGGCCGTACCGTCTGTGACCGGTACGGCGTTCTCGACGCCGAGCCGAACGCGTCCGTCGGCGTCGACATCGACCGCGAGGCGTTCGTCGACCTCCTCCTCGACTCGGTCGCGAAATACTGATAGGGTCTGTTGTAACCCCGGCACCGAACCAGGCGGTTGGCTCCGGAAAACGTGGTCTTATGTGCCTGCTAAAGCGAAATCATGTACTAGATGCTGCAACTCTCCGACGCCCTCCTCGGAACCATCCTTGCGACGGTCGCATCGCTCATGTTCGCGTTCCAGTACCTGTTCGTTCGACTGGGAACGCAGAAGGGTTCGGTCACGGACGTCGTCTTCGTGACCCTGCTCAGCAACGTCGTCTTGCTCATCCCGCCGGCGGTGCTTTTGTACGACATCTCGGCGATGTCGACCGAGGCGATAGCCGCGTTCGCCGCTGCGGGGTTGAGCGGATCGCTGTTCGCTCGCATCTTCTCGTTCAGTAGCATCCAGCGTATCGGCGCGAACCGAACGTCGCCCATCGTCTCGGCGAACGCGCTGTTCGCGACGCTCCTTGCCGTTCTCGTCCTTGGCGAATCGCTGACACCGTTCCACCTGGTCGGCGTCGTCCTGATCGTCGCGGGGATCGCCGTCATCTCCTACCAGACCGAGGAGAGCATGGCGCTCGAGGTTTCACGCCGTGACCTGGCACTGTTGATGACGCTCCCGATCCTCGCGGCAGTGTTTCTCGGCATCGAACCGATCTTCGTCTCCATCGCCCTCGCAGAGGGCGGGTCGATCCTTCCCGGATCCGCGATAGTCGTCACCACAGCCTTTGCCGGCTTCGCGGTGTACACCGGCGTCACGTCGGGGCTCCCCTCCCCCTCGATAGCCCGCGAACCGTACGCCAAGTGGTATCTCGGTGCCGGCGTTGCGACCACGCTCGGCCTCGTCGCCGCGTTCTCGGCGCTCGAAACGGCACCAGTCGTCATCGCAGTCCCACTCATTCAGACGTCACCGCTCATCGTCGTCGGGCTCTCCTCTGTCTTTCTCTCCTCGAAACTGGAGGAGGTAACCCCGCTCATCGTCGTCTCGACCGTAATGATCATCGTCGGTGCGACAGTCGTCTCTCTCTCCGGATAGCGCCGGCGTCAACGCGTTTCAAGCGTTGCGGTGTAACAGACTATTCCGTTTTCCTCGAGAGCGACGAGTCGTCGTTCTCGACCGAGACGGCTCGCTCCGCGCTCGATTGGGCACCGAAACGAGGATGTCGATCCGCGGAGGACAGATTTGTCGCGCCGCCGTCGTTCGTTCGATCGAGAGGCAGACGGAAGCGGTAGTTCGGCGGAGAAAGACGAAACGGCAGCACGCGGGCCGAGGTCCGCTAGTCGTCGCCGCTTTCGTAGTTCTCCCCGGCGCGGTCGGGGATCCGCGTGTAGCCGAAGAAGACGAGCACGACGATGACGGCCATGTAGGGGATCGCTCCGAACAGTTCCGGTGCGATGTCGAAGCCGATCTGCTGGAGGCGGACCTGCAGCGCGTCGAGTCCGGCGAACAGCGCCGCCGCCCCGAACGTTCCGATCGGGTTGTAGTTCCCCATGAGGTACGCGACGATACCGATGAAGCCGCGACCGTTGACAATGGTCTGGCCCTGCCCGATGAACTGGCCGACGGTCGAGAGCGTCATGGCCGCACCGCCGATACCCGAGAGCGCTCCCGAGATCATGATGCTCGCGTATCTGACCCGGTTTACGCTGATGCCGGCGGTGTCGAGCGCCTCCGGGTGTTCGCCGCTCGCACGGACCCACATCCCGAACGAGGTAAACTTCAGCACGTACCACGCGACCGGGACGATGATCAACATCAGATACGTGGTGGGATAGTTGGTGAACAGCAACGTACCGAGCCAGGGGATCTCCGAGAGGACCGGGATCGCTATCTGGTCGAACGTCGCCACGGTCGGACTGTTGATCTGACCCCAGTAGACGCGGCTGAAGAACGGTGCGAGGCCGAGGAACACGAACCAGATGGCCAGCCCCGCGATGATCTGGTCGGCTTTGTATCTGATGCAGATAACGCCGAACAGCAGCGCGCCGAGCGTACTCACGACGACTGCGGCCAGCAACCCGAGCCACACCGCGTTATCCGCGCCGACCGTACTCACGGTCGTCCCAGTGACGAGAACGCTCGTGAACGCGGCCGCGATCAAGAGCCCCTCGATACCGATGTTGATGACGCCGCTTTTCTCGGAGTAGAGGCCGCCGACCCCCGCGAGCGTGATCGGGACGGCAAGCGTAAGCGCGGTGTTGAAGAAGCCGACGGTGAAGAGGTCCCGGATATCGGTCCTGTACGGTGACGCGACCACGCCCAGAACCACGACTGCAGCGATCACTAGCAGGCCGATGCGCCGACGGGTTAATCGGGTGTTCTCAATCATCGTTTTCCTCCGTTACCCTCTCCTGCGCTGGAGTCGCCGAGGTCTCTCCGAGTCCGAACTTTCGCCCGATCATGCGCATGAACTCGGGCATCGCCACGAACAGGATGATGATGCCTCGCAGAACGCCGGCTAGCTGGCGCGGCACGCCGAGTTGCAGGTCGAGCGCTATCGCGCCGCTTTTGATGACGCCGAACAGCGCTGCCGCCGGAATGACACCGAGTGGGTTGTTCGCCGCCAGCACCGAGACGGTGATGCCGTCGAATCCGACCTGCGGAACGCTCGGCTGCCAGTAGCCGAGTACCATGAAGACGAACACGCCGCCCGTAAGACCGCCGATGAGTCCCGACAGGGTGAACGTCCGGACGATCACGCCTTTGGCGTCGACACCGCTGTACTTCGCCGCAGCGGGCTGTTCCCCGCTTAGACGGATGTTGTATCCCAGCGGGGAGTTTTTCAACATGTAGTGCGCGCCGAACGCGATAAGCAGCGTCGGGATGAAGATGAGCACCGAAAACGAGGACGCCTCCGGGAAGACGATACTGGGCGGGACGGCGTAGTCCGGGACCAGTGCCGTCTGGACGGCAGCCCCCTCTCGAAGGAACGACCTGACGGTCGTGAACGCGACTGCGGTCGCGATGAAGTTCAACATGATCGTCGTGATGACCTCGTTGGCGTCGTAGTAGGCAAGCAAGACGCCGGGGAGCGCACCGTACAGCGCACCGGCAACTCCCGCGGCGGCGAGACCGAGGACGAACAGCAGGATCCCGCCGATGGCGTTGGCCGGAAGTATATCGGCCGTGTACTGCACGAGTGCCGCACCCGCCAGGCCGCCGACGACGAACTGGCCCTGCGTCCCGATGTTGAAGATGCCGGCCTGGAATGTCACGGCGACCGCTACGCCGGCCAGGATCAACAGCGTGGTCTCCCGGAGCGTCAAGCCGATGCTGTACGGCGAACCGATCGCGCCGTTCAACATCACCCGATACACCTCGATGGGGTTGTAACAGAACTCGATCCCGCCGAACACGAGAAACGGCGAGCCACACGTCGCGAACGCACCCGACGCGAGAAGCAGGATCGCACCGACGACGAGCGCCAGAGCGAGCGAGGCGAAGCTGATGAGGATTCGCTCTCTAGCCGACGCGTCGACGAGACGGCCGAGGATCCGTTTCGCTCTGTCGGGGAGTTTCGGTCCGGCGTCGCTCATTCGCTCTCACCGTCGATACCCGCTGTCTGTGACGTTCCCTCTCCGCGATCGGAGTTCGGGGAAACGTCCGTTAGTTCCTGTCCAGCCATCAGTAGTCCCAGTTCGCGTTCGGTCACGGTTTCGGGGTCGACCGTGTCGATGATCTCCCCTTCGTACATCACTGCGATCCGGTCCGAGAGCTGCTGGAGTTCGTCCAGTTTCGAGGAGATGAGCAGCACGGCCCTGTCGTCGCGTCTGACGGAGAGCAGTTGCTCGTGAATGAACTCGATGCTCCCGACGTCGAGCCCCCGCGTCGGGTTACTCGCGATGACCAGTTTCGGGTCCCGCTCGAGCTCCCGGCCGACGAGCAGCTTCTGTTGATTTCCGCCGGAAAGCGACTTCGCGGGCGCTCCCGTGCCTGAGGTCCGAACGTCGTACTCCTCGATTATCTTCTCGGCCAGTTCGTCGTCCCGCATCCGGCGTCCGATCGGGAAGGTGTGTTGTTCGCCCAGGATGACGTTCTCGCCGTGGTCGAAGTTCATCACGAGCCCCTGTTCCTGCCGGTCCGGCGGGATGTACGCGAGTCCGGCGTCGTTCAGTCGCTTGCGGTCCCAGTCGGTGACGTCCTCGCCGTCGAACGTAACCGATCCGCCGTCGGCGTCGAGCAGACCTGCGATCGCGTCCGACAACTCCGACTGTCCGTTCCCGTCGACGCCGGCGATGCCGAGCGTTTCGCCCTCTCGGACGGTCAGGTCGACGCCCTCGACCAGCGTCGTGTCGTCGTTTGCCACCTGAAGGTCGTCCACGGTGAGCAGTACGTCACCTTTCGGATGCGGCTCGCGGTTCAGTTCGAGCAGAACCTCGTCCCCGACCATCAGCTCCGCGAGGTGATTGTTCGTCGCCTCCTCGACCGGGAGAGTCGTGACGTTTCGACCCTCACGCAACACCGTGATGTCGTCGGCGACAGTCATCGCCTCGTCGAGTTTGTGCGTGATGAAGATGATAGTTTTGCCTTGGTCGATCAGCTCCTCGAACACCTCAAACAGCGACTCGATCTCGTCGGGCGTGAGCACGGCCGTCGGCTCGTCGAGGATGAGAATGTCCGCGCCCCGATACAGCGCCTTCAGGATCTCCACGCGCTGTCTGACGCCGACGCTCACATCCTCGACGACGGCGTCGGGGTCTATGTCGAACCCGTACCGCTCGCTGATCTCCCGTACCTCTCGTCTGGCGGTCTTCATGTCGACGCCGATCCCGAAGGAGTCTGTCGGTTCGGAGCCGAGAACGATGTTCTCGGTTACCGTCATCGGGCCGACCAGTTTGAAGTGCTGGTGGATCATCCCGATGCCCTCGTCGATCGCGTCCTGTGGGGAGTCGAAACGTTTCTCTTCGCCGTTGATCCGGATCGTTCCGCTATCGGGCTGATACAGCCCGTACAGAACGTTCATCAACGTGGATTTTCCCGCGCCGTTTTCCCCGAGAATGACGTGGATATCGCCGTCACCGACGCTCAGACTGACATCGTCGTTGGCGACGACCCCAGGGAAGGTCTTTCGTATGTCCGTTAGTTCGACTGAGTGACTCATATGTCCACGGTTTTTTGGAACATTTGATAATGATATTTAAATAGTCTTCGAGTCTCAGTTTCTCATTCCTGACTGGACAGTTCGTATCAGTCCACCGTTTCCGGAGGTGATATCTCGCCATCGATGATCTGTTGGCGAGCGGTGTCGACCATCTCTCTGGCCGAATCGGGGACGGCGTCGCCGATCGAGTCCCCGTACACGAGTTCGTGAGCGTCGTCATCGAGGCCCAACTGCACGTTCGAGGACCCGTCCCACTCGTCGTTCACGATGTTTTCGATGGTCGTGTACACGGCCGAGTCCATTCGCTTGAGCATGCTCGCAACGATGACGTCGGAGTAGTCACTCGCCGTCACGGATTGGTCAGTGTCGACCCCCAACGCGGGCCGTCCAGCCTCCTGAGCGGCTTCGAACATCCCGATTCCAGTCCCGCCCGCGGCGTGGTACACGATGTCGGCGCCTTCGTTGTACATCGACTGTGCGATCGACTGGCCCTGGTCCGGCGCGTTGAATGCACCCGCGTACGCGGACCGGAACTCGATGCTGTCGTCAACATCCTTGACGCCGGCGCGGTAGCCGGCCTCGAAGCGCTCGATGACCGGGTTACGGTTGCCACCGACGAATCCGACGACGCCCTCGCCGGGCGCAGATGCGGTCTCCGACTCGAACCCTTCAGTGGCGATGTGGCCCGCCAGCGTTCCGGCGAGATAGGACCCCTCGTGTTCCGTGAACGAGATGTTGGAAACGTTGTCCCGGTCCTGTACCGCGGCGTCGATCAGCGTCCAGTTCTGGTCCGAGAAGTCGCTGGACACGTTCTTGATCGGCGTGACCTGGTCGAACGTGAGTCCGATAATGAGGTCGTAGTCGGGGTCTTGCGAGGCGGCGAACTGGTTGTGGAAATCCTGATACTCCGAGTTACTACTCGGTTCACCTTGCGAGTAGTTGATATCGAGTTCCTCCTCGGCCTGCTTTAGCCCCACCTGAGCGTTGTCGCTGAATCCCTGGTCACCGAGTCCCGCGACCGGGTACACGATCGCGATATTGACCGAATCGTCGGAGCCGCTGTCGTTCCCGCCGAGGCAGCCAGCAATGCTAACGACTGAACCCGCTCCGAGAGCTTTTACGTACGCCCTTCGTCCTAGGCTAGTCTGTGGCATAGGTCAACGAAACGCCTACGTTATTTATAATTAAGGGTCGGAACCGGCCATATCTTTATACTGGCTCGGAGGTAATCATCAACCGTATGACAGCTGAGTACGATCCGGGGATGATAGAGGTCGAGATAGAGGACGCGCTCCCGTCACCCCTGTTTCTTGACCCGAACAAACGCGAAGTACAGTACGAGCGCCGCCAGTGCAGAGACGAGGGCAGGGACGTTTCGCAACACGAAGAGCGGTTCGACGCTCTCCTCGACGCGGACGTGGTCACGCAGGAGGAACTACACCAACTCCTCGATGCGAGCCGCGAACTCCCCGTCCGGCCGGATTTCCCGTACCACGAACCGTCTTCGCTCGACGGGATCCGCGATGCCCGCCCGGAGGGGCCGCGACAGATCGAGGGGGGATTCGAGGTCCTCGACGACCCGTACGACGTGATCTACGGCGGCTGGCTGGGTGCGGTGGCCGGCTGCTTTCTGGGCAAACCGGTACAGGGGTGGTCCCGCGACAAGATCCACACGTACCTGAAAGCGAGCAACCAGTTCCCCCTCAGCGGCTACATGCGCTCGGACGACGAACTCGCCGAGGAGTACGACATCTACAACACGGTCGAGTCGTCGGACGCGGAGGGAAGCATGTTCGTCAACGACGTGCCCCACATGCCCGTCGACGACGATATCGACTACGTCGCCGTCGGGCTGGGTATCCTCGACGAGTACGGGGTCGACTTCGAGCCGGTCGACGTGGCGAACTACTGGCTCCAGAACCTCCCGGTGTTCAACACGTACACCGCCGAGCGGGTCGCTTACCGAAACCTGCTGAACCTCGTGCTGCCCCCGGAATCCGCGACACTCCGGAACCCGTACCGCGAGCACGTCGGCGCGCTGATCCGCGCGGACATGTGGGGGTTCGTCGCCCTAGGAGACCCCGAGCAGGCCGCGGAGTACGCGTGGCAGGACGCCTCTGTCAGCCACGTCAAAAACGGCATCTACGGGGAGATGTTCGCGGCCGCGATGATGGCCGCCGCGCCCTTCGAGTCGGACCCCCGACGGCTGCTTGAGATCGGGCTGTCCGAGATCCCCGCCGAGTGCCGGCTGGCGGAGGCTGTTTCGGACGTGGTCGAGTGGCGGGAGAACGGCCTCGACTACGAGGAGGCCGTGGAGCGGGTCCACGAGCGGTGGGACGAATCGAACCAGTTCGACTGGGTCCACACGATCAGTAACGTGGAGGTACTCGCCATCGGACTCCTCTGGGGAGAAGGCGACTTCGGCGAGTCGCTCTGTCTGGCCGTCCAGGCCGGGTTCGACACCGATTCGCACGCGGCGACTCTCGGGTCGATCCTCGGGCTACTCCACGGTGCCGAGGCGCTCCCGAACGACTGGACAGACCCGCTCGACGACACAGTGGAGACGTCGCTCGTCTCCTACCAGCGACAGCCTATCTCGGACCTCGCCGCCGAGACGCTCTCTCTCGTTCGCGAGACGGGCGAATAGCGAACCACTCTCAGGAATTGGTGGACCTGTGTCCCGGCGTTCGCCGACCCCGCGTCGACGAACTACCGAACTGACGTACAACAGCTCCTATCACCCTTCGAGGAGTCCGTCGATGGCCTCCTCGAACACGCTTCTGAACCGCTCCGTGTCGGCCGCGACCGCGACCTCAGCGTTCGGGGCGTTGTCGGTCACCCTCCGTTCGTCGCAGACGACCGCTCCCCGGCAGAGCCCGCTGGTAGTCTCGACGTCGAGGTAGTATGACCCGAAGGTCAGGACTGCCGGATCGATCAGGTGGGCCACGACTGCCGCGTCGTGGATCGCAGGGTCCATCCCCCCGCCGAGTCTCTTGATCTCGTCGGGGTAGTCGAGCCACGGACCGACAATGTCGTACGGTTCATCGAGTCCGGAGTACTCGTCTATCATCTCCCCCGAAACGGTCGCGTCGTGGGTCGCGTCCAAGCCGGCCATGAACGGCCGCCCGGATTGGATCACTCGACTTGCGGCGACCGGGTCGTTGTGGAAGTTCGCCTCGGCCATCGGCGTCTTGTTCCCCGCGACCGTCGCAGCGCCGCCCATCAGATAGATGCCGTCGACCATGTCGGGGAGCGACGGCTCTAGCTGGAGCGCCATTGCGAGGTTCGTCATCGGGCCGACCGCGACGATTGTGATGTCGTCGCCGTGCTCGCGGGCCTGCCGAACGATCAATTCCGCGCCGTGGGCCTCGACCGGTTCCGTCGACGGCTCCGACAGATCGCCGCGGATCCCGTTCTCGCCGTGGATCCACTCCGCCGTGTCGTACGTCCCTTCCATCGGCTCGCTCGCCCCGCGCGCGACCGGAACGTCGGTCCGGTCGAACCGTTCGAGTATGGCGAGTGCGTTCCGCGTGGTGTTGTCGACGGTGGAGTTACCGCCGACGGTGCTCATGCTCGCGACCTCGATCGACGGGTGGCCGAGCGCCATCGCGATCATTACGGCGTCGTCGCTCCCGGGGTCTACGTCGAGATGTACTCGTGTTACCATGTGACTACGATCCTCTGGGCAAGGGTTATAATTATACCGTATGGCGGCGGCCGCGCCACCGGTCAGTCCAGAAACGACTCGACATCGGCCAGCGTAGGTGAACCGGAGTGGGCACCGGTCTCGGTACAGTTGAGCGCCGCAACGGCGCTGGCGAACCGGCCGGCGTCCTCGATCCCGACGCCGTCGAGCACCCAGGCGTGGATAAGCCCCGCGGTGAACGCGTCGCCGGCACCCGTCGTGTCCGTCACGGAGACCTCGAACACCGGTATCTCCCGGACTGCGTCCCCTTCGAACAGGTAGACGCCGTCGGACCCGCACGTGACCGCCCCCGCATCGAAGCCCCGCGCGCGGAGTTGAGCACAGCAGTCACGCGGCCCGGCGTCCGTTCGGAGATACGACCGCACCGAGGTGAGGTTGGCGACGAACCGGTCGATATCGGGCGCGAGGCCGTCGAGCGCCGCCCGGGTGAGACCGCGGTCGGTCAGGTCGGTGAACTCGCCCGCGAGGTCGTAGACGAGCGGAGTGTCGACGGCAGCGAGCGTCTCGACCACGTCAAGCGGTGCGTAGGCGGACGTGAACGTGGCGTTCGCGTCAGCGACGGTCTCCACGTCGGCCTCGGTGAGCGAGAGTTCGAGGGCGGACTCCCCACCGCCGATGATCGCCCGCTGGCCTTCCGGGTCCGTGAGGACGAGGCAGTACGACGTCCGACCGCCCGAGAGGCGATGAACCGTCACGTGGTCGATCGGCGACGAGTCGAGGCGGTCGAGGACGTCGTCCCCGTCCTCGTCGTCTGCGACGCAGGAGACGAGCCCGGTCTCGTGCCCGAACCGGGCGAGGATCGTCGCGACGTTCGTCGCCACGCCGCCGAGTCGCCGCTCGTAGTTCCGGACGAACGCCCCCTCGTCCGGACCCGGGAGGTTCGTCAGGTGGTAGGTGTGGTCGATGAGCGTGTTCCCCACGGCGACGACGCTGGAGTCGGTCACGGCGACTCGCCGGCCGTTCGGGCGGCCTGCGCGAACTCGCGAACCTTCTCCGGATCCTTCTGTCGTTCGCTCCGCGAGGTGTGAGTGTACGAGTCGACGCCCGCCGGGTCAACCGCCCGGACCGCGTCGGCGACGTTCTCCGGCGAGAGCCCCCCGGCGAGGATCGTCAGGGTCTCGGTCTCCTCGACTATCTCTCGGCTTATCGACCAGTCGTGGGTCTCGCCGGACGCACCGATCCCCTCGACGGCGTCCGTGGCCGTGTCGAGGAGGAACCAGTCGCAGACGGGGTCGAGACGCGTCGCCACGTCGACTGACTCGTCGTCGACGACGTCGAGCGCGCGCATCACGTCCATCGACGCCGGGATCGCCTCCCGAACCTCGCGTACCTCGTTGACCGTCAGGGCGTCGACGTCCGGGCAGAGATGCAGTATGTCCGGTCGGACGTCCTCGGCGTAGGAGCGTATCTCGTCGATGTCCGTCTCGACGGTAAGCGCGACCGTGGACATTTCGTCGGGGGCCTCCTCGAAGAGCGTCCGTGCGTGGTCGTTTGAGATGGACGCAGGGAGGTCCTGGTCGCCAGCGGCGACACCGATGTGGTCGACGCCGGCGTCGGCACAGGCTCGCACGTCGTCGACGGACGTCAGTGAATAGATCTGAACTATCACGAAAACAGGATTCGAAGGCCACTACAATAAGCTTCACGGGGTCCGCTACCGGCCCTCACGGGACTGCGGGCGAACCCGCCGTCCGCTCACTCGTACGTGTGAACGTCGCCGGTCGTGTTCTCCTCGATGTACTCCCAGTCGTACTCCACGCCGAGGCCCGGTCCGTCCGGCACGGCGACAGTGCCGTCGTCGGCGACGGCGCCCATCATATCCGAGTAGCCCCCCTCGTAGACGGGCGGTTGGGTGTTCTGGCAGTGCGGGTGGACCAGCGCCATCTCGTAGTAGTTGGAGTTGCGACACGCCGCGATGCAGTGGCGCTGGGCGGGGCCGGGCGCGTGGAACTCCACGTCCAGGCCGTACGCCTCGGCCATGTGGGCGACCTTCATCGCCCCGGTGATGCCCGCGTCGTACTCTGGATCCGCTCGCAGGAAGTCCGTGGCGTCGTTGGCCGCGAAGTCGGATTTGATCTCGAGGCCCCGGATGTGCTCGGTCTGGAGGATCGGCGTGTCGAGTTTCCGGGCGAGTTTCCGGTGGGCGTGCTGAGAGATACCGCCGTCGCGGAACGGGTCCTCGTACCAGAAGAAGTCCTGCTCGTCCACTGCGCGGCCGAGTTCGAGCGCGTCGGCGAACGTCTCCAGTTCGCAGGCCGGGTCGTGCATCAGGTCCATCTCGTCGCCGACTCGCTCGCCGACGGCGCGGACGGCCTCGACTTCCCGGGAGAGGTCCCGGGACTCGTCACCGCCGCCCCAGCCGTGGATCTTGAACCCGCTGAACCCCTCGTCGCGACACTCCTCGGCGAAGTCGGCGAACGCCTCGGGGGAGTCCAGTCCGCCGGCGTCGTCGCCGTGATACGTCGAGGCATAGGCGGGGATACGCTCGCGGTACGTGCCCAGCAGTTCGTGGATCGGCGCGTCGTAGTACTTCCCGGCGAAGTCCCAGAGCGCGATGTCGATGGGACCGATCCCCATCCGGTCGTACTTGCGGAGTGCGCGCTTGATCTCGGACCAGTGTTTCTCGCGCTTGAGGGGGTCTTTCCCGATCAGGTACTTCGCGATGATGTTGTACTGGGCCGCGGCCGGCGAGTTCCCGCCGACGTACTCGCCAGTGATCCCCTCATCGGTGTGGATCTTCACGCCGAACAGTTTCCGATAGGTCGTCTCACCCGGCTCGTACACGAGGTTGAACCCGTGTTCGTCGGTGCCGACGTCCTCCAGCGGATATTCGAACTCGCGGCTCACTATCTTCGTAATCGTCGGTGCCATGCTGTAGCTTTCCGAGGTCCGGCTAATAAAACTGTCCACCCCGGACGGGACCCGACTTCGGCGTGTTTTACTCCCCGCCCAACGCGCCTATCCGTCGGATACCGGGCGTCGAAAGCCGGAACGAACAGCCGACGTGGGGCGGTTCGATGACTCGTGGGTACTCGTGAGACGCCGCGTGTTCGTGCAGTACCTTCGGGTCCGCGCCGACGCCCTGCCACATGTCGTGATGGGAAGGGACGAGCCTATCGAGCCCGAGCTGGTTGGCGGCCTCGATCACCTGGTTCTCGTCCATGTACCAGCGGGTCCGCTCGCCGCGTCCGAGTTCGGGTTTGTATATCTCCCCGACGGAGCCGAACGCGAGCGCGCCGACGTCGAGGTCGAACTCCGCTCCGACCGCCTCGAACGCCTCGGCGGGCCGGCTGTCGCCGCCGTGGAAGAACGTGCCTGCGTCGTGTTCGACGACGTAGCTCACCGGTTCTATCGCGTCGGGGTCGTTCGCGCCCCGAACGTGGACGGTGAAGTCGCCGACCTCGAAGTCGTCGCCCGCCGCGATCTCGTTGCGCCGCTCGTCGGGCACTTCCAGGTCGCCGTCGTAATCCGGCGACTCGTAGGACGCGGCCGGCGCGTGGAGATCCGCGCTGAGGTCGTTCACCAGCGGACTGTACGACGGCGGATGCATGTGGTCGATGTGTTCGTGCGTGACGAGGACGGCCTCGCAGTCCGTCGCGTCCGCCGGGGAGAGCGGCACCGGGATCATCCGGATGATGTTCGGCGGGTCGCCCGCCCCGAAGTACGGGTCGATGTACAGCGTCGTCGACTGCGACCGGAGGACGAACCCGTTGCAGCCGAGATACCAGACAATCACTCCGTCGCCGGGGTCGGCCCCCTCGATCTCTTCCCGGACGAACCAGTCGCCCCAGGTCGAACGTATCATATCTCGGACGTTCGTCGGCACGGACCAAAAACGTTGGTACAAGGGGCAGGCCGAACCGGCCGTCGTCGTGGCCAATTACCGGACGTACCCCGGAATACTCAGTCCAGTTCGACCGTGGTTCCAGTCTCCGACGCCTCGTACACCGCCTTGATCGCCTCGATGTCGACCAGTCCGTGGTCGCCGTCCGGATACGGCTCCTCGCCGGCCAGCAGGCAGTGCGAGAAGTACTCGAACTCCTCTTCCATCTGGTCTATCCCCTCGAAATCCACGTCGAACGTCGTCCCGCTGCGCGAGACGGTGAGCGCCCGGTCATCCCACGGGTAGAAGGCGGGTTCGACGCGGACTCGTCCCTCCGTCCCGATAACCGAGATGTGACTCGCCATGTAGGCGTTCTGGCTGGCCGTACAGACGGCGTACACGTGGTTCGGGAAATCGAGCTGGAACGCGCCGTGCTCGTCCGGTACGTCATCGAACTCCTCCTGCACCGACGCGACCGTGCCGCGTACTCTCACGGGGTCCTCGTCGAGCAGGAACCGGCTGGTGTTCAGCGGGTACAGGCCGATGTCCATGACCGCACACCCGCCCGATAGCTCGCCGTCGAGTCGCCACTGGTCGGGGTCGGGAACCAGTTCGAGTATCGGCTCGGTCATGTTACCGTTGACGAAGACGGGGTCGCCGATCAGCCCCTCGTCGATGAATTTTTTCGCGCGCCGGACCGCGGGTTCGGTGTGCATCCGGTAGGCGATCATCAGCGTCGCGTCGTGCTCGTCGCAGACCTCGACCATCCGCTCGGCACGCTCTATCGTCGCCTCCATCGGCTTCTCACAAAGGATCGCTTTGTCGAGTTCCGCGGCCGTCTCGACGAAGGGGAGGTGGAGCGCGTTCGGCGTAACGACGTAGATGGCGTCGTAAGCGTCGCTCGCCGCGTCCTCGTGGAACTCGTCGTAGGTGATCGAACGTTCGACAGTCGGAGATTCCTCGGCGGCCTCCGAGACCTTCTCGCGGTCGCCGCTGACCAGCACGGTCGTCTCACAGAGGTCCGCGTTCGCAACGGCGGGCATCGCCTGCTCCCGTGTCCACCAGCCGACCCCGATCATGGCAAAGCGGATAGGGTCGTCCGTCTCGGTGATCTCCTGCCAGTCCCGCCGCTCGAAGTCGTCGGCAAGCGCTTCTATCTCCATGCAGTGATCCTCTCACCCGGACGTAATATGCGTTGCGTTGGCAGGGGCGACGACGACCGAAGCGTTCGGGTCAGGCCGTCTGCTGTTCGCTCTCTTCCACGCCCGACCGGCCGCTCACCATCCGCGAGACGACCTCGTCGCGAGTAACCGACTCGGCGTCCAACACGCCGGCGTCGTGGCCCTGATGGAGCACCTTGATCCGGTCAGCGACACGCTGGAGGTACTCCAGGTTGTGCGAGATGAGCAACACGGAGATTCCCCGGTCGCGCATCTGCTCGATGAGTTCCAGCACCCGGTCTGCGCCCTCAACTGAGAGCGCACTCGTCGGCTCGTCCATGATGACGATGTCAGGATCCGAAAGCAACATTCGGGAAACCGCGACGAGCTGACGCTGACCCCCGGAGAGGCCGCCGACCGTCTGGTCCGGGGAGACTTCGATGTTCAGGTCGCCGAGCAGTTGGCCGGCGCGCTCACGCATCGCCGATTTGTTCAGCAGGCCGAACACGCGGTCCGGGCCGACCATCTCCTCGCGGCCGAGAAACACGTTCTGAGCGACGGTGAGGTTCGGCGCGAGTGCGAGGTCCTGAAACGTCGTTTCGATCCCGTATGCCTTCGCGGCCCGGGGGCTATCGATGGTAACGTCCTCCTCGCGGATCCGGATCGAGCCACTCGTCGGCTCGTGAGCCCCGGCGAGACATTTGATTAGCGTCGACTTGCCCGCGCCGTTATCGCCGACGAGACCGAGAACTTCCCCTTCCCGTAGCGTCAGGTCGACGCCGTCGAGTGCGATGATCTCGCCGAACTGCTTGCGGATGTCCTGCATCTCCACGACAGTACCTTGGGCAGACATGAGTGTTCGGTTCGCTTGAACCGAGTAAACAGTTACGGTCGTACGGTCGCTGATGTCGTGATCCGAATATATATGAACGATTGGTAAGCATATCCGACTATGGCAACCGAGTCTACGGCGACGCCTAACTCGATATCCGACTATCTCTCGATCCGAATGCTCGGACAGTACGGGCCGATCCTCGGCTTGATCGGCCTGTATCTGTTTTTCGCGTTCAACACACAGAACTTCCTCTCGTACCCGAATCAACTGAACCTACTCCGGCAGGTATCGATCATCGGGATCCTCGCCATCGGCAGCACGTTCGTGATCCTCTGTGCAGAGATCGACCTGAGTATTGCCGAAATGATGGAGTTCACCGGCCTGCTCATCGCCTCGCTGGCGACCGGCGGACTGCTGTCCAGCGCGGTCCCGATCCCGGTTGCGATCCTCGCCGGGCTGGGCGCGGCCATCGTTCTCGGCGGCCTTTCCGGGTACGTTACGAGTCGATTCGGCGTCCCCTCGTTCATGACGACGTTAGCGATGCTGTTCCTGGCGGACGGGTTCGGCCAGATAGTCTCCTCGAACCGGCCGATCATCGGCTTGCCGGACGCACTGCTCTGGCTGGGGAGCGGTGACACCTTCGGCTTCCCAAACATCGTCATCACCTTCTTCGTCCTGCTCGCGCTGTCCCAAGTTATCCTCTCGTACACCCGTTTCGGGCTCTACCTCTATGCGGTTGGGGGCGACGCGGACGCCGCCGAACTGATGGGGATCGACGTGAAATTCGTTCGGATGGGCGTTCTCGTCCTGTCGGCCGTGTTCACCGTCATCGCGGGGATCGTGATGATGGGCCGCATCGGCAGTGCGACACCGAACATGGGGTCGAACCTGCTGTTGCCACCGATCGCCGCAGTCATTCTCGGTGGCACTGACCTATTCGGTGGCAAGGGTAACATGATCGGCACGCTCATCGGGGTCCTCATCCTCGGGTCGCTGTCGAACGGACTCAACCTCATGGGTATCGATCCCGCCGGCCAGCTCGTCGCACAGGGTATCGTCCTCATGATCGCAGTTCTCGCCAACGTCGCGGGCGACCGGTAAACACGCCCCGGCGAGATTCCTGAATCCGGGCGCAGCTGTTGGATCTACCGGTAGGATTATAAAATATCGTCGGTAATCCCATTATGTATGCAATCAGAGACCAGCAGACGGACTGTCTTGAGAGGAGCCGCAGCGGCCGGTGTCGTCGGCGTTGCGGGCTGTCTCAACCTCGGCAGCGGCGACAGCGACGCTGAAAACGAGACGGCGCTTTCGGTGCCGTCGCTCGAGTTAACGTTCTTCGCCCGAATGGAAAACGCGTTCAACAATATCACGGACGAGCGCGACGAACTCGGCGGTTCGTTCTACGCCGCCGGGAACTCACAGGAACAACAGGTTTCGGACCTCGAAACGCCGATCTCACAGGGAGTCGACTTCATACTGGTCGCTCCGATCACCTCCGAGGGGATCAGTCCGGTCGTCCAGCAGGCAAACGACGCGGACATCCCGGTCGTTACCATCGACCGGAACATCTCCGAGGGTGACATCGCAACCTACGTCGCCTCGGACAACGTCGCCCTGGGACGCCGTTCGATGGAACTGTGTCACGGGTTCATGAGCGACCTCTCGGACAAGGACGAGTACAACGTCGTCGAACTGCAGGGAACGCAGGGAGCGAGCACCACGAACGACCGAGCCAAGGGCGGTTCCGAGGCGATCGAGTCGGCGAACGACCTCAACCTTCTGGACAGTCAGGGTGCCGGCTTCTCCACCGAGGAAGCTGTGAGCGTAATGGAGGACTTCATCACAAGCTACGGCGACGACATCGACGGCGTCTACGCACACAACGACCTGATGGCGCTCGGTGCGCATCAGGCCGTCGACAACGCCGACGTCGGTGACATCGCGATCACCGGGATCGACGGTAGCGAGGCGTGGGTTGATGAAGTGCAAAACGTCGATCATTACGGCACGCTCGCGCAGTTGCCGGAAGAAATGGTTCGTCAGGGCGTCGACTACGGCCTGCAGGCCGTCGACGGCGATGACCTCGACGACTACTACCAGATCGAGGGGCTGGAAGTCACGTCCGAAAACGCCGGCGAGTATCTCGACGACTACTTCTGACCGCGGGTCACGTTCTCTCGGTCGCGTACGTTCCGTTCGAAAAACTCCGGCGGACCGACGCGCTCAGTAGTTGTCGTACACCGTCTTGCTGATGGTGTAGAAATCCAGACCTGCGTCGCCCTGCTCGCGGTAGGTTTCGCTGGAAGACGCTTTCATCCCGCCGAACGGGACGTGCAGTTCCAGTCCGGTCGTCTTCTCGTTGACCTTCACGACACCCGATTCGGCCTCCTCGACGAAGCGGTTTGCCTCGGTGTGGTCGTCAGTGACGATGCTGGCCGAGAGACCGAAGTCGACGCCGTTGGCCACGTCGAGCGCCTCCTCGTAGCCGCTCACGGGAATGACCGAAAGCACCGGACCGAAGATCTCCTCCTGGGCGATCCGGAAGTCCGGTTCGACGTCGGAGAAGACGGCCGGTTCGACGAAGTACCCGTCGCCCTCTATCGCGTTACCACCAGTCTCCAGAGTGGCACCCTCGTCCTGGCCCACCTCGACGTATTCGGCCGTGCTCTCCAGTTCGGACTCACTCACGTGAGGACCCATGTCCGGGTCGTCGAGGCCGTGTCCCGGTTCGATCGCCGCCGCGCGGTCGACGACCGCGTCGACGAACTCGTCGTACACCTCCTCGTAGACGATGGCCCGGGAGCAGGCGGTACAGGCCTGACCGGTCACGCCGAACGCTCCCGCCGCCACGATATCGGCGGCTTCCTCGACGTCAGCGGAGTCGGAGACGACCGTCGGGTTCTTGCCGCCCATCTCTAGCTGGACGCGCTTGCCGTCGTCCGTCGCGGTGTCGTAGACGCCGTTCCCGACTTGCGTGCTGCCGGTGAAGGAGATGGCGTCCACGTCGGGATGGCTGGCGATAGTACCACCGACTTCACTGCCGGGGCCGGTAACGACGTTGAGAGCGCCGTCCGGGAGTCCAGCTTCGTCAAGTGCTTTGGCCATCTCGTGGACGACACCGGGCGCGAGCGACGCGGGCTTGATGGCTGCGGCGTTGCCGGCCGCCAGCGCGGGCGCGATCTTCCAGGCAGGGATGGCAATGGGGTAGTTCCACGGCGTGATCAGGCCGGCGACGCCCACCGGCTCGTTTTTCGTGTAGAGGTTCGTGTTTCTGGAACTGGACCCCTTGACCGTGCCGCCCAGGTCGCTCGCCTTCGCGCCGTAGTAATCGAAGATGTCGATGGCGCGCTGAACCTCGCCGCCGGCTTCGCTGCGGGTCTTACCCTCCTCGCGTACGAGGAGTTCTGTCAGTTCCTCCTTCCGCTCGGCGAGCAACGCGCCGGTCCGCGAGAGGATCCGGCCGCGTTCGGGGCCGGGGGTCGCCCCCCACTCGTCGCTGGCAGCGACGGCCGCCTCAACGGCCGCCGCGGCGTCCTCCGCGTCCGACTGCGGATAAGTTGCGACGGTCTCGTCGGGGTTCGCTGGGTCCCGCGTTTCGAATGTTTCGCCGCTGTTCGAGGCCGTCCACTCGCCGTCGACGTAGTTCGAGTACTCTGTCGCCATACCCAGCGTTTGTGTCCGTTCGCCCATAACGCTTTACCCTCGTATCCGTCCTGACGGCGACGGGAGATTTATCACAAACGAGGCACTCAGTCCAGCCATGCGATACTATCGTCTTGCCAGCGGTAACGACATCAGTCTGCTTGCCGCCGACGGTGACGCCACGTATGACCTCACGGCGGTCAAACCCCGTCTCGATGGGTTCACCGACCTCGCGGCGGCCGCAAACGTCGCCGGCACAGGCGTCGACGCGCTCGCGTCCGACCTCACCTCCGACGCTCCCGTCGTCGACGTTCACCCGGACGAGACAGCGCTTCCGCTGGTTCCCGACGAGGTGTGGGCCGCAGGCGTCACCTACGAGATCAGCGAGGAGGCCCGCGAGACCGAGAGCGGCATGCCGGAGATGTATCTCGACGCCTACGAGGCCGAACGCCCCGAGATATTCTTCAAGGCGACACCGAGTCGGACTGTCGGCCCCGGCGAGGCGATCGGCGTCCGCGGTGACTCCTCGTGGAACGTCCCCGAACCGGAACTCGGGATCGTCCTGTACGACGGGGAGGTCGTCGGCTACACGGTCGGCAACGACGTGAGCAGTCGCGAGATCGAGGGCGAAAACCCGCTGCATCTCCCGCAAGCCAAGGTGTACGACCGCTGTTGTGCGCTCGGACCCTGCATCGCCTCCGCCGAAGCGATCGGCGACCCGCACGACCTGACCATCTCAATGTCCATCGTCCGCGATGGCGAGACGCTGTACGACGACGAGACCTCGACCGGGAAGATGGCACGGACCTGCGAGGAACTCGTCGACTACTGGCGCGCACACAACGCGGTTCCAGAGACCGGCGTCCTGCTTACCGGGACGTCGCTCGTCCCGGAAGAAGGGTTCACTCTCATGCCTGACGACGAGGTCACAATCACTATCGAGGGCGTCGGGGAACTGTTCAATCCCGTTATCGAAGTCTGAAACGCCGTTCTGCCGGCAATAACTCCGTACGACGAGTCGGGGAACGTCAGTTCGCCCATAGTGAACGCAGCTTCGCGTAGCCGAACGCCGTTACACGAATCGGGAAATTACGAGTAGGTAAGGTTCAGTTTGACGACGTTCGCCGCGCTCTCTAACAGTTCAGGAAGTTTCGATTCCAGACGTTCGCCTTTCATCCGGCTCTTGGGACCGGAGACACTGATCGCGGCGATCGGTCGCCCATCGTCACCCAGAATGGGCACCGCGACACAGCAGAGACCGGCGATCCGCTCCTCCCGGTCGAACGCGACGCCTCGTTCACGAATTTCGTCGAGTTGATCCTTTAGTTCGGCCGGATCGGTCGTCGTCCGTTCAGTCTCGGTCGGCATTCCGTGCCTGTTCAGAACCTCGTCGACCCGCGATTCCGAGCTGTGTGCGAGGACTGCCTTTCCGAGCGCGGTGCTGTGCAGATAGACGCGGTTCCCCGTACTCGCCGCGACGTTGACTGCCTTGTCGCCGCGGACCCGACAGAGGTAGACGCCCTGTCCGTGTTCCTCGACGAGAAGGTTGACGAGTTCGCCGGTTTCGTCGGCGAGAGACTCCAGTTCGGGACGCGCAGTCTCGTAGAGGTCGTCGCGTTGACGGGCGTACCGGCCGAGATCGAGAAAGCGCAGACCGACGTAGTACTCGGACCCCTGTTTCACGACGTACTCCTCCTGTTCGAGCGTTTCGAGGTGGTTGTAAACGCTGCTTTTCGGCAGGTCGAGTTCGTTCGCGACGGCGGTGACGCCCGCCCCGTCAAGGCGACGGAGCGTTTCCAGAACTTCGAACGCCGTCTCGACGGACCGGACCGGGTTGGACGCTTGCTTTCCCATACATAGTACAATGTTGTTTTCCATAAGTATCTATCCGTTCAGCTGTGGCGAACGTGCTGATCGGCTAAGGTCGACATTGCACGACTCAGTATCAGTATTTTCGGTTGCTGGCAGATTACGGGGCAGCGATAGTCGATCCATAGTCATCGCCGGCCGATGCAATCGGTAGTGAACCGACCGGCGTTCGTCGGTGGTGAACAGACTGCGGCGATACCTATTACAGTCATATCAGTGTAAAACCTTCCCGCTTCTCACACCTATGTAATAATTACAATAATAATCTACGACGATCCGATCTTCTGTATACCACGTCTAATAGGCGATTATTGAGGTGTTCATCCGGTCGTCAGCGGCTTTGGTAATTCTCAATATATACCATATTATGATAACATTCCTGTCGAGTATTCCTACCATCTCAGGGGAGAGGTAGTGACCTGCTTCGCGTATAAAATGGGTTTTCGGCAAATCTTCGGACAGAGTAGGATTTCACCACTTCACACGTTTTCGGCCAATATAGCCCATTAATCATCCATACAAACGATGGCCCAGGATCGTCGTCCATTCCGTTTCGCCGTGAGTCGGGTCGGTCCCAGAACCATCGGAGCAATCCCATTGTGACCGAAGACACCCCCTGCAACGGACTAGCGTTGTCCCAGGAGTATTTTACAGATTATACAATATTACTTCGTAGTGATCCTGCACTCTCTACAGCGATCTCTTCGTACATCGCCGTGGGAACTTCGCCACAAATATAATTATTTTGTTAATTATACTGCACAGATCTCTGATGACACTGTCCAACCGGAGGTAGAACAAGCGGAACGAGATCATCACGCAGGTGCGAGTGAACACTGGACATTGTCGAGTACCGGTAGACTCATTACGATATTCTCGGTTGCCCCATGAAGAGACCGATGGAAGACTCAGACGACCTCCTCTGCCTATTCAGCGCGCGGGTCGACAACCGACAGGGCTCTGCGGTGATCGAGATCCCGCGACAAGAGATCACAGTCGGTGCTGCACAAGACGGAGAGGTATACCGTGTAGCACTCTTGCCAAGTGACTCGGCAGACGGAGGGTCCGAAAAGGAGACGAGTAGCGGGCGATCTCTTCGGGAGAGTGACCCCAAAGAGAGGCGAACCGACCCAGACCTCCCTGTCGAGGAAGGCGACCAACGCACAGTTACCATCGAAGATATCGGTGAACAGGGAGACGGGATCGCTCGCGTGAAACGGGGCTACGTTGTCATCGTCCCCGATACAGAGGTTGGGGAACGCGTTGTCGCGGAGATCACGGACGTGACGCCGAACGTCGCCTTCGGACGGGTTTCCGAGCGAAAGGACTACTACGAATAACGCGCCACGAACTCTCTCGGGCGGAAAGCATCGAAAACCGCCGTTTCAAAGCCGTATTCTCGGAGAGCTTAGAAAGAGCACTCGAAGAACGTCGCCTCATCAATGGTTCGGGGGACTCAACTCCTCCGTCATCGGAATCGGCAAGATTGGTCTGTCACACCCACCATAATAACGCAGGGGCCAGTTCGTCTGTCTATGAGCGACGATCCCGACAACCGTTCGTTCGCGACCGACTCGTTACACGCCGGCCAGGAGCCGGACCCGGCCACCGGGGCACGGGCTCCGCCGCTCTATCAAACCACGTCGTACGTGTTCGACGACGCCGACGATGCGGCGGCCCAGTTCGCACTCGAAGAACCGGGATACATCTACTCGCGGCTGATGAACCCGACTCTCGAAACGCTGCAGGAGCGACTTGCCGCACTCGAAGGAGGTGTCGGGGCAGCCGTCACCGCCTCGGGGATGGCGTCACTCGACCTCACCACCTTCCTGCTCGCGGAGGCCGGGGACAATATCGTCACCTCATCCTCGCTGTACGGTGGGACCTACACCTACTTCACGCACTCCGTCGAACGGCGCGGGATTTCCACCCGGTTCGTCGACACGCTAAGCTACGACGAGTACGAGGAGGCTATCGACGAGGACACTGCGTACGTCCACGTCGAAACCATCGGGAACCCGGCGCTCGACACGCCGGACATCCAGCGGATCGCCGATATCGCCCACGACAACGGTGTTCCCCTGCTCGTCGACAACACGTTTGCGACGCCCTATCTCTGCCGTCCGCTCGAACACGGGGCCGACCTCGTGTGGAACTCGACGACGAAATGGCTCCACGGCTCCGGGACGACTATCGGCGGGGTAGTCGTCGACGGCGGGTCCTTCCCGTGGGACGAACACGCCGAGAAGTACTCCGAAATCGCTCAAGACAACCCGGCGTACCACGGCGTCAACTTCTCGGAGACGTTCGGTGAAGCGGCGTTTACCTACGCCGCCATCGCCCGCGGACTGCGCGACCTCGGTAATCAGCAGGCCCCCTTCGACGCGTGGCAGACCCTTCAGGGACTTGAAACGCTTCCGCTTCGGATGGAGCGCCACTCCGAAAACGCGATGGCGGTCGCCGAGTTCCTCGAGGCCCACGAGGACGTGTCGTGGGTGAACTACCCTGGCCTCGAATCCCACGCGACCCACGAGAACGCCAGCGAGTACCTCGACGGCGGCTACGGCGGGATGATAACGTTCGGATTAGCCGGTGGGTATGACGCCGCCCGGAAAACCGTCGAATCGACGGAACTCGCGAGTATGCTCGCGAACGTCGGTGACGCAAAGACGCTGATCATCCATCCGGCCAGTACGACCCACCAGCAACTCAGCGACGCTGAAAAGGATGCCTCCGGCGTGACTGACGACCTCGTTCGCCTCTCAGTCGGAATCGAGGACCCCGGCCGTATCATCGCCGATCTGGAAGCGGCTATCGACGCAGCGACCTGAAGGAAAGTTCGATTCCTGCCCGATTCTTTGGTGTTCTAACTCAAGCCGTGTCCGCGAACCCATAAACTGGAAGTATGATACATAACTTGGTGAAGTACTTGCGAAACCCATGAAGTCCTCGTGGAACCCGGGCCAGGTGCAGCCCACTATTGGTCAATACTCAGGATGAGGAGCCAACACGGGAACGTGGCCCGCGATACGGACGAGGCAGTGGTCATCAACAGGTCGCGCCAGACGCTGAATCCCCACGTCCGTCGTAGAGTGGACGGATCGGCACACAGCCTTTCGTGACCAGACAGTCACCGGCGGGCGGCCCTGAGTACGGCTGGGGTGCCGGTTCCAGCCCATCGTCGTCCTGACGCTGCGACGGAGTCCCTATCACTACGCATTTCCGGGTCGCTCGTGAACGCGAAGGTATGCGCGACGAGTCCGACGACAGCGTTCAGGTGTGGTTGGTCGAACGAACGTACTCCGACGACGAACAGAACATGATCATCCTCACCTACGCAACCACCGACGGCGAGCGGTACTTCCGCAAGGAACGAGCGCTCACCAGTTTCGGCGACGTGCGCGAAACGACCGCCGCCGTCGACGCCGACCTCGACAATCTCGGCTCGGTCAACGACCCGGACCTGCAGGAACAGTACGCCGCCGAAGCTCAACGGATGGCCGACATCCACGACCCCGACGACGTTATCTGACCACCTGCGGCGGGTCATACGAGCAGTCCCATCCTGTTTAGCAAGTTCCACCAAACGGCGAAGGCGTGCAACGACGTTTCGACAGTCACTGGCTTACGTGATTGAAACTATTGCTAAACGAGGATATTCATCGTTTTGTCTCTTTGAATACGTTAGCCAACATTCTGGTTTCCCTGCCGAACCGTCTGAAATCGGAAGCCAGATCGGTGAAGTGCAGCCAGTAGATTCTATGCGTGAGCGACGAAAAACACTGCGTCTTCGACATCGTGTTTCTCCTGGATCTCTCTCGGAGAAATTTCGCGTTGATGCTTTCGTAGCCGTCGTAAAGAGCCTTAGATATGGGAACTCGTTCGTTACGGGATCGACGGCGTCGTACAGGTAGAACTGCTGGCTGTTAGTTCAGATCACGGCCTCATCGAGCGCAACGTGTTCGGACTGGCGTCGCTGGCGGGGTGTATATCGACCTTCTGCACCAGGTCGTGGACCCTTCTTGGGACCGTTCTGAATCAGATATTCCGGATTCTAAGATTGTATCTTTAATTTATAATACAGGCATTCTGAGACGAATGCTAAGCGCTATCAGCCGGAGATATAACCAACCACATATTCTACAGGTATAAATAACCACATATGTGATAAGTTATACCCTTTTCTGCAATCCGGAACGCCCGTGGCCGACCCGTCGTTGTCACAATCCGCGGGACAGGAACCATGCGACGGCGATAGCCGACAGTGAACCAAAGAGGTTCGCCGCAGCGTACCCGACAGATAAGAGGCGGTCGTCGTCCCAGAGTCGGACAACATCGACCGAAAACGAGGAGAAGGTCGTGAAGGAACCGCAGGCTCCGGTTCCGACGAGCAGAAACGCCTCGTTTCCGAACTCCTGAAAGACTGTCAGACCGAGAACGAAACTCCCGAGGACGTTCACGGTGAACGTTCCCAGCGGAAACGCTTCGCTCGGGACGGCCCGACTGACGAAGTGACGCAGTAGCGCTCCGAGGACGCCGCCGGCGGCGACCAGATACGTCGGATCTATCACGCGTCACACTCACCCGTGCGGCCCGCCGCTGACGGGTCGGGCGTGATGTGCAGTGCCGTCGAGCGGCCTACCAAGACGGCGGTGAATCCGACTGCGTAGCTGGCGACGACATAGCCGACGCCGATCACCGGTTCCGACTGCGCTGTTTCGAGAGCGAACGTGCTGTACGTGGTAAACGAGGAGAGAAACCCGGTCCCAAGGAGCAGTTTCGCCCGTTCGGCGATTAGGTCCGTGCGCTGGGACCCGTACACGAGCAGACCGAGCGAGAAACAGCCGAGAACGTTCGCCACGAACGTCCCGCCGAGTCCCGATACGGCCGTCCCGACGAGATACCGCGCGTTCGCGCCCAGCGCCCCGCCGATCGCTACGAGAATGACGAGAGCAACTGTGCCGGGCGAGTCCGGTCGTGACATGTCTATTCTGAATAGGCAGGTAGTATTGCGTATATACGGTAGGCACTTAAAAGAACAGTAGTCACGCCGGTGGCAAACGAGTTCGTTCGTTGTGTCACAGTGCGGAAATGCGGCCGGCGACGAAAGTTCTCGATACTGTCAGTACTGTCTCACGGACGGTTACGTTCCGAGGAGGCAGTGTTCGACCGTGGACGACCGACGGGTTAAGGTGACTTGGGACCCTTTGAATCCAACACGATGATGCTTCCAACACACGCCCTGGCGGGCATGCTACTCGCGCTGCCGTACGCACTCGCCGTGCCTGAGTTCGCCGGGGTCGCACTCGTGGCGGGATTTCTCGGCGGCGTCGTTCCGGACCTCGATATGTACATCGGACATCGGAAGACGCTCCACTATCCGGTGTACTACAGCGTACTCGCAGTCGCGGCAGTTCCGGTCACTGTTTTGCACCCCTCGGCCGAACCGATAGCCGCCCTGTTTTTCC
Source organism: Halostella pelagica (assembly GCF_004762015.1). Lineage (NCBI taxonomy): Archaea > Methanobacteriati > Methanobacteriota > Halobacteria > Halobacteriales > Natronoarchaeaceae > Halostella > Halostella pelagica. Next base: position 36,181 of record NZ_SJES01000006.1, read on the forward strand.
TGATCGGCGCTGCCGTCCACAGCGTCGCGGATATCTTCGGTGGCGGGCTAGAGCTACGTCCGTGGGAAGCGACTTCGAATCGGGCCGTATTCGACCACCGCCGCAGTCGATGGATCGCGCCCCGTCACTGGGTTCGGTACGACGGAGCACCCGAGGACCTCCTCTTGTCTGTGGCGCTCGCCGGCCCATTGCTGATCGCTCTCGGCGGCGTTCCACGGTTGTTGGCGATCGGATCCCTGGCGGTCGCCGCCGTCTACTCCGTCGTGCGACGTGCTCTCCCCGCGATTGCCGACCGACTGGTTGGCCTCCTTCTCGACTTCGACTCCGCGAAGCGTATCGTCGCGCTCGTTCCTGCGCGTTATCTTGATGGTTCAGGAGAACAGCTATCCTCGAATACGGTGGACGAATAACGGTTTCGAGCGTCCGTCTCGCTCCCAGATTGGTCTTTCGTTGCCACGTTCCCGCCCGTCGGAGAACCGTAATCGCCACGTACTAGCCTCGTGTACGGGCAGTGTGGACGAATGGAAGAACTAGCCGCGGCCGGCGTAGTGCTGTTCCAAGCCGGTATCGTTGTGATTCTACTCGAAGCGATTCGTCGGCGGAACGCCGCCGCCGTCGTGAACGCGCTCGTTTCGTTCGGAGCCACGCTACTTCCAGCGGTCGTGGAGTTCGTCGTTCAGTTCCTCGTCACCCAGAAAGTCAGTTTCGGACCGGAGTTACCTCTGTGGATCGCGGCGGCCGGCTGTTTGCACTCGTTCGGAATGCTGGGTCCGTACGATTCGATCCCGTGGTGGGACTCTCTCACCCATACGGTTTCGGCGGCGCTTATTGCAGCGCTTCTCTACGACAGTCTGATCGTCGTGGCCGGAAGTGGGGGCGGTTTCGGTCTCCCGTTCGGGCTGATAGCGGTGCTGACGGTTCTCTTTACGTTTGCCGGCGGGGTGTTCTGGGAGTTGATCGAACTCGTCGCGCGTGACATCGGTGACCGGTATAACGTCGAACCAGTTCTCGTACACTACGGGTGGCGTGATACCGCGATTGACCTCGTATTCGACATCTTAGGAGCACTATTAGTCGTCGCTCTGGACGTTCGAGTCTTCGTTCCGGTCGCCGAGCAGTTCCCGCGAGTAACTAGATCGCTGGTACTGGGAAGCGGCGTCGTAATCGCCGTGGGTTCCGTACTGATGGCGCTGACCGTTTCGTATGGACGCAGACACTGACCGTTCGAACGCAGAGTACTGAACGTTCGGGCGCGGGACTGACCGTTCGAACGCGAACTACTGAATGGGCGAGCGCGGGACTGACCACCGGTCAGCGTCAACGTAGTTCGAACTGACTCGACGACGACGGAACTCATGGCAGTCGGCACCGATCGTCGGGCGAAAGGCGAGACTCAGGGCGAGTCCCGACCGACAAGATGTCCCCCGGTTAGTCTCATTGTCCGGGAATAACGGCCTTGTTTTAAGAGAAGCTGGATCGAATGGTTACGTAACACATGTACGACACCATTCTCGTTCCGACCGACGGGAGCGAACACGCGGTTCGGGCGTGCGAACACGGACTGGCACTCTCACGCCGGTTTGACGCGACAGTCCATCTGCTCAACGTGATCGACGTTACGGCGGCAGGCGGAATGTTCGATGCGGGAGGAGTCAGTCGTGAGTTCGTCGAACGACTCGAAGAGGAAGGGACGAACGCGATCGAGACAGTCGAGGCTGTCGCAGAAGAGACGGACGACATCCGAACGGACATCATCGAGGGAAAACCGTCCGAGGCGATACTCGAATACGTCGACGAGAACGGGATCGATCTTCTTTCGATGGGGACACACGGTCGGTCGGGTATTAACCGTTACATCACGGGTAGTGTAACTGAACGCGTCGTTCGTCTCTCAGACGTTCCCGTACTGACCGTTCGTGCGACCGAACAGAACACACCCGCGGGCAGTTACGACGAAATACTCGTTCCGACAGACGGGAGCGAACCCGCGACTGCGGCGATCGACCACGGGATCGCGATCGCACAGGAAGCGGGCGCACGCATCCACGCAGTTAACGTCGTAGACGTGAGTTCGCTCGCAGCCAACCCGAACGTTACCCCACCAACCGACCTGCTAGACCAGTTCCGGTCACAGGGTGAATCAGCGACGGAAGCGATCGCGACACGCGCCAGAGAGGCCGGCCTCGACGCAGTTACCAGCGTTCGAGAAGGGATCCCGTCGAGCGATCTGCTCCAGTATGCACGCGAGAACGAGATCGATCTGATAGCAATGGGAACGCACGGTCGAACAGGTCTCGAACGATATGTTCTCGGTAGTACGACCGAACGGATCGTCAGAGAGTCGGAGACTCCTGTACTCTCAGTTTCCCCACAACAGTCCAAAGACTGACACAGCTTCCGAACTTCCCGGCAAACAGAACCGCACGTACAGATCGGTCGGCACGGGTGAGGATTCGAAAGAGACAGACAGCAGGGACAGAAGAAAAACTACCCCCTCGTTAGACACGCGGATCGGACACGGCGGACTAGCCGCTGAACTGTCGCTCGAACCGAGTGACAGCCTCGTCAGTACCGGCGATGATGACTTCGTCATCGGCCTCGAACGCGAACGTCGACGGATCGAACTCGGTGACCGTGTCTCCGTCTCTGATTACCGCGACGACAGTACAACCGGTTACCGTTCGGACCGCCTCATCCACGAGCGTGCTTCCCGCTAGTTTACCGGCAGGGAGGCGCACGACGCTGACCTGCTTGTCGAACGCCAGCACCTCCTCGTCTTCGAACACCGTCGAGGCAAGCATACGTCCGCTGACCGTGGCTAACGATTGCACGTAGTCCGCGCCCGCTCGATACAGTTTCTTCACGTCCGCTTCCTCGTTTGCCCGGACGACGATGTGGAGGTCCGGGTTCAGCTCTCGCGCGATGAGCGTCGCGAAAACCGCGGTCGTGTCGTCTGCGACCGTGAGGATCAGTGCCGATATGTCCTTGATACCCGCCGCTTCTAACACGTCCGGATCGCGGGCATCACCGACAGTATCGACGCGTTCCTCGTCTTCTATATCGAGGACGGAAATCCTGGTGGTAGACCCCACTAAGGCCTCGTAGGCGGCCCGCCCGGAGTCACCGAACCCGGCGATGACGACGTGTTGTGGGGAAAACTCCCGGACGGTCGAGGACGTCGCCTCCTGCAGGTCGGCTATCTGGTCGGACTTACCTGCTACGAGGAGTCTCGTTCTGGCCACCAGTTCGTCGTCCGGGTCGACGGGCGTCTCGAAGTCGCCGTTGAACCACGCGCCGATCACGTTCACGCCGAAGCGGTTCCGGAGTTTCGCCTCCGCGAACGTCCGATGACAGAGGTCGCTGTCTTCCACGACTGTGAGTTCGACAAGTTCGAGATCATCGCTGATCTCGACACCGTCCTCGATATCCGTCGTGACAGCAGTGGGGGCTTGCTCTGCCAGACTCTCGCCGAGTAACTGCCGTGGAGAGAGGGCCTCGCTCGCGCCGGCCGCTCGATGGTACTGGGCGAGTTCTGCGTCTTGTACGAGCGTTATCACGCGCACGTCGGGGTAGGCGTCGCGGACCGCGAGAGCGATACTCGCGTTCGTATCGTCGGCGGCGTCGGCGACGACGGCTATCGCCGAAGCCGTCCGTGCGTTCGCTAGCGTTTCTGTCGACTCCGGCTCTCCGTGAATGACGTTATACCCCGCTTCGTGGAGGTCGCGTGCCGCGTCCTGATCGGATTCGATGAGAACGTACTCGCGTCCCCGAGCGTCTAGCTCCGCGATGAAGGCGTCGGTTCTGGGGGTGTGGTCGCAGATGATGACGTGTCCCCGAGCATCCGAGACTGCCGTGGGAGCCGTCGGAGTAAGCGCGTCCCGGAGCCACGGGACGGCGAACACGTCCACGGCGGTGAGGATCAGCCCGATACCGGCGAGTTGCATCGTGATCGCGAGGACGTTCATCTGCGGCGTTTGCCACGGCGCGTCTTCGCCATACCCGGTTGTGGTAAAGCTCTGGATGACCACTTCGAGAGAGCGGTACAGCGGTTGCGGACGGTTCTCCCAGACCGCCATACCTGTGTTGTACGCCCCGGTGAAAACCAGAGTCGTTACGAGGACTAATGCCAGGTAGAAGCCGGTCCGGCGGGAGCGCAGTGACATACGGGAGGGTGTTTTTTGTCTGTATTTATACTGTCGGCTGTAACCGTTTGCGCGTGAGTCGTTGGAGCAGTCCAGCGAACGCGGACGACAATGCAGCGAAGAACATCAGGATTCGGTACGTCCACCGAGGCCAACAGTCGTCTCCGCGGACGGGCAACAGTCAACGTGCCCTGAAATCTAGAACGGTGACGCCAAGTCGTCGATGACGGACAGAGAATAGTGGATGAAATAGAGTTCAGCGGTCTGGGCCGGTTCGTACCCCGGAGTACGGCGTTCGGGTCCGCGCCGAACAGTTTCGAGCGCTACCCGAGAACGTATCTGAGAGCGGGGAAGCGTTCGGTGAGCGTCTGTCCACCGATGTCGTAGTTCTCAATCCAGGCGTCTACGCCGAGGATGCGACCGGCTCCGAAGGCCGCGACGGCGAGGAACACGAGCATGTACGCGAAGTCGCCGTTGATGACGCCGTGAGCGATATCCCAGTTCCCGAAGTAGAACATGAGCATCATGAGCGCGCCGAAAAACGCGGCGAGGCGGACCATCGCTCCGACGAGCAGGCCGAGGCCGATGAGCAGTTCGCCCCACGGGACCGCGACGTTCGCGAACTCCACGAACCACGGGGTCGATCCCATCCAGGCGAACACGTCAGCCAGCGGGTTCCCGTTAGTCGCCGCGACGTGTGTGAGGTAGCCGCCCGCACTGAACGGTTCGGCAGCCGTGATCTTCGTGAATCCGGAGGACGCGAACGCCCAGCCCATCATTAGACGGAGCGAGAGTACGAACCACGCGGAGAGGCTGTGGGCGCGACCGCTGACGGTGTAACCGCCGATGGTGCTTTCGAACGTGTTGCGGGTTTCTGGCGAGAGAGTGGATGTAGTCATGGTGACGGAAGGAAACTTCCTATTTCTATATACGCAGAGCGAGTATATATATCTATTTAGGTAATTATTAGCACGGTTTTCTATAAGTTATTAGAATAATATGAGAGGAACCGGTCAGCGTTACGACTAACCAGCAAACGGAGCAAGAGTAGGCGATCAGACCCGCCGCCTGAACCAAGGGAAGCCAATACCGATAGTCGGTACAGTCACCGCGTCAGCACCGCGTTCTCAGTGTTTCATGGAGTCGCAACTCGTTGGGGCGAGAGCGGGATCCGACAAGAGTTCGGTCCAAACGGGTTGCACGTACCGGAAATAGTTCGTACGCGGCCCGTTATGGACAAACAGTCAAATCTCGGAACCGACGTAGCAGATCGCGGTTATGGCCAGAGACCGCGGGCTTCCTTCGCTGCGCCGATCCGGTTCAGCGCGACGATGTAAGCCGCGTCCCGCCAACTCGTGTCGCTCGCCTCGACCTCCGCTTTGACGTTGTCCCACGCCGACATAATCTCCGATTCGAGTTCGTTTTGGACCCGTTCTTTCGACCACTTGCGGCGGTTGATGTCCTGTAGCCACTCGAAGTACGACACGGTCACACCGCCCGCGTTAGCCAGGATGTCGGGGACGACCGGGATATCGCGTTCGTCGAGGATGGAATCCGCACCGGAGGTCGTCGGACCGTTTGCCCCCTCGACGACGATGTCGGCCTTGATATCGTCGGCGTTGTCGATCGTGATCACGTTCCCGATCGCGGCGGGAATGAGGACGTCGACGTCGAGTTCCAGGAGTTCCTCGTTCGTTACCGTGTTCGGGGCCTCTTGACTCATGACACCTTCCGGTTCCTCCTTGTGCGACGGAACCGACTGAGTATCGAGACCGCTGGTATCGTAAATTCCGCCGTTAACGTCGCTAACAGCGACGACATCTGCGCCCCACTCGTCAAGGAGGCGGGCGGCGTTCGCTCCGACGCTGCCGTACCCCTGAATTGCGACGGTGGTGTCCCGGATGTCATTGTCGTAGTAGTCGATAGCCTCGCGAGCGATGATGGCGACGCTTCGGCCGGGTGCCTCCTCGCGGCCGTAGCTCCCGCCGATGACCGGCGGCTTACCGGTTACGACCCCGGGGATGGTTTCGCCTTCCTGCATACTGTAGGCGTCCATGAACCAGGCCATCGTCTTCGCGTCTGTCCCCATGTCCGGTGCGGGGATGTCCTGGTTCGGACCGACCTCGTCGCGGATCTCCTCGGCGAACCGGCGGGTGAGTCGCTCCTTTTCGTCCGTACTGAGCTCTTTCGGGTTGACGATAATCCCACCCTTCGCTCCGCCGTACGGGATGTCCATGACGGCGCACTTCCACGTCATCCACATCGCAAGTCCGACGCACTCCTGTGACGATACGTCAGGGTGGTATCTGAGCCCTCCCTTGTAGGGGCCTCTGACGTCGTCATGCTGTGCTCGATAGCCGGTAAATACCTCGACGCTACCGTCGTCGCGCTTGAGCGGCACGGCGACTTCGACGACCCGGGTCGGGTGTTTGAGACGTTCGATAACGCCAGGATCGACGTCTACGTGCGTGGCCGCCTCGCGGAGCTGTCGGCGGGCCGTCTCTAGAGCGGATTCGTGTTCCGGTTCGTCGTCTGATTCAGAGTCTGTAACTGTGTTAGCGGGCATGTATCGTGTTCGTTGTTATTCGAACGGTGTACCGCGGTTTCGCATCGTATCTCCGCACTCAGGACAGTCAGTGGGGTGGTTCGTCTCCGTGGCCATGTGCCCACAGCCCAAGCATTCGTACGTCGATTCTGCCTCAGGGTCGGACTCCACGTCTCGGTCCATAGTAACAGCTCTACCTTATTGGTATCGGATTAAAGATGAGGGAGTTGAATAGTAAACCCCGGTGCGGCGTTCGGAGGGTTACTATTCAACCGTAATGTACTGTTGCTGGCGATCGAACAGCGCAGCGAAGAACTTCTGCTCGATTCGGCGAATGTGGTCGTAGAAGGCGGTGTGTGAGATGTCGAGTGTCGTCGCGATGTCCCGGCCGGACACGTTTCGCTGCATGTCGAAGTAGCCGCTATGATACGCGACCTGAGCTATCTCTTCTTGGCGCTCTGTCATCAGCGACCCGAGTTCCTGTTGAGGTTCAGACGGACGCGTCTGTTTCTGCTGTGACGTCAGTTCTACATCCGTGAACTGACCGGAGAGCATCTCGTCGACGGTCCGGATCGTCGCAGAATCGGGGACTTCGACGACGAGACGAACTCCTGTCGGCGATGCTTCGAGCGTCCTGCGCGTCGCGCCGTGAGTCGCAAGCGACGACGTGACAAACGGATCGCGTACTTTGAGGCTCACGAGACCGCCGTTTTCCGTCTCCCGTATCACCTCACCGGCAGTGACATCGACGAGCGACGTGGCTTCGGAGACGACCGTCGCGGCCGACGCGTTCTCTACAGCGACGAAGATGAGCGTCGTCTCGTCCGCCTGTGTGACCTCACTTTTCACCTCGAGAGTACAATCGAGCGATTTGGCGAGACGGAAGAGAACGAAGGATGGATCGCGGATCCCATACGCCAGTCTGAAAACGGAGTCGCTGCGGAGCGCCTCTTTGCGCTGGATCCCGTTTATTGCGGCGCCGATAGTGCTACCGAGTTCACTGAACACCGTTCGAATCGTCTCGCTGAAGGAGTTCGGGTCGTTGTGGTAAACCGTAAGCGTCCCGAAGAGTACGTCGTCGTAGACCAGCGGGATCGAGAGAATGGAGTTGAAGTTCCGCGAGACAGCCTCCTTACACCACGTCGCCTCGTGGAGTTGATTGGCCACGTTATCCATAACCGTCAGAGACCGGTCCTGCATGGTCTGGAGGGATGGCTCGGAGAGGGTCTGGTCGTCCATCGTCGAGAGGGAGACACTATCCAGATACCCCTGATTGTCGCCAGCCCACTCGCGCGGATGGAGTCGGCGGTTGCGCGCGGCACTCTCACCGATCCAGGCGAATGCGAAGCGGTCACTGGCGGAGAGGCGCTCACAGACAGTGGTTTCGATCTCCTCTCTGGTTTCAGCGTGAACCATCGCCTGGTCGATCTCTCGGATAATCTCGTTTATCTGGTTTATCTCGGACAGTTGACGGTTCTGCTGTTGCAGTCTCTCGTCGCGTTCTCGGAGTTCCGACTCCCGGTCGAGACGGTCAAACGCGGCCTCCGTCGTCGCCGCGAGTAACTCGGCGATTTCCTTGTTTACACCGTCGAACGGCCCGTCGACCGTCGCTGCCAGCAACACGCCATGTTTCCCCAACGACATCGCAGCGAAGTCGTCTATGTTCGTAAACAGGGGTTGCAGATCGTCCGATACGTCGGTCTCGTCGGGCTGTATCACCCGCTCTTCGACGAAGGCCCTGTTGATAGATGTCCGCTGGTCGAGACTCACCTCGGGCAACGAACCGAGCATCTTCCGAAGCGGATCCGAAACTGCCATCGGATAGAGCGTGTTCTCCGCTCCATCGAAGTGATACAGTGCGATCCCGCCGTTTGGGAGCGCGGTAGTCGCATCCGCGGTGACCCTGTTTGCGACCTCAGCCTTGGTCTCCGCATACAACAGGTTTCGGCTCGTCTGTTGAAGTTGTGTCAGCGCCCGCTCCCGTTGTTTCCGCTTGGTTATGTCTCGACAGCTGTAAAGTCTGGTTCCGCCCTGGATAGACACTTCTCGGACGTTAACGAGCAGCGTGTGCTCCGTGCCGCTCTTATCAGTCGCCGTACACTCGATGTTGGTGAGAACGCCTTCGGATTCGAGGCGGTCGGGGTCAATCAGTTCCTCACCGAGGAGTGCGTCGATAGTCCCGAATTCGTGTATCTCCTCGGCGGCGTAACCGAAAATGAAGTGAACGTTCGGGCACACGTACGTGAACTCCCCTTCGTCGTCCGTAACGAGGACCGTGTCGGTCATGTTGTTCAGGGTGACGCGATGGAGTTCCTCCGACGCGCGAAGTTCGGCTTCGAGGCGTTCCCGTTCGGTCAGCATCTCACCCTGAACGAGTAGCCTGTCGCCTCCGTCACCCGCGGCCGGTTGGATGCGAAACCTGAGTCTGACTTCGTTGTCGACGCTGGCCGTACCGTTCGACGGTGAAAGAACGCCTTCAAATTCGGTGTAGGATCCGTCAGCAGCACCGCGGAGAGCCTTCTGAACCGTCCGCCGTTGGGGCTTCCCGTCCTTCCACGGAAGGGCCCATATCCGCTTGCCAGTGACCGTTTTTTCGGACGCGTTCAAAAGGGTGGCCGCCGCTTCGTTGAGCGACAGTATGGTCCCGTCCGTCGCTAGGACTGCGACGAACTGGTCCGGGTTGTCGAAGACACCGCGGAACTGAGCCGCTTGCTGTCTGTCGCGGCTGTACTTGCGCTCCCGTGAAAGAACGGTGCGGAGTCCGTCAACCCCGGTTGGGCCCGCATCGTCAGCGTATAACGGCACCACCCAGGTCACGTGTTCGGACTCGGTTCCCGAGTTCGGAGGCATATCATCCGTTAGAGGTGCCAGAACGAACGCAGATGCGGCGTTTTGCACGATAGATTCCGCAGAGAACCGAATCCCTGTCGTCCCTTCCAGGTTGTAGGCGCTGACGACACAGTCGACCGGGTCGTCCGAAACCAGCGTCTTCCTGGCCTGTTCCGCAGTCGTGACGGCTGTCACTCGGATTCCGTTCAGTCGGGCGGTAGCCGGTCCGGCCTTGTCCTGCCATTCGTCCGGACCGACGAGCAGAATACGATAGTCAGGGTGAGATCCGCACGTATCCCCGTTCGGTACCATACGGTCATCTGAGTACCTTGGCGGCGAAAAGTCTGACTCATACGAGAGATACGTTGTCGATCTAGTGCTCGGGTTTTCGAACGCGGTTGTAGAACATTTATATTAATACATAAGATGCCGGATCTATGCATGGTCGATGCCATTCTCTCCAAACGGCGCGTCGATCCGGAAAAAGTGGACCAGCTTCGCGATTACTTCGACTCGCTTGATGACAGACAGGAACTGTTCGAGCGTGGCCTGGACTTAGAGGAGGTCTACACGGAAGCCGCGTTCCTCCAGGATGACGGCGAGGGGCCCGTCCTCTACTACTACATAGAACAGAGCGACGATTTCCCGCCCGAGTTGGACCGAGAGGATATCGACGATCAGGACCTGTTAGAGCTGAGCGCGGAACACGAGGCGGTACTGAACGAGGTCTGTCTGGAACCGGCCCGCAACGGAGACGAGGAGCGAAACCGATTCGAGACGCTGTTTTTCGCCTCGACGATTGACCGCCGGGCGTGATCTAAGCTCGCGCTCTGAGCCGTCCCACCACAATGATATATCGAGAACGCGATCGAAGGTGTGCCGCCGGTCGGAGGTGTTCCGATGACTGGAGGACGCTGTTTCGAGGATTACCACTGCTCGTGATGCGACTTATCTTCTCCGACCGAGGTTTTCGGAAGCCACGTCCAACATCTGCGCCGTCGGGAGAGTCCAGCCAAAGTTTACCGCAGCCAACCGTACTCCGACCGTAACGGCAGCACATACCATCGCAGCGGCGCTCGCGGACGCATCGATAGCGACCAGTGTCCAATAGGTACTTCCACCGAGCACTGCACAGCTCGCGTAGAAGTCGTCAAACAGGATAAAGGGAGACCGGTCCAGCAGGATGTCGGCGAACGCGCCCCCACCGACTGCGTTTATCGTCGCGATGGCGACGACACCGAAACCCGAGACACCGGCGTCGGTCGCTACGATGGCACCAGCCGTGGTGAACGCAGCGAGCCCGATCGCATCGGATATCAACGTTCCCGCGTGGTCGTCCGGCGAGTCGAACACGACACTTAGACCGACTGCCAGGCCCACGCCCAGCATCCCGAGACTGATCTCGCCTAACGACCTGAGGGCCAACGGAATCCGGTTCACGAGGACGTCCCGCGTCGCCCCGCCAGCAAACGCCGTTACGAGTCCAACGACGGTCACGCCGAACAGGTCGAACTCCTCGCGTATCGCCTTGGACGCACCTACCAACGCGAACGCGACCAGTCCGACCGTGTTCATCACGGCGAACGGGTCAAGCAGCAACCCTTTGACGAAGTCCAGAACCACTGGTTTCCCTCAAGGCAGCGAGTGTATTGAGCGCTACGCATTTATCGTCGACGGGTAGGAGCGCTGAGCATTTGCTGCCGATAGGATGGCACAAACCGAGCGTACAGATAACGACGGTATCGTCAGATATCGGGGCCGACGTGAACAAGACTTATGGCTAACTAACTGGTTAGTCAACGTATGAGCCAGTCAGCTTCAGAAAAACGTCCGTGGCTCGCGGCACTGCTCGCAGCGCTCGCCACAGGGCTCGGCCATATATATCTCCAACGATGGCGGCGTGCGCTGGGATGGCTCGCTGTCCTGTTCGGCGTCACTACCCTCTTCGTCGACCCGGCGGCATTAGACGCGCTTGCGAACGGTAACGCGGTCGATCCCCTAGCGGTCGCACCGACCCTCGTCGTGGGCGGAATGAGCGTCCTCGACGCGTATTTCCTCGCTCACGCCCAGAACGCGCTCGATAGGTTGACACCCACCGAAGATGGAGAACTGACGCACTGTCCTCACTGCGGGAAGGAACTCGATAGCGACATCGAGTTCTGTCACTGGTGTACGACAGAACTAGGCGAGCGAGACGGAGCATCCCCGACGAGAGCAGATGATCAGTAGTAGCAAAACGCGCTGGAACTGATAGCAGCTATCTTCGGAGGAACCTACTAAACCGGTGCGGACGGACGTATCCCCGGAAGTTCGGAGGAACTCCGGATACGTCGCTTCGTCCCGTCAGCACGGACTATCCATCTTCGCGCAACAGTACGGCGGTAAGGTACTCGTCGGCGCTCTCTCTCGCCGTTGCGAGTACATCAGTGTCGTCGAGTACGACCGTGCGGGTTCGAGCGCCGTCGACGATAGTCATAAGCGTCCGGGCGGTGTGTTCTGCGTCGACATCGTTGAACACGCCCTCCTCGATCCCCTGGTCGATCACCGTTTTGAGCATGTACCGAATGTACTCGTCGTTCTGTTCGAATCGCTCGCTGAACGTATCCTTGTACGGGGCCTGACTCCGCATTTCGAGCATCGCGATCAGAAGGTTCTGATGGTCCTCGGGGTCGACGAGGAGTTTGTCCAGTAGGAGAGCCAATCGCTGCTTCGGATCGGTCGTTTCGACCTCGTGAACCGCGTCCCTGAACTGACCGAGGAGAAAGTCCAGAAACGCCGCCAGCAGGTCCTCTTTCGTGTCGTAGTGGTAGTGAACTGCGGCGGTCGTTTTCCCGTACTCCTCGGCGATCCGCTTGATCGTGAGATCAGCGTACCCGTACTCGCGAAGTGCCCGGTATGTAGCGCGCATTATCTCCTCGTCCGGGTTAGAGACTGGTCGTTCCGGCGGATCGGCCATTACGTAATGGGACTATCGTACGGTAGATAACGGTTTTGAACTGCATCCGATAGCCGGCCACCGGACCGATTGCTCAGTTTGTCGCCTCGGGGGAACCGCTACGAGCCCCAGTTAAGACTACGGTCGTTCCAAAGGCTTTTGACTGACTGGTTAGTAAGTGGTCGTACTAACTGAGATGGACGAGGAACCACGAACCGAGATACTGAACGCGACATACCGCGCACTTTGCGAGCGTGGCTACGCCGATCTCACACTACAGGACATCGCCACCGAAGCGGAGAGGAGTAAAGCCTCGATACACTACCACTACGACACGAAAGAGGAACTGTTCACCGCGTTTCTCGATCACCTCTACGACAGATACATGGCCCAGATCGAGACCGTGTCCGGTGAAACCGCTCGCGAGCAACTCCGTTCACTGTTCGATACGCTGCTCGCGGACGGTGACGCTGTTCCGGGAACGGAATTTCGCACCGCGATGCTAGAGGTGAAGGCTCAGGCACCCTACAACGAGGGTGTTCAGGCCAAGCTTATCCAGTTCGACGAAGCCCTGCTCGGTCGGATTCAGGATATCTTGGCGGACGGGATAGAAACGGGTGAATTCGACGACAGCATCGAACACGAACTCGTCGCGGAGTTCCTCACGACGGCGATCACTGGAGCCCGGACGAGAGGAGTCGCAGTCGACTGTTCGGTCGAGAGACTCGACGAGATGATGATCGAGTACGTCGAGACGCATCTGATCGGCGAAACGACAGCGGAGGTACCGTACTGATGGGTGTCCGCAGTCGGATCGGGTCGCTATTCAAAGGTCGTGAAGAGTTCGACCTCACGTCCGGCGGCATCGGAAAGCCGCTCTTTTTCCTGTCGATGCCGATCGTCGTCACGAACCTCTTTCAGACCGCGTACAACCTCGCGGACACGTTCTGGCTCGGTCAGTACAACACCGACGCGCTGGCGGCGATCAGTTTCGCGTTCCCGATGGTGTTTCTGCTCATCTCGCTCGGAATGGGGATTTCGGTCGCTGGAAGCGTCCTCGTCGCACAGTATACGGGCGCTGGCGATGAACGAGAGGCCGAGTACGCCGCGTCACAGACCGTGACGTTCGCCATCATCGCGTCGATACTCCTCGGTGGAGTCGGGTACTTCCTCGTCGAGGAGTTCCTCGAAGTTATGGGCGCCTCTGAGGACGTGCTGCCGATGGCGTCGAGCTACATGGAAGTCATCTCGCTGGGCCTGCTGTTCATGTTCGGGTTTTTCGTGTTCGTCGCGCTCATGCGGGGCTACGGCGACACGATAACCCCCATGCTCGTCATGTTCGGCTCGGTGGTCCTCAACATCATCATCGACCCGTTCCTGATCTTCGGGTGGACCGTCGTCGAGAACGCGCCGATCGTCGGGACGGTTTCGTTCCCCGAACTCGGTATCGAAGGAGCGGCGATCGCGACGGTGTTTTCGCGCGGCCTCGCGCTGGTCGTCGGACTGGCGATCATGTTCCGCGGGACGCGTGGCGTCCAGATCCACCTTCGGGATATGGTGCCCGATCTCTCGTACCTCCGCCGTCTCGTTCGGATCGGCCTTCCCGCGTCTGTAGAAGGGACAGGACGGGCGTTGTCGATGAATCTCCTGTTGTTCATCGTCGCGCTCTTTCCGGATCCGGTCGTCGCCGCGTACGGGATCGGCACGCGCGTCTTCTCGGTTATCTTCCTCCCCGCGATCGCAGTCGCCCGCGGCGTCGAGACGATGACAGGGCAGAACATGGGTGCGGGCAAGCCAGACCGCGCCGAACAGGCAGCGGCGCTTGCGGCGAAAACCCTCTTCGGCATCCTCACGGTCGCGGGGATCGTCGTCTGGTTCGCCGCGGCCCCTATCGCCGACGTGTTTACGACTAACTCCGAGGTGGTCGATATCTCTGCGGAGTTCCTGCGGTACGTCGCGCTGTCGTTCGGATTCATCGGGATCATGCGCGCCTACACGGGAAGCTTCCGCGGTGCCGGGAAGACCCTCACAGCGGCGGCGATTTCCGTGCTGATGCTCGGAGTGATACGGTTCCCGATCGCGTGGGTTTCAGCCGGCGTCATCGGCGAGACGGGTATCTGGCTCTCGTTCGCGATATCGAACGTGGCCGGCGCGGTGATCGCTTACGCGTGGTATCAGCGCGGGACGTGGCGGGAGAACGACCTCACGGAAGCGGGTTCGGACGTAGCCGTCGACGACCCTGGTGGTGAGCCAACAGCAACAGACGACTGACAACAATGACTTACGAACGCTCTCTCACTGAGCTGCGAGCCGAAATCGACAGCCATCTCGAAAGTGTGCTGAAACCCGCGGACAAAGGCCGATTAACAGCGGCCCGGGAGACGGTCGACGAGTACGACGACCGGAAGTACGGTCAGCTACTGATGCTTTCGTTCGAATCGATAGCGACTCCCGCTTCCCGAGATCCCGGGACAGTCCTCCCGGCGGCAACGGCGGTCGAACTACTCCGGGGGTACTGTCGGTTGCGGAGCGAACTGTTGATCCAATTCGACGACGGGATAGCTCACTCGTTGACGCGGGAGCCGATGTCCGCGTTACTTTCCGGTGACTACCTGTACACGTCGGCGTACTCGGCGCTTAGTGAGATCAACAACGCCCACCTCGGAGCGTGTTTCGAGACGCTTACCGCCGTTCAGGAGTCGGTCATCGGCGCATTCAGTACTAACTACTCATCAACCCCGACAGCCCCTGACTGCCGTTCGTTTCTCGACGACACGGCGGGCGTTCTCGGTGAAGGTGCGGCCGTTATCGGAGCGACGCTCGCCGGGGTCGATAGTACCCACCGGCAGCACTTCGCGACGGTCGGGCGTGGATTCGCTACGGGACATCAGATACAATTAACGTTCGGTTCGGGAGGGAGAGACGTTCTTGCCGTGTTCCAGGGTTCCGAGGAAAGGGAACTTCGCCAGCACGCTGAAAAGCGACTGGACGAGGCCAAGAAATCGCTTCGACATCTTTCATCCGTATACGACACGAGTTTCCTGCGAACCTTCGTCGAAGGAACTGTATCGGGGTCGGTTCATGGCGTCTCCGATTGACGGGAAGCGTCCACGGCAGCGATGGATTTCGCACAATCTCCATTTTTAACTCACTGGTCCGAGAGTTTATAATAGATTACGGCAATACGAACGTATGAACCGTCGAATCACGGAAATCTTCGTGAGTACGACGGTGCTTTTTGTTTCTTGCTATCTTCTCTGGCCGCCGAACAACGTCTACTGGGTGTCTATCGGAGAGCAGATCGGGGATAGCCTGACGATAGCTCTCGTCCTGCTAGTTGCGGGCGGGGTCGGTGTCGGGATAGCTATAGCGAGTCAAATATCGCTTTCAAATTTGGGAATCGGTGGGGGATTGGCGTATGTGCTTGGGATGTTCCTCATCAATAGGACGATGTCGCCGAACAGCCCAGTACATCTGTATCTGTACGGTGTTCTGTTACTCTGTATCCTGCTCGGAGCGGCCGCCGTGGAATTCGCCTATCGAACGGACAACGGGTTACTCGAACGAATTCATTGACGTCGAACGTATCAACTACTAATTGGTGTGGTTCAGATGTGCGCCGAATCACGGTATCCGAACGTTCTACAGTGAGCCACGGCTCCGTCGAAGAGGTATGGATCACGACCCTGTACGAGGGAACCGATCATTGTCCCAGGAACTACGTCCTTGTGCGAGAGAACCGACCAAATGGTCAGTCCGAGTTCTACTGCTCGTCAAGCGCCTGAAGAACGATATCGGTCCCTCGCATGAGGCGATGTTCTAGATAGCTTCCTTCGCTTTTCCCGCCACCGGTGTGTCTGGACTCCGTAACCCCGAGAAACGACTGCTCTTTGAGAAGACGATACACGCGGTCCTGGCTGAGCGGATCGCTTCCCTCGTTTGCGGCGATGTCGCGGTACACGCTGTATATCTCGCCGGTCGCGAACGCGTCGCTCTGATGGTTCTCGGTGAGTTGAGCCAACGAGCGGAGTAGATACTTGACGTGAGGCGTAGACCCCGACACGAGTTCCTGGAACCGCTGTACCTCCGCTTTCTGCTGGCCACGCTCGACGTGGTCTTCGGTAACGTAATCGTCGTTCTCCCGCTCGGCGAGTTCGCCTGCTTTCTGCAGGATGTTGATCGCCTTTCGAGCGTCCCCGTGTTCGCGTGCGGCCAGCGCTGCGACCTTCGGAATCACGGCGTCGGCGAGGACCCCCTCCTGAAACGCGTCGCGGCGGTTTTCGAGGATAGTTCGGAGTTGGCCGGCGTCGTAGGGCTGAAAGATGATGTCCTCGTCCTGCAAACTCGAATCGATACGCTCGCTCAGGCGGTCACGGAATTCGATCTTGTTACTGATCGAAATGACACCCAGATAACAGTCCGTCTTTCCGGTCTCCTCGGCTCGCGATAGTTGCATGAGGACGTCTTGGTCCCGAAGGATGTCGATCTCGTCGAGAAGAATGATGCAGGTATCGCGTGATTCGAGGAGGTCCCAGAGGTACCGGTAGTACTCGTTCGCGCCGATACCCTGTTGGGGAATATCGGGAGTATCGTCGTTTTCAGCCGCGAGTTGAGTCGTGATCTCGCGTGCGACTCGCGTTTCGGTGTCCGCATCCGAACAGTCGACGTAGACGTGGGAGAACGCGACGTCGTTTTGAACGGCGGTCCGGCTGGCCCGCTGTGTGACGTGCCGGGCGACGAGGCTCTTTCCGGTCCCGGTTTTTCCGTATATAACGACGTTCGACGGTGGGCCGCCGTCCGTCGCCGGGCCGAGCGCCTGCCCGACGCTCTGTAGCTCCTGGTCGCGGCCGACGATCCGGTCCCGGTCGGGAACGTGACCGACCCGGAGAAGTTCACGGCGGGCGAAGATATCACCCGTCGCGAACAGGTCATCGCCGTTGTATTCGGTGAGTTCACGATCCGTCATAGCTGACCCGTCACGGCGGTGAAGTATAAAACCCCGGTGCCTCGTACCGAGTGAAAACGGCTATCCTACCGTTTTGCGTCGCTATACCCGGAGAGTAGTATAAGAACCACTTCATACGCACACCCCCGACAACGAGTGAAAACGGGGAGAGTCGCCACCGGGCAACTCATGATGCAAGCACGATTATTATATAAAGGGTAGGACTCTAGAGCCGATATAATCGAAACATGCCGTACTGAGGCTTCTACTGACACTGTATGTATGTATGTATTGCTTGTACACCTAGATATATAATAACGCGTAGCAAGCGTTAGCGGCGTGGTTCGTCTTGCCGGTTTTGATCGTTTAAGTGTACCCACATAGCTGTCTCTATTATATTTGCTCTAGCTATCTGTGTCGTGATCACTCTTGTTGGCTTTGCCCTGTTTGTTTATTTTTCCGTAATCACTCTGATCGTCTGATCCACCGATGTACCTATTTGCGTTTTCACTCGTTACCTGGGGTGTGTGTGCTCGTTCTCTTCACTCGTTGTCTGGGGTGTGTAACCGGCGTAATTTACCGTTTGAAGCGAATACACGCACGGTTTTCACTCGTTGTCTGGGGTGTTGTCATCCAGTTTTTCACTCGTTATCTGGGGTGTGGGGTAACGCCCGTTCACTCGTTGCCTGGGGTGTCTGGAAGCGAGAGAACCGTTCGTTCACCGTAACTGCATCTCCTCAGCGCGCTCAACCGCGAGGTCAGTTATTTCGTCGATGCTACTATCGGACCGGTCCGCGAGGACGCGGAGCATCATCCCGAGTTGAACCGCGGCCGTTTCCCGCAACTCCGCTGCCTCTTCCGTGTCGTTCCCAAAGTAGTACTCGTGTTGCCCGTCCTCGTGGATGAGACCGGTGTAGACGGAGCGAAGGTCGTCGTCACCGACTGCCGCTGCTGCCTCTTCTCTGAGTTCGTCGAATCGGGGATTTGCCATCGGGCGATGTATAGAGTCCGCCGTGCCTGTACTCTTCGGATCCGAGACCTGACCGACGCAGTTCCTGCCGATTAGTCAATTCCATACTACCCTCGTGGTTCCGAATGTGGTGAGAGTAGCGAAACGATCACAGAAACGTGACCTCATATTTCGGGACACTCAGTATACCCGGTACGGTAAGCTTTAACTCTTGAACTGCTTTGGAAGAGTGATAATGGGTAAATCGGGAACGGACGGCCGCTCACCAGTCGTGCGTATTTCGTCAGACGTGCCGTGGGGCCGTGAACCCGGAGTGCTAACCGCTGCTCGCGACGCTGCTGACACTGTTGCAGTCGTCCGGACCGGGCCGACTGGAATCACCGAACTCGAACCGCTCGTCCTCGTAACCGCGGGTGGTCGGACCTGGTTTTACGCCGACCCGGACCCGTCGACGGTACGGTCTATCGTCGCCGATGCGGAGTCCGGTGAACTGGCGACAGGAGGCGTTGACGGAGAT
Organism: Halostella pelagica; assembly: GCF_004762015.1. Taxonomy (NCBI): domain Archaea; kingdom Methanobacteriati; phylum Methanobacteriota; class Halobacteria; order Halobacteriales; family Natronoarchaeaceae; genus Halostella; species Halostella pelagica. The sequence continues at coordinate 55,064 of NZ_SJES01000006.1, forward strand.
GCCCACGGTCAGGACATCCCTGCCGACGGACCAGACCACCTTGGCGATGGGCCCGGTATCCTCCCCGACGGTGCGGACGGCGTCGTCGAGCACGACCGGGACGTATCGACGCTACCCGTCCCGACTGATGGCCTGCTGAGCGTCGGCCGGAGACGAATTCTCGGACCGTGTGGCTGGGCAGACCCTCTCGATCCGAGCGACCACGATTTCGTTTCGACGAGTCGAGGCGCGGGCGTCGCCGCCGATATCGGCTTACTCGGCCGCGGTCGGGGCGACGCTACCGAGGACGAAGCTGTCACCGACGCGTGGGAGCGAGTGCGGGAAACTGACGGCGATCCCGTCCTCGTCGTTAACGCGAACGACGCGGATAGACGGACGCGAGCGGACCGCACGCTACTTGCCGGAGCGCCGCTGTCGGTTCTCGACGGCGTCGCGGCCGTCGCCGAGTACGTCGGTGCCGACGACGCGGTAATCTACGTTCCCGAGTCGGACACCGGTCTCCAGCGGCATCTTGAGCGCGCGATCGAGGCAGCTGACACCGAACTGTCCGTGGTCCCACAACTCGTCGCCGGCCCTGACGAGTATCGCGCCGGCGGACCGACCGCCGCGTTGGAAGCGATGGAAGGGGCCGACCGGATCGAACCCCGAATTCAGCCACCGTCACCTGCGGAGTACGGGCTGTACGGTCGTCCGACGGTGGTTCACACGCCGAGAACGTTCGCGCAGGTGCAGTACGCGATCCGGGACCCGGACGCGTTCGATCCGGCGGCGGCCGACCCCGGCACGCGACTCGTGACCGTGACTGGTGACGTGACAGATCGGGCGACTGTGGAGTTGGATTCCACCGGAAGCATGGGCGCGGTTCGCGAGGCCGTTCGGATGACTGGACCGTTCAAGATGGCGTGCGTCGGTGGCGTTCTCGGGGGCATTACCCGAGACCTCGACGTGGCACCGACCGCGCAGTCGCTTGCCGCCGCCGGCCTCGGAACGGACGGGGTCGTCGAACTGTTGTCCGACGAGCGCTGTACCGTCGCGACTGCGGGTGAACGCGCCCGCTTCGCGGCCGCGGAAAACAGCGGTCGGTGCGTTCCGGGTCGGGAAGGCACTCAACAGCTCACCGAACTCCTGCGCGAGGTGTACCGGGGGTCGTTCGAGACGGCCAAGATACGCGAACTCGGCCGCGTCATGCAGCGGACGAGCAACTGCAAGACCGGTGCCCACGCACCGCGACCCGTCGTCACGGCGATCGACCAGTTCGAACCCGAGTTCAAGGCCCACGCGAACGGCCGCTGTCCGAGCGGTACCTGTACGGAGAAACTATGAGTACTGACGATTCCACGAGTTCCGACGAACCACTTCCGGGCGTCCCGGACCTCGAAGACCCACAGCACAACACGCCAGTCACGGCGCAGTTCGAAACCGGCACGGCGAACGACCCCGACGTCGGAACCGACGGCTCCGGCCCGACGACAGTCACGGTGAACGGTGACCTGGTCACGGTACCGGTCGGATCGACAGTTATCGACGCCATGCAGGCCGTCGACGACGAGACCGTACGCGTCGATCCGGGCGCTGACGGCGTCGAGGACGACGCCGATGTCCCCGCGCTCTGTCACTACGACCGGGAGGGGGACGGAAGCGACGAGATCGGCCCCCGAAGCGAGTGTCGCACTTGCATGGTCGAGACGGAGGAGTACGGGCTCGTTCCGTCCTGTTCGTTCCCGGCCGAGGACGGTCTGACGGTCGAGACGGATACGCCCGACGCCGAGGAGAGTCGAAGCGTCAACCTCGACCTCGTCCTCTCGAATCACAACCTTCGATGCACGACCTGTAACGGAAACGGCCGATGTGAGCTTCAGGACGCGGCCATTAGCGAGGGTGTCGACCACCCCCGTTACGGGGTGTTCGACGACCGCGATGAGTACGAGCCAATAGACGACACGTCGTCGTTCATCCAGATAGACCGCAACAAGTGCATCCTCTGTAACCGGTGCGTCGAGGGCTGTAACGACGTGCAGGTCGAGGGCGTACTCCGTATCGAAGGGCAGGGCGAGGACACCCGGATCGGGTTCCAGTCCGACGCCGAAACGATGGGGGATTCGACGTGTGTCTCCTGTGGACACTGCGCTACCGTCTGTCCGACCGGGGCGCTGACGGAGAAAGGGATGGGAGAGACGACGACGCTTCCGCTGCCCGGGTTCACCCAGCGAAACTCCGTCGGGACGGTGATCGAGGCGGACGACGTCGAGACGCTCGACGACACGACCGCACCCAACCGCAGTGGCGGGCCGGACACGGGCGTTACCCGCTCCAGCATCGAAACGAAAACCGGGCTGGCTCGGTTCGTGGCGCGAAGCAAGCGCGGTCTGATCGACCTCGCCGAGGACTACGGCCGGAAGGCGTTGCTGTTCGGCGAACACACCGCAGAGAACGTCGCCGCGAGCGCGATCCCGGAAGGCCGCCTGTTCGACATCGCGACGGCGGTCGGCGATTACAGAAAGCGCGGCCTCGACACCGAGGAGACGACCTGCGGGTTCTGTGCGGTCGGCTGTCGCTTCGAGATGGTCGGCAAGGACGGTGAGAGCCTTGGCGTTCGGCCCGTCGACGACCCCAATTCGGCTCCGGCGAACAACTTCTCGACCTGTGTGAAAGGAAAGTTCGGTCACGAGTTCGCCAACAGCGAGGGTCGGCTCACCGAACCGCTCGTCCGCAACGAGGACGGCGAATTCGAGAGCGTCGGGTGGGATGAGGCGCTCGACTACGTTGCAGCCGAACTACGTGATATCCAGGACGAGCACGGAATCGACGCGCTCGGCTGTCTCGCGTCCTCGAAAGGAAGCAACGAGGAGGCCTACCTCGTCCAGAAGTTCGCCCGTCAGGTGTTGGGGACGAAAAACATCGACAACTGCGCACGGCTCTGTCACTCGTCGACGGTCGCGGCACTGCAACAGACGCTCGGCTACGGCGCGATGACGAATCGGATCAACGAGGACATCGGCGAGGCCGACGCCTATCTAATCACCGGCTCTAACACTACGGAATCCCATCCGGTACTCGCGACCCGGATCAAACAGAACGTCCGCGACGGGGCCGATCTAGTGGTGTTCGACCCGCGGAAGGTCGGAATCGCCGAGCACGCGGACCAGTTCACGCGGACGACACCAGGGTACGACGTGACCTGGATCAACGGCCTCATCCGGTACATCATTAAACAGGACCTCCACGACGAGGCGTTCATCGAGCGGAACACGACCGGATTCGAACGCGTCAGGGAGAAAGTCCAGTCGTACACCCCCGAGATGGTGGAGGAGATGGCCGGTATCCCGCCAGAGGAACTGAAATCGGCGGCCGAGACGCTGGCCGAAGCCGACAGCGTCGTCTTCGGATGGGCGATGGGGATGACTCAACAGAGCAACGGGACCCAGAACCTCCTCGCGCTCACGGACCTGGCGCTCACGCTCGGGCAGGTCGGGAAACCCGGTGCGGGACTCTCCCCGTTCCGCGGGCAGAACAACGTACAGGGCGGCGGCGGAGACATGGGAACGTTGCCGGGCAGTCTCCCGGGATACCAGGACCCCGCCGACGACGAGGTCGGCGAGAAATTCGCGGCCGAGTGGGGCGAACGGCCGCCGGAAGAACCGGGGCTGAAGGTCCCGGAGATGCTCTCCGAAGCCGACGATGGGAACCTGCGCGGACTGTACGTCGTCGGCGAGAACCCGGCGCTCTCGGAACCTGACCTCCAGCACGCCGAGGAGGCGCTGCAGGAACTCGATTTCCTCGTCGTCCAGGATATCTTCATGACAGAGACGGCGGACCACGCCGACGTGGTCCTCCCTGCGGCGACGTCGCCGGAGAAAGAGGGGACGTTCACGAACACTGAGCGGCGAATCCAGCGGGTCAGCGGCGTGGCCGACCCGCCGGGAGACGCTCGACAGGACTGGGAGATCACGCAGGCGCTGGCAAACCGGATGGGATACGGCTGGGACTACGACCACCCGCGGGAGATCATGGACGAGATAAGCGACCTCGCCCCGATATACGGCGGCGTCAGCTACGACCGGCTCGAATCGGGGGACCAACACGGTCTTCAGTGGCCCTGCTGGGACGAAGACCACGCCGGGACGCCGTATCTCTACGATTATGATGACGGGGAGTTCAACTTCGACGACGGGCTGGCACGCTTCGTCCCCGCTGACAGCGGTCATCCCGGCGAGGTTCCCGACGAGGAGTACCCGCTCACGCTCACGACTGGCCGGGTGCTGTATCACTGGCACACCGGTCAGATAACCCGTCGCGTCGAGGGACTGATGAGCCACGTCGGCGAGAGTTTCGTCGAAGTCCATCCGGACACGGCCGCCGATCTCGGCGTTTCGGACGGCGAATACGTTCGCGTCGGCTCCCGCCGCGGTGAGATAATCGTCAAAGCGCAGGTGACAGACCGCGTCGGTCCAGGAACGCTGTTCATTCCGATGCACTTCGCGGCCGGGGCGGTGAACACGCTCACACAAGAGACGTTCGACCCGCAGGCGGGTATCCCCGAATTCAAGGTATCGAGCGTTCGCGCCGAGCCGATCGGGCCGGAAACCGACGAAACTGTGCTCCAAAGCCCTGACGCAGGGAAGGGGAGCAACGAAGTTACCGGGGACGACTAACGATACCGTGACGGTCCCGCGGGAAAGCGAAACCGCCGTCGGATCCGGGAGACAAGTGAACAGCTAACGGGTATCTCGACCCCGCCGTTTCGTACAGGATCTGACAGCCATAAAATCCCAAGCCGAAGAAGAAACCAAATACGATGGTAGATCCGACGACACTCCTCGCCGTTGTGATGACGCTCGGTGCCGCGTTGGCTATCGCCTCCCAGAACCTGTTCATCAGGATGGGAACCGACGAGGGAAACGCGAACGAGGCGGTCGTCGTCGTCATCGGCGTGAACGTGGTCGTTCTCCTTCCGCTCGTCGGCGTCGCGTACTATCCGGAGTACGGCCTCACGTACGTTTCCGGGATCTGGTTTATGGCCGCCGGACTCGTCGGAACGTTGCTCGGGCGACTGCTAACGTACACGAGTATCAACCGCATCGGAGCGAGTCGGACGACGCCTATCGTGGCGGCGTGGGCTCTCACGTCGACGGTATTCGGGATCCTGCTGCTCGACGAACAGTTGACCGTGTTGCATCTCGCGGGTATTCTGCTGGTGATGGGCGGCATTATCGCCATCGCGTGGGAAACAAATAACGAGAACCCGGACGACCTGGCGAAGTCGGAACTCCTGATAGGGCTGGTGATCCCGCTGGGAGCGGCGTTCGCGTACGGATTAGAACCGGTCTTCGCCAAATTCGCGTTCGAGGAAGGGACGCCCGCACCCGTCGGGCTCGTCGTCAAAACGAGCGCGGCGATCCTGGGATTCACGCTCTATCTCCGGTCGCGAAACAGTTTGCCGGACCGGTCGATGCTCCGCAACGGCGGTATGCGGTGGTTCCTGCTTGCAGGAATCGCAAATACACTGTTCCTCCTAGGGTACTACGGCGCACTAGAGATCGCACCAGTAAGTATCGTCACGCCGATCGTCATCACGAACACGCTGTGGGTCGTGTTGCTGTCTGCCGTTTTCATGCCCGACCGACTCGAACGGGTAACGTGGAAGCTCGTCGCCGCGTCGGTCGCTGTCATCGCCGGCGTCCTGATAATCACCGTCAACGGGTAGCGTGTCAGTCCGTCTGATTGCGGAGACCACAGGAGGTTGGTTGGAACAGCTAACGTGAAACCTGGCTACCGATGCTAATCTAAAGCGATCGCGTTGGCTCGCCGTCCCCGTTTTCCGGGTCATCGTGAGCGTGGTCCCCGCAGACGTATCCCCGTTCGACTGCTTTGGAAAACGGCGTCTGGACGTGGCATTCGGGACAGGACAGATTCACGTTTACGGCGATGCCGGGTTCTCCGGAGTCGGCGATCTCACCTTTCGACGAGAGCGACCGAACCGCCTCGACGGCTTTCTCCTCTACCTGCTCGCTGGCTATTTCGACGCTCTTGCGTTCCCAGTCCGAGTCCGCCGTTTCCATCTCTTTGGTACCGTCCAGACAGTCGTTGAGGTGGTGTCGCATCGTACTCCACGAGATCATGTCCGCCGTCACCTCGTCGGCGTCGATCCCCGTTGTGCGGAGGTCGTCCTCCAACTCCTGTCTCGTGAGTTCGTCTTTCGACTGTAACACGTCGTATTCGCTCTCTAACTTGACGCCCGTCGTCTGCCGGTTGTGTTCGTCGTACACCCGCTTGAGTAGGCGTTTGTTGAACCACTCAGTGAGTGAGCGATACCCCTCGGCTGGCCGCCCGTCCTCGCCCGTCCAGCGCTGGAGGAGATACTCGTCGATATCTCCGTACCCGGCCTGCGAGATGTCGAGATCGTGTTTCTGTACGACCGTGTCGATTTTACAGCTCATTGTCCTTGATAGAGTACTACTGCGTCGGATTCTGTGCCCGGATGAACGCCTCTACTGACAAAAAGGTTGTCGGACGGGAGGCGTTAAAGTATTCACTACTAATTCAATTTTGAGCGCTTCAGCTCCGGTAATATTCCCAGTTCGCTTTCCGGTCCCGGGGAAATATAATATTTTATATCTCTCTAAATACCTGGTTATACGGCTATAGATGCTGTATATTCCGCATCACGGTGACCACGATTGGGGTTTTGATATGTAAGATAATAATAACAGTAAACCTTAACGAGTAGCGACCGAATACCCTGTATGGAATGGACCGTCGAGTCCGAAAATATAGCCGGCATACGGAGCGGGTCCGCGGATATCCGCCCCGGGAGAAACGTCGTTCAGGGTGCGAACTGGCAGGGGAAATCTAGTTTTTTGAAGGCTATCGAGACTTCGATGGGGACCGAGACGCCGCTAACCGAAGGTGAGACCTCCGGACGTGTCGATCTAGAAACGCCGGAGGGGGAGTACTCCGTCGAACTCGAACGTCGCAACGACACCGTTGTCCGTAACGGGGAGCCGTTCCTTGACGACGAGTACGACCGGATCCGCGCTGACCTGTACGCGTTTCTCGACGAGGACAATGCGATCCGCCAGGTCGTCCGTCGGGGCGATAATCTGGAGGAGCTACTCGCGAAGCCGCTGGATTTCGAGAACATCGAAGCCGAAATCGCCGACAGGAAAGCCGAACGGTCCAGCATCGAACGGGAACTCGAACAGGCACAAGAGGCCGCCCGCCGACTCCCCAGTCTCCAGGAAGACGTGACACAACTCGCGAACGAACTTGACAACCTCGAAGCGACTCGCGATGAACTGGACCAGACGGACGAACGGGACGAGGATTCTGACCGAGAGCAACTGAGCAAACTCCAGGCGGAACTGTCTCAGACGGAACAGCGGAAAGAGCAACTGTCCGATTCCGTAACGCGAATACAGAACAAGCTAGAGGAGGTCCGTGAGGAGTACGAATCGCTCTCAGTTCCCGACGAGGACGTAACCGCCGAACTCGCCGAGGCCCGCGAGAAGCAGCAATCGATTCAGGGCGATGTCGATCTTCTCCAGTCGGTCTATTCGGTGAACAAACGGGTACTCGAGGAGGACCGGGGCGACCTCCTGACGAACGTCGACCACGGCCTCCTCGAAGACCAGTTCAACTGCTGGGTCTGTGGCGGGGAGACCTCCGAGGACGAACTCCGTGACAACCTAAACGATCTGAGCGAGCGAATCTCCGAGTTGAAGGCGGAGGCCGCCGAATACGACGAACGCGCGGAGGAACTCGAACGCAAACAGGACGAGATCCGAGAAGCCGGTCGCCGTCGCGACGACCTCGAACGGCAGATCGACGACCTCGAAACGAAACTCGCCGACCGCCGCGAGAGCCTCGAATCGGCGACCGAGCGTCTCGAAAGCCTCGACGAGCGAATAGCGGACCTGAACGACTCCGTTTCCGAGCACAGCGACGAACTCACGGAGATCAAAAGCGAGATAAAGCACACGGAGACGCAACTGGACGAGAAACGCGAGGAGTTAGAGCGGGCCGAACGGCAGGCAGAACGGCGATCCGTCCTCGAAACGGAGTACGAAGAACTCGAAGCGGAGATCGAATCGCTCCGGAACCGGAAAGAGGAGATCAAGCGGCGGACACGCGACGCGTTCGACGACGCTATCGCCGACCTGCTCGACCGGTTCGATACGAGTTTCGAGACGGCGCGACTGACCAGCACCTTCGACCTCGTCGTCGCCAGAAACGGTCGCGAAGCGAGCATCGACGCGTTGAGCGAAGGGGAACTGGAACTGCTCGGGATCGTCGCTGCGCTCGCCGGCCACGAGGCGTTCGAAGTCGCCGACGACGTCCCGGTCATGCTGTTAGACCAACTCGGCGGTCTCACGGAGGAGAATCTGGCGACCCTCGTGGACTACCTCGACGATAGGGTGGACATCCTCGTGTTCACCGCGTACCCGGAACACAGTTCGTTCGACGGGAACGTGATAGACCCTGACGAGTGGAACGTCATCACCAAAGACACGGAAGTCGCTCCCTGACCCTGATTCGGCGCGAATCGCCGCTGTATCCGGCTGACGCTCTTCGGAGACCCGCTCTCGACTGACATATCCCTGTTAGCACACGATAAGACTTTATTTGGCGACTTGGAAACACATACCACCGTGTATGTCCGACGAATACGTCACCTCCGAAACCAATCTGCCCCCGGACCCCGAGCAGGAGGAGATCAGCATTCAGATTACCGACAGGGAGACGAAAGAGATCTTTAGCACGCGAGCCAGGGTTAGCCGGGACCGAGAGGACCTCGCGGATCCCGACCCGCTGATAGTGGTGAAAGGTCCCCACGAGAACACGGAGGAACAGTGGTTTATCGATATCCTCGAAACCGACATCGAGTCCGAGAGCGTCGACAGGAACGTACTCGAGTCGGTCATGGAGGAAACGGAGAGCGACCCGACCGTCATCAACACGCGGTCTGAGGAGGTGAAGACGTTACTTCGGTATCTCGTCGAGACCGGGCAGTACAGTTCGGTTTCTCAGGCGAGTCGGACTATCATGTTCGAGTATCTTTCGGACGCACACCCCGATCTGGTGGACGAGTACGTCGACCTGAAGGTCAAACGCGAACAGCGCGAACTCACTGGAAGCGACGGCGACGGATCATGACGGTCGATAGCTTCCGTGAGTACCTGCAGAAACTCGAAGCGGAGGACCAGTTAACTCGTATCGAAGAGCCGGTGTCGTGGAACCTGGAAGCGAGCGCGATCACGATGCTGGCGAACGAACACGACGACAAGATCCCCCTGTTCGAGTCGAACGAAACGGAGAGCGCGCAGTTGGCCGGCGACCCGTACCGAGGGTCCCAGCGCCGCCCCTGGGACCGCATCGCGCTCGGGATGGGGATGCCTCCGGACGTGTCCCGGCGGGAGTTCTACGAGATGACCATCGATAGGCTACAGGACCCCCGGGACCCCGAATCAGTCTCCACCTCGGACGCACCGTGTAAGGAGGTGGTCAACACGGACGACGTGGACCTGCTCGACTACCCGTGGCCGTACATTCATTCGGGCGACGGCGGTCGGTACTCGAATCTCCACACGCTCGTCGCGCCGGACCCGGACTCCGACTGGGTGGACTGGTCGTACCACCGGACGATGATCCACGACAGCGAAACTGCGAGCGTGCTGTTGCTGGCCGGCGAGCAGACGCCGAACCTCTACTACTACAAGTACGAGCGCCGCGACGAACCGATGCCGGTCGCTATCGTCGTCGGGGCCGAACCCGCCGTCCAGTTCAGTTCCGTCATGTGGATCCCAACGGGTCGAAGCGAGGTTGAGTTCGCTGGCGGTCTCAAGGGGTCCCCCATCGAACTCGTCCCCTGCGAAACGAACGACCTGATGGTACCCGCGACCGCGGAGATGGTCATCGAGGGGGAGATCGTTCCGAACGCGCGACGCGACGAGGGGCCGTTCGGCGACTACTTCGGATACATGCACGGACCGCGACGGTCCATGCCCGCGCTCGAGGTCACGGCGATCACCCATCAGAAACGCCCGATCGTTCCGTTCTGTGTCGAGGGGACGGGCGTCGGTTACACCGAGAACTCGACGAGTTCCATGGAGATCGGGTGCGTGGGCCCCGACGCGACGCTCGGTCTCCGGGCGGGCGGGTTCGATATCGACCTCTGCGTGCCGTGGCAGTCGACGCCGCGGACGGTGTACGTCATCTCGACGAACTCGACGTCCCCGGGCTATCTCCACGAACTGGCGAACTTCATCTTCACGACGTGGGGGATGCTCCACGTCGACTTCTTCGTCTTCGTCGACGCGGATGTCGACCCCCTCGACCAGCGCGCGGTCCTTGAATCGCTCGCGTTGCACGCAGACCCGGACGAGGACTTCCACCAGTTCGGCGTCGAGACGATGCCGAAGGTCCCGCTGAACATCTACCAGACGCCGAGCGAGAAAGGCAACGTTCAGACGGGGACGTCGAAAGCGAAGACGGCGAAGGCGTACATCGACGCCACCAGAGGCGAGGACGAAGCCCCTGACCCGACGGTCGAGGACGTCGATACGCGGTACTGGGCGCAGACGTTACTCACTGACGCCGGCGCGAACGCCGACCACCTGCAGTTCATCGACCCGGGGGAGACGGGACGATGACATCTCTAAGAGAACACCTCGACGCCCTCCGCGCCGCAGACGACCTCCTGACGGTAGACGAACGTGTCCACTGGGACGAGGAAGGCGCGATAGTCGCAACCGAAGCGCTCCGGCACAACTGCGAAGCGATCCACTTCGGATCGACCTCGGGTGAGGTGGACTTCGCAAGCGGCGTCTACGCCGGCCCGGACCAGATTTCGAGCCGTCACCATCGACCCTGGCGGCGGATCGCCGCGTCGATCGGGCTGGGTCGGGAGTGCGAATACGCCGACCTTCTCGACGTGCTCTCGGACAGGGAGATGCGGCCGATAGAGGACGCGGTGTTCGTGGATCCCGCCGCGACCGTCGAGGACGACGTGGACCTCTACTCGCTCGGGCTTCCGACGGTCGCCGACGAGGGCAGACAGCTACTCACCCTCGGACTCGTCGCCGTCGAACGCGATGGAACCACCTCGTGGGCACCGGTTCGCGGCTACGTCCACCGGAGTTCTCGGCTTCGCATCTCGGTCCCCCGTCGGTTCGTCGACTGGTGCGACGGGGAGCGTCCGGCGAGCGTCGTCCTCGGTGTCCCCGGTGCGTCCCTGCTCGCGGCGCTCCAGGGGTGGACACAGGACGGGGGGCTTATCAAAGTCCCTCAGCGGGCGTGCGGCCTCGACGATATTCCGCTGTCGAGAGTCGGCGACCGGGTCGTTCCCGCAAGCGCCGAGGTCAGGGTCGACGGGACGATACGACCGATCGACGAGTCGTTCGAGGGGTCGTCGGCGATCTGGGAGATTGGTTGCGAGACGGCAACGGCCGTCTTCGACGCCGACTCGCTCGCCCTGCGTGAGGACCCAGTCGTCCCCTTCACTCCGCTCGGTGCGCCGCTGACGGACGACATTCACCTGACGAGTCTGGTCGAGGCGGCGGCGCTGTTCCGCCGGGTGAACCGGTACTGGGGGGTTTCGCCGGTGTCGTGGATCCAGCTTCCGGTCGAGGGCCGTCTCGGGCTGTGTCTCGTGTCGAGCGAGATACTCTACTCCGGGTTCGACTGGCAGTTGGCGAACGCGCTCTTCTCGTTCTCCGAGTTCTTCGACAAGGTGCTGGTACTGGACGAATACGCGGAGCCGACCGACCTCGCCAGAGCGCTGGACGACATGTGGGTGAAGGCCCATCCCGGCAACGACTGGATATTCAGCGACCCGAACGCGCCCGCCGCGAGCGCTCCGATGTACCGCCGAGACGGGGAGACGGGATCGCGGCTGTACATCAGCGCGACCTGGGACCCCCGATGGGACGAGGATTACATCGCGCCGCGGGTGACTTTCGAGTCGTCGTTCCCGGAGAACATCCGCGAGTCGGCGCTCGACCGCTGGAACGACCTCGGATTCGACGAGGAGATACGATGACCGCCGTCGAACGGATCCCGCTCGGCGCGGGGTCGCCCGAGGGGGTTAACAGCGCGTACGCCCTCCCCGACGAGGGGGTCGTAATCGATCCCGGTTCTCCGACGGAAACGACGTGGAATGCCCTTCGAACGGGCCTCGACGAGGCCGGACTTCCGGTTCGCGAGGTCGAACACGTCCTCGTGTCTCACTGGCACATGGACCACGCTGGCCTGGCGTGTCGGCTCGCGGAGGCAGCGGGCGCGACAGTTCACATGCACGCCGAGGACGCGCCGCTCGTCGGAGAGTACGCCGCCGCCCGCGACCGACGCCTGAACCGTGACGCCGAGACGCTCCGGCGGTGGGGCGTCCCCGACCCGGTGTGCGCAGCGCTCGTCGAATCCGACCGACCTTCGCCTGTTCCGGACGAGTACGCAGTTCGCGCTCACGCTGACGGCGACCTCGTCGCCGGCGTTGCCTTCGTCCACACGCCCGGCCACACGGGCGGCCACGCGTCGTTCGTGTACGAAGGGACGCTGTTTCTCGGCGACCTGTTGCTCCCGACGTACACGCCGAACGTCGGCGGCAGCGATACGCGGATGGACGACCCGCTCGCCGACTACCTGCAGTCGATAGACCGCGTGAACGCGGAGTTCGACCGCGGCGAACCGGGCCACGGGACCACGGTGGACATCGAGGCCACGGTGGCGTCGGTGTGGGAGCATCACCGCGACCGCGCGGCGAAGGCCTTTCGCGCAGTCGCCGACGCGGGCGAGGCGACGCCGTGGGCTGTGGCTCGCGACCTCTTCGGCGAGATGGACGGGATCCACGCGAAGTTCGGTGCCGGTGAGGCGGCCGCCCACCTCCGGCGACTCGCCGCGCTCGGCGTCGTAGAGCGCCGCGACGGTGACCCGATCCGGTACGCTCCCCGCCTCGACGATTACCCGTCCGGCGTGAACTTGACGCCGTAACGGGGCACCCCTTCCTGCGTGTATATCCGCCGGATCGTGGCCCGGACGGTGTCGCCCACGTCCACCGACTCGGGGTCCGCGTCGGTGATCTGCGCCGGGAGCGTCACGGCTCCGTCTTCGGCGTCCAGCGCGATGATAGCGACGGCGAAGGCTCCGTCACGCTGCTGGAGCGTCGCGAACTCCGGCGGCGCGCCGCCCTGGCCGATCACGGTTAGCGCCCGGACCGTCCCGGTCCGCGGCGCTTCGAACTGCTCGAACTCCACCCGCGAATGACACGCCTGGCATGCTCCCTCGGGCGGGAACGTGACGCCGCCGCACTTCGGGCATTCCCCCGCGACGAGCCGGTACCGCTGGTCGAGCGACCGACGCCACGTCGGAATGCTCACGTGCGCGCCGCCGCCGGTGACCTCGCCCTCCACCACGTACCCCCGCTCCCGGAGATACGCCGTGTAGTCGATAGGGTCACCGCCGTCGACGGCGTCGATCCCGGTAACGGGAAGTCCTCCTTCGAACGCGACCGCGGCCGCGGTGCCGCTGCCGAAGAAGGCTGCGACGGTCAGTTCCGACCCGTCCGCCTCGGAGAGCGCCGAAAGCAGGCCGATCGGAACGGTCGCGGCACCGGCGTCACCGACCCGGTCCACGACTGTTCCGGCCGCAACGGCTTCGTTGGAAAGCGCCGCGTCCCCTGCGGCGCGGTAGGGGAACTTCCCGTCGCGCTGGTGGACCGCAGCGCCGGTCGCCGATTCAGCGTCCACGTCGAGCGCGGAGACGGCCTCCGTGACGCCCTCGCGCACGACGTTCCGTTCGTACGTCGTGATCCCGAGCGATTCGACGTTCTCCTCGCCGCGCTCGCGGAAGCGGACGCCGGGCGTGTCGTCGCTGTGCCACGCAATATCTTGGACCGCGACCACGGGATCGTCGTCGATCACGAACGCGGCCGCGCCCGCTCCGAGGGGGTGATCCGCATCGGCTGGATCCCCCTCCGGACAGTCGCTGACGACGACGAGCGCCGGGCCGTCGGCGTCGAGCGCTCGCCCGAGCGCCTCCGCGCCGGCCGCGGCGTGCTGGGTGGCGGTCGAACTCGCGACGTCGGCCGGCAGGTCGAGCGCCCGGACAAGCCGCGGGACGAACTCGCCCTCTTCGAGCGGCGGCGTCGTCGTGGCGGCGGCCACGAGGTTCAGAGAGCCGCGGTCGACCGGCCCCCCGTCCAGGGCTCGTTCCGCCGCAGCGATAGCCATCGTCAGTGCGTCCTCGTCTGCGGCGGGGACCGCCTTCCGTTCGATCCCGGACGCGTGGGCTGTTCCCCACGCTTCCTGCGTCTCCTCAGTCGAGAGCCGGAACCGGGGGAGGTAGACCCCGGCGGCGGTGATCCCTCTCATGCTGCCTCCTCCCGTTCGAGGATGTGAACCGTGACGCCGCCCCCGCTCCCGCCGACGTTGTGAGCGAGCCCGTACCGCGGGTCGTCGACCTGAACGTGGGCCTCGCCGCGTAACTGCTCGAACGCCTCGACGATCTGGCCGGTCCCCGTCGCGCCGATCGGGTGTCCTTTCGATTTCAGGCCGCCGCTCGTGTTCGTCGGCAGTTCGCCGTCGGGGTCCGTGACCCCTTCACGGAGGAGTCGCCCCGCTTCGCCGCGGTCGCAAAAGCCGAGGTCCTCGTATGCGAGCAGTTCAGCGATAGCGAAACAGTCGTGGACCTCCGCGAAGTCCAGGTCCTCCGGGCCGATACCGGCTGCCTCGTACGCGTCCTCGCCGGCGCGGACGCTCGCGGGGATACTCGTCAGCGACTCCCGCTGGAAGAGGCCGACCTTGCCGCTGGACGCGCCCGTTCCGGCGACCCGGACCGGCGCGTCGTCGTACTCCTTTGCGACGTCTTCGCTGGCGACGACCACGGCGCTCGCGCCGTCAGTCGTCGGACAGCAGTGATAGAGGTTGAGCGGGTCCGCGACCGGCGGCGCGGAGACGGCGTCGTCGAGCGAGCACTCGAAGCCGAGGTGGGCCTTCGGGTTCTGCGCGCCGTTGCCGTGGTTTTTCACCGCGACGCGGCTCAGGTCCTCGACGGTCGTGTCGTACTGCTCCATGTGTGCGCTCGCCATCTGGGCGTACACTCCGGCGAACGTCGTGCCGCTGGTCCGTTCCCATTCGGTCTGGCCGCTGACGCCCAACCACCAGCGCGTGTGGTCGGAACTCGCGTCGGTCATCACCTCGTACCCGCCCGCGAGGGCGACGTCGACCATGCCTGACCGAACGGCGGTGACCGCCTGCCGGAAGGCGTAGCCGCTCGCGGCACAGGCGTTCTCGACCCGCGTCGTGGGAATGCCGTGGAGGCCGACGTGTTCGGTCACCGCCGGCCCGGAGAGGCCCAACTGACGGCCGCCGACGCCGAGCGTTCCCAGGTACGCCTCCTCTATCATGTCCGGGGAGAAGTCCCCCTCGACGCTGTCGAGTGCGGAATCGAACGCCTCGTCGAACAGCGTCAGGTACGTCTCCTCTGGGAAGGAGCCGAACGGAGATTGGCCGGCTCCCATCACATATGCGTCTCGCATGCGTCGGTGTAATCACCGGCGAAACTAAAGGTTGTAGGTACCGCCGCCTGGACGGGATGGAGCGCTGGGGTTTCGCGCTCTTTTCGGAACCGGATGCCGTACACTTTTGTTGTCTCAAACAGTACCCTCGCGTGTATGAGTTACTCCGGTCCGACGACCCTGTATATCGACGGAGAGTGGACCGCCGCGGAGAGCGGCGAGACGTTCGTCACCGAGGATCCGGCCACGGAAGAGCCGTACGCCGATGTCGCGGAGGCGGCCGAAGCGGACGTGGACCGCGCCGTCGCAGCGGCGTACGAGGCCGCCGACCGCGACGGGGAGTGGCGGTCGCTCGGACCTCGCGAGCGCGGCCAGCATCTGCACGCGATGGCCGACGCCATCGAGGAACGAAAGGACGAGATCGTAAACGTCGAGTCCCACGACAACGGAAAGACGCCGTTCGAGGCGTCGCTCGACATCGACATGGTCATCGAAACGTTCAGGTACTACGCCGGCTGGACCGACAAGATCCAGGGCGACGAGGTCCCCGTTCCCGGCGACCGACTAAACTACACCGTTCGCGAGCCGGTCGGCGTTACCGGACACGTGATCCCGTGGAACTACCCGTTCCAGCTCGCGGGCCGGAGCCTCGCGCCGGCGCTCGCCTGTGGTAACACGGCGGTGCTGAAACCCTCCAGTACGACGCCGCTTTCGGCGCTGTACTACGCCGTGGCCGCGGAGGAGGCGGGTCTCCCCGAGGGCGTCTTGAACGTCGTCCCCGGCCGCGGCAGCACTGCCGGAAACCGACTCGCCGAACACCCGGACGTCGACCACGTCGCCTTCACCGGCAGCACGGGCGTTGGCAAGGGCGTCATGGAGCGCGCATCGGAGAACGTCACTGGCGTCACGCTCGAACTCGGCGGGAAGGGGCCGAACGTCATCTTCCCTGACGCCGACCTCGACGCGGCGGCCGCCGGCTGTCACTACGGCATCTTCATGAATGCCGGCCAGATGTGCTGGGCCGGGTCGCGTCTGGTCGTTCACGAGTCGGTCCACGACGAGGTCGTCGACCGCGTCGTCCAGCGAGCGGAGTCGACGCCGCTGGGAAGCGGCATCGACGACGACGGCCAGATGGGGCCGACCGTGAGCGAGAGCCAGCAACAGGAGGTCCTCGACTACATCGAGACCGGGAAGGAGGAGGGAGCGACCGTCGCCACCGGCGGCGGCGTCCCCGAGGACAAGGACGCCGGATACTTCGTCGAGCCGACGGTGTTTACGGACGTGACGAACGACATGACTATCGCGCAGGAGGAGATATTCGGACCCGTACTCTCGGTGATCAGTTTCTCCGACCGGGAGGAGGCGATCGAGATCGCCAACGACTCCCCGTACGGACTGATGGCCGGCGTGTGGACCTCCGACCTCAAAACGGCCCACACGGTCGCCGAGTATCTGGACTACGGCATGGTCAGCGTCAACGAATATCCCGTCACGCAGCCTCAGACTCCCTTCGGCGGCTTCAAGGAGAGCGGCTACGGCCGCGAGCAGGGGACCGAGGCGCTCCACGAGTACACCCAGACGAAGAACGTGAACGTCAACCTGGAGTAACGTCTCGGAGCCGCCTCTCGCCTCGCGTCGGTAACGTTACTGGGGGTAAGTTCGTCAGCGTTTCCGCCCCCTGAGAACTTTTATGGTATCGTGCCCCGCGAGTAGCAGTGTATGAGTCTCATCGAGAGCGCGCTCTCCGACGAGCACCGCGAGTTCCGTGACCGGGCTGCGACCTTCGCGTCCGAAGTCGTCGAACCGAACGCCGAAGACATCGAACGAACTGACGAGTTCCCCCGAGACGTTGTCGAGAAAGCGGGTGACAGGGAGCTGCTCGGGATCCTACTGCCCGAGGAGTACGGCGGCGAGGGCTCCGACTTCCTCTCGTACTGTTTGGCGGTCGAGCAGATCGCACAGGCCTCCGGTGCCGTCGCGGAGACGATTCAGGGCCACACGTTCGCCGCGCTCCCTATCGCGAACTTCGGCAGCGAGGAACAGAAAGAGCGGTATCTTGAGCCCATGGCGCGGGGTGAGATGACCGGCGCGATGCTGCTGACCGAACCTGGTGCCGGTAGTTCCCCGAGCGAACTCGTGACCGTCGCCGATGCGGACGACGACGGCTACCTGCTAAACGGCGAGAAGTCCTTCGGCACGAACGCCGGCGTCGCGGACGTTCATCTCGTCGTGGCACGCAGGCGGCCCGCCCCGGAGGACAGTCACGGCGTGAGCGTGTTCCTGATGCCCGGCATCGACGAACGGGAGGGGTTCACTTTCGACCGGACGGAGTTCATGGGCATGCGCGGCCACGTGACCGGGGACTCGACGCTCGACGACGTCCGCGTCGACGAGTCGGCGCTGCTCGGCGATGTCGGACACGGGTTCCGCATCGCGATGGGAACCATCGACATGGCCCGGACTGGACTGGGGGCCATCGGGACGGGGTTAGCGACCGCCGCGTTCGACGACGCGATCGACTACGCGGGCGACCGCGAGCAGGGCGGGCAACCGGTCGGCGAGTATCAGGCCGTCCAGGTACTCGTCGCCGAAATGGACGCCCAGCTAGACGGCGCGCGCCATCTCGTCTACGACTCCGCGAAGGCTATCGCCGACGGAAACGGGGACACCCGGAAGTCGAGCAAGGCAAAGTACGTCGCGAGCGACGCCGCGGAGTTCGTCACCCGGAACGCGATGCAGGTCCACGGCGGCAAGGGGTACAGCAAGGATCTGCCGCTCGAACGGTACTACAGGGACGCGAAGATACTGAGTATCATCGGCGGAACGACCGAGATACAGAAAACAACAGCCGCGTCGGAAGCGCTGAACCTCTAGTCGTCGTCCGGAGCGCCGGGTTCCTTGTCGCCGAGTTCGACGGCCTTGAAGTCCGGCTGGTGGTCGCCGAGGTACGCGTCGACGCCTTCCTTTGCAACGTCCGACCCGAGCAGTCGGTTCTGGAGCTCGCGCTCGTGAGCGAGCGCGTCCGACAGCGGCATTTCGAGCCCCTCGTTGACGGCCAGTTTGTTGTTCCCGACGGCCAGGTGCGATTTTTCGGTGATCTGCCGTGCGAACTCGAACGCCTCGTCCTCGACCTCGTCCGGCGGGTGAACCTCGTCGAAGATCCCGCGCTCGACGGCTTCCTCGGGCGTGACAGTCTCGCCCGTGATCATCATTTCGAGGGCGGTCGAGCGGTCGATGTACCGCGGGAGCAACTGCGTCCCGGCCTCGCCGGCAATGAGTCCGAGGTGTATCTCCGGCATACCGACGTTGTAGTCGTCGTCGTTGCCCGCGTATCGGAAGTCACAGGCTAGCGCCAGTTCGAGGCCGCCGCCCATGCAGTGGCCGTCGATCATCGCGATGAAGATGGTGTCTGTCGTGCGCATCTTCATGATGACCTCCTTGCTCGTCTGGCTGGCGTAGCCGACCTGCTTGCCGGACTCGTCCTGTAGCGCCTGGATGTCGAAGCCGGTCGAGAAGAACTTCTCGTTCGCGCTGCCGAACAGGCAGGCGCGAACCTCCTCGTCGAAGCGAACGGTCTCGACGGCCCGCTGGAGTTCCAGGAGCACGTCGATGTTGTGCGCGTTCGCCGGCGGTCGGTTGAGACGGATGGTTCCTACGTTGTCCTCCAGCTCTGTCTGGAAATATTCCAGATCAAGCTCACTAAACGATTGCATACACACAGTGCAATACCATCCGTCTATAAGTAATTTTCCCTCAGGATATGTGCTGAGGTCCATAGAAAGACAGTTTTAGCGGCGCTATCCGCCGATTCCGGGACCCCCGGAGCGCCACCGTTTCGCTACTCGTCCGGCTGCTTCCCTTCCCACTTGATCCGCTCGAAGACCGTGTGACAGCCGTTGCAGTAGTACTGCGATTTGGACACTTCGCTCCCGAATGCGGACTCCTGCTCAGCGTCCTGTGAACCGCAGTGCGGACACTCGACCGTCGGCTCTCCCGAGTCAGTCACGGTGTCACCTCGCGAACATCGCGTTCTCTTCGCCGGTGAGCTGACGGATGTCCTCATCGCTGATGCCGCCCGACCCGACTCGACGGCGGGTTTCGTCCCAGTCGTCCGGGTCGGGGACCGTCCAGTCGACGCCGTCGAGCGACACCGGCGTGTCGTCGAACAGTTCCCGGTAATGGTCGGCGAACGAGTCTCTGATAGACGCTATCGACGTGTCGGTGAACCCGGCGTCAAGCAGCGGGTCGGCGTCGTCGTCGTACGTAGACGGGCCGATAAACGCCATCGTCTGCGGAAGCGTCTCTTCGAGCGTCTCCTGGATCCTGCTGGGGTACTCCTCCGCCAGCGTCTCCAGTCTGGCGTCGTGATACTCCAGATGGAAGTACTCTTCCTCCCCGATCTTCGTGATCATCCCGTCCATGTCGTCCCGGTCGATCGCATCGAGGAGATACCACGCGGCCCGGTCAGCGGGCGCTATCGTCGCCACGTACTCGGGCCACTCGCCGTCTATCACGTCGAGCGCGGAGACGTTGTTGAACTCCGTCGGATCGCGGTCGCCCTGGAGCCAGTCGTCGTCCCGTCCCTGTTGCTGGAGCATGCGGAACAACTGTCGGACGTGGCCGACTTCCTCCTGGGCGGCGCTGGACCCGCCGATGTCGTCCTCCAGCGACGGCCCGGCCAGGCTCCACTGGGCGTTCCGGTGGCCGAGGACGAGCTTCGTGTCCGCGATCGCCTGAACGTACTCGACTGCCTCAACTGGCCAGTCACTCATCGGTGGTCACCGTGGTTCTGGGGGTTCCGTGTTCGACCTCGAGGAGGTCTCCCTGTCTGACGACCGCCATGTAGTCCCAGTCCTCTTCGTCGAACGTGTTGTGTGCGTACATCTTGGCCAGCCTTCCGTTTTTCGCGCTGACGTTGCCGACGTGTTTCGTGTCGTCGCCCTGGTTCTTGCGGGCGAACACTTCGTATTTCTCAGTGTCGCTCATAGTCCGATCCCGGATTCTCGCATTTTCTCGCGAACTTCGTCTGTGAGCATGTCTTTCGACCACACGGGGTCCCAGACGACCTCGACGTCGACGGACTCGACGCCTTCGATGACCCGGAGACAGCTCCGGACGTCGTTCTGAATCATGTCGTACGCCGGGCACCCCATGCAGGGGTACGTCATCTCGACGTCGACGTGTCCGTCCGTCTCCTCGACGTCGTAGACCATCGCCATCTCGACGAGGCTGACGGGGATGTGCGGGTCGGGGATCTCGTCGACCGCGTCCCACAGGCGCTCCTCGAACGGGGTCGAGTCCGTCCGACGGTTCTCGATGAATTCGCTGGTTCGTGGCGGTCCGGCCGAACTGTCGACGTTTCGGTTTGTCGTTGCCATCGTATCAGATACCGACATCGACTTTTCCGGACTGGATGAGGTTCACGTACTTCTCGTTGGCGGGGCCGCGGTCCCGCCAGCGGTCGAGCACGTCCGACCATGAAATGTGCTCGTTCATCCGCCAGTCCTTGTTCTCAGCGTCGAAAGCGATCGGCAGGTCGTATTCGAGGACGTACTCGTCGGCCTCCTCGTCGTGGTGGGCCGGCACGTCTAGGTCGAGTTCGTCCATCAGCGGAAGCGTCCGCGAGAGCCAGTCCTGTCTGAGTTCGTCGTTGGATTTGCCCTTGATGCGGTAGTCCAACTGGTCGGTGTTGCGCTTCTTGTCGTCGGGCATACCGAACCATTCGACGCCGATGGGGAACATCCAGTCGACGGCTTCCTGTAGCTTGTCTTTGGTTTTGTCGTTCTTGTTCGCCAGCCGGCGCATCCACGTCTCGCCGTGGCGCAGGTGGAACTGCTCTTCCTTCTCGACTTTCGTGAGCGCGCGCTTCCACGGCGCGTACGACGTGTTCTCGTAGATATCGCCGAGCAGGACCATCCCCGCACGGTCGAAGATCCCGTGGGCGGTCACGAGTTCGGCGAAGTTCTCGATGTGCTGGTCGAACCCGTACGTGTTTCGGAACTCGTACGGTTCGCGCCCGTAGATGAGTTCCTCGCGGTCCTCGCCGAGGTCTTCGAGCAGGCGGTACGCGATGTGGCCGTGACCGAGTTCGTCCTGAATGACGCTCACGCAAGAGGTACGTGCGTCGAGCGACGGCGCGTTCAGCGACTGGTCGTAGTACGCCGGCGCGCTCATCAGTTCGGTGTCTCCGGACACCAGCAGGATCTGCTTGAGCGCCTCCTTGTAGCCCTCCGTCATCTCCTCCTCGGACTCGATCATCTTCCCGTTTTGCACCTGTTCTTTCAACTGTTTCTCTGTGGGCATGGTTCGAACAGTATCGACTTACCGGGCCAGGTTTATAATTGTTTTCTGTATACGTTGCGCGTATCGGCTCTGACGCCCGGATCCTCGTAAGGGTCTGAATCGAGTAGTCCACAACGTGCGGGGCGACCGGTACCCAATTCAACGGCGAACGTGCCCTCGACCATAGTCGACACGCACCCACGAACGTAGGAGATGAACTCTCGTGCGGCCGGTCTTCGCTGTTTGATCCCTCGGGGGATATCAGATCCGTTCGACAGGATCTTTTTTGTCAATCGGGTTCGTTCGGTATCACATGACGTACGACGTTCGACAGGCGACGTTGGACGACGGAGAGGAACTGCTCGACCTTTGGCACGGATTCACCGACCACCTCTCCAAGTACGACGACAGATACCGTCACAAAGAGGACGCCGACGACCGCTGGTTGCAGTATTTCGAGAACCAACTCGTCGATTCGAAGTACGGAATGGTCGTCGTCGCGGAAGACGAGGAGACCGGAGAACTCATCGGCGCTCTCGAGGGGCGCGTGATGGGGGACCATCCGATATTCCGACTCGAAGACCACGGGTACATCAACGGGCACTACGTCGAACCCGAGCATCAGGGGAAAGGCGTCGGAAAAGCGTTGCTCGACGAGGCCCACGACTGGTTCGCCGGCAGCCCCCACGAGGTCGACTTCTACCGGATCGACGTGATGGAGGGCGACGATGATGCCGCGCAGGTGTACGAGGAGTTCGGCTTCGAACCCGTCGAGCACGTGTACGAAAAATCAACCGAGGAACGGTAGTTCACATGGTCGAGACGCACACCGTCGAACTCGTCGACAGAGACGTGACGCTCGAAGTCCCGGAGAACCAGTCGATCCTCGAAGCCGCGGAGGAAGCAGGTATCGACCTCCCCTATCAGTGCCGTATGGGTATCTGCGGAGTCTGTTGTGCGATGCGGGAGTCCGACTGTGACGTCGAACAGACCGAGGGCATGTTCCTCTCGGACAGCGAGAAGGAGGAAGGGTACGTCCTGACCTGCATCGCAAGGCCCCTGTCCGACATGAAGATCGAGACGGACGAGAGTCCCTAAGGAGTCAGAGTTTCCTCCCTTGCCGTCGTAGCGTCGGAGTTCTCCTGTCCCGCTCTTGGTCAGCTACCGCTCCGTAGTATCGGGCGTATACGGATTCCGTATACGCTCTCAAAACACACCCTATAGGTTGTTGTCTTAGCCGCTCGACTGGGATCACTTCTGAATGTACGACAACTCTCGGCCGTGACTCCCGCTGACGTAGTTATCTTGACGAACGCGTTCAGTTCCCGGGACCTGGTTATTTTTTGTGACCGGCATCTCTCAGGGGTCTGGTGAAGTAGAGGCGAAAAACACACCCTAAGTGTGTGTTATCCCACCGGCCCGGTACGACGTGTTTTCGCTGCCCGGGGAATCACTCGCGTATACGAACGGCGAATACGACTTCGAATACGGCGCAAAATAACACGGACTAAGGGTGTGTTTGTTTGCAGGATTGTGCCTGTACCGTCAGATCAGACACGTACGCGCAACCGTGAAGACGAGGTCCTGCCATATTCCAGACTACTACCGTATACGAACACCGTATACATGCGATAGGCAACACGTGGATCTTCCTCATTCGGCACTGTCGCATTGGTATCATTGGAGAAGTTGCTACCGACGGTACGACTGCGGAAGGAGTAGCGAACTGTCATACGGCAGCGAAGAAGGCCGCGCTACGACTGCTCTTGATCCCGGAGTTCGGTCCGACGGATCTTCCCCGTCTCGGTCCGGGGGAGTTCGCTCACGAACTCCACCTCGCGCGGGTACTTGTACGGTGCAAGGGAGTTTTTCACGTGGTTCTGTATTTCCTCGACCAGAGCGTCGTTAGCCGGTTGGTCCTCTGTTAGCACGACGAACGCCTTCACTATCTCGCCGCGTTCCTCGTCCGGGCTCCCGATGACGGCTACTTCCGATACGGACTCTTGCTCCTGAATGACTGCCTCTACCTCGGGCCCGGGGATGTTGTATCCGCTCGAAATGATGAGGTCGTCGTTCCGGGACTTGTACTCCAGGCGACCGTCCGCTCGCTGGACGAATATGTCTCCCGGATACGACCAGCCGTCCTTCACGGCGTCCGCCTGTTTGTCCGGCCGGCCCCAGTACTCGATCCCGGTCGGACCGCGGACCGCCAGTAGTCCCGGTTCGCCGCGCTCACACTCCTCTCCGGTGTCGGGGTCGACGATCTTGCACTCGTATCCCGGGACGGGGAACCCGGTCGCGCTGGGGTCTATCTCCTCGTCGTGGCGATGACTGATGAAGATGTGTAGCATCTCCGTCGTCCCGATCCCGTCGAGTAGCTCGACCCCGTACTCGTCTCGGAACGATTCGAACGTCGTCGGCGTCAGCGGCTCGCCGGCGCTCACGCCGACCCGTAGCGAGGACACGTCGTACGTCTCGGGCCCGTCCGGATACTCCGAGAGCATCTGGTTGAACGCCGTCGGGATCGAACAGAGCACCGTGATACCGTGGTTCTCGACGGCTTCGAGCAGGTCGCCCGGGTCCGCGTCCTCAACGATACTCGTGCTCCCGCCGAACCGTAACGGGAACGTGACGAGATCCCCGTACCCATACGCGAACGGTAGCGGCGGATTACCGCCAAAAACGTCGTCTTCCGAGGGTTCCAGACAGTACCGAGCGTAGGTGTCGGCGGATGCGAGGATCTGTCGATGGGTGTGGATCGCGCCTTTCGGCCGCCCCGTCGTCCCGCTGGTGTAAAGCATCAGCGCGGGGTCGTCGCGCTTAGTCTCGCGGCTCTCGAGGTCGGTGCTCGCCGAGTCCAGCAGGTCGTCGTAACTGTGCCGGTCGTGTTCGACGCCGTTTCGCTCGGCGACGATCACGTTTTCGACCGTCTCCAGGTCGGACATCGCGTTTTCGACCTCGTCGAGCAGGTCGTCGTAGACGATGATCGCACGCGCTTCGGCGTTGTTGATGATGTACCGTAGCTCCTTCGCGCGGAGGAGCTTCATCGACGGAAGCGCAACGCCACCGATCTTCTGGATGGCGAGACAGCTGACGATAGCCTCCGGGCGGTTCGGGAACCGAACGGCGACGCGGTCACCCGCTTCGATCCCCATATCGAGGAGCGCGTTCCCCATCCGGTTCACTCGTTCCTGTAGTTCCGCGTAGGTGATCTCTTCGTCCTCGAAGTGGATCGCCACGTTGTCCCCGCGTCCGTCCTGTACGTGTGTGTCCACGAGTTCGTCGACGACGTTGATCCGCTTTGGGTAGTGGGCCTCGGGGACGGCGTGAATATAGTCCGGCTTCGCTGATTCGTCTGGTAAGTTCTCCGCTGGCTCTCTTAGCGCCATGATAACTATTCGATCATAGGATCAGACCAAATACCTAACGGTTGTTGTACGGAAATCCAACACGAAACCGAAATTCTATCTGTGATCTTTCGATGTGCTCGCTGCACCGTTACTCGGCGGATCCGGTCGTTTCCTCGAACAGATCCTCGTGCAACTGGCGAACGTCTGCGACGACAGCGCGGTCCTCGTCGAGCCTGTACGTGGCTGCGTCGTCGAGTTCGTCCGTTTCAACGACGATCCCCGAAGACCGGAGTTCGTCGAGGTGGTCGGCGACCCTATCGTCGTCGACGCCGGAGATCCGTGCGATCTCGCTCACGCTGAAGTCGGTCGTCGGAATCTCCGACTCGGTCAACAGCGCGCTTACGATCCGGGTTTTCGGGTGGTCTCCGAACACCGCCGTCAGTGGGAGGTCGTCGGCGAATGCTTCGGGGCTGTCGATATCGTCGGTACCTGGCATACACGGGAGAACGTGCTGCCAGTTCTTAACATCGGGGTGTTCACCGACCCTGGTCGCCGTCATCTACGTCCAGAAGCCGTCAGGGTCGAACGTTCGGATCAGTTCTAGCTCCTCTCCCGTCGGTTTCGAGGTTGTGGTCACTGTCCCTTCGCCCACGTCCGACGCCGTGTTCACGTCCCACGGGAAGTCGGCAAGCACGTCGTCGGCGTCGACGCCGGGGTGCGTGCTACGGAGATAGAGTTCGCCGTCGTGGAATCCGAAGGTGGCTTTGGAGGTGACGAGAGCGCTGGGACCGCCGCCTGGGGCGGGATGGTTCTCTCGGCCGCTTCCGTCGCTCGCATGTCCCGGACTGGTGACGTAGTTGACCTCCTCCACGAACCGCCGCGGTTCGTGCGGCATCAGCAGAACAGTCCTGTCGGCCATACACGCGATGTCGCAGGCACCGCCGCTACCGGGGAGTCGAACCTCGCGGTCACCCGCTCGAACCCGCGTGGTGTTGAGGTTTCCATACCGGTCTACCTCGGCCCCGCCGAGGAAGCCGACATCGACGTCGCCCCGCTGGAGGCGACTCATGATGTCGATCATCCCGGTCGTCGACACGGCGCGGTTCAGGTTCGGGAGGTCACACATCGTGTGAATGAACCCGTCGGCCGGGGCGTCTCTGACGACCCCGCTCTCGTAGACGGCCACCGAATCGGGCGCGTGTGTGCTGACGGCGACCTGGAACGCGATAAGTGGGAGTCGCATACCGACGAAGGCCGTGTCACCGTTGTCTATCTCGGCGGCCGCGGCACTGACCATCAGTTCTCGGTCGGTGTACTCCTCACTGGCCATACTGCACCTCCGCGGCGACGGTGGGTTCGGTGATCGACAGGTCGGCGTCGACTAACTCCATGTACTCGTCACGGTTCTCGACGCCGTACACCCACTCGTCTGCCCACTCGTCGAACGCTTCCTGCGTGTCTGTCTGACTGTGATAGTCGAGGTAGTACTCGTTGTCGCGGTTGTAGTGGCCCGTCAACGGGGACGGGTGCGCCCCGAAGGGGCACTCGACGACGGCGGTGACCTGTTCGCGGGTGATAGCAGTCCTGCTCGGGTCGCTCTTGATCGTCTCGGAGTCTACGACTTCCTCGGTCGTCACGAGGACGTTCTCCGCGGCACCGACGGCGGGGTCCGTGATTCCGGTGTTGCCCCACATGTGGACGTCGCCCTCGGTGCTCGCACGCTGTGCGTGGACCACGGTCCAGTCTGGATTTACCGCCGGCACCTGTACGACCTCGTCGCCGGTAAACGGGTCCTCGGCGCGGGCGAACAGATCGCTCTCCTTGAAGATATCGCTCCCGAGTAGCGATCTGGTCGGCAGATACGGGACGCCCATCGCACCGGCTTTGAGCGCGAGCGCGATACTGAAATTAGAGTGATTCTCGACGCGTATCCGGTCGTTTTCGACTGCCTCGCGGAACCGGTAGCCGGTGCCGGCGCTCACGTTACCGACCCACGCCGCCCGGATACCCGAAACCGCGCCGCCGCCGACCAACTGGTCGAACAGGAGGTCGCTGATGGGGCCGATCATCGTGAGGTCGTCCGTTCCCTGCCGCAGCAGTTCGTGGCCGACCGCGAAAGGTATCGCATGTTCGAGCGCGAGACCGGCAGCCACGGAACTGCCGGACTCTATCTCCGACACTGCCTCTTCCAACGTAGGTAACGGGTTTGCTGCCATGCACTGATCCGTCTACGATATTCCCTTATAAATCCACGCGGCGTTCCGGCTCTGACTCCGGAGAAAAGAACTCCTCATGGTCGAAAATTATAAATGCATGATCGACTACGACTTGTGTATGACTCCCAAGAGGAGCACTACCAAGCGTGGACAGCGAGACGCATCACAGTCGTCGACAACTACGTCGCGACGACGATTCCTGCTCAGTAGCGGCGTCGCGGGAACGGCCGCCGCTCTGGGGGGTTGTCTCGGTGGGATCACCGGCAGCGACGACGGGACGTTGACGGTCGGGTACGTGCTCCCCTTTTCGGGGACGTACTCGTTGCTCGGAGAGAGTATCGTCAACGGCTTCGAACTCTTTCTCGACCAGAACGACGGTCAGATAGCCGGCCGCGAGGTCGAAACGGTACAGAGCGACACGGAGGCCGACACCGACCGCGGCGTCTCGGTGACCCGTCAGATGCTAGTCGACGAGGGTGCGGACGTCCTCGTCGGTCCGGTGTCGAGCGCTGTCGCGATAGCGATGATGCAGACGGTCGAGAACGAGGCCAGCGCGATCTGGCTCAACGCCAACGCCGGCGACTACCGCGTCGTCAAGGAGGGCTGTCTGAAGTATCACTTCCGAACGTCGTTCAACGACTGGCAGACCAGTGCCCCGCTCGCGCCGTGGGTGTACGACAACGTCGCCGACAACGTCGTTCTCGCCTACGCCGACTACGCGTTCGGCCAGAACTCGAAGAACTTCTTCGCGGAGGCGTTCGAAGAGGCCGGCGGCGAAGTCGTCGGCGAGGTCGGCGTACCGCTCGGCAGCGACGACTACTCGCCGTACCTCGGTGAGATCGAGGACAGCGGTGCTGACGCCGTGTTCTCGTTTTTCGCCGGTAGCGACGCGGTCAACTACGTCTCCCAGTTCAGCGACTTCGGTCTCGACGACAAGATGACACAGACGGGGAGCGGGTTCCTCCTCTCTGAAGACACGCTCCCCGCGCAAGGGGAAGCGGCACTCGGGAAGTACTCTATCCTGCACTACACGCCGACGAAGCAAAACGACCGGAACCAGGAGTTCGTCGAGAACTACATGAGCGAACACGACTCTCGGCCGAACGTGTACGCAGTTCAGGGGTACGACTCGGCGCAGGCCTTCAACGCCGCTGTCGACGACGTCGACGGGACGGACCCGGACGACCTTGCCGACTCGCTCAGCGGCATGGAGATAGACAGCCCGCGCGGGAGTTTCCAGTTCCACCCTGAAACGAACGACCCGATCCAGGACATGGATATCCGCCAAGTCGTCGAGAGCGACGGGGAAGTCCCCGTCGAGAACGAGGTCGTCGAAACCCTCGAACGGCCCGAGCTCCCGACCTGGGGTTGCAGCCTGTAAGATGACCACCGACCCGAACAACCAGCGCCACACTACTGGAGGTGAGACGCAGTGGTAGACGCGACGACGCTGATCCGGGCCACCTTGCTCGGCCTTCAGCTTGGAATGACGCTCGCGCTCGTCGCCGCAGGTCTCACGCTCATCTTCGGGATGTTAGACGTGATCAACTTCGCCCATGGCGCGCTGTACATGCTGGGGGCGTACTTCGGGGTCACCGTCGCAACTGAACTGGGGAGTTTCTGGTTGGCGCTCGTCATCGCGCCTCTCCTCGTCGCTGTCGTCGGTGGCGCGATAGAGATTCTGTCGCTTCGACCGCTGTACGGACGCAACCCGCTGTATCACATCCTGCTCACGTTCGGAATCGCTATCATGACGCAGGGGCTCGTCGTCGAGATCTGGGGCGCTCAGTCGCTCAGGATCCAGGTTCCCGATGCGCTCTCGGGCACGCTGACGTACGGGTCGCTCAGCTATCCCGTCTACTGGATGTTCGTCCTGGCGGTGAGCACCGTTCTCATCGGAGCGATCTGGCTCGCGATCAGCAGGAGCGACATCGGTATCATCATCCGCGCGAGCGCTCACGACACGGAGATGGTCGACGCGCTCGGCTTCGACGTATCGAGGGTGTTCACGGGCGTCGTCGTGTTCGGCGCCGCGCTCGCGGGCGTCGCAGGTGTCCTCCTCGGTGCGTCGCGGTCAGTGAACCCCGGCATGGGGTTCGGCGTGATCATCCAGGCGTTCGTCATCGTCGTTATCGGCGGTCTCGGGAGCTTCCGCGGGGCCGTGTTCAGCGCGTTACTGATCGGGCTCGTCACTGCCTACGGCGCCCTGATCGCGCCGTCGCTGACCGACCTGTTCATGTTCGCGCTGATGGCAGTCGTCCTGATAATCAAACCGAGCGGTCTCTTCGGCGCAACGGAGGCAGCATAGATGCGCGAGATCGTTGCCATGTTCGACCCGCGACGCACGTCCGTCGGGGACAGCCAGATCCTCACGAGCAGGGGGCGACTCGCCGTGTTCGGCCTCATCGTCTTGCTCGGGGTTCTGGGCCCGGTCGTCGCCATCGTCGAACCGTACTGGCTGTACATCCTCGTGCAGGTACTCGTGTTCGCGCTGCTTGCGCTGTCGCTGGACTTCGTGTTCGGCTACGCCGGATTGCTGTCGTTCGGCCACGCGGCCATGTTCGGCGCCGGCGGGTACTCGGCGGCGTTGCTGATAACGGAGGTTACGCCGAACGCACTCGTCGTTTTGCCGGTGGCGATGCTCACTGGCGTCGCGGTCGCGGCCGTGATCGGTTGGTTCAGCGTTCGTTCTCGGGGAATTTACTTCGCAATGCTGACGCTGGCGTTCGCACAGATGTTCTACGTAGCGGCGTTCGCTGACCTCCCCGCGACCCTTCTCGGCGTCGAATCGATCACCGGGGGCGACAACGGGATCTACGGCATCGCACTGTACGAACTGATCGGAATCGACCTGAGCGACCGGATCAACTACTACTTCCTGACACTGCTTCTGGTCGCGCTGTCGCTCGCGTTCCTCGTTCGTCTGGCGAACTCGCCGTTCGGGCGCGTTCTCCAGGGGATCCGCGAGAACGAGGAGCGGGTGGCGTTCATCGGGTACGACGTCCGCCGGTACAAGGTCGTCGGGTTCGCCATCAGCGGCGGATTCGCCGGCCTCGCCGGTGGGCTGTACGTTCCGTTCCAGAGCCTCGCTCACCCTCAGTTCCTCCACTGGACCGTCAGCGGCGAACTCGTCGTGATGCTGTTGCTCGGCGGGATGGGGACGCTCTGGGGGCCGATGCTGGGAGCCGCGTCGGTCATCATCCTGGAGGAGATGCTCGGCGGGATAGCGGCCTGGGAGGTCATCCTCGGCGGCATCTTCGTCGTGGTCGTCATCTTCGCTCCGCGGGGACTAGCGGGGATACTCATCTCTCTTAAAGAGGACCCGCGGAACGCCCTGACGAACGCGAAAAACGCGATCGAAAACTACGTCCGCAAAGTCCGAGGGAAATCATGAACCGCACCAAGCCCGAGACGCCCGACAGCGAAACGACGGACGAGACGCTACTTCGAACGGACGACGTGACGAAGAAGTTCGGTCAACTGACTGCCATCAACGACGTCTCGATGTCGATCCCGGAGGGCGAGATCACGTCGATCATCGGCCCGAACGGTGCGGGGAAGACGACCCTGTTCAACCTGTTCACCGGCAAGTACGAGCCGACCAGCGGTCAGATACGGTTCCGGGACGAGCGAATCGACGGCATGGCACCGCACGATATCGTCGACAAAGGGGTCGTCAGATCATTTCAGATAACAAACTTTTTCGACGACCTGACTACGAGAGAGAACGTTCGACTCGCCACACAAGCCCGGTATTCCGGATTCGGTGCGTCCGATTTCCTCCGGCATTACACGAGCCTCGACGGTGCGGTCGACGACGCGGAGGCCGTACTGGAGCGCGTTCACCTTCTCGATGTCGCCGACAGGCAGGCATCGAACCTTTCGTACGGCCAGCGACGGCATCTGGAGATCGGGATCGCGCTCGCCGCCGGTCCGGATCTGCTGTTGATGGACGAGCCAACGGCGGGGATGAGCCCGGAGGAGACCCTGGATACGGTCGAACTGATCGAGGAGATCGCGTCGGACACGACGCTGGTTCTCATCGAACACGACATGGATATCGTCATGGACATATCAGAATTCATAGTAGTAATGAACGAGGGAGAACTCATCGCGCGAGGAGACCCCGCGGAGATCCGAACGGACGACCGCGTGCAGCGAGCGTATCTGGGTGGTGAGTGAGATGGCAGAGGAACTGCTCTCCGTCTCGTCGATCAACACTCACTACGGGCAGAGTCACGTCCTCTTCGACGTCTCGCTCTCGGTCGACCGCGGCGGGATCGTCGCGCTGGTCGGCCGCAACGGGGCCGGCAAGACAACGACGCTACGGAGCATCATGTGTCTCACCCCGGTGTCCTCGGGGACGATAACGATGAACGGCGAGGAGATCCAGGGGCTCCAACCGCACGCCGTCCGCAAGCGGGGTATCTCCTGGGTGCCAGAAGGGAGACGCGTGTTCGGCGATCTGACAGTCGAAGAGAATCTCAGACTCGCGGCACACACCGGCGAAGGCGACAAACGCGCCGGGTTCGAGGAGATATACGACCGCTTCCCGCGACTCGACGAACGTCGAACGCAGAAAGCGGGGACGATGAGCGGCGGTGAACAGCAGATGCTCGCCATCGCGCGTGGACTGCTCGGCCCGGAGACCGACCTCCTCCTGCTCGACGAACCGAGCGAGGGTCTCGCACCCCAGATAGTCGAGGACGTAAAGGATATCATCCGGGACCTCAACGACGACGGGGTTACGATACTCCTCGTCGAACAGAACGCCGAGATGGCGCTCGACCTGGCCGACCTCGCCTACGTGCTTGAAACCGGCGAGGTCGTCCACGACGCGCCGGCCTCGGAGTTGCTGAGCGACCGGTCCGCGATGGAGACGTATCTGGGGGTGAAATGAACGTGATCCGCAATATCAGCGAACCGTACGGTGGTGACGCGAATGCAACGACCGTTTGAGACGGACCGCCCCGATATAGCCGAGTCGGCGTTCGTCTCCGAGATGTCGTATCTCGTCGGCGATGTCACGGTCGAACCGCGGGCGAGCGTCTGGCCGTTCGTCTGCATGCGGGGGGATTACGGCCCCATCACGGTCGGCGAGGAGACGAACGTGCAAGACTTCACGATGCTTCACGAGGCGACGGTCGGGTCGGGCGTAACCATCGGCCACAACGTCGTCGTCGACCGGGCGACCGTCGGGGACGACGTCCTCCTCGGCATGTCGAGTACCGTCCTTCCCGACGCGTCAGTCGGCGACGACTGCATCGTCGCGGCGGGGACCGTCGTCCGGGAGGACCAGGAGATACCGGACGGCCACATCGCGTACGGATCGCCGCCGGAACTGAAACCGATAACCGACGAACAGCGCGACCAGATCCGCTGGTACGGAGAGGAGTATCTCCAGCTAGCGGAACGGTATCGCACGGCGGAAGCGCCGCTCGGCCGCAGTGAGGGTGGGAGCCACCAATGACCCGTGTCGAACGGGTCCACGACCAGGCACGGATCGAGTACGTCGCGAACGGCGACGTCGCGCGCCTCGTGATGGAACGGAACGAGGAACCGATCAACGTGTTCACGCCGCCGCAGGTGGAGGCGATGGCGGAGACTGTCGAGGGAGTAGACGGAAGCGTCGACTGTCTCGTTCTCTGCGGCGAACCGGAGTTCTCGGCCGGGGCCGACCTCCGGTCTATCGGCGACGCGCCGTCGGAGATGCGGTCGGTGAAGATCGACGCCATCGCCGCCGCGTCGAACCGGTTCATTCGCACGCTACGTCGGTTCCCCGGGCCGGTCATCGCCGCGGTCACGGGCGTCGCGGCGGGCGGCGGACTGGGGTTCACGCTCGCGTGCGACCTCGTCGCCATGCACAGCCACGCCGTTCTCGACACCGCGTACGCGAGGATCGGGCTCACGCCGGACAACGCGACGCCGTTTTTCCTCGCGAAAACCGTGGGGCCGTACAAGGCCCGGGAACTCATCTTCGAACCCGAACCGATCACGGCGGCCGAGGCCGCCGAACTTGGGCTCGCCAACCGCCGGATCGACGGCCCTGAAGACGAGTTCATCGACGCGGTAACGGAGTGGGCGGCGGAGTTGGCTGACGGCCCGACGTCGGTGTACGAGGAGACGAAGGAACTGATCGACTCGACGTTCCAGGGGCGTCTGGACGAGCATCTCGAAGAGGAACGGGACACGATAAAGCGGATCAGCAACTCCGAGGTGTTCGAAGAGGGACTCGACGCGTTCCTCGAGAAACGAGACCCGGACTGGAGCTAACATGACAGGAAACGAGTTCGACACGCTGGACGTATCGGTCGACGACGACGGGGTCGCGACGGTTCACCTCGCGAACCCCCCGGTGAACGCGATCAGTCAGCAAGTCAGACACGAACTCGCGGACGCGGTCGACGTGCTTCGCGAGGACCATGTCCGCGTCGGTATCGTCACCGGCGACGCCGACGTGTTCTCGGTCGGCGCGGACGTGGGGCTGTTCGAGGAGGCGCGGGAGTGGACGACTGCTGAATTCCGGTCGAACTCGCGCGTCCTCGGCCGCGCGTTCGACGGGATCGAGACGATGGAGAAGCCGGTAATGGCCGCGATAAGCGGCACCTGCGTCGGCGGGGGACTTGAACTCGCGCTGGCCTGCGACGTGCGTATCGCCTCCCCCGATGCGAAACTCGGCTTCCCCGAGCACAACATCGGTCTCATCCCCGGACTCGGCGGATGCTCGCGTTTCGTCCATCTCGTCGGCCCCGGAAGGGCCAAGGACATGATCTTCTCGGGCGAACTGGTCGACGGCGACCGAGCCCGCGAGATCGGGCTGGTCGAACGGGTCGCGGACGCGCCCGAGGCGGCCGCCCGGGAGTACGCCTCGGACCTGCTCGGGCAACCGCCGCAGGCGCTTGGACTGGCGAAGCGCGCGGTCAACAGCGCCCGCGACACGGACACGCAGACGGCCGGACTTGTCGAATCCCTCGCCCAGAGCACGCTCTTGAAAACGGCGGACCACGCCGAGGGCGTGAGCGCCTTCCGCGACGACCGCGACCCCGAGTTCACCGGGGAGTGATAGGGACTGTTGTAGTCTGTTCGGTCTTTTCGCCGGCACGGGCCAACAAATACCGGTACACGGGTACGAGAGTCCCTATGAACCGTTTCAGCCCGACCGCCCGAGAATGGTAAGACGCTTCTGCTAGTGTGATGACGGTTCCCGCATGAACGGCGACGACGACGGAAGGACCTATTTCGACGACATCGAAGCGGGTACCGTCGTATCGTGCGGGTCGACGACCGTTTCGGAGGACGATATCGTCGAGTTCGCCGAGCAGTTCGACCCGCTCGACATCCACACCGACCCGGAAGCGGCCGCTGAGAGCCAGCACGGGGGGATCATCGCCAGCGGCTACCACACGTTGTCGCTGTCCGTCCGCCTGCTCGTCGACGAGATCCGGAGCGAGCGGGCCGTCGTCGGCGGTCTGGGGATCGACGACGTCCGGTGGCACGAACCGGTCCGCCCCGGCGACACGCTGACCGTCGAAAACGAGGTTCTGGACACGCGAGTGTCCGAGAGCAACCCGGAGACGGGGATCGTTCACGAGGCGATCACGGTGACGAATCAGGACGGCGTGACCGTCCTGTCGCTGGAAAACCGCGAACTCGTCGAACGGTCAGGCCCCGACTGACCGTTATTTCCCCTTCCACTCGGGGTCGCGGTCCTCGAAGAACGCGTCGATGCCTTCGTTTTTGTCTTCGGTCGCGAACAACTGGGCGAACAGTTCCGCCTCGTACTCGATGCCGTCGTCCAGGTCCATCTTCGAGCTGGCCTGAACGGCGGTTTTGGCGATTTCCAGAGCGACGGGGCTCTTCTCGGCCATCGATTCGGCGAGGTCGTACACCTGCTCGTCCAGGTCGTCGTCCGGGTGGACCTCGTCGACGAGGCCGATGTCGGCGGCCTCCTCGGCGTCGATCAGTTCGCCGGAGAGGATCAGCCGCATAGCCTGCCCCTCGCCGACGAGGCGGGGGAGCCGTTGGGTTCCGCCGCCGCCCGGGATGATGCCGAGGTTGATCTCGGGCTGTCCGAGTTTCGCGCTCTCCGCGGCGATCCGCACGTCGCACGCCTGTGCGAGCTCGCAGCCGCCGCCGAGCGTGTGCCCGTTGAGCCGTGCGATGATCGGCTTCGAGAGGTTCGCCACGTGCTCGTAGATCCGCGGCCGCCTGCCCTGCTCACGCTGTTCGATGGAGTCCCGTTCGCGCAGTTCCGTCACGTCCGCGCCGGCGACGAACGCGCCGCCCTCCTCGTCCCCGGTGAGGACAACGACCTTGACGGAGTCGTCGTCTTCGACCGCCGACAGCACGGCTTCGAGTTCCTCGCGCAACTGGGTGTTGAGGGCGTTTCGCGCGTCCGGCCGGGACAGCGTCACGGTTGCCACCCGGTCGACGTGGGCTCCGACGGTCGCCGACACCGTCTCGAAGTCGGCGGCCGCATCTTCGACGTCCGCCATCAGTCGTCACCCCACTCGCCGCTGACGCCGACTATCTCGCCGTCTTCCCAGACGTAGAACCCCTCGCCGGTCTTCTTGCCGAGTTTCCCGGCGCGGACCTTCTGCTTGAGCAACTGCGGCGGTCGGAACCGCTCGCCGAGTTCTTCACGGAGGTATTCGAGGATGTCAAGACGGACGTCAAGCCCGACTACGTCGCCGAGTTCGATCGGCCCCATCGGGTGATTGTAGCCGAGTTCCATCGCGGCGTCGAGGTCGCGCGGTCCGGCGACGCCCTCCTCCAGCATCCGTACCGCTTCGACGCCGAGTGTCACGCCGAGCCGAGAGGACGCGAACCCGGCTGAGTCCCGAACTGTCACCGGCTCCTTTTCGATGGTCTCGACGAACTCCGTCGCGGCGTCGACCGTCGCCTCGTCGGTCTGTTCGGCGAGAACGATCTCGACCAGCCCCATGATGTGGACCGGATTGAAAAAGTGAAGCCCGATCGCTCTCCCGGGACGGTCGAGGGTGCTGGCTATCTCCGTCACCGACATTGAGGAGGTGTTCGACGCGATTACGGCGTCCTCCGGGGCGTGTGACGCGACATCGTCGAACGTCTGTTGCTTGAGGTCCATGTCCTCCGGCACCGCTTCGACGACCAGGTCCGCGTCTGCGACCGCCGCTTCCAGGTCGGTCGTCGTCTCGATCCGGTCGAGGGCGTCCTCTTTCTCCGCGGCGGAGAGCTTTTCACGGTCGACGCCGCCCTGCAGGTTCGACTCGATCGACTCCATCCCGTCGGAGAGGATCGATTCGTCGATGTCGCGCATCGTGACGTCGTACCCGCCCGTCGCTGACACCTGTGCGATCCCGTGGCCCATCGTCCCCGCTCCGAGTACGGTAACACGCATCGTTTTCCCAGTGAACAACCACTCACATTAAGATTCCTCTCCGGGCGTCGCCGTCGTCGGAACGCGGTTTCGCCAAACAGTGCGTCTCCGCTCTCAGTTCTGGCTCTGTGCCCCGCAGACTAGTACGGGTCTGTCGGCGCTGAGGACGACGTCCTGGGTAACGCTCCCGAACAGCGCTTTCCCGGTCGGGGAGCGCTTGCGACCGCCGATACAGATCTGTTCTACGTCCAGGTCCTCTGCCTGTTCAAGGATCTGCGTCGCCGGGTCGCCGCTCGTCTCGACGGCCTGTACGTTGATG
Source organism: Halostella pelagica (assembly GCF_004762015.1). Lineage (NCBI taxonomy): Archaea > Methanobacteriati > Methanobacteriota > Halobacteria > Halobacteriales > Natronoarchaeaceae > Halostella > Halostella pelagica. Next base: position 92,097 of record NZ_SJES01000006.1, read on the forward strand.
TCCAGCGATTCGAGCCGTTCCATCGCTTCCCGGACGGCCTCCACTTGATGGACCGACGCCCCCGACGGGTTGTCGGTGAACACGTGTAGCAGATACACCGTCACGTCGTCCGATAGGGCGGCGATATCTTCGACCGCATCCATCTGTGCGTGCATCTGATCCACTTCGTCCAGCGCTGCCAGTAGTTTAAACATACCGTTGTTTTCGGTTACTAGCCCAATAATTGTTCCCCTGTTCTTCGAGGTGGACGTTTCGGATCGGTACGGGACAGCTTCGGCGAACATGTTCCCCACAGCGCCCTTACGCGTTGGCTTAGAAGTTCAGGTATGAGCGCTCGTCAGGCGGATTCGAAAACCGTCTGTAACGTCTGGGACAACTCCGACTGCGAGGGGACGCCGCTCTGTCCACCCCGCTGTCCACGGTTCACCGACAGCGAGGGCGTTCCGCTGCTGATACGCCCGTACCGCGACGAGGACCGGGAGTCGCTCGTCACCATGTACGACGAGATAGACTCCTACAGTCGCACGATGGGACTGCCGCCTACGACGGTTCCCCAGATCGAGGACTGGCTGGATAAACTCGCCGACGACGGGTGGAACCTCGTCGCAGTCGACGACGAGGTCGTCGGCCACGTCGGTGTGGCCCCGGCGGACGCGACCGACCCGAAGTTCGTCATCTTCGTCCACTCGGAGCATCAGGACAGAGGGATCGGGACCGAACTGGTCAAACACGTCATCGCCTACGCCGAGGACCGCGGTCACGACGCGGTGACGCTCGAAGTTTCGAAGGGGAACCGGCGCGCGATTTCGGTGTACGAGAACGTTGGGTTCTGCGTCGAGGAGCGGTTACGGTCGGACCTCGAGATGGAACTGTCGTTGGCGGACCCCGTCGCGGAACGCGTCCAGCGTCCCCCAGCGTTCCGAAGCGACGATATCTGACCCTCTCCGGACTGTTTCAGCCCTTTCGTTCTCACCGAGGATTTCATCCAGTCTGCGGGATCGTCCTCGACCGGACGACTGACCGTCACTCTAGTGGTAAATCGAGTTCGCCCGTACAGCTGTCAATATTCACCGGATCCATCCCGTGACATATCTCCACGGCGGTGGTTTGCCTACCCAATGATTTTTCATTAGGACCGGAGATGTACAACCGAGGATGATCTACAACCAGGTGGAAACGGCCCCGCGATCGGAACTGCGGGAGCTACAGGACCGGAGACTGCAGGAGACCGTCGAGAACGCGTACGAAAACGTCTCCTTTTACAGGGACGCCCTCGACGAGTCGGGTGTCGACCCCGACGACATCAGCGGCGTCGAAGACGTGTCGAAACTGCCGTTTACGACGAAAGAAGATTTCCGGGACGAGTATCCGAACGGCTTGTTCGCTGTCGACGACTCGGAGGTTCGGCGACTCCACGCCTCGTCGGGCACTACGGGGAAACCGAAGATCGTCGCGTACACCGACAGCGACCTCGATGTGTGGAGCGAAGTCGTCGCACGGAGCCTGGCAGCGGCGGGCGTCGAACCCGGGGATCTAGTCCAGAACGCGTACGGGTACGGCCTGTTCACGGGCGGCCTCGGTCTGCACCAGGGGATCGAGGAACTCGGCGCAACTGTGCTCCCGATCGGCGCTGGCGGTACGCAACGCCAGATCGAGATGATGCAGGACCTCGAAAGCGACGTGATAACGTGTACACCGTCGTACGCCCTATATCTGGAGGAGACCGCCGAGGAGATGGGCGTCGACGTCGGCGACCTCCCGCTATCGACGATAATGTTCGGGGCCGAACCGTGTACCGACCCGATGCGGGAGGCGATCGAGAGCCGTCTCGACGTGGACGGTATCGATCTGTATGGTCTGTCCGAGATCATCGGCCCGGGAGTCTCCTGTGAGTGCAACGAGGCTCAGGAAGGACTGCACGTCTTCGAGGACCACTTCTACCCCGAAGTGGTCGATCCATCGACGGGCGAACCGCTCCCCGAAGGCGAGGAGGGCGAACTCGTGTTGACGACGCTGAGCAAGGATGCGCTCCCGGTGTTGCGGTACCGGACCGGCGATCTGACGACGCTCTCGTACGACGAGTGCGAGTGCGGGCGGACGACGGTTCGGATGGACAACGTGACGGGACGCACCGACGACCTGCTGATCGTCAGGGGGGCGAACCTCTACCCCAGCGAGATAGAGGACGTCGTCCTGAAGTTCGACGGCGTCGAGCCACAGTACCGCATCGACCTCTACGAGGAGAACAATCTCGACCGGATCGAGATCACCGTCGAACTCAGCGAGGATTTCGACGGGGATGTCGACCAGTTGCGTGGCGAAATCCAGGAACGACTCAAGAACGTTCTCGTGTTCACCCCTGATTCGCTCGAACTCGTCGAGTACGGTGACATCGAGCGTACCGAAGTCGGCAAGGTCCAACGCGTCTACGACCACCGCTGACATCACGGGTTGCCGTGGGGTTCCTCGTTCGGTCGACTGCTACTGAGACTGTCGGCTGTAATTCCTTGCAGAATATCGGCTCCGGGGTCCGATTCTCTGTCCGCAGTTACAGTTGACAGTATGACTTACTCCCCGTCCGACGAACCGGGCTTGTACACTCTGCCGCGGAACGTGGCGATCGGGTCGTCGCCGGGACCGGAGACTTCGACCCTGTACTCGGCCGTTCGGCGGCCGTTGTACGTCTCTGTCGCCGTCGCGTCTAACGTCGTTCCCGTCTCGGTCATGTCGAGATATGAGATGTTCGTTTCCAGCGCGAACGCCGTCTCGCCGTGACTGTTCGACGCCGCGGCGAAGGCCGCGTCCGCTAACGAGTAGATCGCGCCCCCGTGAACGGTTCCGTGGAAGTTGAGATGGTTCTCGCCGACGGTCAGTTCGGTCCGTGCGTGGCCCGAGTCCATTTCGACGAGTTCGATCCCGAGCGTTTCACAGTACGGATCGCTCTCAGCGCGTGCTCTCATCGATTCGGGGTCGTCCGACATACACTGCCTCGTGGTCACACGGGGTGAAATAGGTACTGCTTGGGGAGATCTGTCCACGGGGCGTAGGCTCGGAACTCGTCGGATCGAGACCGATTCCTCTTTGGATTGGCCCGGTACGCATCTGCCCGTATATAAAGCCCGTTCATGTAGGGGTGAAACCCTATGGTTCATCCGTCCGTCCATAAGAGTAGACAATGAACATAGACGAAGTGAAAGAACGCGCCGGTCCGCGGGAGTTCAACCCCGGGGACGACCTGCCGGAGGAGTACCGCAAGGCGGCGACCCGCATGATCCAGTTCCACGCCAACAGCGAGATCATGGGGGCGTACCTGGAGCGACCGTTCATCCGCCAGTCGCCGAGTATAGACCGGAAGCTCGCGTTCAGCGCCAAGGTGCAAGACGAGATCGGCCACGGCCAGTTCCTCTACCGGGCCGCCGAATCGCTCGGCATCAAAACCCGCGAAGAGATGCTGGACGAACTGGCGAACGGGAAGGGGAAGTTCCTCAACTGCTTCCACTACCCGATGGAGAACTGGGCGGAGATCCCCATGATCGCCTTCTTCGTCGACGGCGCGGCCATGCGCCGTCAGGCGACGCTGAAACGCACCAGCTGGGAACCGTACGCCCACGCCATGGACAAGATCTGCTTCGAGGAAGGGTTCCACGTCAAACACGGCGAGTCGATCATGCGCGAACTTGCGACCGGCTCGAAGAAAGAACAGGAGATGCTTCAGGACGCCTTCGACGAGTGGTGGCCCCGCATCATCCAGTTCTTCGGCCCGTCGGACGACAAATCCACCCACCACGACTTCGCCGCTGAAGTCGGGCTGAAGACGATGACCAACGACGAGCTCCGCAACGCCTTCCTCAACCAGTACCTGCCGAAGGCGCGCAAGTACAACCTGGAGATCCCGGACGAGCCGCGTATCCGCGAAAACGACGACGGGACGTTCGAGATCGAAGAGGACGACCTCGACTGGGACGAGTTCTTCACCATCGCGAAAAACGACTACGAACCGGGCGTCGGTCAGATCGAGGGACGTGCCAACGCACAGGAGGCCGTCGAGTGGGTTCGTGACGCGATCGAGGGAGACGACCAGCCGACGGCGGGCCACACGCCGACCGCAGCCGACTAACAACCATGATCTGGGAAGTATTCCGACAGAAGAAGACGGGCGAGTACCACACGCACTGCGGAAACGTCCACGCACCGGACCGCGAGATGGCGAAGCTGTTCGCGCAGATCCAGCACGGTCGCCGGAAACCGACCAACAGCCTGTGGGTCGTTCCGCAGGAGGAGGTCGGCGAAGTGGACGCTGAGGAAACGAGCTTCGGCGGGACGACCGACAAGTCCTACCGCTGGTCGACCGCCTACAACATCGAGCCGCCCGCCAAGGAAGTCGAGGAATCGGCGAACGAGCAGGCGGAGGCCGAACGCCAGCGGGGGGATAGCTAATGTCTTCGACTGCCGCCGCGCCGGTCGAGGACCTGGACGACGACCAGCGGGAAGCGGTGCAGCACCTGCTCTATCGCCTCGCCGACGACGAGTTCGTCGCCGCCGAGCGATACACGGAGTGGCAGGTCCGCGCGCCCACGCTGGAGTCGGACCTCGCCCTGTCGAACATTGCGCAGGACGAACTCGGTCACGCGAGGCTGTGGTACGACCTGCTACAGGACTTCGGCTACGACGAACCGGACCTCCTGTTCGAGCGCGATCCGGAGACGTTCCGCCACAGCACGATGACGGAACTGCCGTTCGAGGAGGGCGACTGGAGCGACGCTATCGTTCGGACGTACCTCTACGATGTCGCTGAAGACCTCCGACTGTCGGCGCTCGAAGACTCGTCGTACGGGCCGATCCGCGACCGCGTCGGGAAGATCCAGAGCGAGGAGGACTATCACCTCGAACACGCGGAGAGCTGGCTCGATCGGCTTGCCTCCGACGACGACGGTCAGCGTCGCCTTCAGGAGGCCGTCGACCGGCTGTTCCCGTACGCGCTGACTCTCTTCGAGCCGACGGACCCGGATGTCGAAGCCCGGATCGTCGACAACGAGTACCGCACCGAACCGCTCGACGAACTCGGCGAGGAGTGGCTCTCGAACGTCGTTCCGAAACTCGAAAGCTACGGGCTCGACGTTCCCATCTCCGAGGACGGGACGATCACCAGCGCCGACCTCCCCCCCGAGATCGGTCGAGACGGCAACCACACGGACGACTGGGAGACCCTCTACGATGATTTCACCCAGACGTACCGCGACCTCGGCCGGACGGAGGCGACCACGCTCATGGAGGACCCGAGCTGAGATGAGTAGCGAGTTACCCTCCGACCCGGACGCTGACGCGACGCCGTGTCAGTACACGGAGTATCGCGAGGGTGGTGACGTCGAGGACCTTCCGGCGACGGGCGAGGACGCGGACGGGCTCGAAGCCGCCGTGTGGGACGTCCTCTACGAGATAGAGGACCCCGAGATGCCGATCAGCATCGTGGACCTGGGACTGATCTACGGCGTCGATGCGACGGACGCCACCGACGGTGACGGCTCGGACGTAACGATCGCGATGACGCTGACGTACACCGGCTGCCCGGCCCGGGAGATGCTGCTCTCGCAGGTCACCGACGAAGTCGCCGCGGTCGACGGCGTCGCGGACGCCTCGGTCCAGCTCGTCTGGAGTCCCGAGTGGACTCTCGAAATGGTCACGGAACAGGGCGAAGAGGACCTCAAGGAGTTCGGACTGAGCATATGAGCTGGGGAAACGACCCCTCCGTCCAGACCGACGGCGAGCACGAGCCCGCAGAGTGCCCGTACTGCGGGTCAGAGAACACCGAGCGGGACCATCCGAAGGGCCCGTCGCTGTGCCGGTCGATGCATTTCTGTAACGACTGCGAGCAGCCCTTCGAGAAGATGGCGTAGGCCGGTCGGCATCTTGCTGTTTCGGCCTCGTCGGTCCCGGCTGTCAGGGTAGCGTTTTTTATCGTCGCTGTGAACCGTTTCGGTATGAGTGACGTGCCGCAGATGCGCATGGACCACGTCGGCATCGCCGTCGAATCGATCGAAGACGGTGAGCGGTTGCTGTTCGCGCTCGGCTGTGAGAAGATCCACGAAGAGGAAAGCGATGACGGCCGATTCACGTGGGCGACGTACGTGCTCGGGGGCGCATCCCGTCTCGAACTCGTCGCCCCGAAACCCGGAACCGAGTCGTTTCTGACGGCGTTTCTCGAAGAGAAGGGGCCGGGACTGCACCACATCACACTGGAGGTGGCTGATATCGACGCCGCTGTCCGCGGACTAGAGGCACAGGGGCACCAGATCGTGGACAGGGCGGCGTTCGACCACTGGGCGGAGGCGTTTATCTCTCCCAGTAACCCGACGGGAGCGCTCATCCAGCTAATGGAGTATTTCGACGGGTACGCCGAGCACAGACCGGCGGGCGAGAGGCTCTTCGTGGACGGGAAACCGCTCGCCGGTGGCGGCGAGCCAGGTGAAACGGACGGCTCGGTCAGTCCCGACTTTTGATGAGGAACTTCATGTCGCCCTCGAAGACGACGGTGTCTTCCTGATTCGTCATCGTGGAGTCTATCACCACGAGGCCGGAGTCGTCGCGGCTGGAGATCTCGCGGGCGTCTTCGACTTCCATCTCCAGCGAGACGGTGTCGTCGACGAACACCGGGTTCGGAATGTCCATGTAATTCATGCCGAGGAACGCGAGCACTGTCCGTTCGAGGAAGCCGCAGCGGTAGACCAGACCCGTCGCGAGCGAGAACGTCATCGGACCGTGAGCGACGCGTTCGCCGAAGTTTCCGTCCTCGGCGTACTCCTTGTTGGTGTGGAGTTCCGTCCAGTCCCCCGTGACCATCGAGTGCGTTACGAAGTCCGTTTCGGTGACCGTTCTCCCGACGCTCTGGAACGTCTGGCCCACCTCGAAGTCCTCGAAGTGGTGTGGTTCGTAGCTGTATGTCACGTATGAAACTCACTATCGTTGCACATATAATTTACTCTGTTACGTCCCGAACACGGGAACTGACTGCGGTTTACAGGCCTCGAACCTGGCGAAGAGAGATCACTTAAACCGTTCGCTCGCAGTTACCGCAGCAAAACACCCCTAACATGTGGTCCATTTAAGTATTCGCGGTCCTCTCGAACAGACAGGATGATCGAGGAGTGCTTGATGGTCGAGTTCCGCATCGAGGGCGACGAATGCCCGCTCGCCGAAGCGAGTCGGGCCACGGATACGGTCATCACCGCGAGGCCTCCGCAACTCCGCGCGGACGGCAACGTTCTCCTCCAGTTCAGCGCGGACCCGAACGACCAGCTTTCGGAGCGACTCGACGGTGACGACAGGATCCGCTATCTCCATCGCTCCCGAACGGAGACCTGCGACAACTTCCGCTGTCTCTCCAAGGACCCCTGTATCGTCCACGAGTTGATCAGCGCAGGGCTCCTGGTCGAATCGATACGATACCAGCCCGAGGGGGCGCTGCTCATCGGTGTCGTCGTCGGCTACGACGTTCTCAACGGCGTCATGGAAACCGCGGGCGAGACGGTGGGCGTCAGCCTCGAACGCGTCTACCCGCTCCGTACTGACGACGAGCCAGTTGCCAAACGGTGGGACCTCACACCCGCCCAGATCGAGAGCATTCAACGCGCCGTCGAGATGGGGTATTTCACCGTTCCGCGGGAGGCGGACGCGGGCGACGTGGCAGACGCGATCGGGATCAGCAAATCCGCGTTCCTCGAACGTCTCCGCCGGGCTCAGGCCTCCCTGTTCGAGGACCTCTTTACGTAGCCTACGTCACACGTGACTTACTCCGAGGGGAATATCTTCCCCGGATTCAGTATCCCGTTCGGGTCGAAGGCCGTCTTGATGCGTCGCATGAGGTCGACCGTCCCGTCGGTGTACTCCTCGGGGAGGTACTTCTGTTTCCCCATTCCGACGCCGTGTTCGCCGGTCGACGTTCCGCCCAGTTCGATGGCGTGGCGGACGATCTGTTCGTCGACCCGCTCGCCGAGTTCACGGTGTTCGTCGTCCTCCTCTCTGACCATGACGGTGTAGTGAATGTTCCCGTCGCCGGCATGGCCGAAACTGGGGATTTCGAGGTCGTGTTCCGTCTCTAGCTCCGAGATATAATCGATCAGGTCGGCGTACTTGCTAATGGGCACAGTTACGTCCCCCGAAGTGAGCATCTCCAGGTCCGGGTCGTAGTGTTTCAGCGCCGACGCCATCTCTTCCCGGACTTCCCACAGTTCGTCCATCTCCTCACCGGACTCCGTGATCTCGACCTCGGACACGTCGTACTCGTCCAAGATAGACCGGAAGAACGCGACCTCGTCCTCGATGTTGTGGTTCTTGTGGAACTCGACGAACGCCATCGGCGCGACTGGCATGTCGGCGTCGAGATACCGGTTCGCCATTGCCGCGCTCAACTCGTCGATAAGTTCGATCTTCGCGACGTCAACCCCCCACTGAACCGCGTCCGAGATGGCCGCTGACGCCTCCGTCCTGTTCTCGAATACGACCCGGCCGCCCCATATCTGTTCGGGGAGGCCGGCGAGTTCGAGCGTCGCCTCGGTCACGACGGCGAGGGTGCCCTCGCTCCCCACGAGGAGGTCCATCAGGTTGTAGCCCGCGGAGGTCTTGGCCGCCGTACTCCCCGTCTCGATCACCGTTCCGTCGGCGAGGACGGCCTCGAGTCGGAGCACCCAATCGTGGATCTCGCCGTATTTGACCGTCTGCATCCCGCTCGCGTCGTTGGCGATCATCCCACCGATCGTAGATATCTTTCCGGACGACGGAAGCGGCGGGAAAAACAGCCCGTGGTCTCCGGCGAGTTCGTCGATCTCAGACCCGAGCAAGCCGGGTTGGACGTCGATCTGGAAGTCTTCCGGCCTGATGTCGAGGATCCGGTCCATCTTCGTCATGTTGAGGCTGATTCCCCCTTCGACCGGGACCGCGTGACCCTCCAGACTCGTCCCCGCGGCGTACGGTGTCACGGGCACGCTCCGCTCGTTCGCCGCCGCCAACACGCTCGATACGTCCTCGACCGATTCGGGCCACACGACGACGTCGGGCAGGCTCTCTCCCCCGTCCAGCGTTCCCCAGTCACTGCTGTGGTCCTCGCGACTCTGTCGATGCGTGGAGATCTGGTCGTCCTCCAGCGTCGTGTCGTACAGGAAGTCGAACCCCATGTGGTTCTCTAGCACTGTTCGACCCTATTTATTTCGTTCGGTCAGGACAGCCGCGTGATTCGACGGAGACGGCGCTCGAACGGGCGGAAAATCCGGGAACGACTGCGAGTACGAAACGACACAGCGGGAAAAAACAGCGGGATCAGTCCTGCGGTTCGTCGAGGGTCGCGCCGACGCCCAGGTGTTTTTCCTGCACTTCCCGGTCGCCTTCGAGGGCAGCCGTATCGCCTTCGAAGACGATCTGGCCCCTGTCTATCACGTAGTGGCGGTCGGCCGTCTCCATGGCCGCGTGGACGTTCTGCTCGACGAGCAGGATCGTAACACCCTCATCGCGGATCCTGTCTATCACGTCGAGAACGTCCCGGACGATCTGCGGCGCGAGGCCCTCGCTCGGTTCGTCGAGAAGGAGTAGTTCTGTCTCTCCCACCAGCGCACGGGCGATGACGAGCATCTGTTGTTCCCCGCCGCTCAGGTGCGAGGCCGACTGTGACTGCCGTTCGCGGAGTCGCGGGAACACGTCGTACACCTCGTCGATAGTGTAGATCCCCTCGCCACCGGACCGCAGGTCGCCCATGCGGAGGTTCTCGTCGACCGTCAGGTCTGGAAACGCCTGGCGGTCCTCGGGAACGTACTGGATGCCGCGCTGAACCCGCTCGTGGTCCGGGAGGTGCGTCACGTCCTCGCCGTCGAAGGTGACGGTCCCGCGGGTCGGTTCGAGGACGCCGACGATGCTTCGTAGCGTCGTCGTCTTGCCGGCCCCGTTGCGTCCGACGAGCGAGACCACCTCGCCCGGACTGACCTCCATCGAGACGCCGCGGAGGATGTGGCTCTCGCCGTAGGAGGCGTGTACGCCCTCCAGCGAGAGTAACGGGTCGGTCACGAGAACACCCCTCCCAGGTAGGCCTCCTGTACGGTTTCGTCGTCCTGTATCGCCTCCGGCGGCCCCTCAGCGATGACCCCGCCGTCTTGCAAAACGGTGATGCGGTCGGAGACGTTCATCACTATCTCGAGGTCGTGTTCGATGAGCAGTACCGTGAAGTCCCGGTCGGCGGCGAGTCGTTGTACCATCTGCATCGTAGAGTTCGTGTCTTCGGACCCCATTCCCGCGGTCGGTTCGTCGAGCAACAGCAGTTTTGGGTCGTTCGCGACCGCGAGCCCTATCTCTAGCTTGCGCCGGTCGCCGTAGGCGAAGTCGGACGCGCGCTGGTGCGGGCGGTCGTCCAGTCCGATGTCCGCCAACACGTCCATCGCTTTCCCGTGGACTTCCGAGAGGCCGTCCGCGTCACGTAGCATCGAACTCCGTCGGGAGTCGTCGACCTGCGCGGCGACCTGTACGTTCTCGAGGGCAGTGAGTCCGCCGAACACGTCTGTGATCTGGAAAGAGCGGGACATCCCCCGCTGAGCGATCTTGTGAGACGCCATACCCGTGATGTCCGTTCCGTCGAACCGGATCCGCCCGTCGGTCGGCGGTTGCATCCCGGTTATCAGGTCGAACAGCGTCGACTTTCCGGCGCCGTTCGGACCGATGATCGACCGTATCTCCCCGGCCGAGACGGAGAGTTCGACGTCGTCGACCGCGACGAGGTTGCCGTACTTCTTCGTCAGGTTCTCGGTTTCGAGGATCGTCACTCGTTCTCACCCTCTTTGGCCGCGGTCTGTTCGTAGTCCGCGATGTCGATCTCGTCCGAATCACCGAAGAGACGGCTCCGAGCGTCGCCGGTCGACTTCGAGATCACGCGCGGGAGACTGGCGATCCCACGCGGTGCGAACATGACGATGAGGACCAGAAACAGTCCGAGGAGGAACCGCCACCCCGGAATGTACGCCGAGAGTCCTTCGCTGATGCCGATGAACACGGCCGCGCCGATCATCGGCCCGAACAGGGTCCCCATACCGCCGAGCATCATGGCGATAACGGCGTCGCCCGAGACGACCCAGTGCAGGGTTTCGGGACTGACGAACCACTGGTAGCCTGCGAAGAGCGACCCCGCGATACCGCCGATGGTCCCCGAGAGGGCAAACGCCCGACGCTTGAACTTGTTCGTGTCGTACCCAAGTGAGGCGGTCCGTCGCTCGCTCTCGCGGATGGCCTTGACGACGCGACCGAACGGCGAGTCGAGGATCCGGACCGAGAGCGCGTACGTCCCGACGAGGATGGCGAGCGTGAGGTAGTAGAACACGACCGTGTCGCCGAGGTTGATGCCGAACATCTGCGGAATCGGCATGATCAACCCGTTAGCGCCGCCAGTGACCTCGCTCCAGGTTACGCCGATCTGGTGGAACAGTTCGGCGAACGCAAGCGTGATCATGGCAAAGTACACTCCCGTCAGCCGGATAGAGAGCGCGCCGATACCCCAGGCGATGACGCCGCAGGTGACCGCCGCAAGCAGTAGCGCAACCGGGAACAGGTCAGTGTAGTGGATCGTGGTGAGCACGGTCACGTACGCGCCGACGCCCCAGAACGCCGCGTGGCCGAACGACAGCAGTCCCATGTATCCCATCACGATGTCGAGGCTGAGCGCCAGCAGCGCCCAGACGAAAATGAGCGAGAGCAGGCCGACGTAGTACGACGACCAGACGATGCCGATGCCGAGCGGAACGAGCATGAGCACGGCGATAGCTGCCAGGCCCGTCTTCGACGTAACCCGGACGGGCGGGATAACCTCGTCGAACGAGACTTTCGTGGACGCCTGGCGCACCTTGTACTCGCCGAGCAGTCCCTGCGGGCGAACGAGCAGTACGGCGATCATCAGGAGGTAGACGGAGAACCCAGTCAGTTCCGGCACGAGGAGGTTCCCGAGCGATTCCACGAGTCCGATCAGTATCGCGGCGACGACTGAGCCGCGGAAGCTACCCAGTCCGCCGACGACGACGGTGATGAACGCGACGATGAGGATCGAGTCACCCATCGACGGCGAGACGCTGAGAAACGGTGCGGCGAGAACGCCGGCGGCCCCCGCAAGTGCCGCTCCGAGGGCGAACACGAGCGTGAAGTAGTTCGACACGTCGATCCCGAGCAGTCGGACGGTCCCCGGGTTCTGTGCCCCGGCGCGGACGATAAGTCCGAAGTCAGTGAACTTGAACAGGCCCCAGACGAGCAGCGCGACGCCGACGCCCGCGGCGATGAGAAAGAGCTTGTATATCGGATAACTGATCGATAGCATACTCATTTCCATCGTGGCCGTGCCCGCGAGGATAGCGGGCGTCGAGAACTGTTGGGGCTGAGGGCCCCAGACGTATTTGACTCCCTCCGTGATCATCAGCATCGCGCCGAACGTCAGAATGATGTGATAGAGCGGGTCACGGTCGTATATGTGGTGTAGCGTGAGACGCTCCATCACCGCTCCGACGACGCCGACCAGTATCGGCGCGATAAGCAACGCGAGCCAGAAACTCCCCGTGACGCCAATCACCGAGAGCCCGAGGTACGCGCCGAGCATGTACAGCGCGCCGTGAGCGAAGTTGATGATGTCCGTCATTCCGAAGATCACGGACAGCCCGGCGGCTATGAGGAGATACAACACCCCGAGGGTGAGTCCGTTCAGCAACTCCGTGACGAACAGGCTTGGACTGATCATGTACCTGTTCAGAAGTTACAACCGGTTTCCTCGCATGGGAGCATCGTATCTTCTGCGGAGACGGTCCGCATAACATCGATAGAGGGCCAGTCGTGCTGGTCGGGTTCGACTATCTCGCCCACGTTGTACGGGCGGACCGCCTGGTGGTCACAGTCCCGGAACTGCGTCGGGCCCATCGGGGAGGTAAAATCGATCGACGGCAACTCGTCGATCACGTCGTCTGGATCGGCGGAGTCCACCGAGTCGACGGCGTGGGCGTACATGAACATGTGCGTCCACGAGACGTGCGCGAAGTTGTCCGGGGGCTGGTCCCAGCGGTCCGTGTAAAGGTCGACGAACTCTTCGTTCTCCGGAGAGTCGTACCCTTCGAAGTACCGGACGGCCGAGTACGTCCCGACCGAGGCCTCCGGGGCGGCCCTGCGGATGAACTGGAACGAGTTCACTGGACTGACGATCGTCATCTCGTCTTTGAGTCCGTGGCTGTTGGCTTGCTTGAGGAACTGCACGGCGTCCCCGCCGTTGAGTCCGGTGACTACCCAGTCTGCGTCCGAATCGGACATCTGGCTGATGTAGGTGGAGAAGTCGGTCGCGCCCAGTTCGCTCGTCGTCTCCCCTTCGATGTTCACGTTGCCGTTTGCGGACTTCGCCTGTGATTTCCACGCCGAGGCGACGCTGTTCCCCCAGAGGTAGTCCGCGTTGTGTACCCAGATGTCAGTTCCGAAGTTCTCGACCGCCCAACTCGCCGCTGCGGTCGCCGTCTGGCTCGCTCGGGTCTCGTAGCGGAACGTGTTCCGCGTACAGGAGTCCATCGTGATCTCGTCCGCCGCGATGTCCGGGAAAAACGGCACGTTCCGCTGCTCGGTGTACGATTGAACCGCGGACCCCGCCGCGCTCGAGATAGTGCCACAGACGACATCGACGTTCTCGTTCTCTACGTACCGTCGGGCGATCTGCCGAGCGGTCTGGGGGTCGGCCTGCGTGTCCTCGTGCAGGCCTTCTATCTCGATGTCGATATCGTCGCTGTCGTTCAACTGTTCTATCGCCAGTTTCGCACCCTGTTCCTGATATTCGGCGAGACCGCTGTACGGGCCCGTGTGGGGGTACAGCCATCCCACGGTGACGGTGTCCCCGTCACTGCCCTCGTTTGTGAGACAACCCGTGACTCCCACGAGACCCGTCGTCCCGGCCGCGGCGGTAGCTTTCAGAACGTCGCGTCGTCGCGGAGACGATCCGCACTCTGTATTCCTCTTTTCAGCCATGCTAAAGGTAGTGTGTTCCCTCCACAAATATAGCTTTGGGTGAGAATAACACCCCACCCCGAAAGTTACCGTCTTCGGTCAGCTATCCGGTCGACTTCGGGAGAAATAATTTGGACCGGATGGGCGCTTCGACGCTCGAACAGCGAGTTCATCTGGTCGGCACAGGAGGTTCCGCTGGCGAGGAGGAGACGCCCGTCGGCTTCCGGGGACGTGAACTGGTCGCGGAGGTCCGCTCCGACGGCCACGCTCAGGTCGTAATACTCCGTCTTGTAGCCGAAACTACCGGCCATCCCGCAACACTCCACGTCGGACGTGATCACGTCGTAGCCGACCGCCTCCAGCACTGCGACCGTCTGCGCTTCCAGTCCGAGTGTCCGCTGCTGGCAGTGACTGTGATACGCGACGCCGTCTCGGGCCGCTTCGGACGGCGTCTCGTCCGCGTTCGGCCCGGCCAGGTCGTCGGCGTCGGCTCCGTTCTCCAGTAAACCGTAGACGTACTCCATGACCTCGTAACTGTTTTCGGCCACCCGTTCGGCCGCCGTCTCGGGAAGCAGGCGGTCGTACTCCCCCCGGAACATCGCCAGGTCGCTCGGTTCGATAACGACGATATCTCTGCCGGACTCGATCACCGGACCAAGCGACTCGTACACCGCCTTTGCTTGCTCCGTTGCGGTCTCTATCATGCCCTGCGAGAGCGGTGCCCGTCCGCTTCCGCAGGCGTCAGGTACGGTGACATCGACACCGAGCGCCTCCAGAGTCCGGACTGCCGCCTTGCCCCGCTCGACGTCCACGTAGTTCGTGTACACGTCCGGATAGAGCGCGACCGTCCGCTCGGTGTCGTCGGGGGCCGCCGCATCGCGCTGGTGAAACCAGTCTCGGAACGTCTCGCGTCGAAACCGCGGGAGGTCCCGACGGCGGTCGACGCCGGCGACCCGTTCGAGCGCGATCCGGACCGGCGTCGAATCGGCGACCGCGTTCGACAGCGGCGCGGTCCGGCTTCCCCACGCCGCGAGTCGCTCGAAGTTACCGAACAGCCGCTTTCCGAGGTCGAGTCCTGCGGACTCGTCGTCGGGAGACAGCCCCTCGACAAGGTGGTCGAACGTCGAGGCGTCGGCACCGCGGTTCAGCCGGTCCCGGACTACCGTGTTGATCCAGGGGATGTCGATCTTCACGGGACAGGCCTCGACGCACCGTGAACAGCCGGTACAGAGGTCGTTGAACTCTGCCGCGCTGTCCATGCCGTGGACGCCGGCCTCCCAGCCGGTGGCAATTCCGCCGCTGTAGGTCTCCCCGCCGAACGCGTGGCCGCCGACCTGCTGGAAGTTCGCGCAGGTGTTCGCACAGGCCCCGCAACGCACGCAGTACAGCGTTTCGCGCAGTTCGTCGTCTTCTCGCATCTCGGTCCGGCCGTTGTCGAGCAGAACCAGATGGAACTCCCGGTCGTCCGGACCCCCGAAGCCGGGCGCATCGGGATCGTCGAAGTCGATAGCCGGCGTGTCGACCGGTGGGGTCAGAAGCGAGAGGTAGGCCGTGATGTCCTGGCCGGCACCCGCCGGGCCAATGAGATTCAGAAACGGCGGGAGGTCCGCCAGACTCGGCAGTAGCTTCTCGACGCCCGCGACCGCGACGTGTGTCTCCGGCGTCACCGCGCACTTCCGGGCGTTGCCCTCGTTCGTCACGAGCGCTATCGTTCCGGTGTCGGCGGTGACGAAGTTCGCGCCGGTCAGACCGATGTCGGCCTCCGCGATCCGCTCCTCGAGGTAGTCGCTGGCGAACGCCGTTAGTTCCTCGGCGGTCCGAAGCGGTTCGTCCAGGTCGAAATGTCGTTCGAACAGGTCGGCTATCTCCGAACGGGACTTGTGTATCGCCGGCGCGGCGATGTGGCTCGGCGACTCGTCCGCGATCTGCAGGACGAACTCCGCCAGGTCGGTTTCGTAAGTGTCCACTCCGGCGCGTTCGAGGTGTTCGTTGACGTCGATCTCCTCGGTAGTCATCGATTTGCTCTTGACCGCCGTGCCGGCGTCGTTCCCGCGAGCCACTTCGCGGAGATACTCGTTGGCGTCGGCCGCGTCCTCGGCGAGGTAGACGGATCCGCCGTTGCTCTCGACTGTCTCCCGTACCTGCTCGATCAGTTCGGGGAGGCGTTCGATGGCGTCTTCCTTGATCCGGCGGGCTTCCGACCGGTACGCCTCCGTGTCGTCCATCTCGGCGTAGCGGCGGTAGCGACCCTCGTTGAACGGGGTGACGTTGGCCTGGACCTGTTCGCCTTCCGTGCGGAGGAGTTCGCTGATGCGGTCCGCCGTCCTCCGGGAGTCCTCGCTCATCGGTCCTCCAGAACGATCACGCGGACTGATTCGGGACCGTGTGCGCCGTACACGACTGAGCCCATATCCGCGGTCCCGCTCGGCCCGGTCGCAAAGACGGCGCTCGTGAGGCCGTCGGCGATACCCTCCGAGAGTTCTCCGACGGCTTCCGCGAGCGAGTCCACGATGTCGCTCGCGGCGAGGACGCCGACGTGGATATCCGGGTAGAGGCTGACCTGTTCGGCTCCGTCGACGCCGGAGGGGATCACCACCGATCCGTACTCGGCAACAGCGGGACCGACCGGCGTCACGCCCGTTCGAGCGACCGAGAGGGCGGACGGTGACGGGTCGGTCTCGACTGGTTGGTCGGTTAACGACAGGTCCCGGAACGGGAGCGAAACCCCCACAGCCGGCCGTTCGAGACACCGTTCGAGCGCCTCGTCGAACCCGTCCGACGACACTCGGTCGACCGCGGCCGGGAGGTCGGCCAGCGACTGTTCGAACGTGTCAATAGTCGTCATGCTCTTACTGCTATCCTCGCCCGCTAGGTTGTAACGTTTTCCCCGGGAGGAGGTATCGCCTCCGATAGTATCGGATATATTAAACAACTGTCAAGCTTTATATCCCTTCTCGACAAGGCGTCAGTAGCGCATGAACGAGGATCCGCGGCCAGCGCCAGCGAGACCGATCTCCGCCGATGCGGAAACGGTCTCGCAGGACGACGTAGACGTGGACACGTACAGAATACTCGAACCGGACGGTTCCTACGACGCCGAACGGTTGCCCGACCTCGACGACGAAACGTTCCGAGAACTCTATCGGTGGATGGTTCTCCAGCGGGTGTTCGACAACCGGGCGACGAAACTCCAGAGACGAGGCAAACTCGGCACGTACGCCTCCGGCCGGGGACAGGAAGCCAGCATCATCGGGAGCGCGTTCGCCCTTTCCGACCAGGACAGGATCTTTCCGTACGGACGGGAGGCCGGCACGCTCCTAATACACGGTCTCTCGATGCGGGACCTCCTGCTGTACTGGCGCGGACTGGAGGACGCGTCCCGAATGGACGGCGCGAACTCGTTCGGCGTCGCCATCTCCATCGGGTCGCACGTCCCGGTCGTCACGGGGACTGCATGGGGAATGAAACTCGATGACGCCGACTCCGTCGCGTTCGCCAACCTCGGTGACGGTGCAACGTCTACCGGGGCCTTTCACGAGGGGATCAATTTCGCTGGCGTACTCGACGCGCCCGCCGTGTTTTTCACGCAGAACAACCAGTACGCCATCTCGCTCCCGTTCGAGGAGCAGACCGCCGCCGATACAGTAGCCCAGAAGGCGCTCGGATACGGGATCGACGGTATCCGTGTCGACGGCAACGACGTTCTCGCGGTGTACAACGCAGTTTTGACTGCACGCGAGAACGCGATGGATGGCACGCCGACGCTAGTTGAGGCCGTCACCTATCGCCGGGCCGCCCACACGACGAGCGACGACCCCTCGCGCTATCGCGAGCGGTCCGAAGTCGAGGAGTGGGAGAAACAGGACCCGCTAGAGCGCTACCGCGAGTTCCTTCAGTCGGAGGGACTGTTCGAGGCGATAGACGAGGAGGCGGTTCGCGAGGAGATAGACGAGATGTTCGACGACGCCGTCGCGGCCGCCGACGAGTTCGCCGAGCGGGACGTCCGGGAGATATTCGAGCATCTCCACGAGGAGATGCCTCCGGAACTCCGTCGACAGCTATCTGAGTACGAGGAACTGCTGGACGAACGACCGGACATGTACGAGCACATCGAGCAGCGCCCCAAGGGGTGAACCATGCAGGCAACGATAATCGAAGCGATAAACGACGCTTTGCACGAGGAGATGGCCACCGACGACCGCACGCTTGTGTTCGGTCAGGACGTAGCGGAGTCCGGCGGTGTTTTCCGCGCGACCGAGGGCCTCCAGGAGACGTTCGGCGGGGACCGCGTTCTCGACACGCCGCTTTCCGAGATCGCTATCGTCGGCGCGGCGATCGGTCTCGCGACGTACGGATACCGGCCGGTCGCCGAGATCCAGTTCTCAGGGTTCCTTCCACCGGCGTTCGACCAGCTAGTCACTAACGCGAGTCGGATACGCTGGCGGACCCGCGGTGAGCTCACGGCACCGATGACCGTTCGTACCCCCTACGGTGCGGGCGTCCGTGCGCTCGAACACCACTCCGAGAGCCTCGAAGCCGTGTACAGCCACATCCCCGGACTGAAGGTGGCCGTTCCGAGCACCCCACACGACGCGAAAGGGATGCTGATCAGCGCCATCCGCGACCCCGACCCCGTGCTGTTCATGGAACCGAAACACGTCTACCGGTCGTTCCGCGAGGAAGTTCCCGATGGGACGTACACCGAACCGCTGGGCGAGGCCGCAGTCAGGCGGGAGGGCGAAGATGTCACCGTGATCGCCTGGGGTGCGATGATGCACAAGACGCGGGAGGCCGTCGACAATCTCGACGGGATCGACGTCGAACTGATCGACCTCCGTTCGATCTCACCGCTCGACCGGGAGACGGTGGTCCGGTCGGTGAAAAAGACCGGTCGGTGCGTCGTCGTCCATGAGGCCCCGAAAAGCGGCGGGTTCGCCGGAGAACTCATCGCCACGATAAACGACGAGGCGTTGATGTTCCTCGAAGCGCCGGTCGAACGGGTGACCGGGTTCGACGTTCCGGTTCCACTGTTGGCTATGGAGGACTTCTACATCCCCCAGCCCCCCCGTATCGAGGAAGCTATCACGGAAACCGTCAACTACTGACGGCACTCTCCCACCGACGACACGTCTACTCTTCGCGCTCGCTTGCCTAGTGGGTCAGCCTGGCCTTCTCGAAATTCGGGTCTCCGTGACCTCTGGTACCAATTCGCATTACCTTTCACCTGTATCGTACGGTCGTTTACTATCATCGAAAAGTATATCTCCGTATTCAGCATAAATAACTATCATGGATACGGATTCGAAAACTATCGGAGCTGTCGAACGCTCGTTCGACATCGTCGAAGTCATCCAGCGCCGCGGACCTATCGGCGTCTCCGAGGTCGCAGACGTGGTTTCGTTGCCGAAAAGTACCGTCTACACGCATCTGAACACGCTCACCTCGGCAGGATATCTGATCAAGGAAGACGGGTTGTACAGACTGAGTTGTCAGTACCTCCAGCTCGGAGCGACAGTACAGTACAGTATTGACCTGTATCGGCAGGGGAAAGAGGAGGTAGACGAACTCGCGGCCGAGGTGGAGGAACGGACGAACCTCGTCATCGAGGAGAACGGCCTGGGGACGTGCGTGTACGCGACGAACTCTAGCAATTCGACGCAGGCGTACATGAACCTCGGTGAACAGCGTCCGATGCACGCCACGGCCACCGGGAAAGCCATTCTGGCTCATCTCCCCGTCGACAGAGTCGACGATATCGTCGAGCGCCACGGTCTGGAGGGGTTTACGGAACAGACGATCACCTCCCGTGACGGTCTGGAAGAGGAGTTAGCCAAGATCCGCGACGCCGGTATCTCGTTCGACAACGAGGAAAGCGTCGACGGCCTGTGTTGTATCGCCACTCCCGTTATCGTCGACGATCACCCCCTCGGTTCTATCAGCGTCTCCGGCCCATGTAGCCAGTTCAAACGACCTGATCGCCGAGATGAGCTCTGTGAGGCCCTGCGTAATGCGGCGAACGTCATTCAACTCGACTTTATGCTCACCTGAGCCGGGGGCCTTCGTTCGATCCGGACTGACAGTTTATCCGTCTCACGGGCCGTTCTTTGCTCCGGTGATCGGAATTTCGCTCCGGATTTTCGCCTCGTCGTTACAGATGTAGTATTGTAATCGCGCTCCGTCGCACGCTGCTTGCTTTCAGCCACATTTGTCCCCTTCTGGAGAACGTCCGTTCGATAGTGTCGGACATAAACGAGGATACGCCCTGTCAACTGGGCGACCGCCGAGCGATCCCCACCCACAACACTGCGGCCACTGCTGTCAACGCCGCCAGGCCGAGAAACCCGACATCGAACAACTCCCTATCGGCAAACAGTCCGATAACTGTAGACCCCGTGGCACCGATGCCGAACAGGACCGTTCGCAGAAACCCCCAGACGGCCCCTTGCACATCCTCCGGGAGTTCCGCTACGATAAACGCGCTCGCCAGGGGCAAAACCGCATTCCGGACGCTCAAACTCGGAACGAGCAGAGCAAGCGCGATGAGAGCATTCGTAAACGGCAGCAACAGAAGCGTCACCGTCGACAGCGCGATCAACGAGAGGACGGTCTCGTGCTTTCCGTACTGGTCTGCAACATGGCCCGAGATAGGTTGAATGACCGCACTGGCCACGAACAACAGCCCGAACAGCAGGGCTGCGATCCCCTGGTCGAGATCTTTGACTTCGACGAGATAGGTCGGTAGAAAGGAGACGAGCGCCTGATAGGTGAAGATGAAAAGCACCATGACACTGCTGCCTAACAGCACCGACCGCTCAGTCAACGCGCTGAGAGTCCGACGCGCAGTTTCCACCGCCGAGAGGGTTCCGGTGTCTCCTGACGACTCTCTGGACGGGACAACCCACCACAGGAGAGCGCCAACCAAGAGAAGTAGCGGAAGCAGCCACACGACGGCCGGTCGCCACCCCAAGCGGTTCGCGATTGTCGCCCCGATGTAGGGGAGCAACGCAGCACCGATGCTTCCGGCGGCGAAGATAATGCTGTACGCGGTGTTATCTGCGTCCGGAAACGTGCGTGAGACGAGTATGTCACGGGGCGTCCCGAACAGTCCAGCGCCGAGACCGAAGAGAGAACAGGCGGCGAGAAAGCCCACAAAAACCGGGGAGAGGTAAAACACGCCGTAACTGAGTGCGGCAATGATAGCTCCTCCAGCGAGAAGCCTCCGCTCTCCGATTCGGTCGGCCATGATCCCGGACGGAAACTGCAGTCCTGCGTACATCAGCCACAGCAGCGTCATCGCGAACCCCACGCTGGCGTTGTTGATCGCGAAGTCGACTTTGATCTGCGGGATCAACGCCGGAAAGAGGATGCGGGAGCCGCTGATGATCAGCCACCCTATCGCCACGATGAGAAGTGTCCAGCCGCGTCCATCTCCCCGCAATCCCTGGACCGCATTCCGTATCGTGCTCATCAGTATATGAACTGCTAATTTTCATCCCGGTCTTCTTCTCACTGCAGTCGTAAGTTCGCCGGCACGACTGCGTGTCGACAGCACAGAAAACACTGGCTCTTGATATGAATCTTTTCCCGTTTCGCCGGTCAGTGGGTCGGGAACTCTTTCACCCCCAGTCCGGGTTTACGCGCCGGCACTGGAACACCGGACAGGCCGATACCGTCCGTCGCTATTCCGTGTCTAGATCGTACCCCCATTCCCGGAGAACCTCGGCGACGAGTTCCGGGTTCCGCTGTGCAACTACCATAGACGCTTCCCGGTAGTCCGACTTGTATACGGTTTCGTCGAGGCGGTCCTGTAGCGTCTCCTGTAACTCAGTTTCCGCCTCTATGATCTCCTCTCGGAGGAAATACGGGACCTGTTCCCGACCTTCGTTGACCTTGTTTCTGCGTATTTTGTACGGGAGCGAGTCCATCGTCGGCCGCTGGTCCTCCGGTTCCGCCCCGGTATCGGTTTCTGTTGACGTTTCAGGGGCCGTTTCCTCCGGCGTTTCGTCCGGTTCTTGGGCGGCCGTTTCGGACTTGTCGATGCTCTCTGTCTCGGTCGACTTCGCATCGTTGGACCCGTCTGAATCGTCTTCGGATTCGTCGAGTCCAGCGTCGCGAGAGCCGGACTTGAGCCCCATTACGCTGTCACCTCCGGTTGCTCGACGCCCGCCTCCCGTTCGAGATATCGAGCGAGGTCGTCGAACTGTTCCAGCGTCTCCATCTCGTACTCGCGTTTGCGGTCGCGGTGGTTCTCGACGTACCCGTACGGGCTACACTGCTCTTTCCAGCACCCCTCCATGAGCGAACCGCGTTCCCCGATCACGACGGGAACGGGGAACCCGCTCTCACGGAGGGCATCCAGGATCTCTCGCTGGTCGCGAGTATCCTTGTAGCCGATCGGAACGACGGACAGGACGCCAACGTCCACTCCGATGTTGCTTTCGAGTCCGTCGACGAGGTCGTCTAACCCTTCGATAGATTCCTGTCCTTTCGCGGTCGCTTCAAATGGGATGACGACGTTCCGAACCGCGACGAGTGCGTTGTAGAGGATCGGACCCGCCTTCCCCGCTGAATCGACGATAACTACATCGTATTCGTCGCGGACGTTTGCGTCGCTGAGTACCCGGTGTAGCTGATGGTACATGCTGTACGACTCGCCGAGTTTTTCCGCCTGGTTCTTCTCGTTCAGGAGGAACTCGTGGACGTCTTCGAGCATGTTGTGAGACGGGATCAGGTCAATACCCTCCCCCACTTCGTGAGTGAGGTCGTGGAAGTCCCCCTTCGGTCGTCCAACTAGATGCCGAACGAGATTGTCTACCTCCGGGTCGCCCCGGTCGTACTCCGGTCCGAACAGATACGTGAGGCTTCCGTTTTGCGTATCCATATCGATCGCAAGAACGTCGTGGCCCGCCCGCGCATGACTCGCTGCGAGTGTCGCAGCAGTCGTCGTTTTCCCGACGCCTCCGGCCTCCGACACCGGCGTGTAGGTTAACATATGAGTGGAAGTTGTAGGCCGGGAATATAAATCTAGGTCAGACGTTATAGGTTAATTGTTGGAATATGGTGTATAGCTAGATAGTATAGCTATAAGACTAAACTATAGTATTGAATATAACCGCAGTCCTGCGGCGGGTGTTTTCAGTTCGTGTCCGTACCGGGCCTGATGTATAAGTCATACCTATAGCTGATATCTATACCTCTCACGTACGACTTGAACACGTCTCTGGAGCAGGGCTCACAGTAGTTGTTCATCCAACGGACGGGTTTAAGCTATAGCTATGACGTATAGTTATGGATTATAGAGAAAATGACTCGGTGTACTCCGGACTATCACTCCGACGCTACGGATAATCGCCGACTGGAGGCAACTATCTCATTCACCTATATGATATACCTATACGATACAGCTATACCTATCAACTATACTATTACGTCATATTTCCACCTGATGACACAATAGGGCCGACTTGGGGCTATTCCTCGCCTCAAGCAGTAGTCTTGCGTGTCAGATCCAGGATTGGGTCATATCCTGTAGGTATTTCTCATATCTATATCTAATACCTATATGTTCCAGCTATAGTAACTGGTTCCGGCTGCCGATGCGTCGTTTCACGGTCACACCGCTGGTCTCTTTTTGATGACACGGACGCTTGATATCGTGACACTACTCACGTAGGGTCCTAATTAAAACCCCTAACACCTCACCGCTACATAATGTCCAAACCGACAGCTGACAGGAGAACGGTGCTTGGGATACTCGCATCAACTGGAGCCACGGCTGGCCTCGCTGGCTGTTTGAGTGACGGAGGGACCGGCGACGACGAAGACAACGATGAGAACGGCAGCAACCCGCAGGGGACGGGATTCGAGACGCTATGGGAAAAAGAGCTACCCCCTGAATCGGTAGAGCCGACGACGTATCGCACTGCTATCGGTTCTGGATTTTTGGCCGTCGCCGTGGAAGATACCCTGTACGGGATCGACACCGAGAACGAAAGCGTCGAGTGGGAGGCCTCAGAAACCGGCGACATCGACAGGCTTGCCGTGACAGACACTCACGTTTTCGTCCACCACGCCGCTCGAACCGGTCCGGGAACGGTGTACCCGATCGAGCGGGCGAACGGCGAAAAAGACGGGCAGAGCCAGGGCGGAACAGGCTCGTTGCCTATGCTGGCTCTCGCCGACTACGTCATCACTCCCCATCAGTACCACAGTTTAGAAGATGGTCTCTACGCCATGGGTTCTGACGGCTCCCGACACGGTAGCCTCATAGAACAGGAAGGAGTGAACTGGGTCGCCGGTGAGGGCAACTACGCCGTGGTCGGCCGTAGAGCTACCAACGGGTCCGCCGAGATACTGGGATACGATCTAGACCTCGAAACCGGGCCTGAGCAGATATGGTCGATATCTGACCTTGACCTCCACACAACCGGCGTCGTCGGCGGGACGCTGGTAGCGCCGAATGGGGACGCGTTCACGCTCATCGACATCGAGACGGGCGACCGCACCGACGTTTCAGTCGACGCCGATATCGGCAACAGCGGACAGGTCGTCACGGCCGAAGGTAAGGCGTTCTACACCGCCTATGGTGTGGAAACCCTCTACGCGATCGACCCCGGCGCAGAAGAAGTGGCGTGGACTGTCGAGGAAGACATGAGCGACTACAGTCAGATGGCGTCGACGGGAGACGCCATCGTCTTGCGGCGTGCCGGTAACTTCCGCGCGGTCGACCCGGCGTCCAGCGAGACACTCGCCGAAGGAGGGGACCCGCCGGCTGAGGCGGTGACCTTCGAGGCTCACGGCGGAGCAGTGTACTCGTGCGAGGCAACGATTACGGCTCATGACGCTGACTTTTCGGCATGAACTCCCGACAGAGCGGGTTCCGGGCAGTACGGGTTGTGGTGCGAGTACAGAGACGCGACAGCGCGACCGACTGACACTTCGGTGACTGAAGATGGCCAAAGAAATACCGATACTGACGGGACTGATGGCCCGACTAGTAAAACTGATCGCGGGGACGGCGTTTCTCCTCGTCGGCGGGGTGATGGTCCTCTCCGGACTCGGGGATATGGGAGTCGTGGACAACGTTCTTCTGGCGGCGGCCGGCGCTCTCGTGGCGTCCGTCGGGGTGTATGCGTACTACCTGGCGTACACGGACGATACGATCTATCTTAGACTCGGCTCGAAACACCGTTGACATCCGGTCCGGACTACAGAGCGACTCTCCTTTTGTGCCCGCCGCTGAACCCCCGAACGGCCGATCCCGGGATCTCTACGTCTTCGAAAATGAGGAACAGTCTGACGGAGCGCAGTCGGGTAGTCGACGCCGATTGGTGTAGAACGGATCTGATCAGGCGTCCTCGAAAAGAGCGCACACCTCGGCACGTTCGACGAGGAGACGCTCCGTTTCTATCGGACAGCCTGGCAGTTCAACGGCATCGGGCCAATAGTTAACTGGTACCGCGGAGCGCGCCGTTCGGACAGCCCACCGCGCGAAACCGTTTCTCAGCCGACGCTGGTCTGCTGGGGGGAGGACGATATCGCGCTCGTTCCGGAAATGGCGCAAGCGAGCGTCGACTACTGCGAGAACGGCCGGTTAGAGTCGTTCCCGAACGCGTCACACTGGGTTCACATGGACTGCGAGGAAGTGACCGGGATGCTGATCGACCATCTCTCTGAAGCCGTCAACTGAGAGCCTGCGGTGGCTAGCCCACGTCGAATAGACGTTCAGTGGGCGCACTCGAACGACATCTCACTCCGGTTTGTCGTCGGCAGTCGCATCCTCGAAAGCGTCCGCGACTGCGACGACTGCCCTGACCTGTCGCAAGAGCAGACCAGAGTCGACAAAGATGTCGTCCATTTCGTGTGTCACTGTCGACGGATCACCGGACAGGCTCATTTCCATTGCGCTTTCGGCGACACTGCCAAGTAGTGAGTCTCCCATATCTGGGACTGCGTCAGTGAGCGTGCTTACTGCGTCACCGACGAGTAGTCTATCGACCGTGTGGACCTCACGGAGAGTGTCTTCCACGGGTTCTGAGAGGACGCTTCGGACGAGATCTGCGGACCCGGCGGACGTGACGAATCCGCCGTCGACAGGTTCACTCATGACCGACGTGGTGCCGAAATCGATCCGCTCTGCGTCCGCTTGCCCCTCGTTTCGGGTGATAATGGCACCTTCATCGGCCGGTTGGTCGAGGTCTGTCTCGACTACCATGTACGAGGTGGTGTTCGTCCCACCTTCGGTGCTAGTACCGGACTTGCGCGTCTTTATTCGGACCCGGACGGGCCGTCCGTTGATTGTGCCTGTGAGATCCGGTTTTCCGATCGGTAGAACGGACCCGCCGTCCGGCGTGAGCCCAGCCTTTCGACCCATTGCTTTCCACGACCGATGCTGAAAATGCATGACAACTAGCACCCCCGCGATCCCTGCTCCGGCCGCCCCGCCGAAGATGACCATCGGTTCCGTCGGTAGCTGCGACGGGGCGATGACCGGTTCTGTCTGACCGGTAAACACGAGGACAGCCGTTCCGATCACTATCAGGATCCACCCTATCTTTGTCAGGGAATACAGTGCCTGTTTCCTTGTCACGATTCCCCGACCTCGTTGGATCCGCACCGCTCAAACGGAGCGGGAGTAGTATACGAATTCATACGGTTTCCTGTCAGACTAACGTTAAAGTTCTAGTCCCTACTCACGTAGTGTCTCAGAGAGGCGGACGAAATGCTTCGTGATACGCTGTGACTACCGGTGCGTAATCTGTCTCCGACTCCGTTACTATCCCCTCGGGGATCCGGCGTCTTTCGGCGCCGGAGGATGTCAATCGTCATCTATCAGAGCTGAGAGGATAGTCCGCTCGGCTTTCCGAATGTGTCCATGCAGCGTCGCGGACGAGATATCTAACGACTCGGCTATCTCCTCGGCTGTACTTTCGCGCGGCCAGTCGAAGTATCCGGACCGGTAGGCGACCCGGACGGACTCTCGCTGCCGGTCGGTGAGGTCATCCAGTACTCCGCCGGGTCGGCCGACCGTCGTAATCTCCCGGTCGCGTTCGCGGTGGGCCAACAGTTCGGCGTCCGAGTACACGCTCAACATCTGGTCGACGATGTCACGTATCTCCCCGTCGTCCGGGGCCTCGACGACCAACCGTATACTGGTGCTGTCCGCGGAAGCGGCCTGAACTGTTGCTCCGACTCCGGTCACGGTGTGGAGAAACGACGATTCCGCTACGACCAGTTCGATGCGGCCGTCACCGCCCTCGTCTCCGATGACTTTAGCGCGTTCGACTCGCTCGTCGTTCGCCATCGTTTCAGCGACGGTGACGGGATATCCACCGGTGACAGAGAGATAGAGGATCCACCGCCCCGCCGAGGGAACGTACCCGTCTAACTCGAGTTCGCAATCACACTTCGACGCGGCCTGGACGAACACTGTGTCCGAGTCTTCGACGCGAAACTCCAGTTCGACGACCGCGTCAGCGAACAGCAGTTCCCGGCTCTTTGCAGCACTGATGACGGACCCGACTGTCCGACCGAGAACGTCGAAACCCGCCTGTTCGCGCTCGCTAAAGGCATCTTCTCGGGTCGCGTAGACGACCATCACACCGTATACAGTCTCCCCGTCTCGAAGCGGTACTGCAATGACCGATTCGAACCCGCGTTCGCGTGCCGCGTCCCGCCAGTGTTCGAACGAGGAGTCGTCGACGTTGGCTACCGTCACCTCGTTGCTACGCAGTGCGCGTCCAACCGGCCCCTGACCGGTTTCGCTCTTGGTGTCTGTAATCGTCACTTCGTCGAGATACCCTCTGTCGTCACCGGCGGTAACCCGTGGAACGATGCGGTTTCCGTCAAACTCCCGCTCGCCGACCCAAACGAACCGGTACAGATCGGACGCCGCTAACTGTTCGCAGACGGTTCGTTCGACGGTTTCTCTGGTCGCCGTCTGGATGAGTTCCCGTGTGGTTTCCAGGAGGAGTTCGTTGATCCTGTCAAGCGTCTCCAGTTCGTCGCGCTGGCGTTCCAGAGTCCGCTCACGCCGATTACGCTCGGTGACATCTCTGATAACCCCGACGGTGCCCGGAAACTCACCGTCAGCAGGTTCCGCTCGCAGTCGATAGTACGACTCTAACTCCAGCCGGTCGCCGTCGGGTGTCTCAGTCACTGCCTCCACTGTGCCGGTGCTGAGGTCCCCGCTAACGACCCGCTCTCGCATGTCCGCGGCTATGTCCAGTTGGTCCGCGTCCACGAACAGCGTTCGAGGGTCCGTCCCCAACAACTCGTTTTCGGGGCGTCCGAACATCTCGCACATCTCGTCGTTGACGAACGAGAACTGGAGATTCTCGTCCAGTGCATAGACGCCGTCTCCGACTGCCTCGACGATCGACTGGTAGCGGTCCGAACCGTCGTTCCGTTCGGCGGGGATGGCACTACGTTCGGACACTGCCCAGACCAGATTCCCCGTCTCGGTCGCTGACAGCGCTATCTCGACCGGCGTTCCGCCGGCACCCCGGTCACCCGTTCGGGCCTTGCCTTCCCATCGACCCTTAGTCCGGGCTTTACTGACGGCGGTTCGTTCGAGGCGGTCCGATTCGTTCCTATCGAACAGTGTTTGCCACGGTCTGCCGGTGAGCGAATCCGCATCCGTCCCGACTATCGACGCCAGTTCTTCGGTGACGTAGGCGAACTCCTCGTCGACCTGGATCGCGACGCCACCGGGCATCGATTCGGCCAGCTCGCGCCATCCGTTGACCGGGGGAGTCGCCTCGTCCATAGCAAACAAACCGATTGTGAGAGTATAAAAACTTTCACTAAACCGAAAGAACAGATCGGCTGCCCCCGGGTCACCCCTTGTCTTTCTCGATGTCTGTACTCCGGGGAATTCCGTCAGTAGAACTGTCTGTCGGTCGTTCTTCCGAAGGATAGAGGAACCTCTTTCGACTCCGACAGTGGCCACATAGCGAGGTATCAGGGCTCTTCAAAGAGTCCCGAGATACTTGACCGTCCGCACCACACTTCTACGCTGTGGGAGAAACGCAGTAGACGGAGACCCCGTCCCGGGCACGAGGCCACCGGCGGGAGCGCGACAAATATCAGTCCAAGGACAGGAACGAATTTCAGCAAACATATAATTTGGGCCGTACGAACGTATCGGTATGACTAGTTCGTTTCTCGGAACGTGCTTCGACGTTTCCCTCTATTCGCCTGGCGTGGTGGACTGCTGGTTTCCCCGGCGTGGCCGGGATGACCGGTCTCTGTCCGCCCCGGGTATCGATACCTCTGACCGTAGTTTCGGCGACAGCGTGATGGAGAACGAACGTCGTGACACGTCTCGTCAACTCCGTTGGACCGGCGATACGCTGCTCCAGCGGCGCAGACACAAACAGCAGACATCATAACTATGTCGAACCAGTCTCGCCTCTCAAAGTCGTCTGTCGTCTTCAGATACTATCTCTATCAGGCGACCGCCCGTCCCGGCTTTCACTATCCCGTGTACACCCTCTTTTTGCTCTGGAACGGGCTCAGCTTCGCCCAGATCGGACTCATCGCCACCATCCAATCTATCGTCGTCGTCACCTCCGAGATACCGACGGGGTACGTCGGCGACCGCATCGGTCGGCGGAACAGCCTCGTCGTCGGAGCGTTCCTGATGCTCATCTCGAACGCGAGCTATCTGGTCGCAACCGATTTCATCGGATTCACGTTCACCTTCGTGATGCTCTCGTTCGGCGGGACCTTCGTTTCCGGAAGCGGGAACGCGTGGCTCTACGACACCCTCAAGGAACACGACATCGAGGACGAGTTCACGCGGATCAAAGGGCGAAGTCGGGCCATCGCTCAGTGGGTGAGCGCCGGGAGCCTCGTCGCCGGCGGCTTCCTCTACTCGATGAACCGGTTCTATCCGTTCTACGCAGGCCTCGTGGTAGCGCTTCTCAGTTTGGTGATGGTGTTTCGCCTCCCGCAGAACCGCGCGTACGACGCCGAGGAGAGCACGGAGTCGGAAACGATGACCATCGTCGACGCCATCCCCGTGATCCGCGACCAACTCACCGCGCCGAGTCTGCGGTCGTTCATCGTTTACCTGGCGCTGTTCAGCGGCGCGATCCTGACGATGGACATGTGGATACAGCCCATCGCACAGAGTAGCCTCGAAGCCAGTTTCGGCCCGACGCTCGAGGGATGGGGACTCTCCGAACCGGCGATAATCGGCCTGCTGTACGCCGCCTTTACCGTTGTCTCGGCCGTCATGAGCGACTACGCCGGCGATATCGAGGATCTCCTTGGCGTCAGTCGAGCCATGTTTCTCATCCCCGTCTCCATCGCCATCATGTACGTGTTCGCGGAGTTCGTCCCGCTCCTCGCGTTCCCGATGTTCTTCATGATGAAAGGCGGAAATTCGGTCGTCTCTCCGATCTATCAGCGCTACATCAACGACCAGGTGCAGTCGGTCGGACGCGCCACGCTGCTCTCGTCCGTTGCGATGTTGCGGTCTATCGCGGGCATCCCGTTCCGCGTCGGGAGCGGCATCCTCGCGACGTGGTACTCGACCTCCGGCGCAGTCGCTATCCTCGGAGCGGTGTTCATCGTGGGCGCGGTCCTCATATTCACGTTTGCACCCCCCGTAAGCGCCGAGTACAGTTCGACGTCGACGGCAACCGCGTCCGACTGAACCTCGGACGAATACGGGTTGGTAGCGCAAGAATCGCGTCTGCAGACGATGGCGAAAACGGGCGGGAGAACCTACTCGACCGTACCGATCAGTACGAACGTTTCCGGCCGGACGGCGTCGTGTTCGAGACGAAACCCGCTGTCGCGGAGTGCGGTGCTCGCCGCCTCGGCCGTGAACCGTTCGTCGAGCGGCGGCCCGTGGTCGCCGGTGCCAGTGGCCGCCCAGTCGACGATGACGAGTCGGCCCTCCGTATCGAGTGTCCGGCGGATCTCGGCGAGCGCATCGGCGCTCGCGAACTCGTGGTACGTCATCGTGGAGAACGCGATGTCGACAGTGCCCGCGTCGAACGGGAGGTCGGCCACCTCGCTCGTCACCAGTTCGACGTTCTGCGGGACGCCTTTCTCTCTGTAGTAGTCGTGCATCTCCTCCTGAACGTCGATAGCGTACACGTCGCCCGCGTGAGTAGCGACCACGTCAGTGTAGAACCCCGTTCCGCTGCCGAGGTCAGCGACGGTGTCTCCCGACGAGATATCGAGCGCCCAGAGCAGTTCTTCGGCCGAGAGGAATCGGTACCGTTGCTCGGGTCGTTCCAACTTGTCCGCGCGCGACGCATCGAACGTGTGGTGGCCCATGAGTACTCATCCATCCCGGACGGGGTGAACGTTACGGGAACTCCCCGCCCGGATGGATTCCACAAAAATTGTCACTGTCGGATGTCCGTCAGTCCCGGTGTACGGACTCGCTGGACCGGCCGGCGGACCATGCACAAACAGGGACAGTCGACAGTATAACTAACCGTCGGCTCGCAGTCACTAGCAATGACTCCGACAGAACTCCGAGAGGATATTCCGGCGCTACGAGAGGACGTCTATCTGAACTTCGGGGCCCACGGCCCCAGTCCACAGTACGTCGTCGACGCGGCTGACGAGTTCACCCGGACACACGAGTACGACGCAGTCGAGAACGACCCGTACGAGACGGCCTCTCAAGCGTTCGAACGGACGCGAGAGACGGTGGCGTCGTTCGTCGGTGCCGACCCCGACGAGATCGCGTTCACCGAGAGTACGACTGACGGCATCAACGCGATCGCGAACGCCATAGACTGGCAGCCCGGCGATGTCGTCGTACGCACCGACCTGGAGCATCCCGCCGGAATACTCCCCTGGCAGCGCCTCGAACGGGAGGGAGTCGAGGTGCGTGTCGTCGAAACTGCGGACGGCCGTATCGACCGGGATGCGTTTGCAGACGCCGTCGAAGACGCGACTCTCGTCTGTTTCAGCGCGATCACCTGGACTCACGGAACCGAACTTCCGGTGGCGGACCTCGTCGACATCGCGCACGACGCCGGTGCGTTCGCACTCGTCGACGCAGTCCAGGTTCCGGGTCAGACGGCCATGGATGTCAAATCGTGGGGCGCTGACGCCGTCGCGGCTGCCGGCCACAAGTGGCTCCTGAGCCTCTGGGGCGGCGGGTTCCTCTACGTCGACCGCGATGCCGCCGAGGAACTCCAGCCGCGGTCGGTCGGCCACCGGAGCGTGCAGGCGTCGACTGCGGACTCCTTCGAGTTCGCGGCGGGGGCTCGTCGCTTTGAGGTCGGGACGACGAACCCGGCGTCGCACGTCGCGCTCCGGGAGGCGATCCACGTGATCGACGAGGTGGGCGTCGACAGTATCGAAGACCGAATCACGCGACTCTCCGGCCGCCTCGCCGACGGCGTTCCGGACGAGCGACTCCACAGCCCTGCGACGCCGGAGTCCGGGCTGGTGACGATCGACGTCGCCGACCCGGACGCGACGGTCGAACGTCTCGCGTCCGACGGTATCGTCGTTCGATCGGTCCCGGTGCCGGACGCGATCCGGGCTTCGGTCCACGCGGTCAATACGGAGGCTGATGTCGACCGCTTACTCGACGGACTCGAACAGGAGTGGTCTCACTGATGCCGTTGCGACCACACTGACTGCCGGGGGATCCGCATGACGGATGACGAAGCCAAGCGCGTATGGCTCGTCCGATTCGACCGGGTGCCGGAGCGGTCCGCCAGCGGTGTCGAGGTCGTTTCAGCGAACTGAGCCGGCTGCGCCGTCACTGCTTTTCGACGAGGTTGTATCGTGATTGTGTAATCCATGCACAAATCTTTTAACCGCGTATCGACTACCTATCGGTGATACCAATGCCCGATTCGATGTCCGAGCAACTCCAGCAGGATATGGAGTGTGAGGGGCTTCTCGAGTGCTTCCACGGCCTTAAACAACTCGACCGGGAGTGCTTTCAGGCGCTGGTGAACGCCGAGGAACCGCTCACGGTAGACGAGATCGCCGAGGGCGTTGACCGCGAGCGATCGACAGCGTACCGCGCCATTCAGCGCCTCCTCCAGAACGGATTCATCCAGAAAGAACAGGTCAACTACGAGCAGGGTGGGTACTACCACGTCTACTCGCCGACCGACCCGTCGAAGATATCCGACGACATGCAGCGAATGCTCAACGACTGGTACGCGAAGATGGGCCAACTCATCCAGGAGTTCGAGACCAAATACGAGCAAAACGACGCGTCGACGCCGTCGGTCGAGAGCTGATAGGCACTGCTGTACGTCATTCGGTATTTAGCCGACCCGTGTCGGCAAACACCGGGACACAGTTACAACAATCCCTGTGAGAGTTCGTCTGCGACCGGCGTTTCCTTGCTTCGCCTCAGCGCCGATGTCGACTCACCAGTGTCGCAACAACACGACCAGGAAGCCGACTCTCGAACGGTAGAGTCCACTCTACGCAGTCTTGTGTGCTTTCCCGAAGTCTACACTCTCTAGTCGTGGGGACTGTACTGACGACCCGTTCCCGAGGAGCGCTCTCGGAGCGTGCCTCGTCGAAGCTATTCAGTTCGGCGGCGGGCAGTCGCCGCTGTAAACTCGTTTCCGGGCCGTACTGCGACCACCAGCCGTTGGAAGTCAGACCGCGTGCCCTCACAAGTATTGATTGTCCTCGGGAACGGACGTTCGAACAATGTTCGACAACGTCCTCGTACCGACGGACGGAAGCGACTGTGCGGAGGTCGCGGTCGGGTACGCAAACGACCTGGCGACGCGCTACGGAGCGACCGTCCACGCGCTCTCCGTCGCCGACTCCCGTCTGATCGAGACGGGCCCCCATTCCGACCGCCTCCGAGAGCGGTGTGAGGAAACCGCCGGCGAAGTGTGTGATTACCTCTCTACGGAGGGTCTTCAGGTAGAGAAGGCTGTCCGAACCGATCTCCCTCACAGAGCTATCCTGGAGTACGTTGCGGACCACGACATCGACCTCGTCGTGATGGGTACACACGGTCGGACCGGCGTCGAGCGGTACCTGATCGGGAGCGTCACGGAGAAGATCGTTCGTCTCTCCGATGTTCCGGTTCTAACGGTCCGGGAAGCGGACGGTGACGACGCCCGGTACCCGTACGATGACGTTCTGGTGCCGACGGACGGAAGCGAGGCCGCCGCGGCAGCGGTCGACCCGGCCGTCGATATCGCACACAGGTACGGCGCTCGTCTACACGCTCTCTCCGTCGTCGACCAGATGGCGATGGGCGTTGATGTCCGGTCCGAAGCCGTCATGGAGGCCCTCGAAGACTCTGCCCGGTCAGCACTCGATGCTGTCGAAGAACGGGCGATCGGGTCATCGGTTTCAGCGGTCGAAACTACCGTCGAGTACGGGAACCCGTTCCGGGAGATCCGGTCGTACGTGACGGAACACGACATCGACCTCGTCGTGATGGGTACGCACGGTCGAGACAGCATCGAGCGGTATCTGCTCGGCAGCGTCACCGAGAAACTCGTCCGAACGTCTTCGGCACCCGTCATGACCGTCCGGATGCCGGACTCCGCAGAGTCGTAACGGGTCGCCTCCGGCAGGACGGCGAGTCTCCACGAGGACTGCGGCGAGCGGACTCACCGGGCAGGCTCCTCTGCCGCGGGCAGCGTGAACGAAAACGCCGTTCCCTCGCTGCGTTCCGTGTCGACCCAGATATCCCCGTCGTGGCGCTCGACGATCCGCTTGCACAGCGCGAGACCGATGCCAGTTCCGGCGTGTTCTTTGCGACTGTGGAGGCGCTGGAACACTTCGAAGATACGCTCTTCGTCGTCGGGATCGATACCGATCCCCTCGTCGCTGACGGAGAGGCGCCACTTCGAACCGTCCCGCTCGGCATCGACGTGTACGCGCGGCGGCCCGTCACCGCTGTACTCGATGGCGTTTTCCAACAGGTTCTGAAACACCTGGCGTAACTGACCGGGGTCCCCCTCAACGCGGGGGAGCGATCCGCCCGTGATCTCGGCGTCGCTTTCCTCGATCTGTATCTGGAGATCGTCGCGAACGTCCGACAGGACTTCCTCCAGTTCGACGGACTCGAACGGATCTCCCTTTGTTTCGACCCGCGAGTATTTGAGTAAGCCGTCGATCATCTCTCGCATCCGCTCGGCACCGTCGACAGCGAACCCGATGAACTCCCGCGCGTCTCCGTCCAGTTCGTCGGCGTAGCGGTTTTCGAGAAGTTGCAGGTAACTCGTGACCATCCGTAACGGCTCCTGGAGGTCGTGAGAAGCGGCGTACGCGAACTGCTCTAGTCGCTCGTTGGACTCCTCCAGTTTGCGTTCGTACTCCCGGCGCTCGGTGATGTTCTGGGACATTCCCAGAGCGGCGAAGACGTCGCCGTCGTCGTCCCGGATCGGCACGACCTGGAACTGGTACACTCGATCGCCGAGTCCGGTCTCGAACGAGCCCGACTCGCCGTCGAGCGCGGCCTCGTAGCGCGGGGCGAGTTCGTCGGCCAACTTCGGCGGCAGCGCCTCCCGAACCGGTTTTCCCTCTATCTCTTCAACTGTGACGCCGGTCACGTCGTCGGGATTGCCGCCGACGGTCTGGTACCGGAGGCTATCGTTGACGAGGGTGACGGCACCGTTCGGGAAATACTCGATGAGTGTTCTGTAACGCCGTTCGGACTCCTCTAGCTGGCGCTCTCGCCTCTTTCGCTCCGTGATGTCTCGGTCAGAGACGATCAGCGACACTACGTCACCGCTCTCGTTAGTGACCGGTCTGAATACGCCGTTGAGGGTGTACTGCTCTCCGTCCGGGCGTGTGAGGTCAGCTTCGAACTCGACGTACTCGCCCGTCGCTGCGCGCTCGGTCCACTCTCTGACCTTGTGCTGGATACCGTCTCCCTCTCCCCACCAGGGCGTCTCCCAGAACGCCTGGCCGGTCACATCGTCCAGAGTGGCGTCGACGTACTCCATTGCCGTCTGGTTGATGTCGAGTACCGTCCCGTCGGGTTCTAGCAAGCCGACGAGGATGTTCGGGTCCTGGAAGATCGCTTCGTATCGGCGCTCTTTCCGACGGAGTTCCTGTTGACGGTCTTTGCGTTCGGTGACGTCACGGAAGTAGACCGAGAGGCCCGTCTCAGACGGATAGGCGTTGATTTCGTACCACGCGTCAAGCGGTTCGGGATAGTGAAACTCGAACGAGGTCGGTTCCTGTGTCTCCATCGCTCGCTCGTACTCGTCTCGGAGTCTGGTGTTGTCGACCCAGTCGAACACCTCCCAGATGTGCTTTCCCACCAGTCCCTGGTCCCGAAAATCGAGCCATTCTTCGGCTTGATCGTTGACGTGAGTGAACTGCCAGTCGTCGTCGAGCGCATAGAAGGCGTCAGTGATCCGTCCGAAGACCTCACTCAACTCCGTTTCGAGCGCCGTCTTTCGCTGTTCGAGCTGTTTTTCACGCTTTTTCAGTTCGGTAATGTCCTCGCCGGCGATCACGATCCGTTGGATGGTCTCGTCCGACCCGAAGAGCGGAGCCGCGTTCGCGCGGAAATGCTTCCGTTCTCCGTCCGGTGGTTCGACGATAATCTCCTCGTTAAACACCGGCTCTCCGGTCGCCAGAACGCGCGCAGACAGCGTCTCGTTCGGAGCTAGCTGTTCGCCGTCCTCGCCGTAGATCTCCCACTCTCCGGTATCGACGGGGTCTTCGGTGAACTCCTGTTCGGAGAGGCCGAACGCCTCCTGAGCTCGCCGGTTTGCTATCACCGTTTCCCGGTCGGTGTTCTGTACCGCGATCGCGCTGGGCGCAGTACGCAACAGTTGCTCCGTCTGGTCGTATTCGCGTCGGAGTCGCTGTTCGCGCTCTTTCCGGTCGGTCACGTCGTCGACGGAAACCACGACTCTCTCGCCTTCGTACCGCCCGTCCGTTATCGGAGCGGCGTTGAGCGAGAGCCACCGGCGTCCGGCGCCGGGGTAGTCGATCTGACACTCGTACTCGAAGACGGGCTCCCCTGTTTCCAGAACTCGCGTCCACGGTAATTCGTCGCTCGGAATCAGCTCTCCGTCCGCGTCGTAGATGTCCCACGATTCGAAACTGGAGTTCTCGATCTCCGACTCTTCGACGCCGATCCGGTCGAGCATTCGCTGGTTCCCTCGAACGAATTCGCCGTTGGACGTGACAGAGCAGATACTAACCGGGACGGTTTCGAGGATCTGCTCGGTGAGATCGCGTTCCTGGCGAAGTCGCTGCTCGTACTCCCGCTGTTCGGTCAAGTCGCGGGTCACCTTCGTGTACCCCTGAAGCGACCCGTCGTCGTCTCGAATGGCGGTGATGACATCGTTCGCCCAGAACCGTGACCCGTCCTTACGGACACGCCACCCTTCGGTTTCGACACGGCCGTTTGCCGCCGCGGCTTCGATGTTCTCTTCGGGCACTCCGTCGTCAATATCGGCGTCAGTGTAGAAGGTCGAAACGTGTTCCCCAACGATCTCGTCTTCGTCGTACCCTTTGATCCGCTCGGCCCCTTCGTTCCAGTCGACGACGACGCCGTCGGAATCGAGCATG
Source organism: Halostella pelagica (assembly GCF_004762015.1). Classification (NCBI taxonomy): domain Archaea; kingdom Methanobacteriati; phylum Methanobacteriota; class Halobacteria; order Halobacteriales; family Natronoarchaeaceae; genus Halostella; species Halostella pelagica. The sequence goes on from NZ_SJES01000006.1 coordinate 129,591, forward strand.
TAGATGGCGTACTCCCTGACGGCGCTTACGAACGCTCCGAACTCTTCTAACTCCGATTGTCGGCTCACAGACCCCGGAGATTCAGACAGCCACCAGACCCGAGTTTCCCCCGCTATCTGTTTCGTCTCTAGCTCGTCGGTTTCGGCGAGTTCTGCTAAAATTTGTCGTGCGGTCTGACGAGAGCATTCTAACTTCTCGGCGGTTTCAGCGGCAGTTATAGGCGTAGACGGTGGACTCATCCGGACGAAAATATCCCGAACGTCTCCCTGTGTTATATCCGGAGTAGAACCTGGGGATCCCATGGAGCCAAGTAACGAAATGAATCCATAAACGTCTGACGCCGGGGGGTAACACGGTCGGTGTACGCTGAAAACAGGCGATAGACGGCATCCCCCGAAACTACCTACTGTGGTATTCGATCCGTTCGACCGTGTCCATTCTATCCGGTCCGGGTGGGATACTGGACTTTCAGGGCGACTATCGGGAACCCGTTGTCCACACTACTCGGAGACGACGGCGTCCGTGTATTCCTCCTCGGAGAGGTACTGTCGCTCCCATTTCTGTCGGTCCTCGATCTCCCGCCGGCCACGGTTCGTCAACTGGTACTCGTTCGTCCGCCGGTCTTTTTCACTCTTGTTTACCAGTCCTTTCTCCACTATCGTGTCGAGATTCGGATACAGTCGTCCGTGATGAACCTCTTTTTCGTAGTAATCTTCCATCTCCTCTTTGATAGCGAGTCCGTGCGGTTGGTCCAGTCCTGCGACCGTGTACAGCAGATCGCGTTGGAACCCGGTTAGATCGTACATAGTATTTGCACTCCGATATTATGATATCAACATGTCCGTACTTAATTACTTGGGATAAAAACGCTATCTCACTGCCGCTGGGCGGTTCGGACCCGGCGGGGGTTCGAACGTTCATCTAATTGAAACTGCAGTACGGAGTATACCGCAAAGATTGGGTCTACTATCTATGGTGTTTCACGTTGAGGAACACCTATGGAAACGGAGAAAGTGACTATCGACCTTCGAAACTCCGAGATACAGGACTTCGAACTCGAACGGGAGAGCGAAGGGGCGCGACAGGTCCGGTTCTTGGTAAAAGGGGTCGTCCGAGAGATAGACGAGCAGAAGATCGAAGACGCCCTGCTCTCTAACGTGACCAAGCCTATCTCGGTTTCACTGGTAATCGAGCGACCGGAAGACAGGTAGATGTCCGCCTGTTAGCAGCGGAAATCACTGGGTTCGGCGACCCGAATCACCGTTCTCGGAGTTACGGCGACTGTCCGGGGGACGGAAGCGATCCTCAACACGGTGACTCGGCGTATTGCATCAGGTAAGTCTCGTTCCGATACTCGACGAACGTGTCCTTTCCGTAGCCGATCTTCTCTCTGACTGTGCCTATCGACGCCATTGCTTCGTTCTGATCTCGGCTAGCCGGGCATCGGGATGGTTCTTCCGCCACTCTCGACAGTTTCCTCCGTGCCTGCTTCGCATTCATCACTAGCCTCCGAGAGAACGTTACGGATGTGCCGAGAGTCGGTTAATCGTTCCTCTTTGGGTTTCACCACCGACGCGGACGGCGTATCGGGAATTAGGGTATTCAAAAATACCCTATTTTGAATTACCCAACGATTATATCGAGGCGGAGTGACGTGAGGGACAATGACCGAATTCATCGACAGGGAGGCGGAACTCGAAGCGCTCCGATCGCGGTACGACGGGGACGAGCCGTCACTGATCGCGGTCTGGGGACGGCGGCGGGTCGGAAAGACGGAACTGGTCGAACAGTCGATCCGCGGGCGCGACGACGTTGTCCACTATCAGGCGACGGAGACGACCAGACAGGTGCAACTCGACGACTTCGTCGACGAGGCCAGAGATGTCTTTCCGGGCGTCGAGCGGATTCGCCGCGAGTGGGAGGACCTCCTCGGATATCTCGGGGAACGAGACGCCGTGGTCGTACTGGACGAGTTCCCGTTTCTGATCGAAGGCGACGAAAGTTTACCCTCGGTCGTGCAGCGACTGTGGGACCACGAGTTCGACGATACAGCCGTCACGCTGGTCGTGATCGGCTCCTCGATCAGCATGATGAAAGAGACAGTGATGTCGGGTGGAAGCCCGCTCCACGGTCGGTTCGATATGCGACTCCAGTTGCAGGAGTTAGGGTTCGACGCCGCGATGGAGTTTTTCCCCGCTTACGACCCGGAAGAACGGGTGCTTGCGTGGGGTGTGTTCGGCGGGACGCCGCACTACCTGCAGGCGGTCGACGACGACCAACCACTGCGACACACCATTCACGACGCCGTTCTGTCCAGACGGGGATTCCTCCACGACGAACCCGAGTACGTCCTTCGAACCGAGTTAGAGGAACCCAACCGGTATTTCGCGATATTGAAGGCGATCGCCGCCGGCAAGGAGTCGTCCAACGAGATCGCACAGGCCGCCGGCGTGGACTCCGACCAGATCAGCAATTATCTGAAGAACCTGCAGGACCTGGAGATCGTCCGTCGCGCGGTGCCCGTGACGGAGAATCCGGCGAAATCCCGTCGCGGACAGTACAAACTGAAAGACGCGCTGTTTAGGTTCTGGTTTCGGTTCGTCTACGGGCAGGGCGACAAGTACGACCGCGCGGGTGACGACGCCTACGATGAACTGATCGCGCCGCAACTCCCCGACTTCGTCAGTCCGAAGTTCGAGGAACTGTGCCGGACTGCGACGTATGACCTGTACGACGAATACACGTTCGACCGCGTCGGACGTTGGTGGTATCAGGAACGAGAGGTCGACGTGGTCGGTCTCACCACGGACTCGACGATGGTCGTCGGCGAGTGCAAATTCACGGGCAGTCCAATGGGGTACGACGTGTTGAGTGACCTAGAGAACGATGTCGAGGCGATCCGCTGGTCGCCGCGCGGAAACGACATCGACCACGAGTACTGTCTGTTCTCGCGGAGCGGGTTCCGCCAGAGCCTGCTGGAGGCGGCCGCTGACAGGGATGATCTCCAACTATTCTCGATCGAGGACGTGTTAGAGTTGTTCTGAGAACCCGCCCCGAAAACTGCGGCCGATCGTTGCGTAGCGGTTGTCTCATCGGGGAGGTGTCTGTGATGGCCACATTGGAGAGCGTTCACGACCAACTCCCGGTTCGTTCTGGCGGGTACGTCTTGCTACTGAGTATCGGTGACCGGCTACTCGTCTCATTTGACCGGGAGATATAAGTACTAAAACGATTCATATCCAGAGAGTAGCGGCATATGACCCACTGGCTCGACCTTTGGCCGGTTTTTGATCCCCACCCGCGCCCCGCCGCGCAATAGGTCGGATAGCAGCAGCACCCGGGTCGCTTCACTACGTGTTCCGTAGTCGCAACTCCTTCAGTAGAACACACGCACGCATATGCCGACACCTACCGAGTTCCTGGTCCTCTGTGGTCAGGACGACGCTGGAGACGCAATCGGTCTGCAGTCCGCTCCGACTCCAGTTGACGTACAGCCAGCGGTAACCACGTTCGACCACCCGATTGTCGCGTTCGACGGGAGACGGAGTGGCCGGACTCCTACACCGACCGGCGGGACGAGCGCCCGACCAGACATTCACAGGGGTCACGAGGATGAGTGACCACGTCGAGTCAGCGCAGGCGGAGGACAGAAGCTATCCGTCGCTCCGGAAAAACCGGGATTTCCTGCGGCTCCTGTTCGGGCGACTGGTGACGAACGCCGGCGATAGTCTCTACGCCGTCGCAGCGATGTGGCTAGTGTACGACCTTACAGGATCGACTGTGTACACCGGCATTGCCGAGTCGCTGTTGCTCCTCCCGCTCGTGTTGCAGTTCCTCTCTGGGCCTCTCGTCGATCGGTGGCCCGTCATTCGCGCGCTCGTGTCGATACAGATCGTTCAGGCGATTGCGATCCTCTCTCTTCCCGTTGCGGCGTACACGGGACACCTTACGGTGGAACTTCTCCTGGTTACGATTCCGCCGCTCGCTCTGTTGAACCAGTTCGTCTATCCGGCACAGAGTGCAGTGCTCCCCCGGATCGTCTCCGACGACCAGTTGACACGTGCCAATTCAGCGTTCTCGTTCACCCTCAACGGGTTAGATATGCTGTTCGAGGCAGTCGGTGGGCTACTCATCGCCTTCATCGGGGCAGCATCGATCTTCGTGCTGGATTCGGTTACGTTCGTTGTTGCGGCGCTTTTGTTCGTCGGCGTCCGGGTTCCACCGACCGAAAACCAGGTCGAAGACGCCGGCGAAATCGACGTGTCCGGATATCTCTCCGACATGGCCGATGGCTTCAGATGTCTGCGCGGGACGGTGTTCGTCGAAATGACGCTCGCGACGATGGTCGTGAACTTCGGAACCGGGATGACGCTTGCAGTCCTGCCGAGTTTTGCGGACATTCGGGGCGGACCGGCCCTGTTCGGAGCGATGCTCGGAGCGCTTGGCGTCGGACGGGCACTGGGCGCCGCTATCGCGTCGAGACTGGAGGCCGTGAAGTTCGGTCACGTAAAGGTCATCGGCTCTGCCGCCGGTTGCCTCCTGTGGCTCGGAGCGGTGTACGCTCCGTGGCCGTCTCTTGCCGTGGGACTGTTCGCCCTCGCCTGGCTCCCTGCCGGGATATCTGCCGTGATGGGGGGAACGCTCGAACAGACGGTCACACCGGACCATCTGCTTGGTCGTGTCGCTTCACTCACCGGTAGCGCATCGACGCTCACGTTACCGATAGGTGCCTTGCTTGGCGGTGTGGTAGGTAGCGTGATCGGGACGCTGAACACGATGGCGGTAGCCGGGTTGCTGCTCGGGTTCGTGAGCCTCTTCTATGCAGCACGGCCGCGGTTACGTCGCCTTCCAGCGATGAACGATATCGACCCGGAAGAATTCGACATCAGTGTCGATTCCCCGACGGAATCAGAAAGTCACGACTGAGAGTAGGGGACGCAACGGCTACCGTATCGGGTGTCCCGCTAGTCCAACGATCTGGGAACACCCGATACCCCTATACTCCCATAGTCACAAGACAAAGCTAACTGATAGAGTACCCGTCTCCGAATCGAGACGAATTGGAGAACGCGATATCCGAATGACTGAGGAATTCATCGACCCAAACCGGCTCTCGCTTATCCCGTCACGGTCGAACGCGACTCGGACAGCAACCGACATGGTTCAGGGTCCCTCAACGGATGACTCCGGTCCGCCCGTTTCAGTAGTCCTCCAATCGCTCGAAGACAGTAAATGCAGAGCGATACTCACGACATTGACCGAGCCGAAATCCGCAACCACACTTTGCAACGAATGCGGGTTGCCGAGTTCGACAGTGTATCGCAAACTTGAGCGACTCCGTGAGGCCGCTCTCGTCAAAGAGTACACTGAAGTCCGCCGTGACGGACCGAACGCCACGTTGTACGAACGGGATTTCACGGATATCTCGATCAGCATCGACGACGACGAATTCACCGTCTCCGTCGAACGACCGGACGAGGATGCAGAGGACCGTATGGCGACGTTCTGGTCCGAGATGAAGAAAGAATCATGACTGACAGTATTATCATCCTACTCGGAATCGTCAAAATCGCCGCGTTAGTCCTCGGGGGTGTCGTCTCCCTATTAGCGTATCGAGCCTATCAACGAACGCAGATCGAGGGACTCCAGTACTTCGCAGTAGGTCTCATGGTCATCACTATCGGGACGTTTCTGGTCGGGATTCTCCACCACATCTTCGGCATTCCGAGTGTCCAAGGAATGCTCTTCGAGAGCCTCATCGCTTGTGGCGGCTTCCTCGTCATGATATACGGGCTCTACGGACAGTAGCCGCTGCTACTCGTTCGGTCAGAACTGCTCAGATAGCATCCCATACAGCCCACCTACGTCGTCTGTTTCATTCAGAGTGGCCTGTTCAGTTGTCTAGTTACGAAACCGCTTCCAGCGGTCAGCCGAACTTTGCGGTTGTCCCACGTTGTGGGAGGCCTCCATCGTTCCTTATGAGGCACGCACGGAGAGTGTGACAATGAGCGAGTCCAATTCACCTGTCTGTCAGCCCACCTCGACGTCACAGATCACCCGAATACGAAGCGGTGTCGGTGAGCAATGAAACGGAATTTCCCGTCCCGATACGCGGACGCGCTCATCTCGCGGAGCAAACCCATTATCGTCCTGTTGCTCGTCCTCACGGCGATCGTCGGCGCTGGCGCGGTGGTCGGCACCAGTGAAGACGGCGCAGGCGGTCAGGCAGGCATCGACTCCGAGGAACAGCTCGCACTCGAGGAGATCGAATCGACGTACGAAACGGACGATGCGGTGGTTACACAGATAGTCGTCAAAGCGGAAGGTGGAGATGTCCTCTCCCGCGAGTCACTTCTGCAGAGTCTCCGACTTCAGCAGGGGATACGGGAGACCGAAGCCATCAACACGACGCTCCGAACGGAGGCGGGGCTTCGCGGCCTTGAGAATATCGTGGCGACGAGGGCATACTTCGACGCCCAAACGACGGAGAACGGGTCACACGACACAGCTACCACCAGTCAGAACGAACAGCCACCAGCGCCGACACTCGATCAGCAGATCGAGGCGCTTGAGTCGCGCTCAGACGAGGAGGTTGATTCACTACTCGCGCGAGTACTCGATTCGAATTCGACCCCTCCTGACCGTGACCCGACTGCGTTCCTGCCGTCGGACTACGAACCCGGCGCAACGAGCGCCGACGCGAGACTGACACTCGTCTTCCAATCTAACGAACGCGGCGGTGCTAGCGAAACCCAGGAGGCGTACGATGCGCAAGTGGCTATCGCCTCCCTGGTAGACGAACGCTTCGACGACGCGTTCGTCTTCGGACAGGGTATCATCGACGAGGCGTCCTCACAGGCTATCGGCGATAGCTTCCTCATCATCACCCCCGTTGCTCTCGTCCTCCTGCTTGCCGTCCTCAGTATCGCGTATCGCGACGTGGTCGACGTGCTTATCAGTCTGTTCGGGATCGGCGTGGTGATGGTGTGGCTCCAGGGTATCCAGGGCTGGCTCGGGATCCCGTCCAGTTCGATACTCATCGCCGTCCCGTTCCTGCTCATCGGACTGAGTATCGACTACTCGCTCCACGTCGTCATGCGCTACCGCGAGGCGCGAACAGGAGAACTCGACACCGATACCGAGTCCGATGGCCGACGGAACCCGGCCACTGCAATGCGGGTAGGAATCGCCGGTGTTGTCGTTGCGTTGGCCGCTGCTGCGTTCTCGACCGGCATTGGATTCTTCTCGAACTACGCCAGCCCACTCGGATCGATACAGGACTTCGCGCTCCTGAGCGCGGCCGGTATCGTCGCGATGTTCGTCGTCTTCGTAGCACTCGTTCCAGCCGTCAAACTCGAAGTCGAACGACTCCTCGCTCGACTCGGGCGTGACCGCCAGCAGCCGGCGTTCGGGGTCGGCTCAGGGCCGATTCGCCGTGTGCTCTCGGGTACTGCGGCCCTCTCACGACGGGCACCGATCGCCGTTCTCGTCGTCTCACTGGTGGTGGCTTCTGCAGGTGCCTACGGTGCGACTGGCCTGGATACGGAGTTTAACCAGGCGGACTTCCTGCCGGAGGACGCTCCAGAGTGGATGGAGTCGCTTCCGGAACCGTTCGCGCCAGCCGAGTACGACGTCCGAGAGAACCTCGGGTACCTGAGCGACAACTTCCGTCAGCGCGGGCCGGGATCGGAGACCCAGATACTGATCCGCGGGAACGTGACCGCGCCGGCACTGCTCACTGCGACCGACGATACCTCGCAGTATACAAGCCGGGATGGAACGATCGCCACGCACTCGGACGGCACGGCCGCCGTCGAGAGTCCGGCCACTGTCCTCCGGTCTGTCGCGGCCGAGAATCAGACCGTCGCCAACGCGATTAACGCGCGAGACTTGGATGGTGATGGCCTCCCGGACAAAGACGTCGCGCAAGTCTACGATCTAGTGTACTCCGCCGCTCCCGGTCAGGCGTCAACAGTCCTCTATCGCACTGAGAACGGGTCGTATGCGACAGCCAGGTTGATCGTCGGTATTCAGACCGACGCGGCCGCCCAATCGATTGCCAGCGACGTGCGGCAGGTCGCGACAGGTATCGAAGCGAACGCACCGGTGACAACTGTTGCGACAGGTGGGCCAGTCGTTACCGCTGTCGTCCAAAGTGCCCTGTTCGAGACGCTCGTCGAAGGGTTTGCCGTGACGCTGGGTGTCATCTTGACATTCCTTCTTGGCCTATACTGGTGGCGGTACCGAGCGCCGGGGCTCGCGGTCGTGGTACTTGTCCCCGTCCTCCTCGCGCTCGCGTGGTTGCTCGGCACCATGGCGCTACTCGACATCCCGTTCAACAGCGAAACCGTCGTCATCACCAGTTTGGCGATCGGACTCGGCGTCGACTACAGCATCCACCTCGGGGAACGATTTGTCGACGAGCGGAAGCGCCGAGCGTCGCTTGACGAGTCGCTTGTCGCTGCAGTTACTGGGACTGGCGGTGCGCTGCTCGGGAGTGCAGCGACGACGGCAGCGGGATTTGGCGTCCTCGCACTCGCACTCTCCCCCCCGCTTCACCGATTCGGCCTCGTGACTGGGTTGAGTATCATCTTTGCCTTCGTTAGCTGTGTCACGGTGTTACCATCTCTACTCGTAGTTCGAGACCGATACCTCCGCTGAAAATAGTCTCGATAGAGGCACAACAGTACCGGTGTTTCTTCGGCTATGTACAGTCTGAAGGCGTTTTCGTGTCCCCTGCCCACAAATCGGTTCGGCTACAGCCGGGGATCTCTGGGTACTCAAACGATGGCACACGTTTGCAAAAAGGTCGCGTTCGGAAGTCTGTTTAAATACCACTTGCTTTGCAGTGACAGCATCCATGATACTCCCGTGATACGGCTGCAATAAAAACATTCACACAACTAGGGATCGAGTAAAAGGGCGGGAAATTCTACTAAACCTCTGTGACGTTCAACTGACGCTCTGTACTGGTTGATTCGGGAATCCCACTACGGGGTTTCAAGCCGAGCGTTCGCTCGACCCTACAGTTTAAAAAAGGGGAGCCGGCAATTCCCGTATCACGGAACGAACGCATGAATGCAGAAAGATCGACGGCGTGTTTTGGAAATTATAGTAGCGCTTGCAACTGTTTACACAGCCGATCGTACGCAGTTGTGCGACCGAGTGTGTGATGACTTACAAGCGCTACTATCGCTATCGTGTTGGGCCATCTTGCGGCCGTCTACGATACGAGATTTCCTATCGCAGTGCTAATTCGGTGGTCCGTCTCGGAGGTTACAGCGGGCCGTATCAGTAACCCAACTGTTCACGGACGAGGACGACGGTCGTCCGTCCCTCTTCGAGTTCCTGCCGGAAGATCAGCTGTTTGGCGATAGCGCTCTCGATGCCGTAGGCGTCCTTTGCGCGCTCGTTCTCCAGCGGATAGGCGACCGATTCGAGCCGGTCCAGTGCAGCGTTTAGGTCGTCAACGATCTTATTCACGCCGCTGACGATGACGACGTTGCTAGCAGCAAAGGGATAGGCACCGATACGGCTCCCCGAGCGGTCGGCTGCAACCAGTTCACCGGTCCGTGCGATCGCGTTGATACCTCCGAGGAAGTAATCGGCCGTCTGGGACTCACGGCGAGCGGTCTGTCGCTCGTCGTCGTCGTCGATGCTCCAGATCTGGTCCGGGAGGCTCTCCCATTCGTGGTCCCCCTCGCTCAGGTACTCGATGAACCCGACCTCCTCTAGAGTCGTCGAGTGGCCGTTCATGACGGAGGCAGCCGGCGGAATGTGCGACTGGATGGTTTCGAGGGCGGCCTCGGGGCTATCGACGACAACGACTTCGAAACCGTTGGCCTCAAGATTCGCTACCGTCTCGTCGATGGTGTCGTCGTCGGGAAGGTCGTTGAGCGATGCGTCGATTTCGGTCTCGTCTACGTAATCTGATTTCTGAGACATGGTGATTGGGGAACGGTTGTGTGCACCCATTGGTAGGGGTACGGGACGCATAAACGCTCGCTGACGCCGGTGTAATGAAGTAACACTGATGTTACCGACCGAGTCGACAAAACGGTGTTCGCGTGGGTCGACGGCCGACCGCTTCGAGCATACTGTGGTACGCATTCGGATGAATCGCCTCGGTTCGGTCGAACGAGACAACCGTACGCATGGCTATCGCGTCCAACGGCCCCCGACGAAACGTAAGCGCGTGACCTCGTGGCCGACGACACCGTGATTAGGGGGTGTTGGGGACGTCGCGGTCACTGATGTCCTGCCACTGGATGAAGAGGTTATCCGGCGATTTCAATGAACTCGAAGAGGAGGCCGGGGATGGCAACGAGGAGGAGTCCCCCAACGATGAGAATAACTGGTATAATGAGGGAGAGGTCGGTGAACAGCCAGACACTGACTCCGCCGAGAATGGCGAGTACACCGATAATTCGGAGCACCCAGGTCATTACTCCTTCGAGTCCAAACTCTCCGAGGAGGTCCAAGACATCGAGTAGTTCGTCCATATATTTACGTAGATACGTCTGGTTATTAAAACATAATGTTCTTGGTACACGGGCGGTGCTATCCCTTTCGAGGGAATCAAATCCCGACGATCCCACTCGCCTCGCCAAGTGATATCGAGGACGTCATTAGGGTCTCACTAGCTCATACATAAGCCTCGAACTCCTCGCCGAACAGCAGAAAATACCCGGTCCCGACGACACCGATCCCGGCTGCAATGGTGAACGCGATTTCTGGGCTCACGAACTCCCACAGATAGCCACCGAGTGCAGCACTCGGGATAACAATCGTGTTTCGCAGGAGGTAGTACGTTCCCGTGACGCGCCCGCCAGCCCCCTGCTCAGCGGGGCCGACGATCAGCGCCTTGTGAGAGGGGAGCCCTGCGAACCGAAGCCCCGAGAACGCGAAGATGAGTACCATCGCCCCCTGGAGCGGTAGCACTGAACTGAGGACTTCTGGTCCGCCGATAAGGACAACAGGGAACAGCGCGTAAACGGCGAATCCCAACGCGACCACAGGCTTGAGACCGATCCGCTCGGCGACTTTCGCCGCTGGTGCCATCGAGATGAGGGCGATCAACATCTCGATGCCAAGCAGGTAGCCGAAGAACGCCTCCGGAGAGAGATCGATCGCATACGAGAAGCCAGCCAGCGAGACAGTCGTCTCGAAGCCTACTCGGTAAAACTGTGTGATCACCAGCACGAAGAAGACGTACACCATCCCGTTGGCGAACCGGACGAGCGTGTCGCCGACCAACAGCGGTCGGAGCGGGTCGGGCATATTCCGCAGATCGCGGCGGATCTGGTCGATCCCCTCGAAGGAATCACCAATTGAGTCCTCACCGGCGTCGTAGAGGACGTGTTGAGCGACCGTCCCGATGATCCCGAAGACGACGGCGACCGCGAGGACGTACTGGAAGCTCACCGAGAAGTCTGGATGCAAGCCGATGAGGACGGCAGCAAGTACCGGCCCGATGAGAAACGCCGTCCGGCGGAACGTCTCGGTGCTCGCGAAGCCAGCGGCCAACCGCGAAGGGTCGGTCGCCTGCTTGACGACTGCGAACGTCGCCCCGAGTCCGAACGACTTCCACCCCTGCGCGAGCAACAGGCCGACGAAGATCCAGATCCAGGATGGGATCGTCACGCCTGCAACAGTGATCACCCCGAGGGACGGCGCGACCAACCAAACTCCGAACCCGAGTGTCGAAATCAATCCGAACAGGGTCAGTGCATAGCGCGAGCCGATCCGGTCCGAGATAGCGCCGCCCGGATACGGGAACACGGCCGAGATAATGTTACCGACAGTCCCGAAAAGGCCGACGACGAACCCTGAGGCTCCGAGCGCGACCATATACTCAGGAAGGAACCGGCTGGTCATCTGGAAACCGAGACTGAACGCAAACATCGCCAGCGATAGTACCAGTACGTCCCGCTCTAGCGCGAAGAACTGCCGGAATGCGTCTAACGGTCCCGATTCATCCGTCTCAACCGTGACTTGGTCCTGACTCATGGTCGAAGTAGTGGTGAACTCAGTCGTCTGATCTCGCTTCTGTACTTGATTAGTTGTGCTTGACTCATAGGTCGTGGGAGCACAATGCCATGTCGACCCCGCCGAGAATCAGATATGCGGCATGAGTCCCGCGGGATGGGCAGGCGAGAACCGCGATTGGGATATCGACGATCCGGACGGAAAGTCGGCTGCTGAGGTCGGCCGAATCCGCGACGAGACCGAACGTCACGTGAACGACCTGTTCGATGAAGTTGACCCCTGGCGCTGAACACGCGAGTCATCACGTATTTCGAAGTCTCCGTTTAGTCGAATCGGTTAACTGCGAGCGGGTGTCCGTGTCCAATCGACTGCGTTCCTTCGTAGCTGTTCATGCGAGACCACTATAGTAGTCTCTGAAACGATTCACACGCAGATCGCATCGCTGCCATGCGATCTGGTGTACAATGACTTTCAGTGGCTACTATAGCAGAAGGAGCACTCCGAACACGATGACATCCGGCAGTACTCGTTGTTTCTGACCAACACCGGCAGCGCATTTCTCACTGAATACGGACATCGGTAGGAGATCGAGAGCGGCTACAGGCCGATCAAGCGGTTTATTTTCGGAACAGGTACTACAACTCCGCCGTTTACGTCGGGGAAGATGTCACGACTGCGACGACCTCGAAGAATCTCGGGCTGCGGTTCTTTTACTTCACGTGTCTTCTCTACTCGATTTGACGTGCTTTCGATCTACCCGTGCAGGTCGAAGTAACTGGTGAGTACGAGCGTACCGATTGTGACGGCCGATAATACGCTCACGCTGCTAGAAGGAGACGGGAGTAGGTAGAAGGATACTCAGTCCGGGTGTGCGCCGAGGTTCAAACTGGCAACACTGTAACTGTCTCGAAAATTCTCCGAAATAGTTGATAACGGACAAGAATGGCGGTCGAGAGCCGGTTTGAAGCAGTTTCCGATCACGGATTCGGACTAAATCATCCAGTACAACCCCGCTAAACCCACTGTAATCCCTACCGGCGATGGTTTGTATTCTATATCGCACTATGAGATTTATGCTTTCTCCTAAACGAGATAATTCCTGCGCCCTCTTGCGGTTTCGGTCGAAAATGAGCGGCAACTACTCCACTCACGTTTAGCCCAGAAAACAGCAGTAGAATTCCGTGGGGCGACGCTGTCGGGGAAGCCGCCAAGCGCAAACTCAGCTGAAATGACGTTACTCCCGGGCCAGCGCCGGGGACACGCCATTCGACACTTCGGGCCCCGCTCAGCGACTTAGCCATTGAATTGATCGAACCGGAAGTCGCTCGACACACTTGTCAGTCCGAATATATCCTGGGTGCTGACCAAACTGTATCGTCGGCGGAGTGTTGCCTAATCTGTAGCCGTTGGTGAGCTAAACCCATGGTGAGGCTCTCTTGACACCGCTTTGTTCGATGTCACCTCTCCTGCAAGCACCACTACACGTACGAGTCTCGCAGGACGAAGCGATGTCTACATGACCCGAATCGATCAAATGCCGTTCGTTCGTCGGTGACGTTGGGACTCGGAGGCTACTCCCGTTCCACGGCAGTCATATGGTATTAACGGGGCCTCCCGATACCCGTGCTCGACGGCCTTCCTCCAACGAATCGGTAGTATCAGCGGTCCGTTCCCCGGCTTCGGTCTCCGCAGTGAACTCGAACTCTAGTTGTCCGTCGAGGACGTATGTTCGGTCAGTTAGCCCCGGTTCCGTGAGACCGACGGTATTCTCAACGACGAGTTGGCGGGCTGATTCCGGCCATTGGGTGACTGAGAGGTCGATGAATGCGGTCTCATCGGCAAGTTCACCGAACCGGTGGACTTTGACGACCGCAGCCATCCCGTCCCGGAACAGTGACACGGTTGGGTGGGGGCTATGGTCACCCATGAACGGCCCTCGGAGAGAAACCTGCGGTGGGGTCTCGCCACCGTCCGGTGCCATGAACCGTTGTGTGAACCACTGCAGTTTGGTGTCCTCACGGTGCGAAATCGTCGTGCGGAGAGTGCTCGGCAAAGGTGCAAACCTGGGGTCGACACCCACGGTGGCGAGATCCACGTCGTTTCCGCGAAATTCGAGATACTTCGCGTTATCCCGAGGATTGTCGTCGGCCTTTACCGTCGGGTCCGTGTATTCGGTTCGCGATTCGGTGGAGCTACACCCCGCAGCGATGGTGGAGGCGGCGGTCAGGGCGGACGCGAGGAATGCGCGGCGGCGCATACCTGTCGGTTCGTTGGCAGCAGCAAGAACTTTCTGGAACTGGCACCGTACCCTGAATCCGGGCTCTCTTTAACGCAGTCAGCGCCCGACGGTGTGGTGACTACACGTTCTGTACCAGGGTTTCAACAGAGCCCACGGGGAGTAAACTCATAACTCATCTGACCAGTGGCGAACCCCCCGGACAACGAGTGAACGTTATGCTAATATCCGGAGTTAGATACTCGCTTTCGGTGTTTCAGTACTTGTATCGGAGGAGATCAGCTTAACGACGAGAAACTGCGTCGAGAACTGTTCTGCGTGCCCCAATTGCGTAATCCACGCTTCAATACTGTAGCCAAAAGTACTGTCTCCTTCTACGGCTGGGGACTCTCCGTAAACCAAATGTTGCTATATGCAATCAACAGCTCCTGGAGTTCACTAGTTTCACGGACAATTAGATTCGCCGAACTGACCGTTCAGTGTCTGTGCATACGTATTAAACGACAAGTTGGCATGACCCTATGGTCGATTTGAGTCGATAAGTGTCGCGTCGAGCAACGTCACACCAGCCTGTTCGAAATGTAACGAGAGAGGGAACGGATATCCATCGGCAGCACAAGCGGTCTTCACGATACCACCGCTACTCGAAGTCACCGTGAACTCGGTACACGAAATTCCGTTGACAGTCGTTTCGCCCATCACTTCGACCGTTTCCGAGTCATAATCTAATCCGTTGTCAGAGGCATCGACGGTGAAGGTTTGTCCAGATTCAAACTCTTCTGCTTCGGCGTAGAACTGTGTTTCCCGCATATTTCTGAAGAATGACGACTGTGGTATCACCTTATTCATCTCCCTGTAAATACGTCCGGAGTCGGCAGAGACGTCTGTTATCTCTTGTCCTTCGTCAGTGGGATACGTCCGCGAGATCGTCAAATTGTCCCCGTCGACAGAGAGGACTTCCCAACCCTGTTCACCGGACTGGCCACTGAACTCCGCGTCGTAGGTGTACGATTCTCCCTCGGAGAACTCGTATGCTGCCTCGGCCAGTTTCACCATCGACTCCGTCTCGGTTGTCTGGTCGCCGCCGTCAGTTTCGGTTGACGTATCGGCGGTATTTCGTTCCGTTGTCTGGTCGTCGCCGTCATTCTCACCCGATATGTTGTCACCGTTTCCATCCGTTGTCTCGTCGCTGTCACCGGAGCAACCAGCGAGAGATACTGCGCTAACTGTTGCAATTCCGACTTTCACTTGCGTCAAAACTGTTCGCCGTTCCATATCACGTAAATGTCGTCATAACTTATTAAACCCCACCAATAATATTATAATTTTGACTATTTAATTAGATGTTTTTGTGGTCGGTGACCGTTTCTACCGGTTTTCATGGGTTCTGTACTGACCGAACAATAGAGTAGCTGACCATCCTTTGAGTTAAGAACCATTCTGGACTAATGAAATGAGCGGAAGCTAGTGAACTCGTCAACAGCTCTCGGCTTTCACTTCGCTTCCTCGTCGCTGGCAGCAGGGTCAGGAGGACTACTATCAGAGTTCGATCTATACAGGTTGACCCCGAGTCCGGCCGCGAATGCGAGAATCCCGGCTCCAACTATCCACAGCAGGTTGGGGTGAGCGAATCCGAGGTGGGCTGGTACTACCATAGGTCGAAGACGGAGAGAAGATCTGATAATTCCTTCTATATTCGAAAGGCATCTACGGAACCTCCGGGTATCAGCGAGATGTACAATACTGGTCCGGTGAGGCTGTTCGAGAAGAGGCATCGTTGACCGGCGACTGCGGACATCGGACGAAAACGGCTGTCTATGTGCGAGTTTCTGCGTGAACATCCACGTAATCGGGGATGGAAGCCCACCGAAGCGGCGAACGATACATATCTTATATCCGTTGTACGTCGATCAAATCGCCGTACTGCTGATGTCCTTACTCGATAGACGACGGGAGGTTGTCAGCGAGACGCTTCATCTCCTGGGTCCGCCAGTCGTTGAACACTGGGCAGGTCTGCTCGGATTCCGTCGCCAGTTCGGAAACGAGCGACTGACGGAGGTCGTGGTCACAGCCGGCCGAGAACTTCTGCCGATGTGGGCAGAAGCCGCAACATTCAGGGAATGCAGTCTCTCCAGTAGCCATATCTATCTTTGACGTATGCTGCTACAAAAACGTTTTGTCAGTCATCTGTTCTCTGTCCATTATTAGCGAAAGCATTTTAATCACCCGCGTTCAGGAACGCGGTATCGAGATGTCCTATCGGCAGTATTACCCGATCGTAGCGGGTGTTTTGTGGGGAACGGCGTACCCGTCGCTCCAGGTGCTGCTGGGTCCGTTCACACCAGCGGAGGTCGTCCTCTTTCGGGTCGTTCTGGGAACGCTATTCCTCGGCGGGGTTTTGGCCGTGATCTACGGCCGCGAACCGTTCATAGTCGAGAGGGCACATCTCCTACCGCTCACGGTTCTCGGATGGACGAGCGTCGCGTTGTTCTATCTCTTGCAGACCGTCGCGG
The DNA here is from genome assembly GCF_004762015.1 of Halostella pelagica. NCBI lineage: Archaea > Methanobacteriati > Methanobacteriota > Halobacteria > Halobacteriales > Natronoarchaeaceae > Halostella > Halostella pelagica. The sequence continues at coordinate 146,328 of NZ_SJES01000006.1, forward strand.
TTCAGCACTCTACACCGGTGAACGTCTCGTTCATAATTTCGACGTATCCGATTTTCGTCTCTGTCGTTGCCCCACTTCTCCTGGCAACTCGCCTTCGCCTCGCCGACGGTATCGGGTTGACTCTCGCACTCACCGGCGTCTACGTTATCGTTGGCAACGGACGTATCATCGACCTCTTCAGTTCGCCGACTTTCGTCGGTGACCTACTCGCACTCGCCGGGTCGCTGTCGTTCATGAGTTATCTGTTGTTGACTCGATACTGGAACGGGCGCTTTGACCTCGACTATCTTTCCGTGACTTTCTTCGCTCACTTCCTCTCGATCCCGCCGCTGGTCGTATTCTTCCTCACGAGCGAGGAATTCGTTCGGCCGACTCCGAGTCTGTCGTCCGTACTCGTACTGTGTTATCTGGCTATCGTCGTGACTGGCGGGGGGTTACTGCTTCTCAACGCAGGTCTCGAACAGGCAACTGCGCCCGTTGCCGCGCTCCGCTTGCTCGTGATCCCGCTCGTCTCGACGCTCCTGTCCGTCGCCCTCCTCGACGAAGTGTTGACCGTTCCGAAGATGCTGGGCGGTGCCGCTATCGGCGTTGGTATCGTCTTACAGTCCGTCTTAACTGACGGCTGAGCCACAGCGTCTGTGTTTCGACGCTAGGATTCGTCGGGGACTGCGACCACGGGCATATCCGCGTGCAACAGGATGGACTGCGTCGTACTGCCGAGTAGAGCCTTCCCGACTGGTGATCGTTTTCGCGACCCGACGACGACGTAGGAGACGTCCCTCGACTGGGCCGCTTCGAGAATCGCGGACGCGGGCGTTCCGACACGACCAGCGACTGTGACATCGTCCACGCGTTCGAGCGCGTCTCCCACGAGCCGATTAGCCACCTGTTTCGCGTCGTGGGTGGCGTCGTCGCGGAAGTAGTCGTCCGCGTTCTCTGCACGCCGCTCGTAGGACTCTTCTGTGATGACGTGGAGTGCGACCAGCTCCTCGTCGTGAGTATCCGCCAGATCCTTCGCGACGGTGATTACTCGATCCGCTCCTTCCGTGTCGTTTACAGCTACGAGTACTGCCATCGTTGGTAGTAGTACGAATATACGGAGAAAAGTGTTTGTGTCGACCGAACGCGCGAGCCGTGGTGAAACACCGTATCTCTCCGGACGGTTCACGTCGAGGTGGCCAACAGAACGACGCCGGCGACGACGGTCGCAGTCCCGACGAACACTCGCTTGCTGAACACTTCGTCGCTCCGAACGAATAGCCCCGTCAACAGCAGGACGAACAGGGGTGATGCGTTGAAGATCGGTGTTACGATCGTAACCTTCCCGAGGCTGATCGCCGCATACAGCGATGCGAGGCCGATACTGGAGACGACGCCGGCGGCACCGAAGGTCACCAGTTCCTGACGGGGTGCGGTGAGCGTACGCAACCGACCGGTCAGGGCCAGTCCGACTACCACGATTACGAAGGACGTGGTCAGATTCACCGCGGCTCCGATAGTCGGTGCGGCAACGAGACCGGTACCGAGCTTTCGGAAGATCTGGACTGTACCGTACGTCACCGCCCCGAAAACGGGGTAGAGGAGGTCGATGCGACGGATCTGGAAGTCACTGTCTCCCTTGACAGTGGCGAGTAAAACGCCACCGACGACGGCGAGCAGTACCCCGCTGTAGCCAGCGAACGACAGACGTTCACCCAGCAAAACGATGGCGAGGACGACGGAGACAAGCGGGTTCATGTTGCTGATCGGCGAGACGAGGTTCACACCGACCCGCTGGATGCCGACGTAGTTGGCGAGGCGGCCGAGCGCGGGGGCGAACACCCCTGCGAGGATGAACCATCTCCAGGCCCAGAGGTCGACGATGACCTCGTACTGGATGGCACTCAGTATCCAGAGGACGACGACGTTGACGGCCATCGTCACGACGAGTGCGACCAGCGGGCTGGAATTTTTCACGCCGACCCTCACCAGAACCGTCGAGACAGCGAAGGCGAACGCAGTGAGAAGCGCAAGGAAGATGGGGAGGAGCGTCTCCATCCGTCATCAGGTCCCGACGCGCAGCGTAGCGCTCAGTCCACGGAGCTTCTCGATAGCGGAAATCGCCGCGAGATAGCTCGTTTTCGGGTTCGTCGGGGAGGGCACGTTCCGAACGGTCGTCTCGATGGAACCCATCTCGCCGGTCGCCTCTATCTGGTGGACGTTGTTCTCCTCCGCCGGGTCAGCGACGATCTGCACCGTGGTTTCGTCCGGACCGATCCCCGCCAAACTTAGCGCCATTGCGACGTTGATGTTCGAGGGGAACGCCGACGCCGCTTCGGTTGCCGGCCCCTCGAAGACCGTCGTTGCCGTCTCGAAGTCCTGAACGTCGATGTCGTTCTCAAGGAGGTACGGTGCGCCTTCCAGCCCTGCCGGATTCTTCGTCGTCGTGAGTGAGACCGCCTCGAGGTCGCCGGTCAGAGAAGCGGCCTTCACCGCGTCGAGACCCGCGATGGCTCCGGACGGGACGTGAACGATCCGGTCCTGTTCGTCGGCAGCGCGGAGGATCTGACGCCGAAGGTCGGCGTCTGCGAGCGCGCCGGCACTTAACAGCAGTACGTCACATCCCGCTTCGAGGCTCGGGACGGTAACGTCTGCAACTGCGGATTGACCGGCGGCCTCGACGACGAGATTGACGTCACGGGAAAGCACCGTGATTTCATCGACAGCCGTCGGCTGGTCTCGTTTCTCGAACGAGTCGACGACGGCCTGGCGTTTCTCCGGGTTCCGGTCGTAGATACGCGCGAGGTCAGCGTCTATTGTCCCGTTGGCGAATGCACGAGCGATTTCTTGACCGATGGTTCCACACCCGATAAGACCGACTGTGAACGTCATATCGGGATAGTCGAAACACGGGGCCAAAAATCATTGGGGAGCGGCGAAGTTCCCGTCCCGTTCCCACCCAGAGTGGCAGAACCCGTCTATCGCCGCGGCTTTCCCGAGTTCCCCTAGAGCCCGTCCGCGACGAACTCGGCTGCGCGTCCGGCAACGGACGTGATTCCATGAACGGACCGTCCCAGATCGGCGCGGATGATGGTTCCCGTCATCGGCCGCGAGTTCTCCGGCGACGCGAGCAGAACGTATGCGCCTGTGTAGTCTCCGGGCGTCGGGACGAAGTCGAGTGGATGGTTGGAGCTGTCGAACTCCTCGGGTGCTACGATCGCTTGCTCGCCGCCCATCGCATCGGTCGCGCTGAGGTCCGTTGGAACGTAGCCGGGAGCGACGGCGTTGACGCGGACCGTCGGTGCGAGTTCGAACGCGAGCTGTTTGACGATCCCTGCGATGGCGTGTTTCGACGGGACGTAGAGGATGCCGCCGCCGTCGGGATGGAAACTCGCCTGTGATGCGGTAAACACCATCTGGCCGTCGGTCTTCGCGAGCTCTGGAAGCGCTGCACGCGCCCCTAGGATGTAGCCGAGCACGTTGACTTCGAAGAGTTCGCCGAAGCTCTCCTCGACTTCGTCGGCGTCCAGTTCGGGGAGCGAGACGTTGTCGTCGAAAACGCCGGCGTTCCCGACGAAGACGTCGAGACGACCGAACGCGTCGACAGCCGCCGTAACAGCACGCTCGTTGTCTTCGAGTGAGGTCACGTCCCCGTGGACGGTCACTACGTCGTCGCGCTCCGCTTCGAGGGCATCGAGACCGTCTTCGTCCACGTCGAGGGCCGCCACTTTGGCGCCTTCGTCGAGGAACCGATCAACGACGGCACGTCCAAGCCCGGATCCTCCGCCGGTTATCAGTACTACTTGTTCGTCGAGCCAGGTCATTACACACCACAATGGGTGACCCCATGCATAAGTCTATTCGGGTACAGGTGACCGTCCGGGACAATCGGTTTATAATGGGGTAGAACAGGGACTACTGGCCCAGAGGTGTTTGCTGCCATCGCGCTGCGGCCGTTTCTCGTCGGTCAGGGGAGGTGATCGAGGTTGTAGAGGTTGCTGATGTCCACAGGTTCGTCTATCCACCCGATTTCGGCGGTGAGATCGTTGATCCGCTTCAGACTCTCCGTCATCGGTTGCACGCTGTGTTCGTAACTGGGGAGATCGAGGTACGTATCCTTTGGCGTCTTGACGAAGCCGGCGTCGTGGATCGCCGTTTTGGCCTCCTCTTTGTTTTCGCTGTAGTAGTCGACTGCAGTCGAGTAGTCCTCGAGGAACTTCTCGAGAGCGTCGGTGTTCTCGTTGATGAACTTGTCCGAGAACCAGAGTTCCATCAGGTCGTGTTCCCATCCGGTCGTATCGATGACGTTGAATATTCCCTTCAGGTCGTGTTTCCCCTTCGCCATCCGCTCGAAGACGGGCGGGAACATCGCGGTGTCGACCTGGCCATCGCTTACCGCTTCACCCATCGTCGGGAACGGGGTCTTCACCAGTTCCACGTCTTCTCCGGGTTCGAGGCCGACCTTCCGCACTGCCGCCTGTGCCCACAGGTCACACCACGACTTGAACGCACAGATGCCGATCTTCTTCCCTTCGAGCGATTCCTTGTTGAGGCCGTTCATATCCGAATCGGGCCGAACGAGGAACTTCTCGTGGAACGCGTCGCGCCGCTCCTGAGCGATGTTCGAAACGACACTCAACGGGAGCTCGTTGGCCGTCGAGAATATCGCGGTGACCGCTGCTGACGTACCCGCTTGCAGTTCACCCGCCTGGAACGCCTGGAGCCGCTGGTTGTTCGCTGGGAAGGCTTTGAACTCGGCTTCGTACGCGTCGCCCCAGTGGTCGAGGATATCCGATTTCGCGTCCATGAGCCACAGCGGCTCCTCGGACGCGATACCGTGACCCAGGGTGATCGACGGCGTGGATGATTCGTTCCCGGTGATGCTGCTGAGACAGCCGGTCAGGCCACCGACAGCCATTGCGCTACCGGTTGCTTTCAATACGCTCCGCCTGTCTGCATGAGTATCTCCCTCAAGCATGAATGAATCAATTACGACAGGGGCGTATAAAGATGTTGGTGAAATCCGGGACCATCGAAGGCGGAATTAAAAAATGACGAATGGTTCACTCGCCAACAGTGGGGAAAAATCCGTTGCGCCGTCGAATCTCACACAGTCGGTCGTAACTCCGTGACGCTATTCATCGTTTCGGATGCCGACATATTCGGGGGCTCTATTGGACTGCATCACTCCGCCGGTGGCTCCATCAACTCGACGTAATTGCCGTCCGGGTCGCGCATGTACGTTATCTGTGCCCCGTTCCCGACGGTTTTCGGTTCATTGACGAACTCAGCCTCGGACTGCAGATCCTCGTAGAGCGCCCAGACGTCGTCGACTTCGAGGCAAACGTGCCCAACGCCGACATCGTGACCGTCCGCAGAATCGTGTACGTTGTCGTTGGCCGGCGCATCGTAGGCGATCAACTCGATCGAGAACCCTCCGGCATCGAGGAACGTGATGTCCCCTTCGACACCGTCGACGCCGACGATGTCACTTTGCACCTCACTGACCGGGAACTCGCGGTCGACCTCCAGACCGAGCAGATCGCGATAGAACGCGAGTGCGTCGTCCATATCTGATACGTTCAGCCCGTAGTGTGTGGCAGTAGCAACCATCAGTCCACGCGGAAGGACTTCCTCTCTATACATAAACATTGTGGGGTGAGGATTCACTCGGGGTCCAGTCCCGACCGACGCTTTGACGTCGATAAAACCGATCCATCCGTCCGTTACGCGACGTGCGAGAGATACTGACTGAGGACAAAATTTAAGCGCAAGCGGGTCACTCTGTCAAAACACGATGTCACAAGGAGCTGACGAACCAGATTCGAGTATGGAATCCGGTTTCAACCGGGTTCAGCGGATTCTGGATGACATGGGCGACTCCCTCGACGTGGGCGAAGTCCCCATGGAGATCCTGAATAACGACGCCGTGTACGAGGAGGAACTGGACCGGATCTTCGGACAGACTTGGGTTTACATCGGTCACGAATCCGAAGTCCCCGAACCCGGTGATTACAGGCAACGGACGATCGGCGAGGACCCGTTTATCTTCGTCCGGGACGAGGACGGCGAGTTCCGCGTCCTGTTCAATAGCTGTCGGCACCGCGGAGCGAACGTCTGTCGCGCCGAAAAAGGCAACACCTCTCACTTCCGGTGTCCGTACCACGGGTGGACGTACGACAACTCCGGCGACCTCGTGGGCGTACCGCAGAAATCTGCGGGCTTCGACCATCTCGATGCGGACGACCACGGGCTCCACCAGGCCCCCCACGTCGACGATTACAAGGGCCTCGTGTTCGCGTGTATCGCACCCGAAGCCCCGCCGCTCGAAGAGCACCTCGGCGGCGCGACGTGGTTCCTGGACATGTACTTCGATCTCATCGATATGGAGGTGATTGGGGACCCCCACCGATGGGAAGTGGAGAACGACTGGAAGACCCCGACCGAGAACTTCTACGGCGACAACTATCACATCCCGATGGGGCATAAGTCGGCTATCGAAGCCGGCGTCGGGAGCGATACGGCGACGGGCGAGAAGGAAAGCGAACTGTACGGCATCGCGGATTGCGACGGCCACGCGTTCAGTTTCTACCAGATCGAGTCCGACGAACCGAGCTACTGGGGACACCCGCCGGAAGTCGTCGAGACGTTCAATCACGACGCTCTCACCGAGGAACAACACGAGGTCGCTCGCAAGTCGGGCGTGACGCTCGGAACGATGTTCCCGAACCTCTCGTTCATCTTCCTCGGCGGCCGGGACGACCCCGAAAAGGAGTCCGTCGGGACGTTCCTACTGCGGAAGTGGGAGCCGAGGGGTGCCGGGAAGATGGAAGTCGTGAACTGGATCTTCGCCCCGAAGCACGCCTCGGACGAGTACAAAGAGCGCGCCTACGAGGTCGGGATGTCGAGTTTCAGCCCGGCCGGTAACTTCGAGGTCGACGACGTCGGCATCTGGTACGGCATCGACGATGCCGCGGGCAGCGTCTTCGCCCGGAAAAACGACGTTCACACGAAGTTCACGATGGGTTCGGGCGACAACGCCGCAGCGACCGTCGTCGACGATTGGGTCGGCCCCGGGACCGCTTACCGCGAAGGTGGCATGACCGACGAGAACCAACTGGACTTCTACCGGACCTGGTACGAGACCATGACGGACAACGGAGGGACGTAGATGCAGGGAGAGACGACTTCGAGCCACGAACTCCGACACGAATGCGAAGCGTTCCTCTATCACACGGCGGAGCTGCTGGACAACCGGCAACTGTCCGACTGGCACGACCTCGTGACCGAGGACATCGATTACCGGGTCCCGATCCGAACCACGCGCGAACGGTCGAGTGACACGGAGTTCAGCGACTCCTCGTTCCACATGAAAGAAGACTGGGGGACGCTGAAGGTTCGAACCGAACGGATGAGCAGCGATTTCGCATGGTCCGAAGACCCGCCGTCTCGAACCCGCCGGAACGTGAGTAACGTCCGTATCGTCGATGACGACGGCACGGAGGTCGAACTCAAGAACAACCTCCTCATCTTCCGCCAGCAGGGGGATGAGACGGAAGCAGACCTGCTTTCGATGGAGCGGCACGATACGCTCCGACGAACCGACGACGGGTTCAAAATCGCCGAACGACTCGTGTTGCTCGACCACACGATCATCCCGACGAACACCCTCTCGATAATCCTATGACCCCGGAGAACGCGGACGACTCGACTCTCTCATTGCGGTCGGACGACTCCGTGGTCTCCGTCCGGCGTGAACTCACGGCGACCGGCGAGCGGTTGTCCCTCGAATCTGACGACGGCGCGACCAGACTGGACGCCCTCGCGCTCGAGAGCCTCACCTGGCAGGACGACGAGTTCTTCTCCGAACTGACCGGGTGTGAACACACGCCCGGCCGGAATCCGGTCCGAACCGACGAAGCTCTGCAGGTCGGCAACGAGTACACGACGATTCAACTGGCCGTGGTCGAGACCGACGACGGTCCCCGACTCGAAGTTAGCTCTCACAAGCTCGGATATTCGTGCCGCCTGGGCGTCGCCGAACTCGTCGCGTTGAGCCAGGCGGAGATGGACCTGTTCTCCGAACTTCTGGAAACGCCGCTCGGCCCGGTCGACGACCACGACGACGACCCGCTGTTTCACTAGAGACGAGCGACTCGTTTCACTGGGCGACTCTTTTATTCGGCTCCTCGCGCACGTTCGATGAACTCGGCTGTGATCTCGGCGACAGTCTCCTCGCTCCCAGTGAAGAAGTGGTCCGCAGCGATGGGCTCGACTTCCACGAGGGGACTCGCTGTCGCCGTCTCCGCTATCTCCTCTGCCTCGGCCGGGGTGACGTTTCGGTCCGACGAATGGGGGACGAGCAGAATCGGGATCTCGATATCGGGCGTCCAGTCTATCGTCGCGCACTTGCTCTCCGGCGACCGGTACGAGAGGAACGATTCCGCAGTCATCGGGATGTACTCGATGCCGTCACCCACTGGACGCGGCAACGCAACGATCTCGTTTTCCCGTCCGGCGTCCACCAGTTCTCGCGCCTCGTCGACGAAGTCCTCGTACGCCGCGTCCGGGTCATCGGACACCGCTTCGAAGTAACTCCGCGTCGACCGCTCTCGGATGTCGGCGAACGGAGCGGCGAGTACGACTGCGTCGACATCCGGGTCGTTACGCTTCCCCTGGAAGTACGCCGCTTCCGTCGCGCCGAGGCTTCGGCCCCAGATGACGATTTCGCTCGCGCCCTGTTCAGTCGCCCAGTCGACGGCTCCAGCGATATCACGGTCGATCTCCGCGAAATCCGATTTCTCGTACCCTTTCCCGCTGTTTCGCTTGTTGATCGACACGCACCTGATGCCGGCGCGGGCGAGGGGGTACGCGACCGGGGAGATGCCTGCACCGAGCGCGAACCCACGGAGACCGTGCAGGAAAACGACGCAGGTCTCTTCGCCGTTGAAAGTCGTCTCCCCGCTCGTCATTTCGAAGCCGTCGAACTGGCGTCCGTCGTCCGCTTCGTAATTGATCGCGCGCAAGTCTATGTCGGACGGAGTCGGTTCCATTACTGGCATGGCAACACGTAGTTCGACTCTGTGCTGGGGTAAAGATTCTTGCGCAATTTGCAACCGGATCTACCTGATGTTGCTGGACACGTCCCCTACCAGATCTTCCGGGACACGTACTCCGCCGTCGGGTCGATATGCACGTCGAGTACGACGTGCTCATCTGCACCGAGCGCCGTTTCGAGCGCGGGACGAACCTCTTCGGGGTCCTCGACCGTCACTCCTCGAACGCCGAACGACTCGGCCATCGCTGCGATATCCGCCTGGGGGATATCAGTCGCGATCTCGGCGTGGTCGTCGGACCGCTGGTAGTTCCAGATCATGCCGTACTTGGCGTCGTTCATGACGATAGTGACCGCATCGGTGTCCGTGGAGACTGCCGTCGCCAACTCCATGTTGCACATCAGGAAGCCACCGTCGCCGATCAGATTCACCACCTGGCGGTCAGGGGCAACGAGTTTCGCGGCGTTCCCCGCCGGCACCGGGAACCCCATCGAGTCGTAGAGTCGCGAATGCTGGAACGAGTTCGTCGCGCGGTACTCGAACGCGTCGTTCGGCCAGGCGCCACCTGCAGCACCTGCGTCTCCGGTCACGATGACGTCGTCGTCCGCAACCGCCCGCAACTCGGCCATAATGACGAGCGGGTGGATCGGCGTCTGGTCCCGGACTGCCTCTAAGTAGTCATCCAGTTCCTCGCTGACTCTCGTTTTCTCGGCCCGGACCGCGTCCCGGTACGAGGGGTCAGTGTTGCCCGCCGTCTCGTCGAGGACGTCTGCGGCTGCACCGAGCACAGTTTCGAGGTCGCCGTTTACGAACGCGGCCGCGTTCGACTGGGGGAACTCGACGTTGCCGGAGTCGAAGTAGACGATATCGACGTCTCTCCGCGTCCGGTCGTCGAGCACCGCCGCTTCGTGGGAACTCGGTCGCACTCCCACCGAGAGGACGGCATCCGCGTCAGCGAGGGCCGTGACTGCCGCGGGATGGTCGGACATCCCGACCGTACCGGCGAACGCCTCGTGGTCGTTCGGGAACGAGTCGGGGTAGTGCCGCGGGCAGACGACCGGGCAGTCAAGCGCGTCGGCGACCGCGACTAGTTCCTCGGTTGCGAACGCACGCAGGACGCCTTTTCCGGGATAGAGAACACGCTTCTCCGCCTGTTCGATAGGTTCGAGCGCATCGACGACCGCGTCAGCCGCGGGCGGCGTCTCGGAGATATGCGTCCAGTCGAACGCCGACTCCGGAATATCGACGGATTCGGTGAGGATCTCTTCGTCGATACCGACGAAGACCGGTCCGGGGCGACCGGTCGTTGCGATGTCGAACGCCCGGTTCAGTGCTTCCGGGACGCGCTCGGGGTCGTGGACCTGCGTGCTCCACTTGGTTGCCGGCTCGAACGCTTTCCTGAGGAAATGTTGGTCGTCGACGCCGTGAAGGGACTCCGTCGGGGCGTCTTCGGGTAGTACTGCACTGATGAAGACCATCGGTGAGGCGGCCGTATAGGCCTGAGCGACACCGGTCAGCGCATTTGTACCTCCGGGGCCTGCAACCGTGATCGCGACGCCGGGCTCTCCCGTGAGCCGACCTCTGGTGTCGGCCATAACGGCTGCGTTGTACTCGTGACGTGCGGATATCACATCTACGTCACGTTCGTGAAGGCCGTCGGCGATGTCGACGGTCTGGTTGCCGAGTAGTACGTACGTCTCCGAAATGTCGTTCTCCGCGAGCACACGGGCTACGGAGTCTCCTCCTTTTGTCATCACTCACTACTCGTTCAGGTGCGAGGATAAAACTTACTCTCAGATAGAGTTTCTCGGGTAATATGACGGCGGAACAATTACCGGAATCAACAGATACACTTTTTGTGCTTGTCGTCACTCTTGATAGCACGAATGATGAATGGACTCGACCGTACAGACAACCGTGGTGTGTACACTGGAAAATTCCATGAGTACTGAATCAACGACCGAGGGCGGATTCGGCTCCGTCGAGAACGTGGCACGATCGGCTGGGGGGATGCTCGTCCGTAGTTCCCCGGTGCTCGCCCTACTGGCCATCTGGCAAGTAACCGGGCTTCTCGGGGCGTTACCGCCGTACCTACCCGCTCCGACAACGATCCTCAGTAACCTGATCGAGATGATGGAAGAGGGGACGCTGGTGAAAAACGCCTGGGCCACGCTCCAGCTCGTCTACACCGGCTTCTTCGGTGGCGCTGCACTCGGCATCGCCCTCGGCGTCGTCACCGGCCGAACCCCAATTTTCGGCCGGCTCTTCGACCCGCTCGTCTCAGCAACCTACCCGATCCCAAAAATCGCGCTCTACCCGATATTCGTGATCATCTTCGGTATCGGCTTCATGTCGAAGGCCATCGTCGTGTTCCTGGCGGCGTTCTACCCGGTGTACATCCACACGTTCGACGGCGTGCGAGGGGTGCCCGAGTTACACGTCTGGTCGGCCCAGAACTTCAACGCGTCCCGATTCCAGATACTCTCGGAAGTCGTCATCCCGGACAGCCTCCCGCAGATCCTCTCCGGACTCCGCGTGGGGCTCGCGCTCTCGTTCATCGTGGTGTTCTCCGCGGAACTCATCCAGTCGGAGTTGGGTCTCGGACAGATGGCGCTCCAGGCGAGACAGTTCAGTAACTTCGAGCTCATGTTCAGCGCCATCACGATGATTGCGCTGTTCGGCGTCATCCACGACCGCCTGCTGCTATTGATCCGGGGTCGACTGCTTCAGTGGCAGGGGGGTGATGACGCATGAGCGTCGGATCCAGTACCCGGAACTGGTTCAACAGCCTGAACGAATGGGCCGAAGACACGACAGCGCCGATCGGATACGTCTCGCTGTTAGCGCTGTTGGTCGCCTGGGAGCTGGCAGCGACGTTCATGAATCCGGCCTACGGACCGCCGCTCATCCCGCACGTGGAAGTTGTCGTCCTCGAACTGTACTCCATGCTCGTCACGGAGGGCACGGCGTACTCGGACATCTTCGCGACCCTGTACCGGGTGCTGGTCGGGTTCTCTGCCGCACTCGTCGTCGGCATTCCGCTGGGCCTGTGGATGGGCTCTGACGAACGCGTCGAATTCGTGCTGGACCCGCTAATCAGCACCCTCTACCCGATTCCCCGTATCGCGTTCTATCCGCTGTTGCTCTCTATTATGGGGCTTGGTCACGCACCGAAACTCGTGATCATCTTCATCGAATCGCTCATCCCCATCCTCCTCGGCGCGTACTACGGTGTTCAGGGAGTGAACAAACTCCACATCTGGTCCGGCAAAAACTTCGGAGCGTCACGCCTACAGATCTTCCGGAACATCGTTCTCCCTGCGAGTCTCCCGTACATCTTCTCGGGCGTACGAATGGCGATGCCGATCGCGCTCATCGTCACTGTCGTCACCGAACTCGTCGCTTCCAGTGAGGGTATCGGATACATCATCATCCGCGCTCAGGGCTCGTTCGCGTACGAGACAGTGTTCGCTGGCGTCGTTCTCATCTCCTTGATCGGCATCCTCTTCGACCAGGCTCTCGCACGGCTCAGAGAACGGGTCCTCTTCTGGGCCGGTGACGTTAGCATCGAGATGTAATCGCTCTCAGGCGCAAGCCACTGGCGGTCTTCCTTTCTTCTTCTTTCTTCTGGTCCACAGACCGAACGATACCTATCCGCGCTGCCATCGTTTTGCGCCGTGAATACACTTCTCCGGACGGCACTGACGACATTTCAAGACTGATCCATTCGTGACAGGACTCCTGCCGTCTCACCGAGACAGCGAGACGCTACATGCTCTCTGTGCAATGAGAACTCAGTTCACCCACTCCGTAGCGGCAGTTGCGAAAAAAGGAGTTCACACTTCGGGTCGTAGAGAGACTTCGCTTCGGCCGAATTCGGCGTCGTTAGACGACGTCTTCGACGACGTCACCTTCGTCGACTACCTTCGTCCCGTCGACGAAGACGGAACAGTTCTTCTGTGCTATGTCGTAGTGACACGGCGCGTATCGGTCGACGTGCGTGTTCGGGCCAGTGCTCCACAGCATGTTCCCCGACCAGACGCGGCCCTCGCTCGCGCTGACACCGGTTTCGTCGGGCTTCCGGTCGTGGATGGCCATGTTGTAGAACTCGCCGTTGGGGTTCAGTCCCCATCCGAAGTGGCTCGTCGCGAACACGTCGGGATTGTCGAAGCTCTCCATGTGGCCGCGCATCAGTTCAGCGTCCCCACCTTCGCCGTTGATATCGACGATATAATTGTCCTCGACGACGCATTCGACAGCAGAGTCGACGTAGTCCGCAAACGGCACTACGTTGTAGTCGCCGGGGGCGATCACGATCTTCCCTTCGACGTTGGAGGGGTAGTTCGAGACCATGTTCTGGCCCCACACGTCCCATTTGCCGGGCGTGTCGACGAAGCCATAGGAATCGAACGCGGTATCGGACTCGACTTCCATCGTGAGGTCGGTCCCGTACTCCGACGTGATCCGCATTTCGTCGCTGTTGGCGAGGAGTTCGCTGTGTTTCTGTACTCGCTCTTTGACTTCCTGTGCCTCCTCTTCGGTCCACGGCATGAGACGACGCAGATAGAACGGTTCTCGTGCGCCGACACGGAGGATCCGGGTACCGGCGTCGCGGATTTCACCGCGCTCGGGGACGTGAATGAACCCTTCGAGCGTGAAGTCGAACACCATATCCGCGTTCTTGCACGCTTCGACGGGTCCCTCCGGAAGACGGAGCGTCCCGCCCTGTCCTTCCGAGATCTCCGGGCCAACCGAGTTCCGGCCGTATTCGGGGAGTTTCACTTCGAACACGTCGGCACCGAGGTCTTCGGCCGCGGCGAAACTGGCCCCGATGTATTCGCGTCGACTCTTCGCGTCTGTGACGAGCGCGACAGTCTCCGATTCGTTCACCTGACAATGCTCCATCTGTCTCCGGAACAGAGGTACTAGTAGGCCTGCTTCTTCCATGCGCATTGGCATAGACAGAGAGCGCGCTAAAAGTTGTTACGGAACGTATCATCTCGTCTATGTATATGCCCCAGAATACAAGTGCTGACTGTTGCGATCGGTCAAATACTGTTCCAACGATTTACTCTCGTCGTGGTCGAGCATTCACTCTCACGTGCGCGGCCCGGACCAAAACGGAAGTCAGGACCACAAGATAAATATTGGTGGAAGTAAACCTGAGAATCGTATGGTCGTTGAGAACATGGGTTTAGACCACGTTGCCATTAAAGTACGAGACATCGAGGAGTCCGTTGCGTTCTACCGAAACGTCCTCAACATGGAGGTTTCGGACCGCATCGGAGACCGCGTTGCGTTCCTCAGGACGCCGAACGTCGCGGCGGAGTCTCAGCATCACGAAATGAACATCACGCAGATGTCGGACGCCGAACTCGAAGCGCTGGAGGAGCGAGGGGAACGCGACCTCGACCTTCACGACTTCGCCGAGGATCTCCCCGAAGACGGGCCGCCGATGCTGCCGACCACCGGTCCGATCTACCACATCGCGTTCGAGGTCCCTGACTTCGAAGCGCTCGAAGCGGCCAAAGACGGTCTGCAAGAGCAAGACCACCCCGTCTACCGCGGGACGGGTCGACACGGACCCGGGAACAACTTTTACCTGTACTTCCCGGACCCCGATGGATACCCCATCGAACTGACCGCGAACATGGAGGACGCTCCCGAAGAGGGCGGCCGCCCTGCTCGCCGTTGGCCAACCGAACCCGAAACCTGGAACGTCTGGCACGACTCAGAAGAGCTCAAAGAAGAGTAACCGCGCTGAGTCCATCCAACTGAATTGCCGCTTGTTTTCGGCCGAACTGCACCGTGAGCTAACCGTAATTTAAACAGTCACTTCGTCTTCGATCATGTCCCAGATCTGCTGGCGGAGGTCCGTGAACGTCTCGGACTCTCTGACCTCAGGGGCCCGGGGTCGGTCGAAATGCTCGCCCACGTCGATAACCGCTTCCACGCTGCTGGGCCGTGAACCGAGGACGACCACCTTGTCCGAGAGGTAGAGCGCCTCGTCGATGCTGTGCGTGACGAAAACGCAAGTCTGGCCGGTTTGACTCCAGATGTCGAGCAGTTCGTGCTGCATTTTCTCACGCGTCTGTGCATCGAGCGCACCGAACGGTTCGTCCATCAACAGGACGGCCGGGTTAACCGCCAGAACGCGTGCCATCGCGGCTCGCTGTTTCATGCCGCCCGAAAGCGAGTTCGGATAGGCGTCCTGGAATCCGTCCAGCCCGATCATCTCGATGTACTCTTCGGCTGTTCGATCTCGCTCGTCTTCGTCGACCCCGAGTACCTTCATGCCCCACGTGATGTTTTCCTTGATCGTCATCCAGGGGAACAGCACGCTCTCTTGGAACACCATTCCGCGGGAAGGGTCGGGTTCCGTAACTTGTTCCCCGTTTACTGTGATCGTGCCAGACGTGGGTTCGATAAAGCCACCCAGCATGAACAGGAGCGTGCTTTTGCCGCAGCCTGAGGGCCCCAACACGCTCACGAAGTCCCCCTCTTCGACAGTAAGGGACACGTCACCTACTGCCACGACATCTTCATTGTACACCTTTCGCGCCGAGTCAGTCTCGATCATCCTCTGTCACGGTCAATGGAATACTAGTATTTAGTCCTCATGGACACTCAGATCCGAGCGTCAGTTGGGGCAGTCGTTGTGGCTTTCCGTCAGCGTTCCTGCCGTAGTGGTATAAGCGGGTGTCTGGACGTAACGGCGGTACTCGACTGTATCGCCTATTCTTCAGAAGACCGCGTTTAGCCTCGCCCGCCCATGCTAATTCATAACGTACCACGTGTTTAGTAATACAAAACAATAAAGGTGGGTAAATACGATCTGTTACTATGGCAGACCACACCGATACACCCGTAAAATCGATCGGGCGGATGGCAACGTTACTGCAGACTCTCCAACAGTTCGACGGGGCGGGTGTCACCGAATTGGCCAACGAACTCGATGTGACCAAGAGTACGGTTTACAACCACCTCACTTCGTTAGAACAGCACGGATACGTCGTTCATGAAGGAGACGACTATTACGTGGGGTTGGGTTTCCTTGACCACGGCGAATACGCGCGCCAGCGTCAGATCGGATATCAACTGATTCGGCAGAAAACCCGAGAAGTGGCCGAAGAAACCGGAGAACTGTGCCAGTATATGGTCGAAGAACACGGGCTCGGTGTCTTCCTCATTCGTGAGTCCGGTAGACAAGCAGTGGAGACCCGAACGCGTATCGGGAACCGGGTTCATCTCAACCACGTGACTGCTGGTAAGGCGTTCCTCGCGTACGCTCCGGACGAGCGGGTGGCAGAAATCGTCGACAAGCACGGTTTACCCGGCAAGACTGAGAACACGATAACGTCCACGGAGGCTCTCGAAACTGAGCTTCAAGCGATCCGTGACAGGGGTTACGCAGTCGACAAGGACGAACATCTCAAAGGGTTGTACGCTATCGGCGTTCCAATACAGTACGAAAGCGGGCAACCCCTTGGGGCGATGAGCGTTGCCGGACCGGCAAACCGTATCAACGATGAACAACGTGCAGAAGAGATCGCTCAGCTACTCCTAGAGAAGGCCAATGAGCTACAACTGACAATCAAACACTCTCAGTCGTAACCTGTCGGCGTTTCGTGATGCCAAACGATCTTCGTCGATAATTATATTTCTTCTCTGCCGTATTCAAGTCCGAAACCCGTAACGTTGCACCAAAGCTATTCCCTATAGACTAGTACTGCAGGTCCCTACTCTGCTTCTATCAGGCTATACGTGCGCTCATCTATTCGGTTTTCCCTCGTACTTCGATCTGTCACGACATATCGACTTTCAATTAAATAATTCACAATACATCGCACAATCGTTTGGTATTAGAAAACAGCACTCCTTCGAGCGTGGGCGTACCAGTTCCAGATAATTCAGGTTTCCCGGCGCATGTTGAGGGAGAAACACTGGAGACAGTCCTACTGCTGTAAAGCGAAACTGTCGAGCGGTCAACGTGGCACGAACCAGTAACTCAACTGTCTCTCTGGTCTGCTCATTGCTTTACGAATATACCGCTGTAATAGTTCTACACAGTCCTAATGGAGTATTACATTCTTCCGTTATCGGGGGCGTACCCGTTTTCTTACAGTGATATTGTTGTAATTGGTGGCCATCTCGGTCGGTGTTTCCACTGAGAGAGCATTACAACCATACGGCTGTAAGGGAAAATTCTCTGAGTACGCTCCCGGACGGTATCAACTGTACACCAAGATCCGAATGAATCTGATCCGTACTCAAACGTCGAACAGGCTCAGCAGTACCAACCGTAATAACAGATTCTAATGTATTATGTAAATATTATCCTTACTCGTTGTTCTGCTGACGGCTCCGACCTATATTCTTCGTTTATCGCTGTTGATAGGATATGGGTTTCAACAATAGATGGAACTCCAGCCCAACTGAAGTAAGTAAAAACCGTTCGATACACTGGATTAGTTAATCACCGCTCTTTAAGCTACCTTCGTACAGTCTCATGATTCGAGTGTGAACTCCCTCTGTCTAGTGTGATGAACCGGATATACAAATAACAGAATATCTATAATAAAGGGTACCCATATTATGATTTATATTCTTACTAGGTGGCTGTACTGGCTATTTGAATTAACATACATTACATTCGGCGAACTAGTTGTCTATCGGTAAACCACACTGTCGCGTCACTTCCGGGTTACCTTCGACGGTCAGTTCACTGCACGCTGTAGATACGTACTGTCCTCGTTCAGTAAACTGAGAGGCCTGTCCCGTACCGGCCAGTAAACGGCTGTCAGCGGCTTTTGTTGGGCAAAACCATTTCCCCCATCTCGTTGCATGTCAGGGTGAAAGCCTGCAGATTCCACACCTGTTCAGCCATGCGTCTGAGACGGAGAAGCGGCTGACATCGTACTTCACGATGTGTTCGTCATCACGGTCGTCCACAGGAACGGGCTTTGCGAGCGTGGACAATACTCACCGAGGAGGGCCGACGCTGCCTCGCCTCTCGGCGTCCGTTCCGGCCAGGGGATTCGAGACGGTGCCGTGACCCTTTATCTTCGGCCGAGTGCTGAAGTCACCGTAGCCGTAGTCGACGATCCTGTTGCGGTTCAGGCAGTGTTTCGTGAACCGAGGTCTGGTGAGGTCGAATAGCTCGAAGCGGTCGTCGAGTTCCGGAAACCGCGCCTGATATCTGTCGACTGCTTCCCTGACCTGTTCCCAGAACGTCCGTTCGTCGTAGTCGTGATGGCGAGCCAGCAGGTCCGAAACGTACCGAAACACGCCGACAAACAGCGTCCCGAAGATGTGCTGGCACAGCGGTTCCGGCGCGACCTGGTGTAGTATATGGTGTTTGTACCGTTCGTCCTCGCGAAGGTCGGTCGGAAGTACGTCGTCCAGTTCGGGGAGTTCCCGGTCCGTGATCGCGACCTCGTCGACGAAGTCCTTTACTGCGATGCGAGACGGGACTCCGTCTTCGAGGACTAACACGACGTTCGTACCGTGTGGCATGAACACAGTTCCGTACTTGTAGAGAAAATGCAGTAGCGGTTCCAGCAGAACTTCGAACAACTCGTCGAGCCACGCCTCCAGCGTCACCCCCGAGCGGTCGGCTAACGTCGTGACCACCGGCGTCCCGTCGAAGTCCTCGTGCAGGAGCGCCGCGAGTGTGAGCGGTCGCTCCCCGTCGTCGATCAGCGAGTGAACGCTCTCCCGCCAGACACAACCCAGCAGTTCGTGAAACTGATACGGTGCCTCCTCGAACTGTGAGAACTTGGGGTGTTCGTAGTTGACGCTCGCTACCTCGCCGGGCAGGATCAGGCGGCGTTCGTCCCGCAGGAACGAGTCGCCGTCCCGCACGGACTTGATGAACTCGGTAACGCGGGGAGCGGCCTCCGCCTGCTCACCGAGTATCCCGCGATACACGTTCGTGTTCAACACTCGAATGGGGAGTTTGACGTGACGCTTTTCCGGCGCTGAAACGTTCGAAAACGTCCGTATCGACTGCTGTGGCAAGTATTCATCGGACCCCTCGCCGAGCGGTACGATAGCGTCGGTGGCGATGTCGTCTGCGAACAACTGGACGATGCTATCCGACCACTGCCAGTCGTGGACCGGCAGGAAGTAGTAGTTCGCAGGATCGAGTCCGTCCTCGGTCAACGTCGCCCGGAATTCGTCGGCCATGGATCCGAGTTCGTCGTCGATGAGCCCAGCGTGATCGAGGCCGTCGACCCCGGTGAACGTCGCTCGGTCTCGGCTCGCGGCGATCCACGAGAGGCGCTGGCGCTGTTTGGACTCGGGCGCGTATTTGAGATAGTCGTCATACCCGAAGCCGACGCGCCCCTTGTTGTACGTGAACCACGGGTGGCCCTCCATTTCGCCCTCGATTTCGGCGTACGGCAGGTCCAGCAGTGTGTTCTCTGTCCGATCGGCCTTCCTCGCTCGGATGTGCGCGTCCGCTACCAGTGTGTTGTTGTACTCCCGGACGAGGTGTGCCGCCGTGGGTGGATCGATCCCGATGTAGTCGCGCGCGTCGAGGATGAAAGAGAGGGGATCGGTCGCCGACTGCCACTCGCTCCCGTGTTCCCTGCGCTCTATCGAGCCGGGCCTGATCCGATAGCTGTCGAGCGGGCGCTCCTGTGCGTCGAAGCGATACTCGACCCCGTCGGTCAGAGAGAGCGTGTATCGCGTCCACGTCTCGTCGCCGTCTCCGTTGCTTCCGGTGTTTCTGGAGGCGGGCTCTCGAATGGTCGCCATCGGTGCGGGCGTGATGATCTCTTCGTACATGAACTCAGCGAGGACCTTACGGAACAGCTCTCGGTTGACTGTTGTCCAGATGTCCTCTCGGAGAGTCGATTCGAGCGCCTCGACGCCGTTCATAGCTGTTCCTCCCTGCTTAGGGGGTCTCGGTTCCGCCTCTGTCTGATCGATGGGTCGGCCCGTCTACGCATACTTTTAGGCCAGCCTAAAAATTTATAAACGTTTCCGTTCATTTGTCGGACCTACAGGTTGGGCTATCGGCTGCCGATATCCTCCCACGCCAATGGTTCTGTTCGGGTGCCGACCCACGCTCCGTTAATTTTTAGGTTTACCTAAAATAACTGGTGGTACGGAATCATCGATGCCAAAGGAACAAACGGTGGTCGAACGATGTCGAGACGGCAACTGTGATCTCGTGCGGCTGTTGTTCGCGACCCAGAGCGGGGCCGTACGGACCCATGCAGTCGACGCGTCGAAGGTCCGGTCGGCCGTCGCGGACGGCGTGATGCTCTCACAACTCGTCCAGACGTACAACTCTCTCGGGGTCCGAGACAAGAACGGCCGGTTCGACGCCGCCGGCGAGGTCAGGCTCTGTCCAGACCCGGAGACGTTCCGGGCGCTGCCCTACGCAGAGCGTACCGGTGCGATGCTCTGTGACATCGAAACGGTCGACGGGGAGCCGTGGGCTGTCGACCCGCGGTCTTCGTTGCAGTCGTTCGTGGACGATCTACGGGACGCGGGACTCGCTCTCGAGGTGGCTTTCGAAAGCGAGTTCCATCTCTTCGAGAGCGCCGACGACGGGTCCGTTAGCAGGGTCGACGAGCGCGGAGCATACGTCACTGAGAGCACGCGGGAGACCCACGAGACGATCCTGGCAATGACGGACGCGCTGAAGGCCCAGGACATCCTGGTGGAGAAGTACTACCCGGAGTACGCGGCCGGGAAACACGAGATCGTAACCGGCCACGCTCCGGGCGTACAGGCGGCCGACGAGCACGTCCTCTTCCGGGAGACGGTCAACAGCGTCGCACACGACCACGGGTACAACGCGACGTTTCTGCCGAAGCCGTTCGAACACTCGACGAACGGGTGTCACATCCACCTGTCGCTGTGGGACGACACGAACCGGTTCTACGACGCCGATCGCGGCGGGGTGAGTCAGACGGGTCGACAGTTCATCGGGGGCGTTTTAGCGCATGCAGACGCGCTCGTCGCGCTGACCGCGCCGACAGCGAACTCATACACCCGACTACGCCCGCAACTCGGCGCGACGGCGTTTCGCTGCTGGGGACGGGGGAACCGCGAAGCCCTGGTTCGAGTGCCGGCGGTCGGACAGTCCGACCCGGCGGCCGCGACCCGGATCGAGTTCCGGGCGGCTGACTGCACGGCTAACCCGTACCTCGCTCTGCTGGGTCTCCTGGCCGCGGGCTACGACGGCATCGAACGCGGACTTGACGTGCCCGAGTCCGTCTCCGTCGACCCGGCGACGCTCACGGCGGCAGAGCGCGACGCACACGACGTGACACGGCTCCCCCGGACGCTGGGCGAGGCACTCGACGCGTTCGAGGACGACCCAGTCATGCGTGAGACGCTGGGTGCGACACTGTTCGAGACCTATCTCGACGTCAAACGGAGCCACTGGGAGCAGTTCACCGATAGCGCGGTCTCCTGGGAGCGGGAGCGACTCCGGAGTGTCTACTAATGGCGACGCGGCGACTCGGCGTGTTCGGGCTCCCTCACGCCGTCGTAGCGGTCCTCGTCAGCACGTTTTTCCTGGGGTTCGGCGGCGGTGTCGTCTTCCCGATACTCCCGAACCTCGGGGCGGTCGTCGGTATCGCTCCGGTCGTCGTCGGCGTGATCTTGAGCGCGAACCGCATCGTCAGGCTGCTGGCGAACGCCCCGGTCGGGGCCGTCGTCGATCGCGTCGGGACGCGAACGCCGTTCGTCGCCGGCGTGATCCTCGAAACGGTGGCGACCGCGGGCTATCTGCTCGCTTTGCGCAGTTCCATGCCTGCCGTGTGGTTCCTCGGCGCGCGTGTACTGTGGGGCCTCGGGAGCGCCTTCGTGCTCGCGACCGCATACACGATCGCGGCTGACGTCTGCGATCCTGAGTCAAGGGGCCGGACGATGAGTATCGTCCGCGGCGGCACGTCGTTGGGGTTTCCCGCGGGGATGTCTCTGGGCGGGATAGTCGGCGAGGTGTACGGAGCCAGCGCCGCGTTCGCCGTCGCGACCGGTCTCTCCGTGCTGGCCTGTCTCGTCACCTACGTCGCGATCCCCGAGACCCACGCGGTAGACGGCACCGGCGGCGTTGCCCTCCGTAACATCGATCTCAGTTCGCCAGCGCTGATCACCGGCGGGGCGAACTTCGCCCTGCTTTTCACTTACAACGGCGTCGTGTTCGCGACGCTCGTGTCGTTCCTCGACACCGTGGAGGCAGGTGGTGTCGCGGTCGGTGCACAGGGTACCTCCGGCGTACTCATCGGTGCTAGCGTCCTCACAGGCTCAATCTTCTCGGTGGCTGGCGGAAAAGCGAGCGACATCATGGGTCGCCGCGTTCCCGTGATCCTCACCTGTTTCGTCTGCCTGTCGGCCGGAATGGTACTGCTGGCGATCGGGACGACGTTCCCGATACTCCTCGCGTCTGTCCTGCTTTTGGGTGCCGGGCAAGGCGGCGTGGGCGGTCCGCTCGTCTCGCTGCTTGGCGACCTAACCGCGAGCGCCGAAATGGGGAGTGCGACGGGGACGTACAATGCGCTGGGAGATCTGGGCGCGACGGTCGGGTTGCTCGTGTCGCTCCCGCTCGGGAACACGATCGGGTTCCCGTCGCTGTATCGGCTCACGGCACTCGTCCCCATCTCCGCCGCCGTGGTGGTCATAGGCTGTCTCTACACTACCTACGACGAAATCCCGAGCGTAACCAGCGGCTGAGGGCACCCACCTTCCGTTTCCGGGACCACGAGACAGCGGGGTCGACTCAGAACTACCCGAGATATTTTTGGCTGGCCTAACCCAACACGCTTTTCAAGTTTTAGGCCAACCTAAAAAATGTGCTACTGACACAGATTCGTTACGGACGCATCAGCGATACAGCGGAGGGTGAGCAATGAGAACCGAACAGTCAAACGCCCGACTGCGTGAGAGTCAGAGCAACCGCGAATCAAGCGCCCGAACGTATCCTCGGTCGTTACCGTTCGCGATCTCTCGCGCGCGGGGCCTGGAAATCGTGGACGCTGACGGAAACGAGTATCTCGACTGCCTTGCCGGTGCGGGCACGCTCGCTCTCGGGCACAACCACCCGAAGGTGACGCGCGAACTTGAGCGACTCCTCGCGGAGGAGCGGCCGCTTCACACCCTCGACATCACGACGCCCGAGAAGGAGGCGTTCGTGGACACGCTGTTCGAGAGCCTGCCCGAGGAATTCACCGAAAGTGCGAAGGTCCAGTTCTGTTCTCCGGCGGGTACCGACGCCGTGGAAGCGGCGCTCAAACTCGTCAAAACCGCTACCGGGAACCGCTCCGTCCTCGGGTTCCAGGGCGGCTATCACGGGATGACCAGCGGATCTCTCAGTCTCATGGGCGATACGGACGCGAAAGAAGCGGTCCCGGGACTGATGAGTGACGTCCATCATCTCCCGTATCCGGACCGCTACCGGCACCCGTTCGGGCCCGACGGCGACCACGAGTCGATTAGCCACTTCGTTGATCGAGTGATCAACGATGGCGAGAGCGGCGTCACCGATCCGGCAGGGATGATCCTCGAACTCGTTCAGGGCGAGGGCGGCGTCAATCCCGCGCCGGACGACTGGGTCCGGGAGGTGAGACGGCTCACCCGCGAGGCGGATGTCCCGTTGATCGTCGATGAGATCCAGACCGGTATGGGGAGGACCGGCGAGACGTGGGCGTTCGAACGCGCCGACATCGTTCCGGACGTTATCACCTGCTCGAAGGCCGTCGGGGGCGGGCTTCCGCTCGCAGTCGTCGTCTACGACGAATCCCTCGACGAGTGGGAACCCGGTGCTCACGCCGGGACGTTCCGCGGCCATCAACTCGCGATGGCGGCCGGCCGCGTTACGATGCGTCACATCATGGAGGAAAACCTCGACGAGCACGCGGCCGAGATGGGCGCGCGACTCAGGCGGCCCCTCGAAACGCTGGCCGACCGGTTTGACGCCGTCGGCGACGTCCGGGGCCGAGGGCTGATGCTCGGAGTCGAGTTCGTTGATCCCGAGGCCGTCGTCGACGGCGAGGTTCCCCCGCCCGACGGCGACCTCGCATCGGCCGTGTCGTCGGCCTGTTTCGACCGCGGCCTGATCATCGAGACAGGGGGGCGCGATTCCGCGGTCGCGCGGTTCCTGCCGCCGCTTGTCATCTCCGCCCGGCAGATCGACGAGATCGCGGCTCGTTTCACCGAAGCTGTCGAATCGACGGTGTCGAACCGGAGGGCGGTTTCGGAATGAAGTCTCGGAAGTCGCTCGACGGAGACGGCGGGCATCCGGACGGGCGAACACTCGCGGACGGGCTCTTCCTCGGCAGTCCGACGGGGAACAGGAAGTATCTCGACGCGATGCAGTGGACGACCGACGCGGTTGCAGACGCCGTCGGCGACACTGACCGTCCGTACTCAGGTCGTCAGTACGAGGCGCTCCGTTCGAGTCTGGACTGCGACACGATACCCGACTCGGGGTCCCCGTTACTTGAGGTTCTCGAAGAGGTCGCCGAGGAGGTTCTTGAAAACTCCGTTTATCCGAACGACGAGGCCTGTGTGGCGCATCTCCAGTGCCCGCCGATGATCCCTGGACTGGTCGCAGAGGCGATGCTCACGGCGATCAATCAGTCGATGGACTCCTTCGACCAGGCCCCGGCCGCGACGGTGGTCGAAGAGCGGTTGATCGACGACCTCACAGCCCTGTTCGACCTCGGAAAGGACGCTGACGGGGTCGTCACGACCGGTGGCACGCAGTCGAACTATCAGGGCCTGTTGCTCGCCCGCGACCGGTACGTCGCCGACCGTCTCGACCGTTCGGTTCGGGAGTGCGGGCTCCCCCCCGAGGCGGCCGACATGCGCGTGCTCTGTTCCGACCAGGCCCACTTCACCGCGGCCCAGGCGGCAGCGGAGCTCGGACTGGGGGAGGACGCTGTGGTCACCGTCCCGAGCGACGACGAGTACAGGATGGACACTCGGTCGCTGCGATCGGCGATACAGCGCCTGGAATCCGACGGGAAACGTCCGTTCGCCCTGTTTTGCACCGCTGGGACGACGGACTTCGGAAGCATCGACCCGCTCGCGGAACTCGCGGACATCGCCGCCGAACACGACCTCTGGTACCACGTTGACGCGGCTTACGGCGGTGCGGTCGCCGTCAGCGACGACCATCGGGAGTCGATCGCCGGCATCGAACAGGCCGACTCGCTTGCCGTCGACTTCCACAAACTGTTCTTCCAACCGATCTCCTGCGGCGCGTTCCTGCTTGGGGACGGCGGCGACTTCGACCTGATGACACGCAACGCGGCGTACCTCAATCCGGAGGACGACGACGTTCCTCACCGCGTCGAGAAGTCCGTCCTGACGACGCGACGCTTCGACGCGCTCAAACCGTACGTCGCCTTCCGTACGCTCGGCCGCAAGGGAATGGCGGCACTCGTCGACCGAACCCTGGAAACCGCGGACCGGGCGGCCGAGATGGTCCGCGCCGCTCCCGCCTACGAACTCGCTTGCGACCCGACGCTTAACGTGGTCACGTTCAGATACAAACCCGAACGGCAACATCCTGATCTGTCCGCGGAGGAGTGGTCCGACCGCGTGAACGCCGAGATCCGCGAATCAATGTTCGACGCGGGCGAGGCTGTCGTCGCACGGACCGCGGTCGACGGGCGGACGCATCTCAAGCTCACGTTGTTGAATCCACGCACGACGGAAGCGGATGTCCGGAAACTCCTCAAGGAGGGGAAGCAGCTAGCCGCGGCCGTCGAGGCCGGCGAGTCGGAACGAGCGGATTCGTCGACGGACAGCACGCGAGTCGATGATGCCTCGGTTCGGGGGGTGGACCAATGACGACCGTGAGTGCGGGCTGTTCGACGCCCGACGAGCACGCGGAGTCGGCCACATTCCACGCGTTCCTCAACTGTTATCTCAGGGAGACCGGCGACGGCGAGATAGTCTCTGCGGCCGAGACGGCGGTCGACGCCGACGGTCGCGTCGTCCGGATCCCCTTCGAACGGCAGTGGACGACGGCGTACGTCCCGCTTCGGTACGAGTCAGCCACGGGGCGGCATCTGTTCAACCTCCCAGGGTACACCCACTGCGGCGACGGGGGCGTCGTGGAGATAGACGCCGGGACGCTCGCCGCACTCGCGCGCCGCGAACTCGCGCTGTCGGCGACCGGTATGCCCGTCTCGGCCGGGACGGACCTCTTCCGTCGCGTCCTGGCGTCTCGCGCGGCGATCGAACGGTTCGTCCGACAACGCGACGACACCGACGGACTGTACGGCACCGAGACGACGTTCCGCGACGCCGAACAGTCGCTACTGTACGGTCATCTCCTCCATCCGACGCCGAAGAGTCGCGAAGGCGTGACCCCGCACGACGCGCCGACGTACGCTCCGGAGCTCCGCGGCGAGTTCCAACTGCGGTACTTCGCGGCGGAGCCGGACGTGGTTTCGGACTGGTCGGCCCGTGACGGTACTGCGGCCGAGTGGGTTTCGGAGACGCTGGCAGGGGACTGTCCAGCGGACGCCGCAGCGGCTATCGACGACGGTAAGGTTCTCGTTCCGACCCATCCGTGGCAGGCCGACTATCTGAGCTCACAGGACCACGTCGCTGCGGCGCTGGCGCGAGGCGACCTGACCGACCTCGGCGCGTTCGGCCCGACGTTCTATCCGACATCGTCCGTCCGCACGCTGTGGAGCCCGGACGCCCCGTTCATGGTCAAGGGGTCGCTCGCCGTCGAAATCACGAACGCCGAGCGGACGAACAAGCGCCCGGAGCTAGCCCGCGGCGTCGCCGTCTCGGAGTTGCTCGGGACGGAGTTCGGGGACCGATTGCGCGGGGAGTTCCCTCGGTTCAGCATCGTAGAGGATCCGGCCGCACTGACTGTGGACATCGGTGACGGT
The DNA here is from genome assembly GCF_004762015.1 of Halostella pelagica. Classification (NCBI taxonomy): domain Archaea; kingdom Methanobacteriati; phylum Methanobacteriota; class Halobacteria; order Halobacteriales; family Natronoarchaeaceae; genus Halostella; species Halostella pelagica. The sequence goes on from NZ_SJES01000006.1 coordinate 173,239, forward strand.
CCGGAGTCCGGGTTCGAGACGGTCCTCCGCGAGAACCCCTTCCGCGGCGCGGACGCCGAGAACGTCTCGCCGGTCGTCGCGCTCTGTCAGGACGGGGTCGACGGTCCGTCCCGACTCGCCCGCGTCGTCCGGAATCTCGCACAGCAGAGAGACCGCCCCGAGAACGAGGTCGCCCGCGAGTGGTTCCGCGAGTACCTCGCCGTCACGCTCCGGCCGGTTCTGTGGACGTACTTCGAACTCGGCGTCGGCGTCGAGGCCCACCAGCAGAACACGCTCGTGGGACTCGACGACCATGGCTGGCCCGCCGAGGGGTACTACCGCGACAACCAGGGCTACTACTTCCCGGAGTCGCGCTACGAGGCCGTCGACGAGTGGCTCCCCGGTGTCGGCGAGCGGGCGGACACGATCTGTCCCGATCCCGTCGCCGACGAGCGACTCCGGTACTACACCGTCTGTAACAACGCCTTCGGGGTCGTAAACGCGCTGGGCGTTGCCGGGCTCGTCGACGAGTCGGCGCTCCTCGCCGATCTCCGGTCGGAACTCGAAGCGCTTCGGGAGTTCGAACCGCCCGCCTCGGAGTTCGTCTCTGCTCTCCTGACAGACGAGCGAATCCCCTGTAAGGGGAACCTTCTGACCCGTTTCGAGGGGTTAGACGAACTGGAGGGATCGCTCGAGAACCAGTCCGTCTACGTCGAGATCGAGAACCCGATAGTGACCAGAACATGACTGACGCGCTCAGCATCGTCGCCGACGACTGCTCGTACAGACGCCGCGTCGAGAGCATCGACCGGACAGTCTCGTTCCGGCCCGTCGAGATTGGCCGGGACCTAGAACGGCTACACGCGTGGCTCGGAAGCGACCACGTGCAGCCATACTGGGAACTCGCCGCTCCGCTCCCGGTGTTTCGGCGGACGCTCGTAGAGAAGTTGGCGGACGAGCACATGACCCCCTACGTCGGCCGCCTCGACGGCGTCCCGATGAGTTACTGGGAACGCTACTGGCCGGCAGACGACCCGCTCGCGGACCAGTACGAGGCCAGTGAAAGCGACCAGGGGACCCACTTGCTGATCGGCCCGGACGAGTATCTCGGGAACGGCTATGCCAGCGCTCTCCTCCGGGGGATCGTCGATATGGCGTTCCGTCACGACGAGACCGACCGCGTCGTCGCGGAGCCTGACGTGCGTAACGACGCTGCGCTCGCGACCTTCCAGTCGGCCGGCTTCGAGCGCCGCGACACGTTCTACTTCCCCGCCGAGGGGAAGGAGGCGGCGCTGATGGTGTGCGAGCGCGACCGATTCGAGCGGGCGTACGCGCCCGGACGGACTACCGACGCGACCGAGGTGACCAACTCGTGACGGACGACGCTGACGAGTTCCCGACCGGCGAACGGGACGCGACAGACGCCGCCGCGGGACGGAACCCCGAACCCGAGTCGGTCCACGACGTTGTCGGGATCGGTCTCGGGCCGTTTAATCTCGGATTCGGTGCGCTCGTAGACGGTAGCGACGATATCGACCTCGACGCTGTCGTGCTCGAACAGCGGTCCGAGTTCTCTTGGCACGAGGGGATGCTCATCGAAGGAACGACGCTGGAAGTCCCGTTCCTCGCGGACGTTGTGACCCTCGCGGATCCGACCAACCCCTACAGTTACCTGAACTACCTTCGCGAGACGGACCGGATCTACGAGTTCTACTTCTACGAGACGTTCCAGATCCCTCGCCGGGAGTACGACGAGTACTGCCGGTGGGTGGCCGAACGGCTCGATATCACCCGCTTCTCGCGCCGCGTGGTCTCTGTCGAACCCGTCGACCACCCGACTGCGAACTTCCGAGTGACCGCGGTCCGTCCCGGCGACAGCGACGAACAAGCGAGCGACGCGACGGCCGGAACCGACGGCGGGGATCGGTTCACGTATCTCGCGCGGGACCTGGTCGTCGGTGTCGGCTCCAGACCTTACGTCCCCGAGGAGTTTCGGGACTTCCCGGACGACGAGGTGTTCCACACCGCCAGCTACCGGTTCAACCGGGAGGCTGTACTGGCGGCCGATTCAATCGCGGTGGTCGGATCCGGGCAGAGCGCGGCCGAGGTGTTTCAGGACCTGCTCGAACGCCAGCCCGAGGCGGACTACCGCCTCAACTGGGTGACGCGCTCGGACGGGTTCTTCCCGATGGAGTACTCCAAGCTGGGGCTCCAGCACTTCACGCCGGAGTACGTCGACTACGTGTACGACCTTCCACAGCCTGTCCGCGACGATCTGCTCCCGGAGCAGGACCTGCTGTACAGGGGGATCGATCCCGATACGAGCGACGCGATCTACGACACGCTGTACGAGCACTCGATCGGAACTACCGACCCCGACGTGAGCCTGATCGCCATGACCGAAGTTGAAGGAATCGAACGGATCGACGGCGGCCGGTATCGGCTCGACTGCCGGCAGTGGCAGGAGGAGACCGTCTTCAGTTTCGAGTCGTCCGCCGTCGTTCTCGGGACGGGGTATCACCGGCCGACACCGGCCTTTCTCTCGGGTATCGAAGACGACATCGAACGCGACGACCGCGGCCGACTGGAGATAACCCGGGAGTACGCGCTCGACACAGATCTCGACGGGGACGTGTTCGTCCAGAACGCCGAGATCCACACCCACGGGGTCGGAACGCCCGACCTCGGCCTCGGCACGCACCGAAACGCCGTCCTCCTGAACCAGATACTGGAGGACTCGCCGTATCCGGTCGACGAAGACACGGTTTATCAGGACTTCTCGCCGGCGGCGTTCGTTCGAGACGCACCTGGCGGAGCGGTGGCGGAGTCGGGTCGTCCCGAGCGTCCGACCCCGGACGACTGACACGACTGCGGGGTCTCCGGACCCTGTGTCTCTGACTGGGTGTAAAAGACAGTCCCCGGTTCGGCGTCAGAGCGTGTGCCGGACCGCTTCGTACGGTTCTTCGAGGTACTCGACCTGCGAGTCCGAGAGCGAGATATCCACGGCCTCGACGGCCTCCTCTAAGTGCTCGACGCTGGTGATGCCGACGACCGGCGCGTCGACGACGTCTTTCTCCAGTAGCCACGCGAGCGCGATCTGTGCCATCGTCACGCCCTTCTCGGCCGCCACCTCCTCGACCCGTTCGTTGATTTCGCGGCCGTTGCCCTCAAGGTACGGGTACAGGTCCGTGTAATCGTTGCGCTTCCCTCTCGCGGTGTCGTCCAACGCCTCGTGCGGTCGCGCGAGATAGCCCTTCGCCAGCGGGCTCCACGGCAGTACTCCCACGCCGTTCTCGCGACAGTAAGGGAGCATCTCCCGCTCCTCTTCCCGATACAGCAGGTTGTAATGGTTCTGCATCGAGACGAACGGTTGAAGCCTGCGGTCATCGCTCACCCGACGGGCTTCTGCGAGTTGGTAGGCAAGCGTCGTGCTAGCGCCGACGTACCGGACGGACCCGCGACGGACGGCGTCGTCAAGCGTTCGGAGCGTCTCCTCGACCGGCGTCTCGTCGTCCCAGCGGTGGGTCTGGTACAGGTCGATAGTGTCGACGCCGAGCCGGTCCAAACTGTGTTCGAGTTCCTGTTCGATGGCTTTTCGAGAGAGCCCGCAGGCGTTCGGGTTCGACTCGTCCATCTCGCCGAACACTTTCGTCGCGAGCACGAGGCTATCGCGGTTGTAGCCGCTGATCGCCTCGCCCAATATCTCCTCGCTCCGGCCGTCAGAGTAGACGTTCGCAGTGTCGAAGAAGTTGATCCCGAGATCGATCGCCCTGTCGATGAGCGCCTGGCTATCGTCAGCGTCGAGCATCCACTCCTTGCCGTCGCCGAACCCGAGACACCCAAGACAGATCCGGCTCACGGAAAGCCCGGTGTCTCCGAGCGAGGTGTACTCCATATTAGATATCTCCGCTTCGAATATCCGCGATGCGTTGCCGGTCGTAGAGCTGTTCGTCCCGCGAAAACTCGTCGGGGAACAGTTGCTTCGCAGCGCGCTCGGTCTTCGAGAGATTGATGATCGGCCCTTGATACATCCCTCCGGCCGGATACACATCGCCGTTCTGGACCGCGGTGAGTCGACTGGCCGCGCTGTGATCCTCCAAAAACGTGTGGAACGTGTCCTGGAAGTCCGAACGCGTCCAGTGTTTGTCGGTGTAGAACATCAGTATCTCAGGATCGTACTCTAACAGCGGCTCGTAATCGATCGTGCCGCGATCGGAGGTAAAGCTCGGTATATCTGTATCGTCGAGCGCGTCGCTTATACCGAGATCGTGCCAGTGCTTGTACGCGGTTCTGTCGCCGAGCCGATACAGATAGAACTTCTCGGGTTCCCTGGAGGCCGGAGAGAGGAGCGCGATCTCTGGTCGTTCGCTCTCCGGCGGGAGCCGCTGTTGAACCCGGTCGAGAAATTCGCTATGGAGGTCTTCGAGCGCCTCATATCGATCCGTTCGCTGGAATACCTCTGCGACCTTCTCGGTGGCTTCGTACAGGTCGTAATACGGATAGTCCTCGTGCCAGGGATAGGTAGAGAAGCTCGTATTGCCGCAGAACGGAGCGACCTGCTCGCTCACCTTTTCGACGTCGGATTCCTCCCAGTTCGGGATGAGGTTGATCATGTAGTTCGGATCGATGAAGTGGACCCCGGCGTCTAGCTCTATGAAGAGTTCGTTGTCGACCCCGTCTTGCCAGAGAGAAACCATGTCGTCCTTGCTCGTCGAAAGTCCCGGGATATCATCGTAGTGCCAGGTTCGGTACTCGTCCGTGAGAACGACAGCACTGGGCTTGTCCATCCCGAGAGCAACGCCCATGTCGGCCCAACTCGCGTTCTCAGCGACCCACGTCTCAGGAACCGAGTTGAACGTCACTTCACCGGTCGGCTCTATCGTGACAGAATACGACGAGTCGTCGTCCGCCTCTGCTGATTGGGAGCTACCGGTGCTTGTACACCCGGCGAGCAAACCGCCGCCGACGGCTGTTCCTGTGTATTTGAGGCAGTCTCGCCGCGTCGGTGTCGTCGATCCTATGGAATCTCGACCCATGATTTTTAGGCTGGCCTAAATATACAAAATTGTTTTGATTTAGGCAGGCCAAAAGATTCCTCCGGCAGTAAAGAAAGCAACGGTGTGAGGTCGGTAACGTCGCGCTCCATCACGTACTGCGTCCTGTTTAGAGATCGAAAGAACGGGGGTTTCAACGTCGGTGTCCGCCTGGCTCACGCCGACGCTCACCGTCGCCGTTAGCTGGGACCGAAAGCAGGCGAGTCAGTACGTCAGTTCCCACCGCTCCTCGTCCGCTTCCTCTACCTGCTCGCTAATTCCGTCTGCCAGTCGATATTCGGTCCCAGTCCGAACGACCGCATCCGCCCGCTCCAGGTGTTCCAAATGCGCGTACGACTCCCCGGGGCCGTGCAGAATGTGGATCCCCTCTAAGTCACCGAACAGGTCGTCGCTCACCGTCCAGGTGTCGCACGGACCCTTCCGCCGGAGCGCGTCGAGCACGTTCCACGCGCGTTCCTCGTGGTGGTGTATGATCGACTCGGCGCGGGCAGTCGGGTCGTCGATAGGGTCGCGGTGACCCGGCCACGCGCGGTCGTAGTCGGCGTCGGCGATGTGCCGGAGCGCGCGAAGGTATTTCTCCAGCGGACGCTCGACCCGGACGTCCGCGCCTCCGACGTTCGGCGTGTACTGGGGCAGGAGAGCGTCGCCGGAGAACACTTCGAGCCGACCATCCCGTTCCGTTTCGAAGATACAGAGACCGTCGGCGTGGCCGGACGTGTGGACGACGCGGAGTTCGTATCCGTCGAACGAGAACGTATCGCCGTCCTCGAACGTCGTTACCTCCGGGGCCACGTCGCCGGGACCCGAACCAGCCATCCGCTCGCGGAGGGCGCGCTGTTTGTCGTCGGGCATTCCCCACTGATCGAAGTACGCGTTCTGGTCGTCGTGCATTGCCGACCAGGCGTCCTCGTCGCCCTCGACAAGTGGGGCGTCGCGGGCGTGGACGTACACGTCTGCGCCGCTTTCGGCCTGGATCGGACCAGCCAGGCCCGTGTGGTCGCCGTGCCAGTGGGTGAGAAAGATGCGGTCGACATCGGCGAACCCGACACCGTGGTCGGCGAGCGCGCTCTCTAACTGTTCCCGAGTCGTCGCCGCCCCGTCGCCGGTATCGACCAGCACCGTTTCAGGGCCGTCCACAAAGAGGTAGGCGTTGTTATCCCCCTCGAAAGCGGCATTGGTCAGCGAGATCCGTTCCATACGCGTTCCTGCCGAGGCGACGAAGAAACGCTTTCGATCAGTGTCGTTTGTCGCGAACTCACCGCTAGCCGTCTGCTACCTGTTCTCGATGAAACTTCGAAGTCGTTGATCCGCCCAGTGGCGACGGGTTCGACACTTACAATATTGTCATGCCAGTAGTTTCGATAATGGATCCGAACAGGGGAGTACCCCGACGCGGGCTTGTCTGGCGATTCATTCAGGCCTGCATCGTCGCGGCAGCGTTTCTATTCGTCACTGACACGGTTGCCGCGAGTAATGCTGCATCCGGCCTCTCAGACGCGTCGCGCGAGTCGATGCGCGTTCCGCAGTGGCTGTATCTCAGCACTGGGGGTGCCGTGATCGGTGCCTCTGCGCTGCTGGCTAGTTTCGTCACGGATCGGGGCTTCATTCGAGAGATTCACGACTGGCAGCGAAACCGATCACTACCCGACAGCGTCCGGCGGAGTGCCGTAGCCGCGGTGCGCGCTCTCGGAGTCGTTGGTCTTGTTGTCGTCGTTTACACCGGCGTTACCGGGCCGCAGATCCCCACGGTCAGTTTCGCTATTTTGGTCACGTTCGTCGGCGTCCGGGCCGGGTTGACGATGGTCTCGTATCTCGTTGGGAACGTCTGGCGTGTGCTAAACCCGTGGCGCACGCTCACCGAGTATCTCCCCGCTGGCTACGTTTCGTACCCGTCCCGCGTGGGGCGGTGGCCGGCGGTGTTCGGGCTTTTCGTGCTCGTGTGGATCGAACTCGTCACAGCCATCACGACGCGCCCGGCGGTACTCGCGAGTGTTGTCGTCGGCTATTCGATCATCACCATCACCGGTGCAGTTCTGTTCACGCCCGACACGTGGTTCCATAACGCCGACCCCGTCTCTGTGCTGTTCCGATTCTACGGATCCGTGTCCCCCGTCACGCGAGACAGTACCGGTGTCTCGGTTGCACTTCCGGGGAGCGGCCTCGTCGAATCGGAACCAGTCGATGGATTCGCCGATGTCGCCTTCGTAATCGCACTCATCTGGGAACTCACTTTCAGCGGCTTCGTCACAACAACGGCCGGCGCGCAGTTCGTCGAGAGCGTCGTCGGGTTCGGTGTTCCACCGCTGCTGGTGTACGGTAGCCTCCTTCTCGGCGGCTACGGGGTGTTTGCCGGCGCATACTGGATAGGTGCGAAACTGACTCGACGAACGATCGCGACGTACGTAACACCGCAGTCGCTCGCACTCCGCTTCGCCCCGCCGTTGCTCGCGATCGCCGCGGGCTATCATCTCGCCCACTACGCCGGGTTCTTCGTCTCGATGAGTCCCTCGTTGACCACCGCTTTAACCGCGCCGTTCTCACCGCCGGCGAATCCGCTCGTGTTGACGCTCCCCGACTGGTTCGGCGGACTCGACATCGCGTTTATCCTCCTCGGTCATCTACTTGCGATCTTCGTCGCACACGTGACCGCATACGACCTCTTCCCCAGCCGGTTACAGGCGATCCGCAGTCAGTACCCCTTCGTGGCTGTCATGATCGGCTACACGGTCCTCAGCCTCTGGATAGTTTCTCTTCCGTCCGCGACGCCGCCGTACCTCGGTTGATCGGTACCGTGGACGATTTCAATGCAGGAGTCGACAGAGCGCAGACGCTATGTAGTAACAACTGAAACGATTTACACACCGATCCCGCAGCAGTCGTGCGATCGGGTGCGCAATGACTGTCAGTGGCTACTATAACTGTATCTCCATCGGCGGCATATCGAGAAACGCAGTTTCGTACCCGTCGTGGCGTGAGACCTGCGGCGGCGCATCGACTGTGATCGTAAGCGTATCGCCCGGCCCGGTCTCATCGACAGCGGTGCCGTAATGATAGCCGAGTTCCGGGTCCAACGCGTTCCCTAACGGCCCTTCGTACACCGTCTCGCCGTTTCGAGTAAGCGCCGCGGACACCGACATCAACGGAAGCGTGATACGATTGTACGGCGTCCGGGGTGAGACGGCCAAGTACGACTGTCTTTCACCGCCGAAGCGTGCGGCATCCTCCAGTACGGAGACGACGAACACGGCGTCTCCGGACGTTGCTTCGCCGAGTATTCGGCCGGGTAAGTCCGCTTTCGCTGGCGCAGTTGCCACGGGCATCTCGTCCATCGCGGGTTCGACAGCGCCCCGTTGTCCGCGTCGGTCCTCTAGCCGATCGATGTCGAGACCGTACGCTTCGTCCGTGTCGAACTCGAAGGGGATCTCTGCCGTTTGTAACTCCGAAAACCTCCCGCTGAAGGCTCCTGTCCGGTTTGTTTGCATCGGACTCACGCGGAGTGTGGCCGTGTACTCCCCTTCGCTGGGAAGCGCAACGTTATCACCGTAATGAAAGCCCATCGACTGGGAGAGCATCGGCCACGGTGCCCGTTCGGACACGACTCCGTCGTCGTTTCGGATCTCCAGCGACATATCGATCGGCAGGACCGTCTCAGTCTCTACGTCCCAGACGGAGGCCATGAGATGGAGCGAATCGTCCGATTCGACGACGACCTTATTACGATTCCCTTGGGTGACCGTCCAGAACCGGTGCGGAAAGGAGTACATCAGCGCGAACTTGTAGCCGTTGACTTCAGTCATCCCGTACGTTCCCATCCCCTCGACGATCGCGGGATAGTACACAGCGTCGGGGCGGTCGTCGACGAGCGGTGGGTCTCGCCAGGCTGACTCCGTCTCGAAGCCGAAACTACTGAGACAACCGGCAAGGGTACCGCCGCTAACGAGAGCGGCAGTTCGTGTGAGAAAACGGCGTCGCTTCATTACGTACTGGTTGCTTTCCGTGGGGAATTACGCTTCTGGTTCGATACCCGAAACTCACAACCCCTGGCCGAGTGGCGGACACCGGAGGCGGTGCAGATCTGTCGAGTCCGCTGCCGACTCGCCTGTGATTGTTTCGTTTCCCGGGGCTCGATGTGGGACGCTCTCGGCCGACCGAAAAACTACGCCCCCGGAGCGCGCTTCTGTGCTCACTTCTATCGGTAAAAATATGTTGGAATATACTGTATTGTAGCACATGAAGAAAACGCACTCGATGCTGCTCGGGCTTCACATCACGATCATCGGTGGATTTCTACTCATAGAGGACGTACTGGTTCAACTGTCGTTCGGTGGAGCGAGAGCGTCGACACCATACACCTTACTGTACGGGGGATTGCTCGTGACTCTCGCATCGCTAGCTTGGTACGCTCTCTCCGACGGTACCGCGGATCTGTAACTGTTCGTCTGTACTGCGCGAAACGCGAGCTATCGTCGTCAGTGAAAGTCGTTGCACGCTCGGTCGCCTGCCATCGGGCGATCAAAGTATGAACTGTTACACTAGCTACGACACCAATAGAGACTGATTCAGAGGACCGATCTGAAACGTAATCGAAACGCACAGTACCGACGGCCGATATCGCGACCCTATGGGACTTCTCGCTGAGTATGAAATCACCTGCGAAGGCCTTCCGTTCGTCGAGGTCGCGGCGATAGCTTCGGAGTCGACACTCGAACTGGAGTTTCATCCCAGCGAGGACTGGTACGCGGCCTTCATCGTACAGGTCGTCGACGGGGATCGCGAGACGGTCGAACGGGCTTTCGAGTCGGTTCCGTTCGTCGAGGAGTACGTGCAGGTCAAGCGGGCGGACGAGACGCCGTGGTACCGGGTCCGACCGGCCCACGGAATGGAGGCCCAACTCGGCGGATACGTCGACGACGTCTCCGAACTGCAAGCGTTGGCGGCCGCGGACATGGACCTCGAACGCATCCGTGTCACGCCGAAGGGGTGGATCCAGAGCGGGTGGTTCGCCGACCGAGAGACGATCGAGGAGTTCCGGTCGTTCTGGGGGCGAAACGGCGGGTTTACGTTGCGTCGACTTACCCCCGACGGCGGGTCCGGACCCGCGGGGAAAGGACTCACCGACTGCCAGCGGGAGGCACTGGTGACCGCTCACGAGATGGGGTATTTCGACATCCCGCGGAGGGCGTCACTCGAAGATGTCGCCGGCGAACTCGATATCTCCGCGTCGTCGCTCTCCGAACGACTTCGACGCGCACAATCTACTCTCGTGGAGGCGACCGTCACCACTACGATCCGTCCGTAACTTGCTGGTGTGGGCCGAACCGGTCCCGGTCTCTTCTGTCCGATCGCCGCCCGAAGTAAAGGAAATATCCGGCTGTCTGCTACACTGGCGGTCCTGCGACCGCTGGCAGGATCGCCCGTATTCACGTGGTCTCGTAAGGGCCTCATATAAACGGCCTCACTCGTCCGAGAAGGGCCTACACGGTCCCGGTTCGAAACACTGGTGTATGACGAAAGGACAGACTCGATCCCAACAGAAAGGGACAGACCGTTCCGCGGAAACTGACCTCGCGATCGATGCGCAGAACGTACGGATCACCTACGAGGACGGGACCGAAGCCGTTCGTGGCGTCTCTCTCCGGGTCGAGAAGGGGGAGTTCTTCGGCTTTCTCGGCCCGAACGGGGCCGGAAAGACGACCACCATCAAGACTCTCGTGACGCTCCTGCACCCGACCCGGGGGTCGGTTCGAATCAACGGATACGATACGGCCGCGAGTCCGCAGGCGGTGCGCGAGTCCATCGGCTACATGGCCCAGGAGACGAGCATCGACAGGGAACTGACCCCCAGAGAGAACCTCCGGTTGACCTGTAAACTGTACGGGGTTCCCGAGAGCGAGCGCGAGGACAGGATCGAGGAACTGCTCGACCTCGTCGACCTGCAGGACGTGGCGGACACGCGGTCGGAGACGTTTTCCGGCGGGATGAAAAAGCGGCTTGACGCCGCGACCGTGCTGGTACATCGCCCGCCGGTGGTCTTTCTGGACGAGCCGACAACTGGGCTCGACCCGGAGGCGCGGATCCGGCTCTGGGACTACTTCGAACGGATCAACGACCAGGGGACGACGGTATTCCTCACGACGCAGTATCTGGAGGAAGCGGACCATCTCTGCGAGCGCCTGTCTCTGCTTCAGGACGGACAGGTCATCGCGACCGGCGCTCCGGAGACGCTCAAATCCGAAATCGGTGCGGCCATCTTCGAGGTCACGCTCGCGGACCCGACCGAACAGCAGACGGAATGTGCAGTGCAGGCGGTTCAGCGCATCGACGCGCTCGAAGGAGCGTTGATCGAGACGACGGATGACGGGCTCAGCGTCAGGGCCGAGCGCGCTCGCGAGGCGACGAGCGAACTCTTCGTCGCGCTCGACGACGCCGGCGTCTCGGTCAGTGGGTTCGACATCCGTTCGCCCACGCTCGACGACGTTTTCCTTGCACTGACAGGCGAGGATTCGACTGCCGCCGCCGACGAAGCGACGAACGAAGGAATGGCATCGGTCTCCGCGCAGGGTGTGACGAAATGAGCGGTCAGTTCGACGGGGACGGCGCGGTCGTGAGCGAACCCACACAGAAGGCTCCGGGGCGTAGCGCCACAGCGGACGTACGTGTCAGCTTCAGGCGGTGGCTCGTCAAGAACGTTCGGAACCCCTACGTAGTGTTCACGTCGCTCGTCCAGCCCGTGATCTTCTTCGTCCTGTTCGTCGAAGTCTTCGGCGCTGTGTCCGGGGATGCGCTCTCACAGGCGTTCGACAGCAACATTAGCTACGTCACGTACCTGTCACCGGCCATAATCATCATGTCAACGCTCTCCTCGGCCGCTACCTCCGGGATCGGCCTCGTCGACGACATGGAGGAGGGGATGTTCGAGAAAGTCCTCGTCTCTCCGATGAACCGGTCCGCCATGTTTCTCGGGAAACTGCTGTCCGAGGTGGCCCGGATAGTCGTCCAGACGATGATCATCCTCCTCTTGGGGTATCTCCTGTTGACCCTCAAAACGGGATCGTCGCCCGGTCAGTACGTCCGGACGGGTATCCCTGGAATCTTGGGTATCGTTCTCATCACGGTGCTTTTCGGCGGCGCGTTCATGGCGTACTCGAACATCGTCGCACTGGTGTCTCGCGACCAGGAAGCGACTATCATGTTCTCGAACCTCCTCACCTTCCCACTGATGTTCGTGTCGAGCGCGTTCCTTCCGCTCGATGTACTCCCCGGGTGGATCAACGCTATCGCCACAGTCAACCCGATCACGTACGGCGTCGACAGCGTCCGCGCCATCATGCTCGGCCGGGACGTGATGACTGTCCTGGACGTGACTGCCTTCGGCGGGCTCTGGAGCACGGTCATACCCGGGATTACCGTCCTCACCGGGTTCAACCTCATCCTGGGTACCGTCGCCGTCCGACTCCTGCGGCGCGCTGCAAGGGCCGAGGTCCAGTAGGTCAGGAGACTCACGTCACCGACCGGTCGTTTTCGGCACTCGCTCGCCGACGAGCCGACAGCAGTCGCTGTAGAGTGCACTCGGGAGGACCGGCGACAGGCCGCAACGTCTGTACAGGATGATATCGGTCGGTCAACTAGAGCGTTTCAGGGGCGTGAAACGTTCCTACACGACCCCGACCGGTGAACGACTACGAGGTGACGGCGAACGCTGTCCCTACCCTCACCGCCGCTGCGCGTGCGGATCAGCCGTCAGTCGCTCCGGCGTCTTTGTCCGACGGTTCTCTGGAGGGACTGACTTGCGTGGCGGAGACAAACCAGCTACATCGAGGTACAGCGTGACGGATATCCTCGAACTCGGCCCCTCACAGTGCCGTGAAACCCCCGTCGACGGGGTAGGCATTGCCGGTGATAAACGACGCCTCGTCCGAGCAGAGCCACACGATGGCGTTGGCCACTTCCTCGGGAGTCCCCATTCGACCGAGCGGTTGCATCCCGACGAACTGTTCGATCGCTTCGGGGTCGTCCTCACCTGCTCGGTCGACCATCGGCGTGTCGATAACACCCGGACAGACGGCGTTTACGCGTACGCCGGCGTCGGCATACTGCGTAGCGGCTACGCGAGTCAGGCCGACCACGCCGTGTTTGCTGGCGACGTATGGCGCCCCGCCAGCGGCGACGAGTCCAGCTATCGATGACGTGTTCACGATTACTCCCCCGCCGTCTACCTTCAGTTCCGGGAGTTCGTACTTCATGCTGAGCCAGACGCCCTTCATGTTGACATCGATCAGTCTGTCCCAGGCATCGACGGACACGTCGGCCAGGGGTTCGGTCTCTCCCTCGATGCCCGCGTTGTTGACGGCGATGTCTAATCCCCCGTAGGTGTCGACTGCCTCCTGGACCATCGCCTCGACGGCCGCCGGGTCGCTCACGTCGGTTTCGACGAAGGTAGCAGTTCCACCGTCCCCATTGATCAGGTCCACCGTCTCGTTCCCGCCGTCAGTATCAACGTCAGTGACGACAACGTTTGCCCCTTCTGCTGCAAACCGTTTTGCGGTCTCGCGTCCGATTCCGGACGCGGCCCCGGTGACGATAGCCGTCTCGCCGTCGAAATCTACTGCCATACTTGCATTTGTCCGCGCTATATAATGAGGGTAGTAGACGGTTCCCATCCGCAGAGAATAGTCCGGGGGTTAGATAACTAGCGGTCAGCGGACCCGATTTCCGTGAATTACCGGTCCCTCCACATCTACGCCCCATCGTCGAGATGGTCGGATACTCGGCGGGCCGTGTCGTTCAGTAACGCAATGTCGTCGGTGAACACTTCGATGGCGACGGTACCGTCGAAGTCGTCGAAGTGATCGGACGCGAACCCGTAGTCCACTTCGCCAGCCCCAACCGGGATGTGCGTGTCTCCGCGACTTCGAACGTCGTGGACGTGGAGATGTGAGACGAGATCTGCGTACTCCCCGAGAAAGCGTTCGACGCCGTCGTTTCCGTCCTCCATGTATGCGTGGCCGACGTCGAAACAGACCGATGTCCCGGTGTCACGGGCAATTTCCCCGAGAACGGAGAGTGGCAGGCCGCGTGCTTGGTGTCCGACGTTCTCGACGACGACCTCGACGCCGGCGTCGTCGCCGGCACTCGCGATCGAAGACAGTTGCGACGCGAAGGCCGGTCGCTGGTCGGTGTCGTGAGGGTCACGCATTGTCCCGTGCAGAACCGCCTTCTGTGCGTCGACCCCACCCGCCCATTCAAGTAACTCCGCGAGGTAGTCGACGATCGCGTCGTTGAGTTGCGGCACGGCCGTCGCGACGACCTGATCGAACGGGAGGTGAACGCACAGTTCCGCGTCGGTCGCAGCCAACCCGTCGCGGAGTTGCCCGTCATCTCTCTCTTCAGGAATGTAGGCGGACTCCCCTATAGAGAGTTCAGCGAACGCGAAACCGTCGGCCGTCGATGTCAGCCGCTCCAGCGAACCGCCCACAGTGAGACCGATATCCATACCGCCACTACCACCCCCGGCGACCTTATCTGTGGTGCAACTCGCTCTACGCGGCCTCATTCCGGGGCGTCTCCGGGGAATCGTCGGCTCGGGACGGTTGCGTTCCCGGCTGGTCGTAGATGCGTGTTGCCTGACGACCTCTTTGACCAACACGAGAAATACCGTCTCCACGAGGATTATTATTCCTAGCTGTCCCAGTCGGTGATCCCGACCGGCACAACCCCGAAGTACTCGTTGAGTGGCGTGTAGAGGTCCGCCATCTGAAGGGCAAGTGATGCCATCACAGCAGCGGCGAGCAACGGGTTCGGTAGTGCGGGCGTCCCCCGCGCCCATCGAACTACGTACAACTTGAAGACGACGAATCCGAGAGATAGACGGACGGCCGTGAGTCCGATAGGTGAGAGAAGAGAGATATCATCGGAGGTGGCAGATAAGTCAGTGACCGACAACTCGTCACTGGTTGCGATCTACTCCGATTTGGCGTCTCCTTCGAAACCGGGCGGGAGTTCAGAGTGTTTGATACCGTCCTGTCGGTCGATCTGTAACCGGTATAGCCCGGTGTTTTCTGATTCGCTTGCCCGCTCGAACAGTTCCGGTCGCCACTTCATCTCTGCGGCGTCGAGTACGGCGTCGCGTTCGCTCTCGACAACTTCGCTGATTGAACCGGTTAGGAGGACGCTCTGCCACTTGAACGCCGAGTCCGCCCGGTAGACGAGAAACCGAACAGTGTCCGCGCGTCTACTCAGAGATTCCTTCCGACTGTTCGATCCCAGGACGTAGAGAAAATACAGGCTATCTTCTCCGTCATACCAGTACGACATCGGCCGCATACTGGGTGCTTCCTTCGCTGGGAAGCAGAGTACTCCCACACTCTGGCTCGTCAGAAACCCCCCTATCTCATCGTCGTCCATATGTACCATGCCGTACTCCGCTAACTCGTTGGTCGTCATACGTAAACCGACGACCGTGACTTTCGTAAATCGATCGCCGGTTCCCAGTGACGGAGAAATCCCCTTCCTTGCTTTGAAGGGCTAATAGCGTGTGATACGGACGGTCAAAACCGACTGGCGTATCCCCTTGAGTGAGCCAGCGCTCCGTTTACCGTTGTTCCCTCGATCCGAGAATCGATGGTCGGTTTAACACTGGTGTGGAGCGTACTCCGAAATGATCGATATGTACGATACCATTCTCGTCCCGACCGATGGGAGCGAACCCGCAGAGAACGCGGCTGAGGGGGCGATCGCGCTCGCACGTCGGTTCGACGCGTCTATCCATGCTGTCCACGTCCTCGATCTCGGTGACCTCCCGACCGATGTCAGGGCCAATACAACTGGGGAATTGGCTCGACCCGGTGAGGCGGCGCTAACTGAGATCACAGACTTAGCTAACGACGCCGACGTAGCAGTGACCACTAGTACGATCGAAACGACCGAGGCGGTTCACGAAGAGATCGTTGACTACGCCGTCGACCACGGTGTCGACCTGGTCGTGATGGGGACCCGCGGTCGCGCCGGACTCGACCGGCTCATCCTCGGAAGTACCACCGCACGGACGCTACGAACCTCGCCAGTGCCCGTACTTACTGTCCA
Source organism: Halostella pelagica (assembly GCF_004762015.1). Classification (NCBI taxonomy): domain Archaea; kingdom Methanobacteriati; phylum Methanobacteriota; class Halobacteria; order Halobacteriales; family Natronoarchaeaceae; genus Halostella; species Halostella pelagica. The sequence continues at coordinate 189,354 of NZ_SJES01000006.1, forward strand.
CGGTGGCGACTCTTTCCCTCCCGACATCGAATCGGTACTCGTCCCAACAGACGGAAGCGCCACGGCTGATGCGGCTGCCGACCACGCTATCGACCTCACCGCGGTCACGGATGAGACGCTGCACGTCGTTCACGTCGTCGATCTCACGTCCTCCTGGGGCGGTGATGTCGACAGTCCCGCGGTTTTCGAGGCGTTGGAGGAAGCAGGTAAGCGAGCCGTCGACGATGTAGTTGACCGCGCCGACGAGGCGGGCTTACAGTCAGTCGAGGCCTCGGTGCTCAGCGGGACGCCAGCCCGCTCCATCTTGAACTACGCCGACGAGCGCGATATTGACCTCGTCGTGATGGGGACCCACGGCCGAACCGGTCTCGGCAGATATCTGATCGGGAGCGTCACCGAACGCGTCGTTCGTATCACGGAGAAGCCAGTGCTAACCGTTTCGGCTCACTCGGCAGGCCAGTTAGGTCAACAGTGAACGGACTCCTCTAAACTCGGTAGAGACGGCGACGCGAAGCGTCGGCCCGCACTGTCATCGGAACCAGAGCGTAAAACTATGCCCGCGAGGATGCCTGTAGCGGCAGAGCAGACGAAGCCAGTTCTCAGTTCGGCACCGATCCGCGGCCACCGGGTTCGGTAACCGGTGGCAGTTCGCGTGGGGATATCAGGCAAGACTCTCTCGGGAACCGACGTACTGACAACGTCCAGTCAACTCCGACCCTCTCAGCTCGTACCATCTCGTCTCGTACTCGGAGAGAGGGTCGTTAAACACCTCAAGAGCAGCCTCTTCGCCGACAGCGGAGAACAGCGTTGCCGCCTCATCGAGGTCAGAGTTCGCCACCCGTTGGATCGGACCCCTCATGACAACGCTTTTCCATTGGTTCTTGGTCTTCCATTCGTACACTGTCAGGCTTGCGACTTTCGTTTCGGCGACGAACTCGCGCTTCATACTGTCATTGTCCATGATAAACCGGAAGAAGCAACGGTTTGTTTCACCGTCGTATGCGAACGCGATAGGGATCGTGTACGCCTTGCCGTCCGCTGCGAAACCTAACACCCCTAAACCCTGGTCCTCCAGGAACCCTTTTATCTCTTCGGCGGACAGTTCTTCACCGATGGATTGTGACATGGTAACGCGTACAACAGCGCTGGCAAAAAATCACTGTGTCGCTTGGGACTCCAACGGCCCACTGTACTCTGTAGGCTCCGACTCGAAAGGGGTTGAGTGACTCACCCGACTGTGCACGTAGGGACGGCGGGTTTTCCGGGGCCACCGCTGAAGCGGCCTGAAACCCAACGATGGGTCCTGTAAACCGGCTTCCAGTGGCCGTTCCGAATATAGACGGGAGTTGCAACTGACACGATAATGTATATACGTTTTCAGGTGAAGAGTGGAGCATGGATCGCGATTACAGCGACGAGTTCTCCTCCTGTCGGCGATGATCGGGTTCTATCGTCGATACCTGATCGTATTGATCCGATTTCTTCCGTTCGCAGTGACCTTCCTCCGTGACCGCCGTCGTTTCCTGCTGTTCGGTCCTCCCCGCAAGGTCGACTCGGACGTTCACCGCCGGCGGGCCGAAAGGCTCCGCGACGCGATGCTCGACCTCGGGCCGGCGTTTGTCAAGGTCGGACAGGTTCTCTCGACGCGGCCGGATATCGTCTCGCCGACGTACGCCGAGGTGCTCGGGAGCTTACAAAACGAAGTGCCTGAGGACGCGGGCGGCGACCCCCGCGCGGTCGTCGAGGAGGAACTCCGTGACGAAATCGACCTGTCGACGCTGAACCCCGTCGCTGGCGGCTCGCTTGCGTTCGTCTACACCGTCAGGTACGACGGAGAGCGGGTCGCGCTGAAGGTCCGTCGCCCCGGGTTACAATCCGTGATAGAGCGTGACCTCCGAATCATACGGAGACTGATCCCGTTCGTAAGCGTCTTCGCGGCGGAGCGTCACCGGTACTCGATCGAAAACGCCGCTGACGATTTCGAGGAGATCATCTTCGACGAGTTGGATTTCGACCGAGAGCGGGAGATGATGGTCGAGATCAGGGAGAACCTGTCCGACGACGGGGTGTACGTTCCGAACGTGTACCCGGAACTGTCGTCGGAGCGGATACTTGCAATGGAGTACGTTACCGGTCGCGATATCGCCGATGAGGACGCGTTCGAGGGCGTTGACGTCACTCCGTCGGAGATGGCTGTTCGGATCGCGACGGTCTATCTGAAGATGGGACTCGTCGATGGAGTGTTTCATGCCGACCCACATCCGGGGAATCTGGCTATCACGGACGGCGGCCGACTCGTGATCTACGATTTCGGGATGAGCGAGCGGCTACCGCCGCCCGTACAGGACGATATCGTGAACCTCTATCGGGCGCTCGTCCGTCGGGACGCCGACAGTCTGGTAGATTCGCTGATCGCTCTCGACATCCTCGACCCGACGGTCGACCGTGCCGAGGTCCGCCAGGTCCTCGAACTCATGATCCGGAACTTGGAGGGTCGCTCGGAGATCACGTGGCGACTTATCGTGACCGAACTCACGTCGATGCTCCACGATTTCCCGTTTCGGATCCCACCGGACGTAATGTTGCTCATCAGAGTGGGGACAGTCGGAGAAGGTGTTTGCCGTCAGCTGGACCCGGAGTTCGACTTCCTCGCGGTCATCCGTTCGTTCCTCGTCGAACAGGGACTCCTCCAGGACGAAATCGAGACACTTCTCGACGATATGCAGGCGGATCTCAGGTCATCGTTACCAGCGGCAGTGGGGCTCCCAGCACGGGTAGATCGGCTACTAAACCAACTCGACCGTGGTGAAGTTGTGGTTCGAACTGAGGCCGTCGGACGACAGCAAAATGACGATAGCGGCCTCGGGTTAGCGATCCTGGCCGGATCCCTGCTTGTGGCTTCGTCGATCCTGGCGTTTCACGACCAGCCCTACGAGGTTGGAAGCTTCGCGCTCGCCGTCGGATTCGCGCTCGTCTACCTCTTGCGCTGAGAACCGGGGGAAGGGTTCACTGGAGAGCAGTCTCGCGGGCCCGCTCGTGGACCAGTTTTCGCTCGATCGCGGTGAGCCGCTGCGACACTGCCGACGGCGTGATGTCGAGTTCATCTGCGAGGTCATCCAGCGTGGCTCCCCGTGGCCGGTCGTAGTACCCCGACTCGGTCGCGAGCAAGAGCACCTCGCGTTGCTTCGGTGTCAGCGTGACGCCGTCGGTCACTGCGTCGTCCTCTTCGTCGTGGGACAGTATCCGTTCGAGCGACACCGATGCACCGGTTTTCCTGAGTTCGTCTACAATCGAGCGCAGCACCCCGCGACCGGGAATGACGAGCGAGAACAGCAACCGACCGTCCCTGACCGCTTCGAGGTCGGAGATGCAGTCGCGTTCGTCGAAGACCGCACAGGGACAGGTTTCGGTTACCGGTGTCCGCTGATAGTCGTGTACCTCAGCGTCGTCGACTGCGACCTGACACATTCCGTCGTCCCTGCAGCTAGCGCGGGTCATCGACTGCCGTACCTCGTCGATGTCTCGCCCGCTGAGTGGGCACCCCGTAGCGGTGTCGGCGTCGATAGCCAGTCGCACATCGAGTGGACCGATGTCCGCTCCGGCCTCGCTTTCCTCGGAGATATGACTCATGACATGTGGAAGTTGGACTCCGTCTTACAATATAGACGGCCCTGATTCTTCGATCGTGAGAATGGGAGGCGGCAGCGCGTTCACGGGAAGGGAGTCGGTACAGTCCGAGGCCACAGTCGGTCACTGGCTGGAACGAGTACGACAGAACCATCGGTTGTCGATGAAAAACCGCGGCCGAACTGGGTTGTCCGGCGTTAGTCGCCCGGGAGTTCGACGGAGGACCGCGTTCGGTTTCGACTCCGTTATCAGGACTCCTCGTCGGGGGCCTCCCTTCTCAGAACACGGGAATCCCCGACGGCCTATTGGTGACGGTCACTGTAGGTGGATATGTAGGACCATGTACGAACGTATCCTGCTGCCGACGGACGGGAGCGAGGGAAGTCAACGGGCGATCGACCACGCGGTAGCGATCGCCGACGAGACCGGCGCGACGATCCACGCAGTGAACGTGGTCGATACGTCCGAGTACCAAACGCTCGATGGACCGATCATGGAATCGATCGAGGCTCGCGGCCACAAAGCTCTGGAGGCCGTGGAAGAGGTCGGATCGCGGGCTACTGTCGCCGTCGAGACAACCATCCGGCACGGCATCCCACACACTGAGATCCTGGCGGCTGCGAGCGATCTCGATGTGGACGTGATCGTCATGGGGACGAACGGTCGCACCGGCCTGGACCGCGTTCTCCTCGGGAGCGTCGCCGAACGCGTTGTTCGGGAGGCGATAGTGCCCGTGACAACGGTTCGAGCGATCGAGGCGGAAACCGTGGTCGACTCACCTGAGGGGGCGATCGACCACGCCACGGCGGCGCTGGAGGACGCTGGCAACAGTCCGACCGAGACGCTGGAGGAGCCCTACCGTGGAACGAACTCTTGGATCGTTCCGATGCGCGCCGAAAGCGGCGAGTTCAGGGTTCACGTTGACGCCGAGACCGGGAAAACACGGATCGCAGGGGATGGCAGGTGAAGAGAGTTACCGGTAGCGGTCCAACCCTGGCATCCTGAAGTTCGTGTTCAGTGGCGGAATGGCCGTCAGGGTGCATTCCTCGTGTTACCACGCTGAGAGCAGAGACACCAGCAGTACCCCATGCCAGACTGCTGCGGTAGTCGCGACCCGCGGGTCGACGGTGGAATCGGTGGATTGCGAAATATTCCGTCCCACAGGAACAGCGTTGCCACCAACGCCCCACTTTCGAGACCGTAGTGCAACTGGACGACCGGGTGGAACCCAACCATCGTGCCCGCTACCAGTGCCACGAGCATAATGTCGAGGATCCGGTCGTAGTATCCCATCTCGTCTCTATGTACGCACTCGCCGAAAAAGGACCTCTAGAGGGTTCTTGGACTCTCGGATTCGAACGGCAACTGATATCTCCCGACCGCTAGATCCGTTCGACTTGCAGTTTCGACTGTGACGCCTTGGCGGAGTCGGACCCAAGCGTACCGACAAAGGCGAGACCGGTGTCCAGCGGCACGATTCTCCGGCTACTGTCCTACCGTGAGGATACACTCGACGGTCACACCGTCCCGCAGCGTCACCCTCACGCCGTCGACCGTCCGTCGGTACCACGCTGGGCCCGACGCGTCAGCGAGCCCTCGCGCCACTTCCTCGATCAGCCCCGCATCTTCTAGTGTCTCCACCTTCCTGTACGCCGTTGATAGCGGGATGTCACATTCCGCGGCCAGCATAGACACCGTCTTCGGGTCAGTGGCGCTTCGGAATAGGCTCACGGCGTCGTCGTCGTTGATCAGACCGACGATCGCCTCCGGATCGAACCCTTTAGGAGTACCATTGTCACTGTCCGGGACCCGACTCTGCGGTGAGATGCTCCCCGCCATGGGTGTCGTTTATCCCCGACGCTACAACCGTGGTTCGGTACAATATGTAGGCCTATTTGTAGGGTCCGCGCCAATGTCCAGAGACGGATAATATTCTCCGCTCTCTTCCGGATGACTAACGCGAAGTCGTCGGAACCGACCGCCGCCGGATGACTGGTTATCACGGCAGGCCCCAATCGGAGGGACTCGGTACCCTGCACTACTGTGTCCCGTGGACGAAGCCCGGGCGCGAGACGGACGGCCGCGTCACCGTCTAAGTCGGCGGAGTGGAGCGGCTTGTGATGACAGATTGGATTCAGGCACGAGCCAGTGGATAGCTGCCCGCTTATCCCGTTGACGTCACTCGGACATAACGTGTGACGGCGTACTCCAGGCCGCGATGCCGGCCAGTAGAAGTGAGATGACGAGCCAGAGGAGAAGACTGATCGCACTCATGAGAGGTGACGCAGGTCGGACTACCGTCGCCGCGACTGGGGAAACCACGTACGCCATCACTAACCCGCGGTACGCGCTTACTGGACTCAACGCCAGGTACCAGGGAAGGATGTTTCCGCCGATGACGCCACCCGCGACCCCGAACACGATCACCAAGTCGATCCCGATTGCCACGACTACGACAACCATCAGTGCTGCAACTATACCTCGCCGCGCAGACCGAACCAGTGTGGACAGCAGGACCATTAGCGCGAGTATCACTGCGGCGAAGACGGCAGTCAGCACGACAAACCGGAAGTAGTAGACCGGCGAGTCGATCCCCGTGTACTCCGCCAGTACATCCGCGGGCGGACTCGCGAACGACACCGTCAGAGCAGCGACAAGCAGCGATACTGTCACTACGAGGAGCGTCCAGGCCAACCGACCGCAGTATACGCCCGCGATGTAGGTTCCCGGGCCAAGTGGATAGGTCTGCAAGATACTCGTCTCTCCTCGCTCCCGGTCAGCGAGCACTGACCGGTAGCCGACCGCCGCTGTTAATGCTGGGATGAGCAGCTCCACCGGCGTGAGAAGCGTCAGCGTCAGCGGCACATATCCGCTGGTGTCGCTAAAGACCCCGATACCGACCGTTATCGCGAAAAAGCCGAGTGCGAGGAGCCAGATTGACCGTGTCCGCCGCAGCGTCGCGAGTTCGCGTTCAAAAACAGCCACGAAGCGGTCCGTATCTATCATGCTCAGTCCCCTCCCGTTCCGGTCTGTACCGTCGGGGTGGTCCCGACCATCGCCAAGAACGCCTCAGCCAACGATTCCGTGTTCGTCCGGGCAGTCAGTTCGGCTGGAGAACCACTGTCGATCACGGTTCCTCTGTTCAGCACGACGACGTTGTCCGCGTTTGCTGCGTAACTCAGGTCGTGTGTCGTCAGTAAAACAGCCGTATCGTCGTCGGCCTGGCCCGCGGCGATATCGAAGATCTGTTTCGTCATCCGCGGATCGAGGCCGCTCGTCGGTTCGTCCAAGATAACCAACGACGGGTCGCCGAGAACACTCTGTGCGAGCCCGAGCAGGCGGCGCATTCCCCCGGACAGTGCGTCGACGCGGCGGTCCGGCACGTCTGAGAGACCGACTCGTTCCATAGCGGCATCGATGTCGACGGGCGTGAAAAGCAAGTCGGCGTAGAACTGTAGCGTTTCCTCGACAGTGAACACAGGTCGGAATCGCGGGGACTGCGGGAGATAGCCGATCGGACGGTCGCTTGAGGCGTCAAGCGCGACCTCGCCACTGTCTGGCCGGCGCAGTCCGGTAACGATGTCTGTGAGCGTTGTCTTCCCCGACCCGTTCGGCCCGATTATGGCAGTCACTGTCTCTCGAGGGATCTCAAAGGACACGTCGTCGAGAGCGTTCACATCGCCGAACGAGAGGCTCACGTCGTTGACCGCTAACAGCGTGTCAGACCGCGTGGTCGTTTCCTGATTCGTGTCGCTCATTCAGACTCTAGTGAAGGGCCACTCGATCCTAAGCGTGGCGTTCCTGCACAGTTACAGCGGCGGTAACGGAGCGTATTTACCGACAGCTACCGTATTCGTGGCTGATGAACTCGCGGTCTCTCTCCGTCGCGTTCGTCGTGCTTGTCGTCCTCGGAGCGATCCCGTTCTGGCTCACTCCCGACACCCGGACTGCCACGGTCCCCTTCGAACAGACTAAAGAGACAGGGTTACCGGATCACGTGGTTCGCGAGGCCGACTCATCCGACCTGATACTTCCGAAGGCGGAGGTGTACTACTCGCAGTACCGCTACGTCGTCGGCTACTACGGCGTCACGTCGCTCGTTGCCGCACTGCAGACACAGCAGACCGAGGCGTTCGGTCCGCCATCGCGGGTGTACGTCTCCGACTTTTCGGGGATCGATCTTACACTGTCCGATACTGGCCACCTCCGAGCGCCGCAGACCGCTCCGACGAAATGGGTCGACGCTCGGGACGCGTATTTCGTCGTCGGGAGTAACGCCACGATCCCCACGCGCGACACCACTATCGTCCCGTTCTCCGACCGAGCAGACGCCGTTTCATTCACCGAGCGCTACGGCGGCGAAGTGCAACAGTGGGGCGGTGCCCAACAAGCCTCTATCGGCCGACTCGGACGGTCATCATCGGAGTGGCACCAGGTCGTCGGTCAGCGACAGGACCGAGCGAACGCGACGGTCGAAACCGCAGAACGCCTCCGAAACCGCCCCGTCTCCACCGTCGTTGGACGCGATGCGTCAACGCTCACTGACGCGGTCGAGCAGGCACCGGCGAACACAACCATCCATGTGCCGGCGGGCACGTACCGTGTCGACGATCTGCGGATCGAGAAGCCGCTCACGATCCGCGGAGTCGGTAGGAACGCAACCCGGATCGTCGGCGATGGCAACGGGAGCGTGATCACGGCTGACGCACCGCAGACGGCCATCACTGATCTGATGATAACCGGCGTCGGGGAGAACCGGAGCGGCAGAGACCGCTCTGTCAACGTTCCCGTCAACGACAGTGCGTGGAACTACGATATCTGGAAAGTACATGGCTACGGTGACGCCGCCGTCGTGTTCGATACGGCAGGTGAATCACTCGTCTCGTCGGTTCGCATTAACACGACATCGAACGGCATCATATCGCGCAGTAGCCCAAACGTTTCAGTCACGAACCTCACGTTGTATGGAACCAAGGAGTGGGACGACGGATTCATCGGCGTCGTCGCGCTGGGCGGCCGAGCCGTTGTCCAAGACTCGTCGTTCCACGGCGGCAAGGTCGGCGTCTACGCGCACGAATCTAACGGTGTTGTGGTCCGGAACGCGTCGATGGAGGGAATGATGATCGGAGTGTTCGACTTCTACGGCATCCGAACTATGGTGACGAACTCGACGATAGAGGACACGTGGAACGCGGTCTACGTCGAACACCGGTCGTACGGGTCCGTCATCGCTGGGAACCACCTCCGAAACAGTCGCAACGGCGTACTCGTTGCGGGACAGGCGAACTACATTGCAGAAAACGTGCTGGTACACAATCGCAATGGGATGACGGTCCGAGGAGAGTTCTCGCGGTACGAGCACAACGTGATAGCCTACAACGTCCGCGGCGTTCGCACTATGTCGTTTTTCCCGACGAACCGGGTGACCGAAAACGACATTCTCGCCAACGGACGTCCGGTAGAAATAGACGAGTTCAACGTCCAGCACGTCTGGAGTGGAAACTACTGGAGAGGTGCACCCGGCCTCGACGCCGACGGTGATGGCCGACTCTCGCGGTCCTATCGAGCGACGGGTGCGGTCGACAGTCGTATCACAGACGTTCCCGGAACGCCAACACTCGCCGAATCCCCCGCCGTTACGTTTCTCAGAGAGTTACAGGAGATCGTTCCAGGGCTACGATCTGGCGGAGTTGTCGACGACCAACCCCGTTCACGTCCGGCAAGCCCCGATGTAGTCCGCCGCGTCACCGAGACGTACGACGGGGTCGGCCAGCATTCAGATCCGGACCCGTGGGACTTCAGTGATTGAAAGACACTGATATCCACTCCTCCCTGAATCGCGGCGCTTTCTCTTCGACTTTTCCTCCTCGACTGCCGTGCGTTCATCGAGGACTTGATGCGCGTCTTTGGGATTGCTGACTGTACTCTGCTGTCCGAATCATACCAGTAAAAGTCCGTGTCGGCTTCACCTCGGAGTCAAGCACCGAGGCACTCGCCTTGCTTATCTGTAGACGGCTAGAACTCACGAACAATTCGCTGTAGAAGATCGGTTTCTTTATTACACCGTTGTATGTATTGAACGGCATCCCCCGACCCGATTTTCCCGTCAACAACGGGTGAGTACCAGATGAACCCCGAGCGACCAAATCACTCCACTCCGCCTTCAGCGTCCAAGAAGGCAACTCGAAATCCGCCAACGAAGCGAGCAGCATTCGTCGGTGTTGCTGTAGGGCTATGTATCGGCCTGAGTTCGCATTTTCTGTTACTGGATTACTCTGTAGTATCCATTACCATCTGTCTCCTGTACTCAATCGGGGTCACGCTCATGATCGACTATCTAAGCATCCTCCGACAGACCCCCTACGATGGCGGGAGTTGGTGGACGATTGCCTTCGGTGCAACCATCGGACTCGTTCTGATGGTTGTACAGTTGGTGTACCGCCCGATGGTTACGGATAAGATGGCAGTAAAGCGAGTCCTCCCCGAGGGAGTGAGGGCCGTTCCGTTTAACCTCATTCTTATCTTGTGGCTTCTCGTATTCGGTGTCGCGTTAGTTTCACTGACATACGGGATCGGAATGGCAGTAACGGACATGTCGGAAGGCTAATCCTCTCTGTCAGCCTCTCGCTGGCTGGTTCGGCCCTGCGTCATCCTTCCAAGCAGCCTTCTTTCTGCCGTGGTGAATCTCTGGTGAGTCCCAGTTAGAGGGGTTCACAGAGCAGTTCAATGGTAGTGATGGCGCACATGAGGTCGATTTCTCCGAACTGTTAACCGGCCCAGCGCTCGCTCGGCGGAGTAATCGGCCCAAAGTATGGAACTCACAGCGCCTAGAAGATCCAGGGGTGGAACCCGTCGGTTCGAGTTATTGAACATCTTCCAGATCAAGAGCTAGATACTGCGATCGACGAGGCTCAGCAGGCGGGCGGAGCGGACTGTACAAGAACACTATCCGTAGGCCCGACCTCTCCGAAGAAAGACGGTCCAGCGAGCGACGAACGGCACGCGATCCAACGGCTATCTCTGTGCCCCGACGGACCCTCAGGAGTGACGAGGCGACCTCAGAAATGGAGCCCAATTGGACGGAGACTCACACGGTGAACGCACGACTTTTACAAGCAGAAACAAAGGGTAACGTATGGTGTTGGACCTGATATTTGGGTTTGTGCTGCTCGTTGCCGCAGCTTACATCGGCACGACAATGGCGTTGAGAGGCTTTTTCGGGCGAGAATACTATGACCCGAGGACTGGCGAGTTTACGTCAACTGCTGATGAGAAAACAGATCCAGACACGGAAACCGATCGTTTATGATCCTCTTGTCTCCATCGGTGCCCCTGCGTCCATAGCGGATCAGTGATACTGTCGAACGCGCCAATTGTCCAGCCCTGCGTCCACGGACAGAGAATTACCCGATTGTGGTTGCGGAGGGCTCAAAGATTTACGGAAAAGAACGATCACACAGCTAAGACAAGTGTACTGGATCTGATACTCAACACCGATCCCCGTTCTGTTTCATACGATGACAGACGAATTGGGGCCGCTACTCGAACTACTCGACTTGAAAGACGAGCGTAGAACCGGTTGGGAACTGCGGGATATTGAAGACCCGGAATCAGTGGCTGCCCACACCTGGGGAATGGCGACTCTCTGTCTGGTGTATGCTGACCGCGTCGAGGTCGACCGAGACAGGGCCGTGACCATGGCACTCATCCACGATCTCGCAGAGGTCCGAACAGGAGATATCGCGACGCGTGCGGAGGACATCACTGCCCCGGTACGTTCCGTCGTGTCGTTTCAATAACGGTGCGAAACGGTTCCCTGGGAGGAATCCTCTCGGATCTCGTCCCAATCCGTGATCCCCGTTACCGTCTCGTTCGCTAGATCAACCTTAACTGAATACTTGAGTCCCTCGTGTTTAGGCTCACTGGGTTGTCGGACCCGCACGACGGCCCGGTCCGCAACGTACTCCGCGTCTCGTTCGACGACAACAGACCTGTTCTCGTTTTCCTGAGAGACGGCAACGAAATCATACTCACCGTCGTCCTTACTTTCGTTTAGATCGACTGAAACAACAGACATCGAGTCCGCATCGATCTTGTGGATCGGATCAACACCGAGGTCGTATTCGCCTAGCGAATCGAGGTGCTGTTGAACCGTTTGGTTGCTCCGCGCGATCTGGCGGGCGCGCTCGCGTTCCGTGGCCGTCAGTGACTGTTCGGCCTCCGTCCGTACCTGATACTGGTTGGAGCCGGTCTGGTCAATTCGGACCTCCTTTACGTTCGACATATTGTCGATCAGAGTGACGTTGTCTCCGCTCTTCGAAAACGTGATGTTCTCGTTAGTAACGACGAAGCTCGGATCGTCCCCGTGATTTGTCAGAGAAGAACCCATTCCGAGCGAAGTGCCAACTCCAGCTAACGCGACCCCGAGGAGGGCCAGAGCGCTAAGTACGATAAGGCGTGAGCGGATCTCACTTGTCATGTGTATCGTATGGTTGAAAGACCTCATCAAGACTGGGATGAAACACGTTCCAAACAGCTTCCAAACGCGTTTCACGGGTGTTTCAGGGGTTCTACTGCACGTATAACACCAACCATTAAATTCCCGTGGTAGGAACCAGACGATATGAATTACCGTCCCCTCCGGAATATTCACCTCCTCGCGGCGGTGACCTTTGTCACCGCCATCCTCGTCCTCGCCATACAGTTAATCACACCGTCACCAGTGATGGTCTCGCTTGGCGAAAGCGGGACACAAACGACAAGCGTCGGGCAGTATTTCACGTACAATGACGTGGCCGTCGTCGTCGTCGCCTCCCTCCTCTGTGGTGCGAGCGGGACGTATCTCGTTCTCCACGACCGTGCCCAACGACTTGTGAACCACGAGGCTACCGGGCAGCAGAACGTGCGGCCTCAGCCGGAAGCGAATGGAGGCGTTGAAACGAGCGATGGCGGAGTCGACACGTATCCCGAAGAGACAGGCCTCCCGCGCGAACAATGGGAGGAAACGGCTGAACGACTCCAGAACAACCAAGAGACGATCTACACGGAGCTCATAGAGGCTGACGGGGAACTCGCGCAACGAAAACTCGTCGAGGAGACCGATCTCTCGAAAGCAACCGTCAGTCGCACACTCGATAAACTCGAAAACCGCGGGCTCGTCGAGCGCAAACGGAACGGTATGGGGAATACGATCCAACTCAAGTGAGAAAATATTCACTGAAACGGGCGTAAAACGCGTTTTCAACGGGTTTCAGCCGCGTTTCCAATCAAGACCTATGAGGTCTTTCAGACAACATAGAAGCGAGGCGAGTCGGGGTGATACTGGCATTGGTCCCGCTGACAGAATGCGGATTCCGGTCCTCCCATCCCGGTTCGCCACGAAACGGATTAGATATCGAAACCATGCGACACAAAGTACTCACACTCGCGGTCGTGACGCTGCTCGCCTTCGGGGCGAGCGGTGTCTCCGCCGCGTCGATCGATTCAAACCCGTCGGTGGCTCCCTCTCAGTCGCCCGCGGACGACGCATCGCCCGCTAACTATACAGTAGAAGTCGTCGACCCCCACGATAGGCTAAGCGAGCAAGATGTCGAGAATGCGCGGCAGCTCGCGTGGGCAAACGAGACGGTCAACAGTGCCATCGAAAATGGTGGATCGGCTCACTTCCACGTGGAGGCCGTTGGAGATGAAATACAGGTCTACGTTGCGCCGAATCGTACGGCCGCACCGCGAGTCCAGGCCGTGGTTGATCTCGGCTCGGAATCGGTCGACAAGGTCGAAGAACTGAATACCGTCCTCATGGCTGACGAGGTGGAGACAGATCAACTGACCACCCTTAACGTATCGAACGGTGACGCTGGTGAGACCCGTACAGTGAAAGCAGCATCCGGGGCCGAAACGATCACCGCGGACGAGGTTTCTGTCTGCGAGGATTTCAACGTGGCAGTCGAGAGTGACGGTGCGGTATCGATACCGCTAGAAACGGCCGATTCGAGCGATGAGCACAACATCTCGGAGTTCATGGATTGTGGCGACGCGGCGTATCCGTTGCTTGAGCTAGAAACCCTCTATGAGAACGACTGAAGCAAAGAATAGCCAGTAAATTACGTCCGCAGCCACGGAAACGGGATCGTTTCCCGGTTCCGATCCCTCGATATTTAGTAGAAACCCGGGTTGAACAGGGTAGAGAGGCCGCAAGCGAACCTGTATAGTCGAAATCGTCAGTGGGTTTCAATAATAGCCGATCATATGTATTCACATGGAGTATCTCGAGACCAAAGATGTACGGATCCCGAAACTGGGCCTCGGGACATGGAAAAACACCGGGGAAACGTGTACTCGTACCGTTCAAACCGCCCTCGAGATGGGCTATCGTCACGTTGATACAGCCCAGATGTACGGGAACGAAAGTGCGGTCGGTGAGGGTATCGCTGCCGCGAATCTCTCCCGTGAAGACCTTTTCTTGACGACTAAGCTATCGCGTTCGAATCTCAGACGGGACGACGTCCACGCGTCAGTTCGTGATAGTCTCGATAAACTCGGCGTCGAGTACGTCGATCTGCTCCTGATCCACTGGCCCCATCCCCGGGTCCCAGTCGCGGAGACGCTCGATGCGATGAACGAACTGTACGAGAAAGGGGTAGTCAAGAACCTTGGCGTTAGCAATTTCACTCGCTCCCAGTTCCAACAGGCTATGCAGGTGTCGGATGTACCACTCATAACCAATCAGGTACTTTACCACCCGTATTCAGCCAGATCACAGCTTCGGGATTTCTGTACTGATACCGACACCGTACTCACGGCTTATAGTCCACTCGCAAGAGGTGACGTCCTCTCGGATCGGTTGCTCAAAGAGATAGGAAAACGCTACGAGAAAACGGCTGCGCAGGTCGCTATCCGATGGCTGATTCAACAGGACGGAGTTATCGCGATTCCGAAAGCGACCAGTCGAGACCATCTGGCCGACAATCTCGCCGTTTTCGATTTCTCGCTTTCTGACGGGGAGATGGCGGAAATCGAGGACCTCACTGGGAGCTTCAGGATTCGCCTTCGCAATCAGTTGCCGTCACTCGTGCGTCGGATCCCATTCTGAAACGTGGACCCTATAGTAGTCACTGACAGCCAACGCACAATACTGCCATACGGGGATTGCTCGCCTGCTGTCCCTGTTTCAGAAACTGAAACTATGCGGTTTCGTTTATTACCCCAGTACCAGAACTATCAGGCATGAAAGCAATCGATGCGGCGGAGGTATCGAAGCGATACGGCTCCACGACGGCGCTCGACCGCGTTGACCTCGCGGTGGAGGAAGGAGAGACATTCGGCTTCCTCGGCCCCAACGGCGCGGGGAAATCGACGTTCATCAACATTTTGCTCGACTTCGCAAAGCCGAGCGACGGCCGCGTCGGGATCTTCGGCAACGACTGTCAGACGGAGGGTGTCGCCGCCCGCGAGCGCATTGGCGTACTTCCGGAGGGCTACTCGACCATCGACCGGTTGACCGGCCGCCAGCACATCGAGTACGCCATCCGTTCGAAGAACGCCCACGACACGAACCCGCTCGACGTGCTCGACCGGGTCGGCATCCGTGACGCCGCCGACCGGAAGGCAAGCGGTTACTCGAAGGGAATGGCCCAGCGACTCGTCCTCGGGATGGCCCTCGTCGGCGAGCCAGACCTGCTGTTACTCGATGAGCCGAGTACCGGGCTGGACCCGAACGGGGCCGCGGAGATGCGGAAGATACTCCGCGAGGAGAACGAACGCGGCGCGACGATCTTCTTCTCCTCACACATCCTCGAACAGGTCGAGGCGGTCTGTGACCGCGTCGGAATCCTTCAAAACGGCGAACTCGTCGCCGTCGACACGATCGAGGGGCTCCGCAACTCGATGGGCGGCGGGACGAAGCTCGTCATCACGCTTGCCGAGATCGACGAGGACACGCTCCCGGACATCAGGGCACTGGAGGGGGTCGAAACCGTCGTCTCTCAGGGTGACTCCACCATCGAGGTCACCTGTACGAACGACGCGAAGATGGACATCATCGTCGAGCTCCACCAGAACGGCATCGACGTGGTGAACTTCAGGACGGAGGAGGCGTCGCTGGAGGATATGTTCATCGAGTACACCGGCTCAGCGGGCCGATGAGCTGGCCGATCATCGCCCGACGGGACTGGCGGAACACCGCCGGCCAGCGGTCCACGAAGGTGCTCCTCGGCCTGGTGGCCTGCGTGGTCCTCCTCGCAGGCTACGTCTACCCGGTGCTGACGCAAGAGCCCTACTCGACGGCTCGGTTCACCGGCTACGCCGTCGGCTGGCTTACAACGCTCGTTCCGCTCGTCGGCGTCCTCCTCGGCTACGGCGCGGTGGTCGAGGAGCGCGAAGACGGCTCGCTGCTGTTGTCGCTCTCGCTTCCCATTAGTCGCGAGGACGTTCTCGTCGGGAAGTATCTTTCCCGGAGTGGCCTGCTCGCCGCGACCCTCGTCATCTCGTTGGTTGTCGCGGGCAGCCTCGTCGTCTACCCCTACGGCGAACTGGACCCTCTTCCGTTCATTGGATTCGTCGTCCTGACCGTACTGTTCGGTGCAGTGTGGACGGGGATGGGGCTAGCAGTCTCGCTAGCCGTCTCGACGAAGCGACGTGCACTCGTCCTCGGGGTCACGATCTTCTTCCTGCTTGTCGTCGTCTGGGACACGGTAGTCGACGCTCTGGGGCTCGCACTCGAGGCTGTGGGACTCGTCAACGGCGAACTCCCTGAGCCGCTGCAGTTCGTCGTCGGCCTCGCACCGGAGCGGCTGTTCGGGCGCATAACCGACGGCTTCCTGAACCCGGCCGCCACCGTCGACGGCGCATGGTATCTGAGCGAGTGGGTTGCCCTCGTACTGTTTGCGGGTTGGCTCGTCGGGCCACTCGGGTTCGCCTATCTCCGGTTCAGGGGGGAGGATCTCTCATGACCTGGAGCGACATCGCGTACAAGGACGTCAACGACGCGGGCCGCTCGAAGACAATCTGGCTACTGTTCGGCCTGCTGCTCGTCCTCTCGGTCGGCTACGCTTACCTTCACCGCTACGTCGGCGAGGAGGCGTTCTCCCCGTTCATAACCGGCCTCTCCCGTATTGTCGGAGTCGGACTGCCTCTGCTGGCCATCCTCCTCGGCTACAAATCTATCATCCACGAGCGGTCGAGTGGGAGCCTGCTGTTGACGCTGTCGCTCCCGCACGACCGCCGAGACCTGGCGGTCGGGACTTTCGTCGGCCGAAGCCTGGTCCTACTTGTGCCGACGCTCGTCGCGCTCGTCGTCGCTGGCGCTGCGGGTGCAGCGTTCTACGGAACGGACGGCCTCGCGACCTACCCGTGGTTCCTGTTTGCGACCGCACTGTACGGCCTCTCGTTCGTCGGTATCGCCGTCGGACTGTCGATGTCGACGACCGTCGACCGGTGGGTAACATTCGGCGCGCTTGGCGGCTACCTCCTCCTCGTGACGTTCTGGGAGGCGTTCCACTCGGTTACGCTGCTCCTGCTGCACCGCTTCGACTTTACCGTCCTGACGGACCTCCCTGACTGGGCGCTTCTGTTCCGTCTCGTCGAGCCCTGGCAGGCGTACAACCGGCTGCTCCGGTTCGGCGTCGACACCTCCCTCGCGAGTCGGTACGTCGGGGATGGGGTGCCAGTCTACGTCGACTGGTGGATGGGCATCGTGTTGCTGGTCGCCTGGACCTGCGTGCCGCTGGCGCTCGGCTTCTACCGGTTCAGCCGGAGCGACCTGTAGGTTCTCGGTCGTCGCGACAGGCCCTCGCACTGAATTCTTCCAAGGTGGAGAAAGATGCGGAATATGATACAAACAAGTCCATCTCAAAACCGCTCTCGCTCTGTCTGGATATCTGCGATGTACTCCCAACAGCGAGGTGGACGTGGGTCCTTCCGTCTCCTCGTTTCGGTCCTCAAGTGACCACCGTTTTTTCCAGCCTATTCATCGTGTCTAGAGACTAAGTCATACGCCGTTTTGCACTGTCGTTTTCGACAAACATATTCGAAGATCACCTTATGAGGGTCCGATCCAAGATGTCTCTATGGGTACGGAACCACGTGACTCGGTTTATTTCGAAGATATCGAGGAGGGCTCGACGCAGTACTGTGGGTCAGTTCAGCTTTCCAGGACTGATATCGTTGAGTTCGCCTCCGAGTACGATCCGCTCCCGATTCATACCGCCCCGGAAGCCGCTGCCGAAAGTTACTTCGACGGGATCATCGCGAGCGGACATCATACCCTGTCAGTTACCGTTCGAAAACTCGTCGAGGAGGTTCGACGACCGCGAGCAGTGATCGCCGGACTCGGTCTGGACAACGTCCGGTGGCACCAGCCAGTCCGCCCCGGAGACACGGTTTCGGTAGAGACGACTGTTGTCGACACGGAACCGTCCGACAGCAATCCCGAAGCGGGCGTCCTTCGCGAAGAGATCACAGTGACGAACCAGTGCCATGAGATGGTGCTTTCGCTGGACTGTACTCAACTGATCGAACGGCGTACGTCGGAGCAACACGATCCGCAGGTTTCGTGTAATGGATGGGACAACACCGACTGTGAGGGGACTCCCTACTGTCCCCCTCGCTGCCCACGGTTCGAGGACGAGGAAGGGCGTCAGCTTCTGGTCCGACCGTACAGGTCTGACGACCGGCAGGCACTGCTGAAACTGTACGACAGCGTTGATGAACACGACCCGGAGGTGAACCTTCCGGTATCGGCTGTAACTCGAACCGAAACGTGGATCGATCGGACCACTACTGAGGGATGGAATCTCGTCGTACTTGACGGCGACCAGGTCATTGGACACGCCGCTGTGACCCCTGCTAACTCGGCCGACCCGAACGTACTGATATTCGTCGGGAGGGAGGACCGAGACTGCGGTATCGGTTCGGAACTCATCAGACAAGTGATCGCGCATGCTGACGACACTAACCACCGGACGCTCAGGGCCAACCTGTCTGAACTAAACGAGAGAGCGGTCACGATCTGTCGAGACAACGGGTTCGATCTCGTCGAAAACCGGCTGTCTGAACTACGGATGGCGCTGGATTTACAGGAGCCGATCGTCGAACAGCTTCAGGAGCCTCCGGCGGCGCGTAATTGAACTCGGATTTCTCTGTATACGACAGTTGCTGTGTACCAAGTGTCGGAGCCCAAACCGTGATAGCCTGTTTACTAGAATTGGTTCAGTTAGTCATTATGATGCTTCACGGCCACGGGCGTGCGAAGCGTTCTCTCTTCTTCGGCAATCACCCGAGAACTGCCTCGGGCGATAGACATATGTGATCCCGTCGCATGGTATCGGGCGGATAGACATGAAACCGTGCCAAAACTGTCAGGCGGCAATCGACGAGTACAAGCTAGACAAACAACTCGAACCCCTGCGCGAACTCACAGTCGACGACTTCAACGTCTGCGTCGACTGCGCGACCATCGTCGCTGATGCGTGCGTGGAGTGTGGCGGCGCGGTTTATGTGCCCCGGGACGTAACTGACACGCCCGATTACTGTCCGGCGTGTCGCTCCGACCACATTGCACAGACGGGGCAAGATCCCGGGTGGACTCTCGACGTTAGATCCGCCTGAACGGCACGCGTCCGTTCACACCTCGGGTTTCACCGTTTTCTTTGCCGTCGCTGCCAGCGAAACAGTAGCCAGTATCGGTTCCCTTACTGATTTGTTCCCCCGTGTCGACAGCGCCAGTTCGGTGACAGTAGAGCGCGCTAGTCCAGTACAGACACGCCGACAGCATCGCTTTCGGGAGTCAAATTCGGGTCGTAGGGACTCGCTTTGTATCCGAAGGCGTAGATAATCTGTTGTACTGTATACCTCTCGTATACATCAGAATTTAATAATACTAATATATTAGTAGTTATGCCGTCTCGCGACGGATATCGGACGGTTCTATTTCAACACCGGGATGGTGCCCGACGGAACGGTTCACAGCGGACCGGACTCTCCGATTGAGGAATGTCGACCTGGTCAAGAAGACCTTCTGTTCGAATGGCTCGAATACACTTAAGTCGGTGACCGTACACCGACACAGTATGACCGCGGATTCGGGGCCGAGCCGTCCCGTCACAACCTTGGAAAAAGCAGTTGAAATAGTCGAATTACTGAAAGGAGAAGACGAGTTAGAGCTTCGCGATATGACGACGGAACTGCCGTACGCGAAGAGTACTATTCACCGGCATCTAGAGACGTTGATAGACACGGGGTACGTACTGCGGACAGAGCGGGGGTATCGCCTGAGTTTGAAGACGCTCGATGTCGGCATACAAACCCGCAGAAACCACGCGCTGTACTCCGTAGCCAAAGAAAGAGTGGACACACTCGCGAAAGAGACCGGAGAAAAAGTCTGGTGTGTCATCGAGGAAAACGGGATGGCAGTTCCGATCTACGGCCATTCCGGGGAGAACACGGTCCAGTCGAACGTCTCTGTCGGAGAACACGTTCCGATGCATCAGATGGCGGCCGGAAAAGCTATTCTCGCGTATCTACCTGACGAGCGAGTCGAAAGTATAATCGAACAGCACAGTTTAGCGAAAGTGACAGAGAACACTATTTCAGACCCGGAAACGCTGTACGAAGAACTTTCTAGAATACGAGAGAAAGAGGTGGCGTTCAACCGCGAGGAATCCGGCTATCGATTACACGGCGCCGGCACGGCGGTACGGAACGAGGAAGACGTAGCTATCGGAGCGATCAGTGTGTCTGGCCCCGCACGGCGTCTACAGGGTGAACTGTTTTCCGAGGAACTCCCCCGCCAACTACTCGAAATCGCCAGCGACATCGAAATCGACCTCCTGTACTCGTAACACACGTCTCGTTCGAAGTATTCGCACGACGCGCTCTGGCGTATATTTTACAGGTATAGCTGCGTAAATGCTGGAGAACGATATCCCCTGTTTTCGGCCCGTGAGCGACTCACCGTGTGTTCGACAAACGGAATTCGATATGTTCGAACACAGTGCATGAATTCGGATCAGCTCCGACGGCGGTTGCCCGGACAAGGGATCCTGATACCCTCGTTCGAAGGTCTCACGGTAGGCCGGTTTACAGACTCTTGCAGCCACCGATTCCCCATCGGGGGGAGGAAAACGAGCCGAAAAGTGGGTAGCTTACGCGTCCTCGAAGTCGTGCTGGCGTATCGTCTGCGCCAGCAGTTCAATACCTTCTCTGAGGGTGTCGTCATCGACGTACGTGTAGTTGATACGAATAGTGTTGTACTGGGGGTCGGTCGCGTAGAACGCGTGTCCCGGAATGTACGCGACACCGTTGTCGACCGCCTCCGCGAGAAGCGCCTCGGTGTCGAACCGGTCTGGGAGGGTCAACCAGAGGAACATCCCGCCGCCGGGACGCGTCCAGTCGACGTACTCGGGCATGGTATCCGCGAGGCTTCTGAGAGCGATATCGCGTTTTTCGACGTACAGGTCGGATATCCGTTCGATCTGCTCGTCGATGACGCCCGACTGGAGGTAGTCCGCCGCGGCGTACTGAGAGAAACTACTCGTGTGCAGGTCGTTTGGCTGTTTCAGTAGTTCGAGCGTCTCGATGATCTCTTCGGGGGCCACGATCCAGCCGACCCGGAACCCCGGCGCGAGAACCTTGGAGAACGTACCCAGATAGATAGTCCGTTCACGGTCGATACTGCTTATCGGATCCGGCGGAGCCGTTTCGAAGCTGAGTTCGGAGTAGGGGTTGTCCTCGACGATGAGGAAGTCGTGTTCGTGGGCCAGTTCGACCAGTCGCTCCCGGCGCGACTCGCTCATCGTGATGCCAGTCGGATTCTGATACGTCGGGACGGTGTAGACGAACGCAGGCGACTCATCCTCTACGACGGCTTCGAGACGGTCGATGTCTAACCCGTCTTCGTCGATGGGGACGTTCGAATATTCCGTGCGGTTCAGGCTTTCGAACGCTGATAGTGCGGCCGCGTACGTCGGTGCACCGGCGACGACGGTGTCACCGTCTTCGAGGAGGGCTCGCGAAAGTAGATAGAGCCCCTGTTGCGAGCCGCTTGTAATCATCACTTCCCCGGCTCGAGCGTCCACGTTGAACTTCGATCCGAGTCGATGCGCGATCTGCTCACGTAGTCTCTCGACGCCCTGTGTCACCCCGTACTGCAGCATCTCGTCCCCCCGTTCCTCCAGACTCCCCTGTATGAGTTCCGACATGTCTTCCAGAGGGAAGCTCTCCGGGTTCGGCCATCCGGCAGCCAACGGGATGGCGTCTTCGCCGTCGATCATATCTACGACTTTCCGGATCCCGACTGGTTCGAGCTCCCGTGCGCGCCCCGCCAAGTGTCGTTCGTACATTTCTGTGACGCACTTCTCCCGCCACTGATAAAAACCTTGTTCAGCCGAGTCAGTCGTGAATACGAACGTCGACCAGCGACGGGCCGGACGCGTCGAAAGCGGACTGAAGGGCCGCCTCGATCTCGTCGGGGTCGATAACCGTTCGGCTATTCACGCTCTGGCTCTCGGCCATCGACGGGATGTCGACCGTGAGGTCCATGTCGATCCCCATCTCGTCGAAGTCGTAGTCGGGTTCGCTTCCGCCGAGCATGTCGGTGGTATTGTTCTTGAGGACGGTGTAACTCTGGTTGTTCGGTACCACGACGGTGAGGTCGACGCCGTATCTGGCGGCGGTGTACAGGGCGTGCGGGTAGTAGAGGTACGACCCGTCACCGACGAGTCCGACGACGTCTCGGGGGTCCGGGCGCAGGCTCTCGGCTAACGCGGCCCCGACCGCGGACGGCAAGCCGTAACCGAGTCCCCCGCCCTTGGTCGAAAGGAACTGCTCCGGTTTCAGGGGCCACCGGTCCAGAAGGACGTACTTCGTCGTGATGCTCTCGTCGACGATGAACGCGTCCGGAGCGACGGAACGGAGTGTGTCGACGAACTCGGACTTCGAAGCCGTCTCGAACTCCGACCGGGGTTCGTCAGCCACATCTCCGGGTTCGTCGGCGTACCCCCGAACCTGATCGACTCGCTCTTTCCGTGTTTTCTCGTCGATTCGGTCCGAAGCGGCGTCCGCGATCTCGTCCAAGATCGACCCAGGGTCGCCGACGATCGCGGCGTCCGCCCGGGTGTTCTTCCCCACCTGCCAGGGGTCGTCGGAGACGTGGATACAGGTGGCGTCGTCGGGGACCAGCGGCGTTTCGTACGCCGTTATGGTCGTGTTCGTCGAGCAACCGACGAAGAGGAGCGTGTCCGTGTCCATGTGCTCGCGAGCGACGGACTCCTTCGGCGGGAGAAACGAATGCCACTGTTCGTGGTCGCCCGGGAAACTGACTTCCGAGCCCAGAATCTCACCGTGGACTCTCAGGCCCGCCGCCTCCGCGGCTTCGACCGCGCTGTTGATCGCGTCCCGCCCCGAGCGCGCGATGCCGTCTCCAGCTATCATGACTGGTTCCGTGGCGTCGGCTAACAGGTCTGCGGCGCGTTCGACCTGTACCTGTTCACCTCTCCCACCGCCGGGAATCACGCCAAGCGGGGCCACGTCCTCGGTAGTCTGTTCACGCAGAACGTCCAGCGGGAGACCGAGAAAAACCGGTCCGGTCGGGGGGGTAAGCGCCGTCCGTACCGCTCTTCGGAGCATGTCCGGCAGTGCATCGACGTGGTTCACCATCGCGCTCCATTTCGTGAACTGCTGGGTCATCTCCACGAGGTCGCCGCTCAGCAGTGGTTCTTCGTGCTGGAAGTCCCTCCGCTGAATGCCCGCGGTGACCACGAGCGGCGCACCCGTGTAGCTAGCGCCGTGAATATTCCCGAGTCCGTGTGCCAGCCCGGGTGCGGCGTGTAGGTTGACGACGCCCACCGGGTTCACGTCCTCGTCGTGGTGAGAGTGATACTGACGCGTCTTCGCGTATCCGGACGCCGCTCCGACCGCGATGTCCTCGTGAAGCGCCATCACGTACTCGCACTCGTCGCTGTCCGCGACGGCATCGATGAGGGGTAACTCCGTCGTCCCGGGGTTCCCGAACACGTACGGGATCGAGTACGATTCTAACGCGTTAGCGAAGAGAGTCGCCCCTGTCGATCGGTCTGGTGAACTCATCGTTGTCGACAACGTTAGACGCGGAGGGCATATATCTGTGGGTCGGAGACAGTCTCACGTGGCCGTCGACCCCGTCGGAGCCTCTTCGACTACGCCTCGGGAGCACAGGACACGACAGACGAGATACACCGATATCTCGGACATCACTCGTAGCTTCAGTCTCGACGCTCGTTCGGGATAGTCCGACCGAACTTACGCGTCATATTTAATACGGATGCCCGAATGAACACGTCATATGGCAACAAGCCCCCTTGTAGAGCTGAATAGCGTCCGCAAGGAGTTCGATTCCCTCGTCGCCGTCGATGGGGTCGACCTCCAGATACAGTCCGGCGAGTTCTTCTCTCTTCTCGGCCCCTCCGGCTGCGGGAAGACGACTTGTCTCCGGATGATCAGCGGGTTCGAACGCCCGACTGAAGGGGAGGTGCTGTTCGAGGGCACCGACGTGACGGACGTTCCGCCAAACAGGCGAGACACCAACATGGTGTTCCAGCACCTCTCGCTGTTCCCGCACATGACGGTCGGAGAGAACATACAGTACGGTCTGAAGAAATCTGGCGTCCCGGACGAAGAATGCGCCGAGCGCGTTTCGACGTATCTCGACCTCGTCGACCTCCCCGGATCCGAGGACAGAGATCCCACGGCGCTCTCGGGCGGACAGCAACAGCGCGTGGCGCTCGCTCGCTCGCTAGTGAACAAGCCGAGCGTGTTGTTGCTGGACGAGCCGCTTTCCGGACTGGACCGGAAGCTTCGGCAACACATGCAGATCGAACTGGCGAAGATCCAGCGAGAGGTTGAGGGGTCGTTCTTCTATGTCACCCACGACCAGGAGGTCGCCATGACGCTGTCAGATAGACTCGCCATCATGCGCGAGGGGGAGATAGAACAGGTCGGCACCCCGGAAGACGTGTATCACAACCCGGCCAGCCCGTTCGTTGCCGACTTCATCGGCGACACGAACTTGCTTGCCGGCGAAGCAACAGACGTGGCGGAAGGGACTCGGATCGAACTTGAGGGGGCGGGCGGTCCCGTCTGGACGACGACGAGATCGGACGTTGAGGGGGACGTAACCCTGTCGGTACGGCCCGAAAGCGTTCGTCTCGACGCAGGAGAGAGGGGTCTTTTCGAGGCGGAGGTCGTCGACCGGTTTTTCCAGGGTGACCACGTCGAGTATATGGTGTCTCCCACGACCGATCCGACCTTCGAACTAGACGTGACTGCATACGATACGGAAGAGACCTACGAGGAGGGCAAGACGGTCTCCGTCTCGATTGACGAGAGCGGCGTCACGATTTTCGAGTGACGGATCTGATCTGTGTCTCAGTCTTCCGTCTCACGCGAATGAGTTCGGATTTACCAGTAATAATCACCCCTTCCGACAACATATGACAGATTTATTAAGAAAGCTATTTAATGTTGATTATCTATGTCAGAAGATGTCATGCCAAAAGATCTCAGTGCGAGTCGCACGACTAGGCGGACGTTCTTGAAATCCACCGGCGTCGCAGGGGCAATCGGCGTCACCGGCGTCTCGGGATGTCTACAGAACCTCGGCGGGACCGGCAACGCCACTATCAACGTCTTGGGCTGGGCTACCTTCGAGAACGTCTGGGACAAGATCGAGGAGAAGGTCGACGCAGACCTCGAACTCTCGACGGTGACCAGCACTGAACCGATGTTCACGCAGTGGAACTCCGGGCAGAACACGGAGTTCGACGTGACGATGCCGAACAACAACTACATGCCCAAGTTCATCGACGCGGACCTCGTTGCTCCCCTGCAAGAAGACGTGGTCACGAACTGGGACAACATCTACGACCGCTACAAGGAACTGGCGGAAACCCAGGCTGGAAAAGACGGCACGATTTACGGTGTTCCCCAGCGGTTCGGTTGGGACACCTATGCGTACGATAGTCGGGAGGTCCCGGACCACGAGGAGGACCTCTCGATGATGTTCAACGAGGAATACTCGGGGTCGATCGGGTCGTTCACGCAGCATACGAAAGCGATAGGCCACGCGGCGCTGGCACTGGGGTATCAGGACGCGTTCGAGGGACGGCGCGTTACGCTCTCCGACGAACAGCTGAACAACGTCAAGGAAAAACTGATAGACCAGAGCGACCACGTCGCGGCCTACTACGCGGCACCGTCGCAGATCAAAGAGATGTTCACTGGCGGAGACATTCACCTGGGACACTCGTACCGTTTCGTCACTGCCCAACTCAAGATGGAGGGGAACGACTGGATCGAGATGGCAGTGCCGAAACAGGGTGCGTTGACGTGGTTCGAGGCCGCCGTCGTCTCGAAGGAGTCCGACAACAAAGAGAAGGCCTGGGAAGTGGTGGACGCGATAATCGATCCGGAGGTAGTCGGCGAGTGGTTGGCCGAGTCCGGGTTCGCGAGCACCAATTCCCAAACCGCGGCCTCCCTCGAGGGCGACAAGGGACAGTACATCGACGTCGACCCGTCGCGCGTCGAGTCGATGATCCCGTACAAGGAAATCGAAAACGAAGACGCGTGGGTTTCGGCATGGGAGGAAGTTCGAACGTAACCCACCCGGTTCTTGTTTCACACAACAATGGCAACAAAAGGCTCAGACGAACGGGTCCGCGAGCGGGTACGGAAGTCCCTCAGTTCCTCACGGTCACAGATCAGTCTCACTATCGGGCCGGCAACAGCGTGGCTGTTGCTGTTTGTCCTCCTCCCGATGCTGTTTCTGGTCGCCGTCAGCTTCACGACCACTGACCAATACTTCAACATCATCTGGGAGCCCACTCTGGCCAACTACGAGGACCTGCTGTTCCGGAACGGACTGGCGTTCTGGGAGGCACCGTTCGTCAAGTCGCTGTACCTCTCGTACGCGATCGCCGGGGCGACGACCGTTACGACGTTGATCGTCTCGTTCCCCGTCGCATACCTCCTTGCACGCCGGAGCGGTCCGTTCGTCAAGGTCACGCTGTTCATGTTGCTCGTTCCGTTCTTCTCGGTGTTCATCGTGCGGATGTACGCCTGGCTGAAGATATTCGGAAACAACGGAGCCGCGAACAACGTCCTGTTGAATCTCGGGATCGTAAGCGCGCCGTTAGGCGTCTTCGACTACGGCCTGATACCTACGATCGTCGCCCTGACGCACGCTTTCGTCCCGTACATGCTCCTCACGCTGTACGCGAGCCTGGACGGCGTCGACTTCTCGCTGGTGGAAGCGGCCCGAGACCTCGGTGCGGGCCGAATGACGGCGTTCAAAGACGTGGTGGTTCCGCTCATCAGTTCGGGAGTGATCACGGGCAGTATCTTCGTGTTCGTCCCCGCACTCGGGGCGTACCTCGCACCGCAGTTCCTCGCTCGCGGGCAGTTCCTGATGATCGGCCAGATGATCGTCGAGCGGGTGTACACCGGCTACAGCATCGGATACGGTAGCACGATGGCCATGTTCATCGCGATCGCAGTCGTGATCACGATCGCCATCCTCTACCGCATAAGCGGCCTCAACGAGTTTGTCCAACAATGACAGGGGATTCGACGGCGGAAACTGTCGGTCGGGGTCGGAACGCGCGGGAAAGAACGTCGGCTGTAGGAACTCGCATTCGCGAGTTCGTTACCGAGCGCGATTTCGTCGCAGACGGGCTCTACCTGTATACGGTGTTGCTCGTTCTGTTTCTCTGGGTCCCGCTCGTGATAATCGTCTTCCTCTCGTTCGCCGAGAACCCGACCGCGGTCTTCCCCTTCGAGGGATTCACTCTGAAGCATTTCGGGGCGACAGCGGTGAACGAGAAACTCATCCGGTCGACGTTTACGAGCGTCCAACTTGCGGCAGTCTCGGCGTCGGTTGCGACGGTGCTTGGAGTTCTCGCGAGCTTCGGCGTCGTTCGGTACGAGTTCCGCTTCAAGAACCTGTTCGTGACGGCTGGTCTGCTTCCGATGATAGTCCCAGGAGTCGTCTTCGGAACGTCCTTTTTCATTTTCTTCAACACGCTCCTGAGCGATAGCACGGGATTTCTCCCGTTGGTGGTCGCTCACAGCGCCTACGGCTTCCCGTTCGTCCTGCTCGCGGTCCTGACCCGGCTCTACGCGTTCGACGAATCGCTCGAAGAGTGTGCACGGGACCTCGGTGCGACGGTTCCCGAGACGTTCCGCGACATCACCTTCCCGATAATCCGGCCGGCCGTCGCAGCAGGGTTCCTGTTCGCGTTCATCCGCTCGTTCGAGGACTACACCCGGGCGCTGTTCATCTCCGGACAACTCGACGTCCTCACGATAGAGATGTTCTCGCTGATCAACCAAGGCGGGACGATCGCGATGAACGTCGTGTCGACGATCATCCTAGTTCTGGTCACGGTCGTACTCGCCGTCGCGATGAAACTCGGTGACGTCGTCGATCACGTGACCTGAACTGCCTCGTCGGCCGCACTTTGCGCACACAAAGGATAATAAACGTCCGCGGTCGATGGATGATCCAACACCCATGTCAGTTTTCGACCGATTCGTCCATCCGCGCTTGGCCGCGATAGCGCTCGCGGGCGGCGGGTGGTGGACGATAGGGATACTCGCCTGGTTGGTCGGACCGTCATCGCTCAGGGGCACCGCGATGATCGTTCATCTCTTCGGGTTCGCCACACTCGCCCTCGCCGGCGGCATCTTCGGGGTCCTGTGGTGGACGAACTACGTCCGGGGGAAACTGCGGGCCCGGTAACCGACGCGTCTACCGGACCCGTCTCTCGGAGCCGAACACCTGTTTTTCCTCCGTTCAGCACCCCAAGAACCAAGGGTCAGACCAGTGTACGCATTCACGTCAACCGCGTTCACGGTAGACAGACCCAACCATGCAACCTGACGGCCCAACAGACCGCGATGTGACGGCTGATGACCCGGCGATCCCTCACTGGCACGTCCCGGGTTCGGAAGGCCTTACGCTCGTCGACGGTGACGGCGCGACCGTAACAGACGGGGACGGGACGACCTATCTCGACTTCGTCTCGCAGTTGTACTGTGCGAACGCAGGGTACAGCAACGACGCCATCACCGAGGGCATGTACGAACAACTTCACAGTCTTCCGTACGCCGCCCCGAAACACAGCACCGACAGTCGGTCCGAACTCGCTCGCCAACTCGTCGAGGTCAGTCCCGACGACCACACCGACGTGCTCTTTTCCGTGTCTGGGAGCGAGGCGGTCGAACTCGCCGTCCACGTCGCTCGCGAGCATCAGGACGCTCCAAAGGTCCTGTCGCGGTACAGGGCGTACCACGGTTCGACGTACGGTGCCGGGAGCCTGACGACTGACCCGCTCACGCGGAACACCTTAGAGCAGTACGCTTCGACGTCAGGGGCCGTCCGCTTTCTACCGCCGCTCACACACCGGTCACCGTTCAACGCCGATTCGCCCGAGGAACTAGCGGAGTTGGCGACCGATCATCTCGAGTTCGTCATCCGAAACGAAGGTCCGGATTCGATCGCAGCGATAATTACGGAACCAGTCGCCGGGACGAGCGGTGCCTACACTGCTCCGCCTGGGTACTTTGAGCGCGTCCGAGAGATCTGTGACACCTACGACTGCCTGCTCGTCGTCGACGAGGTGTTGACCGGGTTCGGACGCTGCGGCGAGTGGTTCGGATATCAGACGGAGAACGTGGAGCCGGATATCGTCACCTTCGCGAAGGGTGTGACCGGCGGGTACGCCCCGCTGGCCGGCGTACTGTTACGCGAGGACATCGCAGAGAGCATCCGCACTAACGGGTTCGACATCGGCCAGACCTGGGGCGGTCACCCCGTTAGCTGCGCCGCTGGCGTGGCGGCGATGGAGGAGTACCGGAGCGGACTACTGGAAACCGTCCGGGAACTCGCGCCGACGCTCGAACGCCGTCTCACCGAGTTAGCGGAGACTCATCCCGTCGTCGGGGACGTACGTGGCCGCGGCTTCCTCTGGGCGGTAGAGTTCGACACGCCCGGCACTGAGAAGCCCGTTTTCGACCACCGAGTCGAGGACGGAGTCGACCCGATATTCGACGTTCTCGGAACCGCCGCCGCTGACCACGGCGTCCTGTTCGGTCCTGGGCGACCGACGTTCAACCTGATGGTCGCCCCGCCGTTTTGTATCGGCGAGAAGGACATCCACACCGCAGTTGACGCGCTCGACAGGACCATCTCGTCCGTGTTCGGCTGATTTCTCGTCTCCCTCCTGACATCCCGTACTCCGTGGGTTGAGACGGGGGTTCCGTCGCCGTGGTTATTTTCGGTACGTGACTGATCTCGGTTCGCTGCGCCGAACTGCCTCTCGAAGAGATTCAGGATACCGACCCCCCGAGTACGGATCGAAAACACCCCAAAGTTTTTACGATACTGACTGGTGCTCCTAATCATGGTACGAGCCATCGACTTGCACAACCACTACTATCCCGAAAACTATCTCGAAACCCTCGATGCCTCAGACAGCGCTTACTCCATCGCCACTGACGAGGCCGGGAGAGATGTCATCGTCTCGGACGGGTCACGTGTCGTCACGCTCACGCCCCCGATGACGGATCTAAACGTCCGTCTCGACGACATGGCCGACGCCGGTATCGATCACCAGATGCTGAGTGTCAGCATCCCCAACGTCGATTTCCTCGACGGGGACGCCGCACTCGAACTAGCCCGGACCTCCAACGACGCGTACGCCCGCATTCAGAGCGACTACGACGAGTTCTCGGGGCTCGCGTGTGTCCCCCTGCGGACGCCAGAGTTAGCTGTGGAAGAAGCCCGGCGGGCTATCAACGATTTAGGCCTTAAAGGCATCAACATCGGTTCGAACGTCAACGACACGCCGCTTTCCCACGACCGATATCGTCCCTTTTTCGAGGCTGTCGACGAGTTGGATGTTCCCCTCTACATTCATCCGATGCCGCCGGCGAACGTCGACTCGATGCAGGAGTATCGACTCGCACCGCTGGTCGGGTTCGAAAACGACCTCACGATGGCGATCACTCGCCTGGTTTTCGACGGGGTTCTCGAAGAGTACGACCTGGACATCCACATGTCTCATCTGGGCGGCAGCGTTCCATTCCTCTTCGAACGGCTGAACAACGGCTATCGAGCGTATCCCGAGTGCCGGGAGAACATCCCCGAGAAGCCCGAACAGTATCTCCGGGACATCTATTACGACACGGTATCGTTTCACCAGCCGGCACTGCAGTGTACTATCGATTCAGTCGGTGCCGACCAGCTCCTGCTCGGCTCCGATTACCCACACGTGATCGGTGACGTACACCGAGCCAAGACGGACATCGAGAATCTCGGACTCTCGGACGAGGACCAACGCAAAATCATGCACGAAAACGCGACTGAGCTCTATGATCTATAACGGCTCGTACCGCTGATAGTGATCGTCGGCGTGCCCAGTATAGAGAATAGAGGCAAACGTGACTAGCGGTAACCTGTCAAACACGTTGTCGTAAGCCGTCCCGACACTTCTTTGTCCCACTGGCGACCGCCTTCTGCAGTATCGACCATGTCACGAGCGGACGACGTGTGAGTGAGATGGGGTAAAAGTACGGTATCGGGCACGGGCCAGGTGATCAGTTCGATCAGTTCTCGTCGACGCAGATATTCCGTTCGAATGCTTCGAACACACCGATACCAGCCTGGATTACAGACGTAGTGATGTAATGTTGCTGCACGCACGCTCGTCCGGTTTATTTGGGTCGTGCTACCGAACCTTATCTCCACCTCGCACCAGAGATAGTTGACCGATGTGCCTCACACCGAGGGCAGTTGGCCGATGGGAATACATTCGAACGCGTCAACACCGACGCTGACGCTGCGACGTTATATTTGATGATGTCAAACATCTATTTCGGGCAGATGTCTCCCACTCGCAGTGCGCGTATTTCCGCAGAGAGAGTAGCTCCTGATCGCACTTTGTACGACTCGATACGTGTCGGTCGTATCCAGTAATTTGATGGTTGAGCTATACAGTAGCATTATCCATGGTGTCGATAGAAGTTCTGGGTATCGCCCAGGATGCCGGAGTGCCGCACATAGGGTGTCAGTGTCCGAACTGCGAGACTGCTCGCAAGGACCCAGAGCGAGTCCGATACTCGAGCGCGATCCGCCTTGAGGACGACGGTCACTATCTGTTCGATGCGACACCGGATATTCGGTTTCAACTGTCTGAGAC
Source organism: Halostella pelagica (assembly GCF_004762015.1). Lineage (NCBI taxonomy): Archaea > Methanobacteriati > Methanobacteriota > Halobacteria > Halobacteriales > Natronoarchaeaceae > Halostella > Halostella pelagica. The sequence goes on from NZ_SJES01000006.1 coordinate 221,210, forward strand.
TCCGGACAGCGTGTTCCTGACGCACGCGCATCTGGGGCATCTCCCGGGACTACTATTTCTCGGGCGGGAGTCGGCCAACGCGGACGAAATACCCGTCTACTGTACCGAGGGCCTCGCAGACGTTATCCGCGAGAACGTGCCGCTCCGTCTCCTCGTCGACGAGGGGAATATCGACCTCCGGTTGATCGACGACGGGTCCGGCGTTTTGCTCGGCGAAGCGTCGGTAATGGCCGTCCCGGTCGAACACCGCGAGACGGTTCCGACCGGAACGTTAGCGTACAGGATCGACGGACCGGACCGGTCGCTTCTCTACATGAGCGACATCGATCAGTTGACCTCTGACGCCTTGGACCTGATCCGGAACGTCGACATCGCGCTCGTCGACGGAACGTTCTGGAGTCGCGACGAACTCGACCGAGTGGAGACCGTTCCTCACCCGACCGTGAAATCGTCGCTAGACGCGCTCGCAGCGGTAGACACGGAAATCCTGTTCACGCACCTAAACCACACCAATCCGCTCCTCGATCCGGAGTCAGACGCACGGAAGCAACTGGAAGAAGCAGGGTTCAGCGTTGCCAAAGAAGGGAAAACGTTCGATCTGTGATGCCGGGTCGATAACGGGTTCCGAGACCGCCGATGCAGTGAGCAACCCCTACATGACCCGTTCGTCCTCACCGGGTTCGTGCTCCCGGGTGTGTTTGACCATTCTGTAGAGTCCCCACACGAAGGGAACCACGGTAATCGTTAGTACTCCGACCGCCGTCAGTATCACCTGTGTAGTGCTTGCTGCCATTGTGATCACCCGAGTACGTCCCACGCATACGCTGCGAGGATTCCGGCCGGATAGATGTACTTCCCCCAGTAGAAGAACCAGTCACCGAGTTCGGTTCCCGGTCCTTCGTTGATCTGTTCGAGCGCTTGGCGGCCGTCGTAAGCCCAGAACAGGCCAAGCGGGGCGAGCAGTGCTGCAAGCGGCCCCGTGTAGAGCACGATCGTGGTGAGAGTGTCGAAGAGTTCCGACGACATCGCGGTCGGGATCGCCACGACGGCCACTATCAGTACCAAGATCGGCGTGACCACTTTGCGTGGCAGTCCGAAGTGGTATTTGAGGGAGTCGACGGGAACTTCGAGGATCGACAACCCGGTCGAGATCGCCGCGAGTGCCGCCGCGAGGAAAAACCCGGTCACGATCAGCGTCGATCCGGGAAGCTGTTGTGCGATCGCCGGAAGCGAAATGAACAGGAGTCCGGGACCGGAAGCGTTCGGTTCGACGCCGACAGCGAGTGCGGCGGGGAAGATGGCAAAGCCGGACAGTAGCGCGATAGTCGCGTTCCCGAACGTAGTCGTGATGGCTGCCGAGACCGTATCCGCCTTCTCACTGAGGTAGCTCCCATAGACGATCATCGGCGCACCGGCCAGGCTGGCCGTGAAGAAGGCCTGTGCCATCGCGTTCAACACGACTCTCGTCGTTAGCTTGCTGAAATCAGGGACCAGATAGAACCTGAGGCCCTCGAGACTTCCCGGTAACAGGACACTCCGTATGCCCAGTAACACCAGGAGTATGAACAGCAAGCCGATCATCAACTTCGTCGCTGGTTCGATACCTTTCTCGATACCGAAGTAGACGATAGACCCGATGATCGCCAGGGCGAGCACGGCGAAGACAGCCGATTGTAGCCCCGAATTCACCGTTCCGAAGAACGCACCGGGTTCAGCCCAGAACTGTTCGTTTGCCGGCGCGCCGATGTAACGGAGCGTCCAGCCCGCGATGCTCGCGTAAAAGATGAGTACGACGAGCGGACGGAACCCCGGAATCAGTCCGATGTACTTGCCGAACGGCATCCCGAGTTCTTCGTACGCGCCCGCGGGGCCCTGCTGGGCGATCCGGCCGGTGTTGAATTCGATCACGAGCCCAGTCCACACGAAACTGAACGTGAAGATGAAGTAGGGGATCAGGAAAGCCGCCCCGCCGTTCTGACCGACCAACATCGGGAACAACCAGATGTTCCCGAGGCCGACGGCCGATCCGATCGCGCCTGCGACGAGTCCGAGTTCCGATGACCACCGTTCTCTTACATTTGACATGGTATCACCTAGTGTGACATGTGCTATGATTAACCCTCTGTATAAAAATCTATCATATAATTTCGATCAACACAGGGTGTGTGTTTACCAATACCATCGGTGAATTCGCGCTGACTCCGTCCCCGTAGTCTACAGGGATTTGGGACGTGATGACTGGATAGAGTCACGTCTCACTGGGTGGCAACTGACGGTGGACCAACTGGTCTCACCGAGCGGACTATTCTACCGTATTTGATAATGCCAAATATTATGGTTGGCCACCTGGTAATAGTAGCCATGTCTCCAGGTGGGCGCAGAATCAAAGCACTCGAAACGGCGTTCGAAATACTAGCAGTGCTGAAAGAGAACGGGCAGATGAGCCTCGCCGAGTTGAGTGAACAGGTAGACGTGACGAAAGGCACCGCTCACACCCACCTGATGACGTTACAGCAAAACGATCTGGTCGAGCAGGCGGGTGAACGGTATCGGCTGGGAACCGGGTTCATAACTTACGGTGCCCACGTCAAGAACCGGCAGTTGGTCTTCCAAGCCGGGAAAGACCCTGTGCGGCAACTCGCGCTCAAAACGGGCGAGATATGCGAGATCGCGACAGAATACGACGGCAAGTGCGTCCTGCTCCATCGGTTCTACGGCGAGAACACGATCAACAGAGAGTACCAGCAAACGAGTTTCGAACAGCACAGATATCTTCACTACGGTGCGACCGGCAAATCGATGCTCGCACAGATGTCCCCTGAACGGGTGGACCGGATAGTGGACCGGTACGGGCTACCGGCTCAAACGAACAAGACGATCACCGATAGAGGGACGCTGTTCGACGAACTCGAACGCATACGCGAACGGGGGTATGCGTACAACGACGAGGAAGAGATCCACGGTATCCGAGCAGTCGGCACACCGATCCTCAGTACGGACGGGGATTGTTTAGGTGCGATCTGTGTCGCCGGACCGGGAGGCCGTATCGACGACGAACAGTTCACCGAGGCGTTCCCGAACCTCGTCGCGGAAGCGCGGAGCCTGATCGAAGCCAACGTCCAGACGAACGACTTCGACGTGTTCACCAATTGAAACCCCGGCCCAGGTATTTGATTCTGTCAAACAGTCGTTTCTGGTTCCAACGAGTCAGTCCCACACCTTCCGCGTATGAAGGGACAGTAAGACGGCAACCCCGCCGTATTCCGGCGTCCCATGGGTCGATATTCACGGCAACGGAGCCGAAGTTTACGTCGAAGAAATAACACCGTGTTCGCTGATAGGTACTGTCTGGCGGCCGACTACCCGTTGAGAGTTAGGTATCACCCAACCGATCGACCGTCAGTAGCATCCGGCCGATCGACCGATGGTGATATCAGAGGAGCGGTATACCGTACCGAGACTTGCTGCAATGTATTCCTTTATACAGGCTGCACCACTGTGACCGAACATGAACTCACCCGAGGAACCGACCCGAAACCGAGCCCTACTACAGGTCTGGCACTCGGATTGCTGGGGTATCACCGCCGCAGCGGAAACAGACGCTGAGATGCTCATGCACCGTGTTCATCGCATTTCTGATGGAACTGCAAAAGGACACTTCACCGTGTTCGATACGGAGTCCAACGAAATAGAGGCCTTCATTGACGCGGTGAGACGGTCGGAGTTCACTGAAACAGTGACTATCCTGCCGAGCCAGCAGTTGGAGTACGAGTCGCTTTTTGGCGTGCCGTCTACCGATATCATCGTCGACTACGACACCGGTCACAGCGTCGGGGACGCACTGATTTCGGAAGGGTTCATCAATCATAGTCCCGTCCACGTGCAGGAAACCGGAGAGCGATGGCCGGTGTTCATCCGAGAGGATCGAGAGGAAATGAGTGCCCGTCTCGACCGGATCCGAGAGCGGGTTGACGCGGAGATCGATGTGAACCAGATCATCTCCGGTGACCAGCACCTCAGCCACGAACCGCTTCCGATCCAGTACAACCTCTCGCCGAAGCAAAAGGAGGTGATCAACTTCGCACGACAACAGGGGTACTACGAGTGGCCCCGGGACACTACCGTTCGAGAGATGTGTGCGGAGTTCGGCGTCTCCAAAACGACGTTTCTGGAGCACCTCCGGAAGGCGGAATCCAAGATAATGGACCCCTGAGCCGGTGAGTCCGGCGTAAAACGGCGTTACTGTTCTCTCTCGAATCGCACCGCCTCAGTCCCGTTTGCAGTTTCGGGACCCTGCGCGAACACCTGCTCGACGCTCCGCGGAAGTCCGCGACGCTCGTCGACGAGTCCCAATGCGACGTAGTATGCGCTGAGTTCCGGGAACGAGTGTAACTCTCCGGTGAGCGTGAACTCGATCGTCGTTTCCGCTTCGAGAGACGGTATCGGGACGAACTCGGTTTCGGAACCCTCCCTCCGCTCCTCCCGGTCGTTCAGTATGCGCACCTGCAGGTCCCCCTCCGACGCAACGTCTGCCTGGGTCCGGAGATACACTTTTGCGCTGAGGGAATCAGGGGTCGACTGATTCGAAACGGCGTGGTCAGCGACCAGTATCACGAGTCGACTCGTGAAGGAACCGGTGTGCAGATGCAGTGCCTCCTCCGCGAAGTCGAGGGCACGCTCGTTTCGACCGGCTAAATGGTTTGTCCAAGCACTCAGCACCTTCGACGCGACTGCATCGTCAGTCGTCGAGGCCTGCTCGCCGGCAGACCGGAAATGTTCGAGTGCATCATCGAACCGGGACTCGGAGAGGAGAGCAACCCCGTGTTCGACAGCACTCTGTACGTCACTAGAGAACCCCAACTCGTCCGGTTTACCCGGATCACGTCCCTGAATTACCTGATAGAGCCACACCTCACGCTGATCGAACTCGACCGAAACCGCGTGCTCGACGATGAGACGCACATCGTCTTGCGCTAATGCTTGATAGATGTCACGGACTCCCGAGTCGATCACCCCTTCGACGCTTTCCTGATCTGTGTCGTCGCGGAGCTCGCGGAGAGCCGCTTCGAACTGATCCCGCTGATCCGAATGTAGGGCGTTCCGGTAGGCTTCGGTGACGATGGCCCGTGAGTCCTCGTCGGAGAGGACGGTCCGCTCTTCGGTTACCACGTCAGCTACCGCGTTCGCGAGAACGGTCCCGACCGAGTCGCTGGTAGGATACTTAGTGCTCATCGGCAGTAACTACTGTAGACAGTTGCTGGTCACGTTTCAATTCTTCGTCGTGGAGATGACAGTTGACGCTCCGATGATCGCTAACGTCGGACTCGCTCGGAACCGTGCTTTCACAGATACTGGAGTACGACCGGTCGAGGATTTCGACCGGGTCGTCGTCGGAGAAGACTGCAGAGAGTGCACGGTCTAGGTCGTCCGCGACCTCCGGGGGGATCTGAACCCGGTCGGCCCCCTCGACGTTCGCACGGATCACGTACTCTTCGAGAACGTCCTCTTTTACGTCTTCCTCCGAAACGGGGCTCTCAGTCTGTGACTCTAACTTCGATCGGATCGCGTTGAGGTTTACCTCTCCGGTCTCTAACGAGGCCTTGAGTCGAAGGATACGCCGCCAGAGCTCCTGGTCGTGCGCCCAGTCGTCCGGCGGAATGACTTTCGGACACCGCGGATGGAACCGACAGCCCGACGGCGGGTCTATCGGAGTCGGGACGTCCCCCTCCAGCGTGATGTTGTCCCGCTCGACGGTCGGGTCGGGGATCGGGATACTCGAAACGAGTACCTCCGAATAGGGATGTTTCGGATCCTCGAACAGCGTCGCTGTCTCCGCTCGCTCGACTATCTCCCCCAGATACATGACCGCGACGCGGTCGCAGATCTGACGGACGATAGAGAGGTTGTGCGAGATAAACAGCATCGTGAGGCCCATCTCCTCCTGTAGTTCGTTGAGGAGATTCAGGATCTGCATCTGGACGCTCACGTCGAGCGCCGACACCGGTTCGTCAGCGACGATGACCTGTGGTTCGACCGCGAGAGCACGCGCGATCGAGATCCGCTGGCGCTGTCCGCCGCTGAACTCGTGCGGATATCTGTCGAGGTGCTCGCTATCCAGGCCGACTCGTTCTATCAGTTCCCGCGCGCGCTGATCGCGGTCCTCGCTCGACTCGCCGATACCGTGAACCTTCATCGGCTCGACGACCGTTTCGCGAACCGTGTACCGGGGGTTCAGCGAGGAGAACGGGTCCTGGAACACCATCTGTGCCTCGCTGCGGAACGAGCGAAGTTCGCGCTCGCTGAACTCCGTGACGTCCGTCTCGCGATATCGAATGCTGCCGTCGGTGGGCTCAGTGAGCCTCAACACCGACCGAGCGAGAGTGCTTTTCCCGCAGCCGCTCTCCCCGACCAAGCCGAGAGTTTCGCCTTCCTGGATCGTGAGGTCGACCCCGTCGACTGCGCGGACGGTCTTTACCTCCTGGTCGGGTCGGAGCCGGGTTAGCAGGCCCTGGTTCTCGTAAAAGTGTTTCTGCAGGTCGTCCACCTTGAGTATTGGTTCGTCAGTCATTCGGGATCCTCCCAGAGACAGGCGCTGTAGTGATCGGTTTCGACCTCCTGCAACCGCGGATCGGTCGCCTGACACTCCTCGGTAGCGTACTGGCACCGCGGGGCGAAATTACAGCCGTCCGGAGGGTCTGCGAGGTCCGGAACTTCACCCTCGATCGAAGTCGGGGACACGTCCGTTCGGCGCGGGTCGGGAACGCAGTCAAGCAGGCCTTTCGTGTACGGATGTCTCGGGTCACGGAAGATGTCCTCGACATCACCGTATTCGACGATGCGGCCGGCGTACATCACCGCAACCCGGTCGCAGACCTGCGCGACGACGCCCAGGTTGTGGGTGATTAGCAACACGCCCATGTCGCGCTGCTCGTTGAGTTTCTCGATGAGGTCGAGCGTCTGTGATTCTATCGTCACGTCGAGTGAGGTGGTCGGCTCGTCCGCGATGAGCAGGTCCGGTTCACAGGCGAGCGCCATCGCGATCATCGCCCGTTGTGCCATTCCGCCGCTGAACTGATGGGGGTACGAGTCGACGCGGTCCTCAGCACTCGGGATACCGACCTGTTTCATCAGCTCCATAGCGCGTTCACGCGACGCCGCCTCACTCATATCCTCGTGAACGCGTAGCGGCTCCCCGACCTGCCAGCCGATATCGAACACCGGGTTGAGCGCGGACATCGGCTCCTGAAATATCATCGAGATGTTCTTCCCGCGGATGTTCCGGAGTTCCTCTTTGGATGCGGTGACGAGGTCAGTGCCGTTGAATCGTACTTCCCCGTCGTGGATGTAGCCCGGCGATTCGAGGAGTTGCATTATCGACAGAGAGGTAGCGCTTTTCCCGCAGCCGCTCTCCCCGACGATACCGAGGATTTCACCCTCCCGAACCTCCAGTGAGACACCGTCTACGGCTCGAACGGCCCCGTCCTCCGTATCGAAGCGGGCTTCCAGATTCCGCACGGAAAGCAACGCGTCGTCGTCGTGGGTGACGCGGTCCGCTTCCGCCTCTGACTCGTTGTTCTCGGTCGACGCCATCACGCACCACCTCCGGTTTCAGTTTCCGACCGCGGATCGAACTCGTCTTGGAGTCCGTCACCGAGGATGTTGAACGCGAGTACCGTTATCATGATCGCGACCCCCGGAAACACCGATATCCACCACTCGCCGGGCAAGTACTGTCGGCCGCTGGCGATCATCATCCCCCACGTCGGTCGCGGCGGCTGAACTCCGAGGCCGAGGAAGGAAAGCGACGCTTCGAGGATGATCGCGGTCGCTACGTGATACGTCGACTGCACGATTACGGGGGTGAACGCGTTCGGAAGGATATGCTTGACCAGTATTGAAGCGTTTCCGAGACCGGTGTTCTCGGCCGCTTCGACGTACTCTTCCTCTTTCACCGAGAGCACGCTACCCCGTATGATCCGGGCGTACTGCGGCGAGTAGACTACCGCGACGACCGCGATGACGTTTACCAGTCCGGCTCCGATCGCCCCGACGATCGCTAACCCCAGCACCAACGCGGGGATGGAGATGACGACGTCCATGGACCGCATGATGAACTCGTCGGTCCAGCCGCCGAGATATCCTGCGATACTACCGAGCGGCACTCCGATCAGGACTGCGATCCCGACAGCGACAACTCCGACAGCGAGTGACGCTCGCGTCCCGAAGATGAGCCGCGAGAGTATGTCACGACCCATGAGGTCTGCTCCGAGCGGGTGGGCGAGAGTCGGCCCCTGTAGGGATGCCTCGTAATGGAGCGCTGCCGGGTCGTAGGGAGCCAGTATCGGCGCGAAGATCGCGGTGTTTACGATGCCGAACACGATCCAAAACGAGATCCTCGCACTCGCATCGAGCTGTCTGTACGTATCGGCAAACTGGTTGTACTTCTCCCGAAGCGGTTCAACCATCGTCCCTCGGTCTATGGTAATGTCCGTCATATGCTGGATCAGTTGTATTTTATCCGCGGGTCGAGGTACGCGTACAGCAGGTCGACGACGAGATTCGCGACGACGAACACTGCCGCGACGAACAGCAGTATCCCCTGTATCAGCGGCAGGTCCTTGTCGATGACCGCCTGATAGAGCAGTCGGCCGATGCCCGGCCACTGAAACACCTGTTCGACGACGACGGACCCGTTGAACAGGAACCCGATCTGGATACCGAGGACGGTCACGATCGGAATCAGGGCGTTTCTGAACGCGTGTATCGATACGATGACGGACTCTTTGACGCCTTTGGACCGAGCCGTCTGGATGTACTCCTCGTTGAGTACGTCGACCATCGTCGAACGCGTCATACGTGCGGTCAACGCCGCGTATCCCACGCCAAGCGTAATTCCTGGCGCAGCGACGTACTGGAGCCACTCGATGAGGCTATCACTGGGAGGGACGTACCCACCCGCCGGTATCAACGCGAATCCGAAGAGTTGCTTCCAGAACAGCGCGAACACGAGAATTATCATTATGCCGAGCCAGAACGCGGGCACGCTGATGCCGACGAACGCGATGATCCGGCTGAAGTGGTCGACGAACGTGTCCTTGTACACCGCGCTGATCACGCCGGACGGGATCGCGATGAACAGTGCGACTAATAAGGCTATAAACGCGAGTTGCGCAGTCGGCCAGATGCGGGACAGGATCAGTTGAGTGACCGGCTCTCCCCGGTTGTACGAATATCCGAGGTCACCCTGAACCGCGTTCGAGAGCCACGACCAGTACTGTACGTAGAGCGGTTCTCCGAGCCCCAGGCGCTGTCGTACCTGCGCGACGTTCGCGGGGGTTCGGGCCTGCGTCGGGAGGATCGCGTTGATAGGATCGCCGGGTGTGAGTTTGATCAGGAGGAAAACTCCGATCGAGACGCCCAGCAGGACGGGGATCCCTAACAGAACCCGTTTGACGAGATAGTTGACGAACCCACTATTTCCAGTCATTATTGGTTTGCTCTGACGGTTTCTATATTAATACGTTTCGCTGCCATCTACTCGTCGATCCACACGTCCTCGAAGCCCATGTACGCCGAGGGCCAAACGCGGAAGTTCCGCACGCTCGAACGATGCCCCTGGATCACGTTCGTCCAGAGCTGGAACAGTTTCGGCATATCGTCGGTGACGATGTTTTGCACTTCGCCGTAGAGGTCTTTCCGTTCGTCGCGGTCGGTCACGTGACGTGCTTCCTCCATTAGCTGGTCCGCTTCCTCGTTCGAGTAATGGGTGTAGTTGAACGCCGCTTCGGAGTGGAACGTACTGTACGTGTAGTCGTCCGCCGAGAAGCCCCACGTGTAGTCGCCGATGAGGGAGTGCCAGTCTGACGAAGCCGGGCCGCTGTTGATCGGTTCCCAGGCGGCGGTTTTCGAGACGGGCTCGACCGTCATATCGATCCCCACCTGCTTGAACTGTTGTTGCAGGATGGTTGCGACGTCGACGTACTTCGGCTGGTTCTCGGGCTCACACTTAAGATCGAACCCGTCTTCGTATCCCGCGTCCGCAAGCAAGCTTTCGGCCTCGTCCACGTCGTTGTCGTACGTCACTGCGGTTTCGTCGTCGTACGCCCAGTGCCACGACGGGAAGAGGCTGTCCGAAACGGTCGCGTGTCCATCGAACTTGGTCTGGACGATGGCTTCGCGGTTCATCGCGTGCATCATCGCCTTCCGGACGGGCTTTTTCGAGGTCGGTTCGTAGTTCACGATGTTGAGCCACTGGCTCATCCTGGCCGTGCTCGGCTTTTCTCTGACTTCGACGTCGGAACTGGACTGTACCGAGCTTATCTGGGTCGCCGCAACGGATTCGCTCACGTGGATATCTCCCGACTGAAGCTGGGTGTTCCGCACGCTCGCTTCCGGGATCGGCTTGTAGACGACCCGGTCGACGTACGGCAGCTGGTTCCCCTGGTCGTCCGACTTGAAGTAGTTGGGGTTGCGGTCGAAGACGTACTCGGATCCGGACACCGACTCGTCCGGGTTGTATTTGAACGGACCCGTCGACCAGACACCGTTCGAAATAGCCCCGAAGTCGCTCCCGTGTTCGTCGACGGCTTCCATGGGAACGATAGTGAACCAGCCGAACGAGGACATCGAGGCCTGTTTGAACAGGAAGGGAGCGTACGGTTCGGCGAGTTCGAAGGTGACTTCGTACTCGCCCGTTTTCCGGACCGTCTCCTCTGGATCGATGTCGTCCCCGACGAGTGTCCCGACGTAGTTACCGCGACCGTAGGCACCGTAGTCTTGGTCGAGAATACGACGGTAGTTCGCCACGATGTCGTCTGCCGTTAGTTCGCGGTCGTACGGTTCGTGAAACGTGACGCCTTCCCGTATCGGGACCGTGTACGTTTTCCCGTCGTCGGAGATGGTCGGCATTTCCGCCGCGAGGTCCGGCTGGATCTCCCCAGAACTGTTGACTCTGTAGAGAGAGTTCCCGAGGTTTTCGACCATTGTGATGTCCGTCGTCTTCGCGACTTTGTGCGGATGTAGGGTTTCGATGTCGGACTGCATCGCAACGACCAGTTCCCCGCCGCTTTGTTGCTGAGACGGTGCGGTTTTCGTCGCAGTCTCCGTGTCTTCCGAGTTGGCACCGTTGTCCGAAGTGGTACAGCCTGCTAACACGGATCCTGCGCCGGCAGTGACTGCGCCACCGGCCACACGCAGGAACGACCGACGCTCCATGGACTCTTCCCTGCCAGTAGATGGCATAGGATAACAAGAATACTACCACTATATAATTGTTTTCATGTCCTGTGGAGCGTCGGCCTTCTTTCAGACCGTTCTCCGTCGGTTTCTGCCAGTAATACGGTAGCTGGACGGACCGTGAACGCTCTCCGGTCGGTGAATGGTCCGTTAGAGACTGTATCAGTAGCGGTGTCTCGGGACCCGGAAGCGATTCACTCGTTGCCCATTCTCGTCCACGTCTCGTCGAAGATCCGAGTGCCGTCTCGCGTGATTGTGGTTTGTAGCTCGATGATCGTGTCCGAGAGGGAGTTAGAAGCGTGTACCTCTATTACCTCGTCGTCGTATTCCATCGTCATTTCAAACTGGTTGGTAGCACTCCAGCTGGACGGGTCGTCGCTCTCGACGGACGCCTCGTACGTTCCAGTCTCGTTGAGACGTACATGAGGCAGATCCAGCGTGTTCTCGAACTCTTTGGTGACGCTTCCGGTGTCGCCCGTTCGCTCTCTGGTCGTCTCCCACGTCACATCGGAGCGAGTGAGCGCGGACGGCGCGTTCGGTAGGGAGTCGTCCGGGTCCCCCATCTCGATCCGGTTTTGGTCCCGCTTTTCTTCGCCGTAGTACTGGACTGGCAATCGAACGTTCGACGGGTCGTCCGGTGCGGATCGGATCACGAACGAGCCGTGTTCCCCCGTCGGTTTCGCGAACGGGAAATACGACGCGGAGATCGCCACGCGGAGCCTGTGACCGTCCTCGAACACGTACGACTTCGGATTCAGCGGTACCTCGATCTCGTACTCCGTCCCGGGTTCAAGCGGGTCGTCTTCGTCGAGACCGTTCCGCCGAGAGGCGCGGAGCGCACCGACCGTGATGGTGTTGGCCGAGCCGTCCGGTGCGACATCGACGAGCCGAACCGCTACCGTCGGGTCCGCGGACGTCGATTCGAGTCGTATCGTCGCCGAACCCGACCCTGTCAGTTTGAGCGGTCGGTCGAACGGGTCCGTTTCGAAGCAGAGGGACCGAGCGTCGTCCCCGTTCGTGTCCTGAGTCGGAACGGGAGACCGGTACGGGATAGTCGACTCGATTCCGACAGTTTGGTCGAACTCGTATTCCGTCGCGAGCGGTTCACCTTCGTGCGACGCTGTCGGTTCTGCCCCGTCCGTCGTGAGATCGAACTGTTCGACGCGATACCCCTCCGGCGCGTTCGACGTGGACGGCCACTCGTCTAACCCCTCCCAGACGCCGTCCTCGCCGCGACCGTCGACTTCCGTCCAGGTCTGGACGGTCGCCTCATCGAGCGGGTCTGACCCTTCTCCTTTCAGGAAGTAATCGAACCACTCAGAGACCTGTTCGCGGAAGTTGATCGCCTCTTCGAAGCCTCGATGGGGCATCGTGTGACGCCACGGCCCGAAAAGCAGCCGTTTCGGCGCGTCGATCTGTTCGTAGTAGTCGACGGTGTCCATCGCGTACGGGTCGCGGAACCCGCCCACCGCGAACGTCGGGACGTCGATTTCGCCGACGGGGATGTCCTTGTCACCCCAGTAAGCCTCGTCTTTCCGCTCGTGGTCGAAGAACTGGAATATCCAGGGCTTCCGGGAGCGGACGTGGTCGAGCCGTTTCCCCCAGACCTCCGCCCAATCCCCGTCATCGTCACGTTTGCTCCGAGGTTTCACGTCGAGAACCTGCATCAGCGCTAACCAGTCCATGCCGATGGTGAGCAGTTCGTGCAGGCCCCCGTATGTGTAGCTGTTCCGATACCCCATGTAGGGAGTTTCGATCGGGACTATCGCCTCCAAGGCCTCCGGTCGGCGCGCTGCCGCTGCGAGGCTCGTGATCCCGCCGTAGGACTTCCCGTACATCCCGACTGAGCCAGTTGTCCAGTCTTGCGCCGCTAACCACCGAACGATCTCGGCCGCCTCCTCGCCCTCGCGTTCGGCGACGAACATTTCGTCGATGGTCCCGGTCGCACCGCCGGTCCCGACCATGTCGGCGACGACGACTTCGTACCCGCGGCTGGCGAGATACCGGTTCAGCGGGTCGTACGAGCCGTACGTGATCCAGTCGTCCTTGTGGTACGGGACGTACATCAGTAGTGCGGGTGACGGACCCTCGCACTCGATCGGCTCGTACCGAGTCGCAGCTACCTGTTCAGAATCGACCGGGATCGTGAGATCCGTGTGACGCCGGACCTCAGATCGTGTATTGTTATCAGTCATACTGTAGATCGAACTCGCTGGGACACTTTCGTGTTGCAGAGCGGTGATATCGCACACACCTATTTAAAACTACTTGTCGCCTAGCGGCCAGTCGGTCGATTCTCCAGTGAACCGGTCGACGACGACTTCTGGCGCGGATCTCGGTGTTCGACATATACGTACTGAAATATCGAAATCCAACTCCCCATACATAAAAATAATTACCTTTGCGCTCAGTTCCAGTAGATGTCGTCTTCTCACCAGTGATCTCAGGCCCTGAATTACAGTAATACGCCTGTAAATACCTTCGGCCAGCGGCCGTAATAGTATGGTTCGACAATGACGAACAGGCCATCGGGTTTTTATTCGGCGATACGTCGAACCGCGTTGCGTCAACTGCGGCTACGGTCTCTTTTTGTGGTCGAGATCGGTCTCATACGGCCGTCTGACGGATGCTATCTCCACGTCTCAGGGCGAACAACCGTCAGGTGGTGAAAACTTTTATATTACCTGGGGGAATAGTCGTCCTCGCGGACCATGCCAAACAGTACCTCGACAGCAGTTGATACTCCGGACGGGACGGGTGAACTCACGCTGGTGGACGCGGACATTCACCAGCGATGGGCCAGTGACGAGGAGATAATGCAGTACCTCCCCGAGCGATACAGGGACGACGGCATCGTCGCACCGACGCTCCTGTACCGAAACCCGGGCGGGTTCTTCCGGCAGGAAGAGATGGGGGAAGACGGATCCAAACCCGGGACGGACCTGGAAGAACTCGCCAGCAGCCACTTCGACGAAAACGATATCGACTACGGAATGTTGACGGGGAACTCCTGGTTCAACCTCGCTGCGCTGCCGAACCGGGACTACGCCGTCGAACTCGCCCGCGCGTACAACAAGTGGCTCGTCGACGACTGTCTGCCGGTCGACGACCGGTTCCTCGGGTCGCTGTACGTCGCACCGAAGGCACCGGAGCAATCGGCCGAACTCATCCGGGAATTCGGCGACCATCCCCAGGTGCGTCAGGTGATGCTCCCCGGCGGTGCGGAGGTTCCTTACGGCCGCCCCCAGTACTGGCCGATGTACGAAGCTGCGGCGGAAATGAATCTCGCGATTGCGGTCCACCCGTTTTCAGAGGGCCACGGAACGAGTAACGCGCCGACGGGAGCGGGTCATCCGAACTCCTACATAGAGTGGCATACGCTTCTCGGCGCGTACTACATGGGTCAGCTCGCAAGCATCGTCACCGAGGGGGTCTTCGTCGAGTACCCCGACCTCCGATGGGCGTTTATCGAGGGAGGGTACGGGTGGGTACCGCATTTCATGTGGCGGTTAGACAAGAACTGGAAGGGACTGCGGTCGCAGGCCCCGTGGCTCGACCAGCCGCCCAGTCAGTACATCCGAGAGAACGTCTGGTTCGCGAGTCAGCCGATCGAGGAGCCGGAAACGGCGGAACAACACAACCAGATCCTGGAGATGATGCACGCGGACGAAATGCTCATCTTCGCCAGCGACTACCCGCACTGGGACGGCGACGACCCGACGTGGGGGCTTCCACCGATGGAGGACTCGCTCGAACGCGCCGTTCGCTACGAGAACGCCGTCGAACTCTGGGATCTGCCAGCCGATCCTACAGACCTATGAGCGAGAAACGATTCGAGATCTGCTCGGCGGACGACCTGCCGCCGGGGGAACGGGTTATCACGACACTCGATGGGTTCTCCGTCGGTGTGTTCAACGTCGGTGGGGAGTACTTCGCGCTGAAAAACGACTGTCCCCATCAGCGGGCGCCGCTGTGTGAGGGGAAGCTAACCGGCACGACCGTGTCCGACGAACCGGGTGAATACGAGTGGACCTCCGACGACCAGATCGTTCAGTGCCCGTGGCACGGTTGGGAGTTCGACATTACGACCGGTGAGTCGGTGTTCAACCCCCACAAGGTGAAAGCGAAGACGTTCGAAGCGACGGCCGAAGCTGAGGAGGCCGGTCAGTCCGACGGCGAGAGGGACGTACCCGACCCATCGATGCCCGATGCCGACTGTTCGAGTTGCGGATCCGGTCTCGACGGCAGCGAACCGCCTGTCGACACGTACGACGTCGAAGTCGAACGCGAAACCGTCGTCGTCTACCTGTGACGCTCGTTACTGTGCGAGAAGCACAACTGCCCCGACTGCGAAGGCGATGCCGACCAAATTCAGCCCGGTGAGCGAATCGCCCAGAAAGACCACGCCGAGTAGCGCCGTTCCCACGATGTACATTCCGCTGATGCTCGTGACTATCGTCGCGGAGCCAGCGTCGAGCGCGAGGTAATACGCCACCGTTCCGAGACCGATGCAGAGCCCGGCTATCAGGGAGAACCCGATGCCACGAGGGTCGATCAGCACCGGCGTCTCGCTTTGCAAGTAGAATCCGGCAGCGACAGTTATTGCGCATCCGTACGTGTAGATGACACTCTGTTCGGGCGGGATCGCCTGCGTCGAGAGTTTCGCGAAGAATGCCCACCCTGTGTAGAGCGCCATCGCCGAGACTGCGTACGCGAAGTAATTCCCCATCGTTCCGAGATACGGCAGTCGGTCGCTTTAAAATTGCCTTTGCACCCGGTCGTCCGGTCACTGTTAGCCGTCCAGTGTGGTCGCTGATCACAATATTCAACTAACTCGACGATAGCCAGGTTAGTACATGGCTGGGAAGACTGTCGTGTTAGGCGGGTCAGGAGCGATGACCTCGTCCTGCGTTTACGACCTTTACAAGCACAGTGACTTCGAAGAGATAGTCGTGGCCGACGCGGACGAAACGAACGCGAAGCGGCTGTTGGAACTCATCGACGACGACCGGTTTTCGTTCGAGGCGGTCGACGCTACGGACCCCGAAGACATCGAACGAGTTCTCTCGGGAGCATCGTATCTGGTAAACGGCCTCCCGTACCATTTCGAGGAGAACGTCCTCGAAGCTATCGAATCAGTCGGCGGCATTACCGGCGTCGACCTGAACGCGTTCGAGTTCGACCACGTACTGGGCGAGTCCGACGCCGTCGCGGACGCCGACAGTTCGCTCTGGTTTGCGAACGGGGGGCTCGTGAGCACAATCGCGCTCGGGATGCTGGCCTGTGACCAGTTTGACGATGTCGACGAGGTCAACTTCTACTGGGGAATGTGGCGTCTACTCACCCAGACGACCCCCGGACTAACGGACACCGTGACCTACGAACACGACCCGAACGTCGACGAGCGAGTCGTCTACGAGGACGGGTCGGTCATCACGGATCACCCGCCGTTCGGCGAGCCGCGTGATTTCGAGTTCCCGGAACCGATCGGCGAGCAGGAAACCTACCTTATCACGCACACCGAACCCGTGACGTTTCCCAAAGCGCCCGTCGCACAGGAGACGAACGTCGGCCGCGTCGTGACGCGGGGCGTCTGGCATCACGAGTGGCGGCAGTACGAGGAGACGCTCCACGCGATGAACGCCTTCGACGCCGACCCCGTCGAGGTCGACGGAGCGACTGTCGACCCGCTCGACGCGATGCAACAGCAGATAAAGACCGAAGGCCACGAGGACGAGTGGCGGCCGCCCGAACAACTCTCGCCGGAGACGGACTGGACGCCACAGACCGTTCTTTCGGTGGAGGTGACCGGATCGGTCGACGGCCGGGAGGAAGAGGCAGTGTATCACTTCGAGCAACCGTTCCCGTTTTTCGGCGGCAACGACATCACGCTCATGCGGGAGTACGGCTGTTACGTCGGCGTTCCGCTTTCAGTAACGCTTCAGTTGATGGCCGAAAACGAGGTGGAGTCGGACGGAGTGTTCGTCACTGAAACGAGCGGTCTCGATCCGGAGCGGTATTTCGACGAGATGGAGTCACGCGGATTCGAACTAACCGCGGAGACGGTTCCCGGCGAACACGGGAGCGACTGACTGTTGAGTACGCGCCCGAAGCCTCGCGTACGCCTTAGCAGGGGCGTCATGGTTCGATAGAGCGGCTAATTTCTCCCGCTGTAATTTAGCTCTATTATGTTCACCTTCGATAGAAGCTTGTTACTGAGCGTCGATTTGACCTCTGGCTCGGACATATGCCGTTCCGGACCCGTAATGCTGATCCCGCCAAGCGGGGTATCGTCGGGTGTGAGAATGGGTGCGGAGATGGTCGCCATCCCCGAGTGATACTCGCCGTACTCGTAACTCACGCCGTTCTGACGGATTTCTTCGAGTTCCTCTACGAGTTCCTCACGAGTCGTGATCGTTTTCTCGGTGAACTCCGGTAGGCCGTGGCGTTCGATGATGGAATCGATCCGCTCCTCAGGCTGGTAGGCTAAAATGGCTTTCCCGGCACCGGAACAGTGGATGGGAAACCGCATTCCGGCGTTGGTTTCGTATTCGATATCTTCCCGGCTCTGGATCACTTCGAGAGCGACGACCGACCCTTCCTCTTCGACTGCGAAAGAAACCATCTCGTTGCTCAGTTCACCGGCCAATCGCCGGAGTTCAGGGATCATGAGGTCGTAGATAGAGACCCGGTCTCGAACCTTGCAGCCGCGGTCTAACCATCGAAGACTCAACCGATAGCTCCCGTCGTCGTTCACGACGTACTCAAGTTGTTCCAAGGTACTCAGGTAGTCGTGGACGACGCTTTTGGGGCGGTCTATCCGTTCAGCGACGGCCGTGACGGTGGCCCCTTCGTTTTCGTGGAGGTCGTTCAATATCTCCTCCATCGTGAGGAGAGCTTTGATCGGCCTGTTTGCCTGAGGTCCCATAGGTAACGGTAGTACATCTCGCCCCTCGTAAATGTTCGTGTATGTCGAACGCCGGTGGTTTCGGTTGCGTCGCGCTCTCCGGTGCCGGGGATCCGTTCACGAAACAGCCGGGTTCGCCCTTCAGACCGGCCGGTTCGTCAGTTCGTCGAAACGAACGACTGATCCACGGGGTCACTCCGTTCGCTCGTGTTTCTGACAACCGCTCTGGGTCAGACGGTACACCCCACAGCTGTCAGTTGTGAGGTAGCCTTGCTGAAACAGGCGCATACAGCTCTCTTCAACCATGGACGGGTGCGCATCGGAGCGTTCGATGATAGCACCGATGTGAAGCGGTTCGTGCCTGTACAGGAGGTCGAGTACGTGTTTTTCCATAAGTACTCACGGCGGCTGTCAGTCCGCCCCCTGTGGGAGATACCAACGGCATTCGGTACAGTGTTCGATACCGCTGACGTACTGGGTGTGTGCATCACAGGTTGGACAGTACTGGTCGATCCCCATTGTGGCTGTCTCCACGTACTACGTCCGGGTATACCCACCCCCGACCATAGTAGGGGTAGGACGGTGTGGTCGAGATACTCTCGGTTCAGACGCTCGTACTCATTGCTCTGCGCGCACGTAAGAGCCGTCAGAGCGGGGAGTTCACTCGTCCTGCGTTGTGATGTCTGCCGAGAGGCCCTGGGCCATTTCGATCTCCTTGGAGTTGTTGAGGGTGAAGGCGGTGCGTTCGGTGACGGCTTCGATGACTTCGCGGGCGCTGGGGTAGCCGTTGCCGGATTTCTTGACGCCGCCGAACGGCAACTGGACCTCCGCGCCGATACACGGCAGGTTCGCGTACGCCAGCCCGATCTCCGCGTGGTCGCGGAACCGGTGGATCTGCCGGTAGTCCTCCGAAATCACTGCTCCTGCGAGTCCGTACGGCGTGTCGTTGTGGATCTCGATCGCGCGGTCGATGTCGCCCTCGTACTCCACTAACGCAACGTGCGGGCCGAACACCTCCTCTTTCAGACACCGCAGGTCCTCCTCGTAGTCGGCCTCGTAAACGAACGGCCCCACCCAGTGGCCGTCCTCGTGCCCGTCCGGGATCTCCTCGTCGTCGAGTTCCGTCCGGTCGACCAGCACGTTCGCGCCCTCCTGCTGTGCCAGGTCGTTGTACCGCT